>NZ_CP060495.1:2542500-3191507 GCF_014334095.1 Novosphingopyxis iocasae
CTGCCGAACACCGGCACCAGCGGCGCGAAGGGGGGCGATCGTTGCCGCGGGGTAGCGCGCGAGCAGCGTCGCCCAGACGCCGTAGCCGAATAGCGTATTGCCCGCCGCCTGCCATGCGATCGCCGCCCAGGCGCCGATGCCGGCGCCAGTGATACCCATCATGACGGTAGCGGGAACTTCCGCCAGCCGCGCCCATGGGGCAAAAGACCTTGGGCAGGTGCGAACGCGCGGCGATCGGCGATATCGTTCGGATCGGTACTGAGGTGCTGTCCGTGCCCGCCTTGTGCGCGGTCCGGCGATAGGACCATCCGCTTGCCGCCGATCTTGATATTCTGATCGACCAGATCGAAAATTAGGCGGCGAGACTGGCGCACCCGACAGGATTCGAACCTGTGACCTCTGCCTTCGGAGGGCAGCGCTCTATCCAGCTGAGCTACGGGTGCTTGCGGGCGGGGCCTAGCATTCGGTTGGGCGCGGCGCCAGTGCTTTTGGCGTGGGCGGGGCAGCACGGGCTTTAGCGGGGCTGGAAGGTGCAGTGACTCCATCGTTAGGTGCGGTTCATCGCAGCAGAGACCCTGCCGGGCGCGCGGCCTTTACATTTTGCGGGCTGACATGCCATCCGGCTGCGTCGCAAAGCCTGGATATTCCCGATCAGCCGGAGACCGAATCCCATGAAGACCCGCGCAGCCGTTGCCTTTGAAGCTCAGAAGCCGCTGGAGATCGTCGAACTGGACCTCGAAGGACCCAAGGAGGGCGAGGTGCTGGTCGAGCTGATGGCGACGGGCCTGTGCCATACCGACGCCTTCACGCTGTCCGGCGACGATCCGGAAGGATTGTTTCCCTCCGTGCTCGGCCATGAGGGCGCGGGCATCGTGCGCGAAGTGGGTTCAGGCGTCACCAGCGTGAAGCCGGACGATCATGTCATCCCGCTCTACACCGCCGAGTGCCGGGAATGCGAATATTGCCTCAACCCCAAGACGAACCTCTGTCAGGCCGTGCGCGCCACGCAGGGCAAGGGCCTGATGCCGGACGGCACCAGCCGGTTCAGCTACAAGGGGCAGATGATCCATCATTATATGGGCACCTCCACCTTTTCGAACTTCACCGTACTGCCGGAGATTGCGGTGGCGAAGATCCGCGAGGACGCGCCGTTCGACACGACCTGTTATGTCGGCTGCGGCGTGACGACCGGAGTGGGCGCCGTGGTGCATACGGCCAAAGTGGAGCCGGGCAGCCGCGTCGTCGTCTTTGGCCTGGGCGGCATCGGCCTCAACGTCATTCAGGGCGCCAAGTTGGCGGGCGCGAGCCAGATCGTCGGTATTGATCTCAATCCGGACCGCGAGGAATGGGGGCGCAAGTTCGGCATGACGGACTTCCTTAACCCCAAGGACGGCGGCGATATCGTCGAGCGGATCGTGAACCTGACGGGCGGTGGCGCGGATTATTCGTTCGAGTGCATCGGCAATGTTCAGGTGATGCGCCAGGCGCTGGAATGCTGCCATAAGGGCTGGGGCGAAAGCATCATCATCGGCGTGGCGGGCGCGGGCCAGACCATCGAGACGCGGCCTTTCCAACTGGTGACGGGGCGCAACTGGCGCGGTAGTGCCTTTGGCGGCGCACGCGGGCGGACCGATGTGCCCAAGATCGTCGACTGGTATATGAACGGCCAGATCGAGATCGACCCGATGATTACGCACCGCTTTTCGCTGGACGAGATCAACAAGGGCTTCGACCTGATGCACAAGGGTGAGAGCATTCGCGGCGTGGTCATTTACTGAGCACGCGCGCCGTGGAGCCGGAACGCTGGATTTTGACGCTGATGTGCCGGGATCGCAGCGGTATCGTCGCGGCCGTGTCCGGCGCGCTGACCGAGCAGGGCGGCTTCATTCTGGACAGTCAGCAATATGCCGATCTGGAAAGCGGCCGCTTCTTCATGCGGATATGCTTCCAGTCAGCCGGTGAGGGCGGGCTGTCCGATCTCGCCGGCTGGCGGACCCATTTCGCGCCGCTGGCGGTGCGGTTCGAAATGGAACTGGAGCTGACGCGGGCGGACGATAAGCCGCGTGTTCTGGTGGCGGTTTCGAAAGGATCGCACTGCCTGAGCGATCTGCTCTACCGACAGCGTAGCCGATCGCTGGCGGTGGAGATCGCCGCGGTGGTTTCCAACCATGACGATTTGCGCGAGATCGCGGACTGGCACGGGGTGCCCTTCCACCATCTGCCGGTGAGCGATGCCAACCGCATCGAACAGGAAGCTGCGATCGAAGCGCTGATGGACGATTATGGCGCCTCGCACCTGATCCTGGCGCGCTATATGCAGGTTCTGACGCAAGGCTTTGCCGATCGCATGAAAGGCCGCTGCATCAATATCCACCACAGCTTCCTGCCGGGCTTCAAGGGCGCCAATCCCTATGCCCAGGCCTTCGAACGCGGTGTGAAGCTGATCGGCGCGACCGCCCATTTCGTGACCGGCGATCTGGACGAGGGCCCGATAATCGCCCAGGCTGTTGAGCCGGTCGATCACCGCGATTCCGAACGCAGCATGATCCGCAGCGGCAGGGACATCGAGGCGCGCGTGCTGGCGAAGGCCGTGAATGCGGTTGGCGAACGGCGTCTGTTCCTGAACGGCGCGCGCACCGTGGTATTCGAATGATTTGTAACCGGCACGCTTGCCGGACCATGCAGGAGAGGAAATTTCCATGTTTAGTCACGTGATGTTGGGCGCAGACGATATCGATACGTCCAAGGCCTTTTACGACGCCGTCATCGGAGCGCTGGGCGGAGAGCCCGGTCGGGTCGATCCCAAGGGGCGGGTGATCTACATGCATAATGGCGGGATATTCCTGCTGACCAAGCCGATCGATGGGAAGCCGGCGAGCTGCGGCAACGGTTCGACCATCGGCTTTGCTGCGAGCAGCCCTGAACAGGCCGATGCCTGGCATAAGGCAGGCCTCGATCATGGCGGCACGGCGATCGAAGATCCGCCGGGCATCCGTGAAGGGGCGGGCATGAAGCTGTATCTTGCCTATCTGCGCGATCCCGCGGGCAACAAGATCTGCGCCATGCACAGGCCTGCCGCCTGAACGATGGACACGGTCTCGATCAATAAGAGCCATGGCGGCGAGCAGGGCGTGTACAAGCATGCCAGCGACAGCACGGGCACCGAGATGATCTTCTCGGTGTTCGTGCCGCCGCACGAGGCTGGCGCGAAGCTGCCGGTGCTCTGGTATCTGTCCGGCCTCACCTGCGATCATTCGAACGTCACCGAAAAGGGCGAATATCGCGCGGCCTGCGCCGAAGAAGGCGTGATCTTCATCGCGCCGGATACGTCCCCGCGCGGCGATGATGTGCCGGACGAGGACGGCTATGATTTCGGCAAGGGCGCAGGCTTCTATCTCGATGCCACGCAGGATCCCTGGGCGCAGTATTACCGCATGCGCAGCTATATCGAGGATGAGCTGCCCGCGCTGATCGCCGCCGAATTTCCGATGGCAGACATGGCCCGCCAGTCCATCACGGGGCACAGCATGGGCGGCCATGGCGCGCTCACCATCGGTCTGCGCGGCGGCGAGCGCTTCCGCTCGGTCTCCGCTTTCTCGCCGGTGGTGGCGCCGATCGGGGTACCTTGGGGCCAGAAGGCGCTAAGCAAATATCTGGGCGAGGACCGCGCGGCCTGGCGGCAATATGATGCCTGCGCGCTGATTGCCGATGGCGCGCGCGTGCCGGAATTGCTCGTGGAGCAGGGCACGGCGGATCAGTTCCTGGACGAACAGCTGCGGCCGGAGCTTCTGCGCGAGGCATGCGAAAAGGCCGGCATCGACCTGACGCTGAACATGCGCGAAGGCTACGACCACAGCTATTATTTCATCTCGACCTTCCTCGGCGATCATATCCGCTGGCACGCTGAGCGTCTGAAGCGCTGATCCAGCCTTCGTAAATTCGTTTCGCTGGGGCGACCGGGTTTCAAGCTCCGGACGCTTTGCAGCGCTTGCAATCGAACGCCTTTGGCCGACATGCGTTCACAGGATCAAATCCCCAACTTCCAGGCCAAATCTTCAGGAGAGCCCCATGCGCACCATCGATCATTTTATTGCCGGTGAGACCAGCGGCGGGGGATCGCGCACATCGGACGTGTTCAACCCCAATGACGGCACCGTGCAGGCCAAGGTTCCGCTCGGCGATGCCGCGCTGCTGGACCGCGCCGTCGATGCCGCGCAGGCGGCGCAGCCCGAATGGGCGGCCACCAATCCGCAGCGCCGCGCGCGCGTCTTCTTCAAGTTCAAGGAACTGGTCGAAGCGGACATGGAAAACCTCGCCCAGATGCTCTCCAGCGAGCATGGCAAGGTGATCGCGGATTCGCGCGGCGATGTGCAGCGCGGCCTCGACGTCATCGAGTTCTGCTGCGGCATTCCGCATGTGTTGAAGGGCGAATATACGCAAGGCGCCGGGCCGGGCATCGACGTCTATTCGATGCGCCAGCCGCTGGGCATCGGCGCCGGTATCACGCCGTTCAACTTCCCCGCCATGATCCCGATGTGGATGTTCGGCCCGGCCATCGCGGCGGGCAACGCCTTCATCCTGAAACCGTCCGAGCGCGATCCCTCCGTGCCGCGTCGCCTTGCCGAATTGTTCGTCGAGGCCGGTGGCCCCGAAGGCATTCTGCAGGTGGTGCAGGGCGACAAGGAGATGGTCGACGCAATCCTGGATCATCCCGCCATCGGCGGCGTCAGCTTTGTCGGCAGCTCCGACATCGCGCATTATGTCTACAAGCGCGGCGTTGCAGCCGGCAAGCGCGTGCAGGCGATGGGCGGCGCGAAGAACCACGGGATCGTGATGCCCGACGCGGACCTCGACCAGGTTGTGAGCGATTTGTCCGGCGCGGCCTATGGTTCGGCCGGCGAGCGCTGCATGGCACTGCCCGTCGTGGTGCCGGTGGGCGAGGGCACGGCGGAGCGGCTGAAGGAAAAGCTGCTGCCTGCCATCGAGGCGCTGCGCGTCGGCGTGTCGACCGACAAGGACGCGCATTACGGCCCCGTCGTCAACGCCGCGCACAAGAAGCGCGTGGAGGACTGGATCCAGAAGGGCGTGGACGAGGGCGCGGAGCTGGTGGTCGATGGCCGCGGCTTCACGCTGCAGGGTCATGAAGAGGGCTTCTTCATCGGCCCGTCGCTGTTCGATCATGTGCGCCCGGACATGGAAAGCTACAAGGAAGAGATTTTCGGCCCCGTGCTGCAGATCGTGCGCGCCAAGGATTTCGAGGAAGCCCTCACGCTCCCCTCCAAGCACCAATATGGTAATGGCGTGGCCATTTTCACGCGCAACGGCCATGCCGCGCGCGAGTTCGCGCAGCGCGTGAATGTCGGCATGGTCGGCATCAACGTTCCGATACCTGTGCCCGTGGCCTATCACAGCTTCGGCGGCTGGAAACGCTCCGCCTTTGGCGATACCAACCAGCACGGCATGGAGGGCATCAAGTTCTGGACGAAGGTGAAAACCGTGACCCAGCGCTGGCCCGACGGTACTGCCGAAGCCGACAACAAGGACGCCTTCGTCATCCCGACGATGGGCTGAGCAAGAAAAGGAACGTTTTGCATGCGCTACATGCTTCCCATCGTGGCACTGGCCCTCGGCCTTTCCGCCTGTTCGCAGAAGGACGAGAACGCAGCGGCCACCGCCGATGCCGAAGAAGCGGGCATGCAGGAAGGCATGAACTATCCCACCGCGGCGGATGAAAACGCCACGACGGCCGATCAGCCGGTGGAAACGGAAGTTCAGGACAACGTCCTGCCCGGCGCGGACTCTACGTCGGAAGCGACGCCCGCCGCTGAAGCGCAGTAAGCGGACGCTGGGCGCGGGCGATGGAAGAGGATGACGATTTCCTCACCGATCGCTCGCGCCAGCGGGCGGTGCCGAGTGGGCGGTTGTCGCGCCTCGGCACCTTCGGCCGCCTCGCTGGGGGCGTTGCCGGCAATGTGATTGGCGAGGGCGCGCGCCGTCTGGCCGCGGGCGAGCGGCCGCGTGTCAGCGATCTCGTCCTCACCCCCGGCAATGCCAAACGGCTTGCCGATCGCCTCGCCCATCTACGCGGCGCGGCGATGAAGATGGGGCAGATGATCTCGATGGATGCGGGCGATCTGCTGCCGCCCGAACTGGCCGAGATCATGGCCCGGCTGCGCGATCAGGCGCAGCACATGCCGCCGGGACAGCTGAAGACGGTACTGGCCAAGGAATGGGGCAAGGACTGGCGCCGCCGGTTCAAGCGCTTCGGCCCAACGCCCGTTGCCGCCGCCTCGATCGGCCAGGTCCACCGCGCGCAGACGCCGGACGGCCGCGATCTGGCGATCAAGATCCAGTATCCGGGCGTCGCCAAGAGCATCGACAGCGATGTCGACAATGTGGTGACGCTCCTGCGCATCAGCGGGCTGGTGCCCAAGGAACTGGACCTTGCGCCGCTGCTCGACGAGGCGAAGAAGCAGCTGCACGAAGAAGCCGATTATGAGCGCGAGGGCGCGGAAATGGAGCGCTTCGCTCAGCTGCTGGAGGGCGATGATCGCTATGTCGTCCCTCGCCGCGATGACGAATTCACCACCCCGAACGTGCTTGCCATGAGCTTCATCGAAGGCTCCCCGATCGAGGGGATCGCGGACGAGCCGCAGGATGTGCGCAACGAGGTGATGACGCGCCTCATCGAACTGGTGCTGCGCGAGCTGTTCGAATTCGGCCATATGCAGACCGATCCGAACTTCGCCAATTATCGCTATCAGGCCGATGGCGGTCGGCTCGTGCTGCTGGATTTCGGCGCCTCGCGCGCGGTCGAGCGGCATGTGTCGGCCAATTACCGCAATTTGCTGCGCGCGCTGTTTGCCGGTGACCGCGACGCCGTGCGGCAAGGCGCAATCGATGCCGGCTTCCTAGGCCCCGCCGCCGCCGAAAAGCACCGCGCCCTTGTCGACCGCATGATCGACATCGTGCTGCGTGAGATCGGCACGCCCGAGCGCTTCGATTTCGGCGACCGCGCTTTCGTCACGACGCTGGCCGAAATGGGCCAGGAAATGGCCGAAGACCGCGAAACCTGGCATGTGCCGCCCGCCGACATGATCTTCGTCCAGCGCAAGATCAGCGGCACCGCGCTCCTTGCCGCGCGGCTGAAGGCGGTGGTCGATATCCGCGCGCTGTGTGCACCTTATCTGGAAGACGTTCCGCAAGCCTGATCGCGAGGAGGACCTGCGCCTACGCGCTTTGTTGCATTGCATCGCGCCGCCGCTTACCTGCTGAAACTTCCCGAAGCCTTCAGCGAAAGCTCTCCCCGTGACCCAGTCCGCATCGACCAAGTCCACGCCCTATCCCGCGATCGATCCCTCGCCCGACGTGCCGCGCATGGAGGCGGACGTTCTGGAGTTCTGGAAGCGCGAGGGGATTTTCCAGGCGTCGATCGATCAGCGCCCGGCAGAGGTGGACGGCGAGACCAACCAGTTCGTCTTCTATGACGGCCCGCCTTTCGCCAACGGCCTGCCGCATTACGGGCATATGGCCACAGGCTATGTGAAGGATCTGGTCCCGCGCTTCCGCACCATGCAGGGGCGGCGCGTGGAGCGGCGCTTCGGCTGGGACTGCCACGGGCTACCCGCGGAAATGGCGGCGGAAAAGGAGCTCGGCATCTCCGGGCGCCTCGCCATCCTTGATTACGGGATGGACAAATTCAACGATTATTGCCGGGAAAGCGTGCTGCGCTACACCAATGACTGGCAATATTATGTCGAGCGAATGGGCCGCTGGGTCGATTTCGAGAACGACTACAAGACCATGGATCCGACGTTCATGGAAAGCGTGCTGTGGGCGTTCAAGACGCTGTACGACAAGGGGCTGGTCTATCGTGGCAGCCGCGTCGTTCCCTATAGCTGGGCGATGCAGACGCCGCTTTCGAATTTCGAGACGCGGCTCGACAACTCCTATCGTGAGCGCCAGGACCCGGCGCTCACCGTCCTGTTCCGGCTGAAGGAGCCGCTGAAAGACGGCAAGCCCGCAAGCGTTGCCGCCTGGACCACCACGCCCTGGACGCTGCCCAGCAACCTCGCCTGCGCGGTGGGGCCGGAATTCGACTACGCGATCATGGAAAAGGATGGCGAGCATGTCGTCCTCGCCGACGCATTGGTCGAGGCCTATGCCAAGGAGCTGGAAGGCTTTGAAAAGGTCGGCTCGCTGAAGGGCAGCGAACTGGCGGGCCGCGCTTATGAGCCGCTGTTCCCCTTCTTCGCGGATACCGAGAACGCCTTCCGCGTGCTGGCCGCCGATTTCGTGACGTTGGAGAGCGGCACCGGCATCGTCCACACCGCGCCTGCCTTCGGTGAGGATGACCTTGCATTCGGCCGCGCCAACGGCATCCCGCTGGTGGCCCCCGTCGACGATCAGGGCAATTTCACCAAGGAAGTGCCGCCTTATGCGGGCCTCAACATCTTCGACGCGAACAAGGAGATCATCAAGGATCTGAAGGAGGCGGGCAAGGTCCTCCGCCACGAGACCTATCTCCACAATTATCCGCATTGCTGGCGCACGGACACGCCGCTCATCTACAAGGCGATCGACGCCTGGTATGTGGAAGTTACCGCGATCAAGGACCGGATGGTCGAGCTGAACCAGACGATCGACTGGATTCCGGGCCATGTGAAGGACGGCCTGTTCGGCAACTGGCTGGAAAATGCGCGCGACTGGAACATCAGCCGCAACCGTTTCTGGGGCTGCCCGATCCCGATCTGGATGAGCGACGATCCAGACTATCCGCGTATCGACGTCTATGGGTCGCTCGACGAGATCGCCGCCGATTTCGGCCGCCGTCCGGACGATCTGCACCGCCCGCATATCGATGAGTTCGTGCGTCCCAATCCGGACGATCCCAGCGGCAAGGCCATGATGCGCCGCGTGCCCGAAGTGCTCGACGTGTGGTTCGACAGCGGCTCGATGCCGTTCGCACAGCTGCATTATCCGTTCGAGAACAAGGAGAAGTTCGAGAAGAACTTCCCCGCGGACTTCATCGTCGAATATATGGCGCAGACGCGCGGCTGGTTCTACACGCTGATGGTGCTGTCGACCGCTTTGTTCGATAAGGCGCCGTTCCAGAACTGCATCTGCCACGGCGTGGTGCTGGGCGATGACAAGCAGAAGCTCTCCAAGCGCCTCAAAAACTATCCCGATCCCAACAAGGTGTTGGCCGAACATGGATCGGACGCGCTGCGCGTCTACATGCTCAGTTCTTCATTGCTGGCAGGCGGCGATCTCATCATCCATTCGGATGCGCGCGGCATCCAGGAAGCGCTGCGCAAGACCATCCTGCCGCTATGGAACGCGAGCTATTTCTTCACGCTCTACGCCAATGCAGACGGCTACAAGGCGCAGCTGCGCACCGACAGCCGCAACGAGCATGACCGCTATATCCTGGCGAAGACGCGCGAGTTCGTGGAAACGCTGACCGAGCGGCTGGAGGCGAACGACATTCCGGGCGCCTACGGCCTGGTCAGCCCGTTCCTCGACGTCTCCAACAACTGGCATATCCGCCGCAACCGCGCGCGCTTCTGGGGCGCGGAAGTGACCGACGACAAGCGCGATGCGTTTGACACGCTCTACACCGTGCTGGTGACGCTGACGAAGGCGCTGGCCCCGCTGATGCCGTTCGTGACGGAAGCGATCTATCGCAACCTGACCGGCGAAACATCGGTGCATCTGGCCGATTGGCCGGACGTGTCCGCCTTCCCGCAGGAGGCCGAGCTGATCCGCGACATGGACCTTGCGCGAGATATCTGCGGCGCGGGCCTGTCGATCCGCGTGCGTCAGCAGCAGCGCCTGCGCCAGCCGCTGAAAAAGCTCACCATCGCGCACCCTGAGGTGGACCGTCTGCGCCCGTTCGAGGGCACCATTGCGGACGAGCTCAACGTCAAAGCGGTGGGCTTCGATACCGATCCCGCAGCGGTGGGCGAGCTGGTGCTGAAGGTCGATCCGCGCCGCCTCGGCAAACAGCTGGGGCCGAAGATGAAGGACGTGATCGCCGCGTCCAAATCGGGTGACTGGAGTCGCCGCGAGGACGGCACGGTCGAGATCGCGGGCGTGGAGATCGGTGAGGACGACTATGATCTGCTCGTCACCACCGGCGGCAGCGACGAGGACGCACAGATGTTCGATGCCGGCCGGGGCACCGTGTTGCTCGATCTCGAACTGACCGATGAACTGCGCTCCGAAGCCAAGGCGCGCGATTTCGTGCGGCTGGTGCAGGATGCGCGCAAGGAGGCGGACTTCGACGTGTCCGATCGGATCACCATCCGTGCGGGCGGCAGCGATGCCGTGCTGGCGGCGCTACGCGAGCACGAAGCCTATATTCGCGGCGAAACGCTGGCGGAAAAGCTGGAGCTTGGTGTGGAAGCGGGGTCCGCGCATCAGATTGATGGCGAACCCGTCACCGTCGAGGTGACGAGGGTCTGACAGGACCTTATCGGTCTCAAAGGTACGTCATTGCGAGGCGCCCGAAGGGCAACGAAGCAATCCAGGGCGGGTGCAGCGCTGCTGTCGCCCTGGATTGCCGCGTCGCTTCGCTCCTCGCAATGACGTGGCGAGTGATCGCGGCGATCAGTGCTCGATCACGACCTTGCCGACATGGTCCTTCTCGGCGAAGTCCACGAACGCCTGCGCCGCATCGTCGAACGCGTAAGTGCTGTCGATCACCGGCTTCAGCCCGTGCAGATCGATCACGCGCGCCACGTCGCGCAGCATGGCGGTGGAGCCGACCAGGATGCCATGCGCGGTCACCGCTTTCTGGACGAGCAGCCGCGCATGGCTGTCCCCTTCCGTCAGCACGCCGATCATCGCGAGTTGGCCGCCGACGCGCAGCGCTTGCACCGATTTGTCGAACGTGCCCGGCCCGCCGACTTCGATCACCGCGTCCGCGCCCTGGCCGCCGAACGCTTCCCGCACCTTGGCCGGCCAGTCGTCATGCGTCTTGTAGTTCACGCCATGGTCCGCGCTGTGATCGCTTTTCGCCATCGCCAGCTTGTCGTCGGATGAGGACGTGATGCACACTTCCGCGCCCATCGCCTTGGCAATCTGCAGCGCGAACATGCTCACCCCGCCGGTGCCGAGCAGCAACACGCGCGATCCGGCGGTGACCTGACAGGCTTGCAGGCCGTGCCAAGCGGTGACCGCGGCGCAGGGCAAGGTGGCGGCCTCCGCGAAGCTGAGCGAGTCCGGGATCGGCGTCAGCGCGCCCGCGGGGACCGCGACATATTCGGCAAGAAGCCCGCTATCGCCGCCCCCGCCATAAGCGCTGCCGAGCGCTTTGGGTGTGGGAGGACCCTCGGCCCAATCGGCGAAGAAGCAGGACACGACGCGGTCGCCCTCGGCAAAACCGTCCACGCCGTCGCCGATCGCGGCCACTTCGCCGGCGCCATCGGAGAGCGGCACCGCGCCTTCGGGATCGTTGCCGCCATATTGGCCGAGCCGCACCATATGATCGCGATAGTTCAACGAATGCGCGCGCATCCGCACCAGTACTTCGCCATGGCCGGGTTGGGGCCGATTGGCCTCTTCCGCTGTGGGAATGAAATGGTCTCCATCCTTGCGGTGGCGATAGATTTTCATGATGAAGGTCCTTCCGGCTCAGTTCGCTATAAGGTGCGGAGGGCCAACGGTCGGCAAGGCCAGCCGTTGCGTTGCCCGAGCGGAACGAATGGCGCTGCGAGAGCCGTTGCGCCGAAGTGCCCGAAAAAGACGCCGAGTGCTGTTCCGGTGTTTTCGGTCAGCGCCTTCACCCAAAACTGAATTACACCAGTAGGTCTTTGTTTTCACGTCAGCATTTCCGGAAACTGGAGGGGAAGCACCGCCTGAGTTGATCTATGCTGCATCGCAACCAAAGCGCGCTACCGGCATTATCATTCCGTCCGACCCGAGGCGTTTCGTCTCTTGGGCCGGCCCCTTCAATTTGGATCGGGCCTTATGGAATCGCGAACCAGTTCTTTCGGCGTCCCCGCCAAAGTGCGACACATCGCCTTGATCGGCAACGCGCTGCCGCGCCGCTGCGGGCTGGCTACGTTCACCAGCGATACGGCCAATGCGGTGCGCGCGGCGTTTCCGGAGATCACGCTCGATCATTATGCAATGGATGACGGCACGGGCATCGAATATCCCGCCGAAATCCGCACCATCCCCATGCAGGACCGCTCGGCCTACGCCACCGCAGGGCGCGACATCGCGACATCCGGTGCGGACATGCTGTGGGTGCAGCATGAATATGGCATCTATGGCGGGGCGGCGGGCGATTATCTGCTCGATCTGATCAATGCGCTGTCGATCCCGCTGGTGACGACGCTGCATACGCTGCTGGAGCAGCCGTCCGCCGATGAGCGGCAGGTGCTGGACCGGTTGATCGCGCGTTCGGCCAAGTTGATCGTGATGGCCGACAAGGGCCGCAAGATCTTGATCGAAACCTATGGTGTCGATCCCGCCCAGATCGACGTGATCCCGCACGGCGTGCCGGACCGGCCCTATGTCGATCCCGCCAATGCCAAGCCGCGTTTCGATCTGGACGGCCGGAAGCTGATCTTCACCTTCGGCCTCCTCGCTCCGGACAAGGGCATCGAGACGATGATTGCGGCGATGCCGGCCATCGTCACGGCGCATCCCGATGCGCTCTACATCGTGCTGGGCGCCACCCATCCCAACTTGAAACGCCACGAAGGCGAGGCCTATCGCGAGCGGTTGATCGCCCAGGTGGATGAGCTTGGCATGTCGGCGCATGTCCGCTTCATCGACGCCTTCGTCGACACGCCGGATCTGCTCGACTGGCTGGAGGCGGCGGATGTCTATGTGACGCCCTATCTGAAGGAAGGGCAGATCACGTCCGGCACGCTCAGCTACGCCGTAGCGCTCGGAAAGCCGGTGGTGTCCACGCCCTATATCCATGCGCGCGAGATCCTGCGCGGCGACCATGGCGTGCTGGTCGATTTCGCCGATAGCGAAGCACTCGCTTGCGAAATCTCGAAGCTGCTGGCCGATGACGATGCGCGCACGGCGCTCGCTCGCCGCGCTTATGCGCTCGGCCGCACGATGGTGTGGCAGCGGCTTGCCCACCGCGTCATTGGGCTGTTCGAGGAGATGCTGAGGGCCAAGCGTATCCGTTTGGTGCAAAGCCAGGGCGTGCGCTATCTCGCGCCCGATGCGGAAGCGGTGATCCGTATGAGCGATGCCACCGGCATGCTGCAGCACGGGCTTTATTCCATCCCCGATCGCGATCATGGCTATTGCCTGGACGATAATGCCCGCGCGCTCATCCTGATGTGCCGCATGCCGGAGATGGCCGCGGACATGCGCGCTCGCTGGACCAATGTCTACGCCGCCTTCGTCCAGCACGCCTGGGATGGCGAGACACGCCGCTTCCGCAACTTCATGGGGTTCGACAGGCGCTGGCTGGAGGATGAGGGGAGCGAGGACAGCGCGGGCCGCGCGGTCTGGGCGCTGGGCGTTGCCGGCCATGAAGCGCCGGAACCGCGGCATCGCGATTGGGCTTGCTGGCTCTACGATCAGGCAGCGCCGGAGATGGAGAAGGCCGGCTCCCCGCGCGCGATGGCGTTTACCATGCTAGGCGCGGCGGCGATGATGGAGGCAAAGCCCGGCCATGATATCTCGGCAAGACTGCTTACCCATTTCGGCGACGAGCTGCTGCGCCTGCTGGAGGCCGCCCGGCGGCCGGATTGGCCCTGGTTCGAGGCGATGCTGGCCTATGACAATGCGCGCCTGCCCGAGGCGCTGATCCGTGCGGGCCAGGTTCTGGATCGGCAGGATTATCGCGATTGCGGGCTGGAGACGCTGGACTGGATCCTGGAACAGCAGCACGCACCCGAAGGCCATTTCCGCGCCGTAGGCTCGGACAGCTTCGGCCGTGTCTATCAGGCGCCGCAACGGTTCGATCAGCAGCCGCTGGAGGCGCAGGCGGTGATCGACGCCTGCTCCGCCGCCTTTGGCGCCACCGGAGAGGAACGCTGGGCCGCTGCCGCCCACCGCGCCTATCGCTGGTTTCTGGGCGAAAACGATCTCGGCCTGATGGTGGCCAGCCCGCAGGAGAGCAGTTGCCATGATGGGCTGATGCCCACCGGGGTGAACCGCAATCAGGGAGCCGAATCGATCCTGGCATTGCAGCTTTCGAGCTGCGCGATTGCAGTGCTGCCCTCGCTCGGCACCGTACCGATAGAGGCGAACGTCGCATAAAGCGGTTGAGATTGCGCGGCCCAACCGGCAATCGAGCCATATGCTGAAGCGCTTCGATCACGATCTCCGCCTCCACGCCGATCCTTCGCGCGTGGTCGTGCGGCCCTTTCACCTTGCCTGGCAGGCCAGCGGCATCAACAAGAGCCGGTCCGAGCGGCTGGTAGCCGAAGTGCTGGAGATGGAGGACCGCGAGGCCGCCAAGCAGCTGGAAGCCGTGCTGCGCGATTTCGAGCCGCGCCACTGGCAGACCCGCCGCGTGTTCATGACCCGTTTCGAGGAAATCGACGCGCAGATGGAAGAGCCGATGGGCGACATCGGCGATACCAAGCGCCAGCTGATCGGCGCCTATTTCTGCCATGAATATAGCTATGCCGCGGCGGCGATCATGAACCCCAGCGTGGTGCCGCACTGGGACCAATCCGGTATGCCCGAAGGCAGCTGCCGCTTCATCATGTCGCTGCGCACGGTGGGCGAAGGGCATATCAGCTCCGTCGCCTTTCGGGAGGGGATCGCGACGGAGGATGGCGAGCTGCGGCTGGCACCCGAGCCGCCCTTCGCCACCGCCACCGATACCGCGCAGGGCGAGGAAGAGGTGCCCGAGGGCCCTGTTACCGTGATCCGCCATCGGGACAGCACCCTGTCCGGCACCGTCATATTTCCGATCACCGATGCGCAGCGCAACGGGCTGGAGGATCTGCGCCTCGTCCAGTTCACGCATGAGGACGGCTCGACCGAGTGGCTGGGCACCTACACCGCTTATTCGGGACGCGAGATTCAGTCGGAGCTGTTGCGCACGCGCGACTGGCGCCATTTCGACCTGAAACCGATTGCGGGCGCGGCCTCGCGCAACAAGGGCATCGCGCTATTTCCGCGCAAGATCGGCGATCATTATATGGCGATCGGCCGGCAGGACGGGGAGAATCTGTTCCTGCTGAAATCGGATTCGCTGGAGCGCTGGGATGGCGGCGACAAGCTGCTGGAGCCGAAATATCCCTGGGAGTTCGTGCAGATTGGCAATTGCGGTTCACCAATCGAGCTGGACGAGGGCTGGTTGCTCCTGACCCACGGTGTCGGCGCGATGCGCAAATATGCGATCGGCGCGGTGCTTCTGGACAAAGACGATCCGTCCAAGGTTATCGCCCGCGCCGACGAACCGATCCTGACCGCCGCCAATGCGGACCGCGAAGGCTATGTGCCCAATGTGGTCTACACCTGCGGCGCCATGCGGCTCGGCGACACGCTATTCCTGCCCTACGGCATTGCCGACAGCTCGGTCGCCTTCGCGTTCGTGCCGATCAAGGAGTTGTTGGCGCGGCTGAAATAGCTTTCGGGGGCCGGCGTCGATCCCGCTTGTCCCCGGGCACTCCCTCGCTACGGTGGCGCAAAGTCCGAGAGGGAGAGACAATCATGAACTACGCGCTGCACGGCGTCATCGCCGCGCTCCTCGCTATGCCTGCCGCCGCCGCCCCGTCTGCGGCCTGGGCACAGGAATATGGCGATCCGCCGCCGCTTGAGCAGACCGAGGGGCCGGAGGATGAGGTGATCTCCAGCACGGCGAAGGACGAGGATCCCTCGCAGCTCCCGCAGTCGGACGAAGCACCTGCGCCCGCCGCCACGCCGGCTGCGAACGCGGTCGATCCGGCCAGCGTGGACATCTGGGACGTGAACAATCCGCCCGGTTTCCAGATCACTCAGGTGCCGATCAATGTGGATGAAGGCAGCTGGATCGATCTCGACGTCAGCCCGGACGGCCGCACCATCGCCTTTGCGCTGCTGGGCGATATCTACACCATGCCGATATCGGGCGGTACGCCGGTGCGCATCGCCGAGGGGCTGGCCTGGGAAGTGCAGCCGCGCTTCTCGCCGGATGGCAGCCGCATCGCCTTCACCTCGGACCGGGGCGGCGGCGACAATATCTGGATCATGAACGCCGATGGCTCTGACAAGCGCGAGGTGACGAAGGAGGAGTTTCGCCTTCTGAACCAGCCGAGCTGGTCCCCGGATGGACGTTACATCGCTGCCAAGAAGCATTTCACCACCGGCCGTTCGCTCGGCACGGGCGAAATCTGGCTCTACCATGTGTAGGGCGGATCGGGCGTGCAGCTGGTCGAACGGCCCAGCGAGCAGTGGCAGAAGGAACTGGGCGAGCCTGTCTTCGCGGCGAACGGCAACGCGGTCTACTACACCAAGAACGTTACGCCCGGGCCGATCTTCGAATATGCGCAGGATTCGAACCAGGATCTGTTCGATATCTTGCGCTACGATCTGGAAACCGGCGAGACGACCACCGCGATCAGCGGCCTGGGCGGCGCGGTGCGTCCGCAGCCTTCGCCCGACGGCAAGCGCATCGCCTTCGTCCGGCGCGAGGACGGCAAGTCGAAGCTGTGGGTGAAGGACATGACATCGGGCGCGGTGAAGGAGATCTATGGCGATCTCGACCGCGATGTGCAGGAAACCTGGGCGGTCACTGGCGTCTATCCGAACATGGCCTGGACGCCGGACAGTAATTCGATCGTTTTTTGGGCGGGCGGAAAGATCCGCCGCATCGATGCGGATGGCGGCAATGCCGCTATCATCCCGTTCCGCGTGAACGACACGCGCGGTGTCTCCAAGGCGCCGCATCCGATGATCCCGGTGGGGCCGGACAGTTTCACGGCCAAGATGCCGCGCTTTGCCGAAGTCTCGCCCGACGGGCGCCGCGTGGTGTTCGAAAGCCTCGGCAAGCTCTATGTGAAGGACATGGGCGCCGGTACGCCGCGCCGCCTCACCAGCGGTGAGGGTGGTAGCCGCGAGCTGTTTCCCAGCTGGTCGCGCGACGGCAGCAGCATCGTCTATGTTGACTGGACGGACGAGGGGCTGGGCACGATCCGCACCATCTCCGCCAATGGAGGAAACGGCCGCGAGGTGACGAGCCAGCCGGGCCATTATGCGCGCCCGCATTTGTCGCCGGACGGCAAGCTGATCGTGTTCGAAAAGCATGAAGGCGGATATCTCACCGCGCCGGAATGGTCCGAAAATCCGGGCGTCTATACCGTTCCCGCATCGGGCGGCACGCCGAAGCTGATCAACCGCGATGCCGCGCGCGGGCAATTCGCCGCGGACGGCGCACGCATCTTCATGATCGACCGTTCCGCCGACAAGACCGAGCTGTTCAGCACCGATTTGAATGGCCAGGACAAGCGCGTCCACGCCAAAGGGGAGCTGATCAACGACTTCGCGGTGGGGCCGAACGGGGATTATCTCGCCTTCCGTCAGAATTACGAGGCGTTCGTGGCACCGCTGCTGCCGGGCGGGCAGAATGTGTCGCTCTCGCCCGATGCCAAGGCGCTGCCGGTGGTCCGCGTGAGCGAGGGCGGGGCGGACTATATCCATTTCCAAGGCGACGGATCGCGCCTCCACTGGTCGATGGGGCCGACGCTCTACACCGCCGATATCGCCAACCTGTTTCCCAGCTGGCCGCCGGCCGAGGGGCAGAATCCTGTGGCCTTCACGCCGCCGCGCTCCGGTGTGTCACTGGCGCGGACGGTGCGGGCGGACAAGCATCAGGGCCGCATCGCGCTCACCGGCGCGCGCATCGTCACCATGGCGGGCGCGGACGGCGGCGTGATCGAGAACGGCACGGTGCTGATTGACGGGGACCGTATCGCCGCCATCGGCCCCGCTGCCTCCGTGCGGGTGCCCGCCGGCACGAAGACGGTGGATGTGACGGGCAAGACCATCATCCCCGGTCTGGTCGATGCGCATGCGCACGGGCCGCAGGGCACGGATGAGCTGGTGCCGCAGCAGAACTGGTCGGCGGTCCAGAACCTTGCCCTCGGCACCACCACGATCCACGACCCGTCCAGCACGGCGAGCGAGATTTTCGTCGCGAGCGAAATGCAGCAGGCGGGCGATCTGCTCGCCCCGCGCATCTTTTCGACCGGAGAGGTGATCTACGGTGCGAAGGCTTATGGCGTTTATGCGGAGATCGACAAATATCAGGACGCGCTCGATCATGTCCGGCGGCTGAAAGCGCAAGGCGCTTATTCGGTGAAGAACTACAACCAACCCCGGCGCGAACAGCGCCAGATGGTGGTTGCCGCCTCGCGCGCCGAAAACATGCTGGTCGTGGCCGAGGGCGGCTCGCTCTACGGCATGGACATGAACCTGGTCGCGGACGGCAATTCCACCTTGGAGCACAATGTTCCGCTCGAAACCTTTTACGAAGACGTGCTGCAGTTCTTCGGCCAGTCGGATACCAACAATACGCCCACGCTCGTCGTCACCTATGGCGGGCTGGCGGGCGATCCCTATTGGCGCCAGGCGATGAACATTTATGAGCATCCGCTGCTGAAGGCGCACACTCCGCCTGCCGCTTTGGCCGCCGCGGGCAAGCGCGTGACCAAGGCACCCGAAGAGGCGTTCGCGGACGACGACAACGCCCGCGAGGCGCAGAAGCTGGCTCAGCGCGGCGTGAAGGTCGCCATCGGCGCGCATGGCCAGCAGGCGGGTATCGGTTCGCATTGGGAGCTGTGGAGCTTCGTGCGCGGCGGCATGACTCCGTTAGAGGCGCTGGGTGCAGGCACCATCGTCGCCGCGCAGTCGCTCGGCATGAACCGCGATATCGGCTCGCTCGAACAGGGCAAGCTCGCCGATCTGGTGGTGCTCGATGCAGATCCGACGGTCGACATCCGCAATTCGGATGACATTGCCTATGTCATGCTCGGTGGGCGAATGTATGACCCGGTGACCATGAACGAGGTCGAGACCGGCGATACGAAGCGCATGCCCTATTTCTGGGAGAATTGAGGGCAGGCCTCGATCCCCACGAAAAAAAGCCGTCCCGTGAGCGATTGCGGGGCGGCTTTTTTGTTTGGCTAGAACGGCAAACGGTTAGGCCGCCGTCAGCTTCTCGAATTCGCTAAGATACCTCAGGAAGGCCGGGTCTGGCCTTCGCCGTGGACAACCGTCTTGTAGGTGGTGAGGCCTTCCAGTGCCACGGGGCCTCGGGCGTGGAGGCGGCCGGTGGCGATGCCGATTTCCGCGCCGAAGCCGAATTCGCCGCCGTCGGCGAACTGGGTCGAGGCGTTGTGCATCACGATGGCGCTGTCGACTTCCTGCAGGAAGCGGGCGGCGATGGACTTGTCTTCCGTGACGATCGAATCGGTATGGTGGCTGCCATGTTCGGCGATGTGGCGGGCCGCGCCGTCGACGCCGTCGACCAGCCGGGCCGAAACGATGGGCTCCAGATATTCGGTGTCCCAATCTTCGTCACTGGCGGCTTTGACGCGCGCGTCCATCTGCTCGACCTTCGCGTCTCCGCGCACCTCGCAACCTGCATCCAGCAGGCCTTTGATCACATCGGGCGCGAAGCTCTGCGCGGCTTCGTCGATCAGCAGCGTTTCCATCGCGCCGCAAATGCCGGTGCGGCGCATCTTGGCGTTGACCGCGATCTCGCGCGCCTTTTCGGGGTCCGCCGCGCCGTCGACATAGACGTGGCAGATGCCGTCGAGATGGGCGAGCACGGGAACGCGCGCTTCTTCCTGCACGCGCGCAACGAGGCCCTTGCCGCCGCGCGGAATGATGATGTCGATCAGACCCGCGGCCTTCAGCATGGAGCCGACGGCGCCCCGATCCTGCGTCGGCATCAGCTGAACCGCATCGCCGGGCAGGCCCGCCTTTTCGACGCCCTTGACGATGGAGGCGTGGATTGCGCGGTTGGAATGCACCGCTTCCGATCCGCCGCGCAGGATGGCGGCATTGCCGGCCATCAGGCACAGAAGGCCCGCATCGGCGGTGACGTTGGGACGGCTTTCGTAAATGATGCCGACCACGCCCAGCGGCACCCGGCGGCGTTCGAACTTCAGGCCGTTGGGCTGTTCCCACTCCTTGATGATCTCACCCACCGGATCGGGCAGGCTGGCCACCTGATCGGCGGCATCGGCGATCCCGTTCAGCCGATCTTGATCCAGCTTCAGGCGGTCCTGCATCGCAGCGGGAAGGTCGCTCGCATTTTCCATGTCCTTGGCGTTCGCTTCCAGGATGGCGGCGCTGTCGTCGCGCATCGCCTGCGCGGCGGCCTTCACCGCAGCCGCCTTCTCCTCCGTCGTGGCGAGGGCAAGGCGCATCGCGGCGGCGCGGGCCTTTTCGCCCATGTCCTGGATCAGCTGGTCATGATTGTCGGCCATGAAAAATGGGTCTCCTTCGATAGATGGTGCCGGAGGGCCATCGCAGCGCCAAGGCGCGCGAACGCAGTCCGCCGTGCGGGAACGTTTCCTTTCGTCAATGATCGGGCGGGCAGATGGTTGCCCGTCCGCGTCGACGCCGCGGAGGCGTGCTCAGACGAGCAGGACGAGGTTGTTCTTGTCGATCAGCGATCCGCGCGGGGCATAACCTAGGATCGCCTCCTGCTCGTCCGCATCCTTGCCGCACAGCGACTTGGCGTCGTTATCGTCATAGCTGATGAGGCCGCGGGCGATCAGCTGGCCGGTCTCGTCATGGATATCGACCGAATCGCCGCGCGAAAATTCGCCTTCCACCTTGGTCACGCCTTCGGTGAGCAGGCTGTCGCCGTTCATCAGATGCTTTCTGGCGTTTTCGTTGACGTGCAGCGTGCCGCGCACGTCGATCTTGCCCGCGATCCAGGCCTTGCGCTTGTCCACGCCGCCTTCGGCCGTGAACACCGTGCCGTCGCCGGTATCGCGGAAGCGGATGATCGGGTTGGGCTTCTGCCCGTCCGCGATGGCAAGCTGGATGCCGCTGGCAACCGCGATGCGCGCGGCCTCCACCTTTGAACCCATGCCGCCGGTCCCGGGCCCGGTGGGCGGGCCGAGATCCACGTCGAGATCGGCCACACTGTCCACCGTCTTCAGGAAGATCGCGTCCGGGTCCTTGCCCGGATCGGCCGAGAACAGGCCGGTGACGTTCGACAGCAGCAACACCATGTCCGCATGCGCTGCCTGCGCCACGCGCGCGGCCAGACGATCATTATCGCCGAAGCGAATCTCGCGCGTGGTGACGCTGTCATTTTCGTTGATGATCGGGGTGACGCCGAGCGAGAGCAGCCGCTCGATCGTGTCCGAGGCGTTCAGATAGCGGCGCCGGTCCTGCAGGTCTTCCAGCGTCACCAGAATCTGCGCGGCGCGGCGGCGATGCGCGCGCAACAGTTCGGAGAACAGGCCGGAAAGGGCGATCTGGCCCGTCGCGGCGGAGGCCTGGCCATCGTCGAGGCTGCTCTTGCCGCCCGCGGGCAGATCGAGGATGCGCGCGCCGAGCGCGACTGCGCCGGAGGCAACGAGGATCACCTCGATATCGTTTTCACGCCGCAGGGTCTCCAGATCGTCGATCAGGCTGGCAAGCCAGTAACGCTCCACCTCGCCTTCGGGAGAGACGAGGAGGGCGGAGCCGATCTTCACGACCAGGCGCTTCACGCCATCGAAAGGGGAGGCCATGGGATATCCTTCTTGGACAGTTCAGGTCACGGGCGGCGCACCGCGATACCCAAAGGGCAGCGCGCCAGGCGGGGGCACACATAGGGAGCGAATCCGCGAAGGTCGAGGCCGGGAGCCGAATTTTGCGCGGTGCAGCACATCCGGCCCGCCGTCAGCCAAGCTTTCGGGAGCCGGAAAAGAGCGGCGAGGGCGCTTGCCAGCGGAGCTTTCCCCTCTCTACTATCGCCCGTAATCCACGCTGCGGATGCCGCGCCTCTGCAGGCATGTCGCAGTCGCCATGACCAACGCTTCCTCCGAAGGAAACTGCATGACCAAGCTCCGCTGGATCGCCGCCGCTGCGCTTGCCCTATCGATCGCTGCGCCCGGTGCCGCGCAGGAGAAGCAGGTGACGCAGACCACCGAAAAGGTGGATGAGGGGATGGATCTGCCGCCGCTGCCCGCAGACAAGACGGTGAAGCAGTCCGCCGTCATCGGTGGGCGCACCATTTCCTACAATGCGACGGTCGGGACGATCCCGGTGCGCGATGGGAAGGGCAAGACGATCGGGCAGGTGGTCTACACCGCCTATACGGTGCCGGGTGCAGACGTGAACCGCCCGGTGACGTTCGCTTTCAACGGCGGGCCGGGCGCGTCCTCGGTGTATCTCAATCTGGGCGCGGTGGGGCCGAAGCGCCTTCAATTCGGCGCGCAGGGCGATGCTCCGTCCGACGCGCCGATCACGACCGACAATCCCAATAGCTGGCTGGATTTCACCGATCTTGTCTTCATCGATCCCATCGGCACCGGCTTCAGCCGCAGCCTGGTGGACGAGGAGGAGACGAACAAAGCGTTCTACGCCAATGATCCGGACATCGAATATCTTTCCAAGGTGATCTACGACTGGCTGGTGAAAGAGGGCCGTCTGCGCTCGCCCAAATATGTGATGGGCGAAAGCTATGGCGGATATCGCACGCCGCGGATCGCCTATGAGCTGCAATCGCAGATCGGGGTGGGGCTGAACGGGATCGTGATGGTTTCGCCCTATCTCGATCCGGCATCCGGAGACGGGGCGACCGCGCTCTCGCCGCTGCCCTGGATCATCGATCTGCCGTCCATGGCCGCCGCGAATCTGGAGCGGCAGGGGCGGCTGACCCCGGCTGCAATGGCCGATGTGGTGGCCTATGCGCGCGGCCCCTTCGCGACCGATCTGCTCCAGGGCCGCTCCGATCCGGCGGCGGTCGCGCGGATCGTCGATAATGTGACGGAGCTGACCGGGCTGGACCGCGATCTGGTGGCCGAGCGGGGCGGGCGCATCGATTCGGGCACCTATCTGCGCGCCGTCCACCGGGAAGATCGCACGATCGGCAGCGTCTATGACAGCAACGTCACCGCCTTCGATCCCTTCCCCTGGTCTGCGCAGCGCCGGTCCAACGATCCGATCCTCGACGCGCTGATCGCGCCGACCACCAGCGCGATGGTGGACTTCATCACCCGCGTGGTGGGGTGGAAGACAGACGCGCGCTATCACGCGCTCAGCTATGAAGTGAACGAGGCTTGGGACCGGGGCGAGCCGGACGACAAGCCGGTGCAGGACCTGCGCAAGGCGATCGCCAATGATCCGAACATGGCGGTGATGATCGTGCATGGCTGGGATGATCTCAGCTGCCCGTTCATGGCGAGCGTGCTGATCGTGGATCAGATGCCCGATTTCGGCATGGCCGAGCGCGTGAAGCTGGATGTCTATCCCGGCGGGCACATGTTCTACAGCCGCGACGACAGCGGTGCCGCGTTCAAGCGCGATGCACGCGCCATCTACAATATGCGCGGCTGAACGCCGCCGCACCCCTTATCCTTCCTGTCAGAAAGCGATGTGTTCCATGCGTTATCCCCTTCTTCTTGCTGCCGCCGCGATTCTGCCTGCCGCCTGCACCGCGCCGATGACCGGCATGGCGGACGTCGCTGCGCCCGCAGCAGGTCCCGCCGCTGCCGATAGCACTGCCGAGGCAGCCGACCCGAACCTTTATCTGGAGGACATTCATGGCGAGCGCGCGCTCGCCAAGGTCAACCAGTGGAATGCCCGCTCGCTCGCCGCGCTGGAGGCGATGCCGGGGTTCAAGCAATATCAGGCCCGCGCGCTCGATCTGCTGCAGGACGATCGCCAGATCGCGAATCCCGATCAGATCATCGGCAACCGCGTGCTCAACCTGTGGCAGGACAAGGCCAATCCGCGCGGTCTCTGGCGCGTCGCGTCGCTGGAAAGCTTCACCGCGGGCAAGCCCGAATGGCATACGCTGATCGACGTCGATGCGCTGGGCAAGCAGGAGGGCAAGAGCTGGGTGTGGAAGGGCGCGGACTGCCTGGCCCCGGACTACACCCGCTGCATGGTCGCTCTGTCCAATGGCGGCGGCGACGCCGTGCTGGAGCGCGAGTTCGATCTGACCACCGGCCGGTTCGTGGACGGCGGCTTCACCGTGCCGACGGCCAAGACGCGGCTGAGCTGGGCCGGGCCGGACGCGTTGTACGTCGCCAGCGATTTCGGCCCGGATAGCCTGACCGATTCGGGCTATCCGCGCACCGTGAAGCTCTGGAAACGCGGCGCGCCGCTGTCCGCCGCCACCGAAATCGCCACCGTCCCCAAGGATTATGTGAGTGTCGGAGTGGGCGTGTTCGAAGATGGCGGCACGCGCTATCCGATCCTGAATAAGGCGGTGGATTTCTACCACAGCGATGTCAGCCATATCGCGCCGGACGGCCGCCCGATCCCCTCGCCGGTGCCGCAGGACGCGGAAATCAACGCGATGCTGGACGGCCGCCTGTTCGCCACGCTGCAGAGCGACTGGAATGGCATCCCGGCGGGAGCGATCGTCGCCTATTCGGTACCGGACGTCCTCGCGGGCCGCGATCCGCAGGTGGAGCGCGTGTTCATGCCCAGCCGCAGCCAGGCGGTGGAGCAGGTCGCGTCCGGCCAGTCGGTGCTATGGGTGAAGCTGCTGGACGATGTGTCGGGCAAGCTGATCGCGCTGACCCGCGGTGCGGACGGTGCCTGGTCGCAGCAGGCGATGGCGCTGCCCGCCAACAGCACCGTGACGCTGGATGCGACGGCGCATGACAGCAATCTCGCCTTCGTCACCGTCGAAGGCTTCCTGTCGCCGCCCACGCTCGATGCCGTGCGCCCCGGCGCCGCGCCGGTGAAAGTGGACGCGCTGCCCGCGCGCTTCGATGCCGCGACCATGGACGTGGTGCAGCGCTTTGCCACCTCCAAGGACGGCACGAAGATCCCCTACTTCCTGGTGCGCAAGAAGGGGGAAAGCGGCCCCGTGCCCGCGCTGATCCACGCTTATGGCGGGTTCAACCTTGCCCAGACGCCGACCTATCTGACCGGCCAGCCCTATCGTTCCGGCCCCGCCGGCCTGTTCTGGGTGGAGGAGGGCAATGCCTTCGTTCTGGCCAATATCCGGGGCGGCGGTGAATATGGGCCGCGCTGGCACAAGGCGACGATGCGCGAAAAGCACCAGAACGCGTTCGACGATCTGGCTGCGGTGGCCGAAGATCTGATCCGCACGGGAGTTTCTACAAAGGGCGACATCGCCGTTTCTGGCCGTTCCAATGGCGGCTTGCTCACTTCCACCGCGATCGTGCAGCGTCCCGATCTTTACGGCGGCGCGGTCATCGGATCGCCGCTGATCGACATGAAGCGCTATTCGCACCTATTGGCCGGGGCGAGCTGGATCGGCGAATATGGCGATCCGGACAAGCCGGAGGACTGGGCCTTCATCGGGCAATATTCGCCCTATCAGAACATGAAGGCGGGCGTCGATTACCCGGTGCCGTTCCTTTACACCTCGACCGAGGATGACCGCGTCCACCCCGCCCATGCGCGCAAATTCGCCGCCCGCCTCGAAAATTTCGGCGACGATTTCTATTATTATGAAGATCCCGAAGGCGGCCACGCCGCGGGCGCGGACCGCATCGCCGATGCACAGCGCGCGGCGCTGGTTACAGTGTATCTGAACAGCGTGCTGAAGGGCAAATAATCGGGGCGGGGCCGCGCGCCCCGCATCCGGATGGCGCTTTGCGCGTTTTCCAAGCTGTTCGCCTGAGTTTCCATGCGTTACACAGGCGAAACGGATCGGGGACTTGCGAGGCGACATCCGGATGATGCGATTGCTGACCGCCGCGATATTGTTCGCATTCTACCTGCTGCTGGCGGGCGCGCTGGGCACCGCGCAGTTCGTCTCCGCCGCCATTCTCACCGTTCTGATCCTCGGCTGGTCGATGCTCATTCGGCGGTTCGGCAGCGAGAGAAGTCTCAGCTTTTCGAAAGCGCATTGGAGCCCCTGGGTCCGTGCCGCCCTCCGCCTGCCGGGTGATACACTGCGCATCGGCGGCGTCCTTTTGAAAACCTGCTTGGTCGGCGGTTCGCCGGGCCGCGCGGTGGAGCCAAAGTTCCGGTTCGGCACCGTCGATGACCCGTCCGAGGCCGCGCGGCGCGCCACTGCCGTGATCGCGGGATCGCTCACACCCGATTTCTACGTCGTCGATATCACGTCCGAACGCGCCTGTGCCTATGGGCACAAGCTGCTGAAGGGCGACGGGCCGAACCGTCCGGACTGGCTGGCATGACGGATCTCTGGCTTGCCGCCTCGATCGCGCTGATCCTGCCTTTCGCGCTGGCGGCCATCGCGATCTGGCGCGGGCCGATCGCCGGACGCCTCGCCGCCGTTCAGCTCGCCAGCGTGATTGCGGTGCTGCTGCTCGTCGCCATGGATTTCGCCTTCGATCAGCCCGCCGCGATCGACATCGCCCTGTCGCTCGCGCTTCTCTCGCTTCCGGGTACGCTGCTCTATGCGCTGTTCGAGGAGCGCTGGCTGTGACGATCGCGCTTGCGCTGCTGCTGGCCCTCGGCGTGCTGGCAACCCTCATCGGCGCGATCGCCTTTCTTCGTCTCGCAACACCGTTCGAGCGGCTGCACGCGGCCAGCTTCGTCGCCGTCGCCGCCACCGCCTGCTTCGTTGCGGCGGCTTTCATCACCGATGGCGTGACGGGCCGATCGCTGAAGATGGTGCTCATCCTCGCCGTGCTCATCGTCACCGGGGCGCTCGCCAACCATGCCGTGGCCCGCGCGCTGCAGATTCGAGGCGGCGAACGGCGGTGAGCTGGCTGATCGGCCTCGTGCTGCTCTTGGTGGCGGTCGGCGGGCTGATGGTCGTCATCACCCGCGATCCGCGCAAGCAGGTCTACGCCCTCGGCATCAACGGCCTGATCCTTACCCTCTTTTTCTTCGTTTTGCAGGCGCCCGATGTGGCGATCAGCGAAGTCGGCGTGGGCGCGGCGATCGTGCCGCTGCTGTTCCTGGTCGCTCTCACCGCGATCAACAACGATCGGGAGCGGCGCGGCAAATGAACGCCAAGGCGCGCCTCTCGCTGCTGTTCATCGCCTTTGCGCTGCTGCTGCCGGGCATCTGGAGCCTGGCGCACGCGCTGCCGCCCTTCGGCTTTCCCACCGAGCTTTACGGGCAGGCGGTGAACGACATCGTTCCGGGCCTGCGCCATGTCGCCAATATGATCACCGCGGTGAACTTCGATGTGCGCGGCATCGATACGGTGGGCGAGGAAATGATGCTGGTGGGCGCGGTAACCGGCACGGTCATGCTGTTGCGCGGCAGCCGGGGCGAGGATGCGAGCGACCGTGCCGATCAGAAGCGCGGGCGGCCCGTCATCCCCCGGTCGGATGCCTTGGTGCTGATGTCGCGCCTGTCGGCCAGCATCGTCATGATGTTCGGTATCTATATCGTGGCGCAAGGCACGGAGACGCCGGGCGGCGGTTTCCAGGCCGGGGTACTGTGCGCCACCAGCTTCATCCTGATCTATCTGGGTGACGGCTATGCCGGATGGCGCCGCCTGATCCCCAGCCCCGTCATGGCCTTTCTGGAAGGGACGGGCGGTTTCGTGTTCGTTGCCGCAGCGGCGTTCCCCCTGTTTCTGGGCAAGGCGGCGCTGGAGAACATCATTCCGACCAGCGATTTCCGCTCGATGATCTCGGGCGGCATGATGATCCTCGGCAATTTCGCGGTGACGGTGGCGGTGGCCGGCAGCTTCGGCGCGCTGATGGTGGAATTCATGGAAGAAACCCGAGAGCCGTCGGAAGACGATCCGGCCGAGGGCGACGGCGACGAAGTGGATGAGACGCAATGAGCATATTGCCGTGGATCGTGGCCGCCTGGCTGTTCGGCATTGGCCTTTACGGCATCGCGACGTCGCGCCATTTCGTGCACCTCGTCGGCTGCCTTACCGTCTGCCAAAGCTCCACCTATGTCCTTCTGCTGAGCCTCGGATACAAATGGGGTGCGGGTCCGCCGGTGTTTTTCGATCATCCGCCCGGCACGCCGGCAGTGGATCCGGTGATTCAGGCACTGATCCTGACCGACATTGTCATCGGTGCCGCGATGTCCGCGCTGCTCCTCGTCCTCGCCATCCAGGTGCAGAAGCGCACCGGTTGCTGCGATCCGCAGAGCGTGCGCGCGCTGCGCAAGCCGAAATGAAGCTTGTTCGGTCACGGGCGCTGCCATGACGCTGCCCGAACTGCTCTTGCCGGTCACGGTTCTGCTGCCGCTGGGCATGGCGGCGCTGATCCTGGCCGTCTCGCACATATTGCCGCCGCGTATTGCGGATATCGCCGCGCTCGCCGTGTCGCTGGCCGTCATGCTGCTGTCGGGCTGGCTGGCGAGCGTTGCCATGAGCCAAAGTGCGCCGGTCATGCACTGGTTCGGCGGATGGAGCCCCGGCGCCCATGGCAGCGGCAACCTGATCTTGGGCATCGCCTTTCGCGCCGATCCGGTGAGCGCGGGCGTCTCCGCGTTCGTCGGCTTGCTGTTCTCCGCCGCCTTCGTGTTCGCCTGGAGCTATTTCGACCACATCCATTCGCACTTTCAGGTGTTGATGCTGCTGTTTCTGGCTGGCATGCAGGGTTTCTGCCTGACGGGAGACCTGTTCAACCTGTTCGTCTGGTTTGAGCTGATGAGCATCTCCGCCTTTGCGCTCACCGCCTATCCGCTGGGGCAGAGCGCGCTGGACGGCGCATTCAATTTCGTCGTCACCAACGCCATTGCGGGTTTCATGATGCTGGGTGCGGTGGGCCTTGTTTACGCGCGGCTCGGCACGCTCGACATGGTCTATATGGGGCAGCTGGCGGCGGAGCGCGGGGCCGATCCGGTGCTGATCGCGGCGCTGGTCCTGCTGGCCGCCGCCTTGCTGACCAAGGCGGCGATCGTGCCCTTCCACCTCTGGCTCGCCGACGCGCATGCAGTGGCGCCTAGCCCGGTTTCGGTGGTGTTCTCCGGCGCTATGGTCTCGGTCGGCCTGTTCGGCTTCATGAAATTGCTGCTGCTGGTATTTTCCAAAGACGCGGCGATCATCACCCTTGCCAAGCCCGCCTTGATGGCGATGGGCGGCGTCACGGCGATCGTCGGTGCGCTGATGGCGTGGGGGCAGCGCCATCTGAAGCGCTTGCTCGCCTTTTCCACCATTTCGCATCTCGGCATCATGCTAACCGGTGTTGCCAGCCTGTCGTCCGAGGGATTGACCGGCTTTGCGCTCTATTTGCTCGGTCACGGCCTGGTGAAGGGCGCGCTGTTCATGGTTGCGGGCATCATGCTGGCGCTTGGCGCCTCGGGTGACGAGATCATGCTGTATCGGCAGGGGCGGCGCTGGTGGCCCGCCGGTGTCGTTATGGGCCTTGGCGGGCTGATGCTTGCCGGCCTGCCCTTCGGCCCGCTGCACGGTGGCGAGGAGATGATCCATCACGCCATCGGCCATGGCCCGTTGTTCTGGGCGGTCAGCTTCGCCACCGTCCTTACCGGCGCGGCGGTGTTGCGCGCCACCTTGCGCATTTTCGCAGGGCTCAGCGGTGCTCCCGGCGTGGAAGCGAGCGCGCCGACCGAGCTGGAGCGTGAGCGGGCGGACCGTCCCTTCGCGCTGATGCTGGCGCCTGCGGCCCTGTTGATCGCCCTGGCGATCATCTTGCCCGCCAGCCTGGCCGAAGCGTCGGGGCAGGGCTTTGCCGTCATGAGCGGCCTCGGTTCGCTCGCCGAGCTGGCGCCGCCCGCCGCTGTCCCCTGGACCGCGCTGTCGACCGTGGGGCTGGCCATCCTGATCGCTGGCCTTTCGCTGCTGCGCCGCCGCCCGACGGCACGTATCGCTCGCACGATGGCCCGCGCCGAACGCGCGCCCTTTACGGCGCTGGAATATGTGCACTCGGGTCTGGTCGGCGATTATGTGGTCTGGACCGCGGTGGGCCTGGCCGGTCTGTCGATGTGGATCGGCTGGCAGTAAAGGCGGGCAATGGCGCTGGAACTCCTCCTATTCGCGATCGGCGGCGTCGTGTTGACGATGAGCCTGCTGGCCGGCCTCATCAGCAACCGCCTGTGGATCTCGGAAGTGACGCTGTGCCTGCTGTTCGGCGCCGCGCTGGGGCCGCTTCTGGGTTATGTCGCGGAAACGCAGCTTTTCGGCGACAACCGCATGAACACGCTGGAAGAGGTGGCGCGCATCACGCTCGGAATCGCGGTGATGGGCACGGCGCTGCGCCTGCCGATGTCCTATGTACGCAGCTGGTGGCGGGACATGGGCGTCGTGCTGCTTTTGGGTTTGCCGTTAATGTGGTTGACCGGCGCGGGAATGGCGGCGGCGCTACTGGGTGTGGGCCTGCTGCCGGCGCTGCTGATCGGCGCGATTACAGCGCCGACCGATCCGGTGGTGGCCGCCTCGATCGTCACCGGGCGTATCGCCAATGCGAAGGTGCCCGCCCGTGTGCGCCATCTGATTCAGGCGGAAAGCGCTGCGAATGACGGGCTGGGCTTTCTCTTCGTCATGCTGCCGATTTTGCTCCTCACCAAGCCGGCAGCCGAAGCCTGGGGCGAATGGGCCAGCCGCATCATTCTTTGGGAAGTAGGCGGTGCAATCCTGATCGGCGGCATCATCGGCTGGCTGGCGGGTAAGCTGTTCGTCTGGGCCAAGAAAAAACCCTATTCCGAAGACGAATCACTGCTCACCATCGGCCTAGCTCTGTCGCTCACCGTGCTGGCCGGGCTGGAGCTGATCGGCACGGACGGCATCCTGGCGGTGTTTGTGGCGGGGATCATGTTCAACCGCGGCATTTCGGACATCGAAACGCACCAGCACAATCTGCACGGCGCGATCACACGCTTTTTCGATCTGCCGGTGTTCGTCCTGATCGGTGTGCTGCTGCCATGGAAAGAATGGCTGGCGATGGGCTGGAACGCCCTGTTTCTGGCGCTGGCCCTCGTGCTGCTCCGGCGGCTGCCCTGGTGGCTGGTGCTATCGCCGATCATTCCTTCGCTGAAGAAGCGCGATGAAACATTGTTCGCGGGCTTCTTCGGGCCGATTGGCGTTGCGGCGGCCTATTATGCCATGTTGGCGCACGACAAGACGGGCATTGAATGGCTGTGGCCGGTCGCCAGCCTCGTGATTTTCCTGTCCGTTATCATCCACGGCATCAGCGCCACGCCGCTCGCGAATCTACTCGGCAGGCGGCTGGAGCGTTATGAGGATGAGGCGAAGGGCTGAGCTACAGGCGCAAGAAATGGCTGGTGACCCCTACGGGAATCGAACCCGTGTTTCAGCCGTGAGAGGGCCGCGTCCTGACCGCTAGACGAAGGGGCCATGCGCGGTGGCCTGAAGCGCTAAAGTCCCGGTGGTGACCCCTACGGGAATCGAACCCGTGTTTCAGCCGTGAAAGGGCCGCGTCCTAACCGCTAGACGAAGGGGCCTCCGCCGGGAAGCTGCGCACTTAGGGAACGCGCACCGATCGGTCAAGCCGCGATCGCAGCATCTTCCAGATGAAGTTCGGCTGCAGGGCGCGCACCCCAGTCGTCGATCTTCGCCCGGCCGGCCAGCCAATATTTGGTGCCGGGGCCCCCGTGCAGCAGGGTTTGGCCCAGAACGCTGTCGGCCGCGCGAAAGGCCATGGCCTTGAACCGGCCGCCATCGTCGCCCGAAACGATCGCGCGGACATGGCCGTTGCCCACAACATCGCATTTTACGATTCGCACCGGCCCCGCCACCACGCGCGGCGCGGGCCAGCCCATCCCATAAGGCCCGCCGCGCTCCACCGCGCCGACGAAATCGGGGTTGAGCCCGCGCGGAGAGAGCAGCGCATCGATCAACATCGCGCGCTCGTCCCCCGCCCGCGCCACCGCAGCGGCCAGGCGATCGTCGAGAAATTCCGCGAGCGCCTCCACCTTGTCCGCGTCCACGGTGAGGCCCGCCGCCATGGCGTGCCCTCCGCCCGCGACAAGCAGGCCATGCTCGCGCGCGGCGATGATCGCGGCGCCCAGATCCACGCCGCTGACCGACCTGCCCGATCCCTTGCCCACGCCTTTATCGTCGATGGCGATGACGATGGCGGGCTTGCCGGTCTTTTCCTTGATACGTCCGGCAACGATGCCGATGACGCCCGGATGCCAGCCTTCGCCTGAAAGCAGTGCGACCGACCGGTTGTGCTGGCCGGGCAACTGCGCCTCCGCGCCTTCCTGCACCGCCGATTCGATGGCGCGGCGTTCTTCGTTCAGAAGGTCCAGCGTGTGCGCAATCTCGCGCGCTTCATCCGGGTCTTCGGTGGTCAGCAGCCGCACACCCAGATCGGACTTGCCCACGCGCCCGCCAGCATTGATTCGCGGCCCCAGCGCAAAGCCCAGATCGCTGCAGATCGGCGCGCGGTTAAGGCGGCTGGCGTCGATCAGCGCGTTGAGCCCGGTGTTGCGACGCGCGGCCATCACCTTCAGCCCCTGTGCCACGAACGCGCGGTTGAGCCCCTTGAGCTGCGCCACATCGGCTACAGTGCCGAGCGCGACGAGATCGAGCAGGTCCAGCAGCGGCGGCTTGGCGCGATTCGCGAAAAAGCCGCGTTGCGAGAGGATGCGGCGGATTTCTACGGCCAGCAGGAAGGCGACGCCCACCGCGGCCAGATGGCCATGACTTGCCGCCTCGTCACATTCGTCGAGACGGTTGGGGTTTACGAGCGCGAGCGCGGCGGGAAGCTCGGCGGCGCATTTGTGGTGATCGACCACGATCACCTCGACCCCCGCCGCCTTGGCTTCAGCCAGAGCGTCATAGGCCATCGCGCCGCAATCGACGGTGACCACCAGGTCCGCGCCTTCCGCGCCGAGCCGCACCAGCGCTTCTCCGGATGGGCCATAACCTTCCATCAGCCGGTCCGGAATATAGGCGGAGGCGGAGAGGCCGAGCTGGCCGAGAAAGCGAATCAGAAGCGCCGCGCTGGTGGCCCCGTCGACATCGTAATCGCCGAAGACGACCAGCTTTTCCTGCCGCTCCACTGCATCGGCGATTCGCTCCGCCGCGCGGGTCATGTCCTTGAAGATCGCAGGGTCCGGCAGGAAGCCGGTGATCGACGGGCTGAGATGCGCGTCCAGTGCCTCGCGCGGGCAGCCGCGCGCCAGCATCAGCTGGGTAAGGAGATCGTCCGGGCGAAAATCCCCGGCCCGCGCATCCGCGCCGCGCCCACGCCAGCGCCAGGGCTGGCCGGAAAGCGACCGCTCGATATCACAGACGAATTGCATGGTGCGTGGGATTAGCGGAATCCGCAGGCGTAGTGAATCGCTAATCTCACGGCCCCCGTTCGACCATAAGCGCAGAATCGGATAGGAGAGCCGGCATGAAACGCCTGCTCATCGTCCATTTCAGCCGCACCGGCGGCAGCCGACAGCTTGCCGAAGCGGCGCGGGACGGCGCGCTGGATGCCGGCGATGTCGAGCTGGAATTTCTGACGGCAGGGGCGGCGGGGCCGGACGATCTCTTGGCCGCGGACGGCTATCTGTTCGCCTGCCCGGAGAATCTGGCGGCGATCGCGGGCGGCATGAAGGAATTTTTCGACCGGAGCTATTATCCGGTGCTCGGAAAGATCGAGGGCCGTCCCTATGCCGCGATCATCTGCGCAGGATCGGACGGCGAAAACGCCAAAAGGCAGCTCGAACGCATCTGCACCGGCTGGCGCCTGAAACGCATCGCCGAAACGCTGATCGTCAATGTCCAGGCGCAGACGCCGGAGGAAATCCTGGCGGACAAAACCATCCCCGAAGACAGGCTGGCCGAAGCCCACAATCTCGGCGCAACGCTGGCCGCTGGCCTGGAAATGGGCGTGTTCTAAGGGCTAGCTCGTGTAGCCCCAGATCGCGACGATACCGAGCAGGATCAGCGCGCCGAAAAACAGGATGCGCGCGGCTTTGCTCTTCAGAATAATCTGTCCGCCCCGCGCGTCGCGGGCATCGATATTGGGGCCGGTAGGCCGGTTCTGTTTGTCCATGTCCGTTGGAATGGACGCAGGCACCGGCCCGTTCCGCAATTACTGCGTCTTGTGTTCGCTCTTTACCCAGCGGACGGTGCCGCTGGAGGCGCGCATGACGACGCTTTCGGTGGTGGTGACGCCGCGGCGCAGCTTTTTCACGCCTTCCAGCAGCGATCCGTCGGTGACGCCGGTGGCGGCAAAGATGCAATCGCCCTTGGCCAGTTCCTTGAGGTCGTACTGCTTATTGAGGTCCGTGATGCCCCATTTGGCGGCGCGGGCGCGTTCGTCGTCGTTGCGGAAGAGCAGGCGGCCCTTGAACTGGCCGCCCACGCAGCGCAGCGCCGCGGCGGCGAGCACGCCTTCGGGTGCGCCGCCCGAACCCATGTAGAGATCGATCGTGGTGTCTTCGTCGGTGGTCGCGATCACCCCGGCCACATCGCCGTCGGGGATCAGCTGAATGCCGCAACCGATTTCGCGCAGTTCGGAAATCAGCTGCTCGTGACGCGGCCGATCGAGCACGCAGACGATGATTTCATTGGGCTCCACGCCCTTGGCCTTGGCCACGGCCTCCACATTCTCGCGCACCGACTTGTCGAGATCGATGATCCCGTCCGGATAGCCCGGCCCGCAGGCCAGCTTGTCCATATAGACGTCCGGTGCGTTCAGCAGGCAGCCCTCTTCGGCGGCGGCCAGCACGGCGAGCGCGTTGGGGCCGGCCTTGGCGGTGATGGTGGTGCCTTCCAGCGGATCGAGCGCGATGTCGATCTTCGGGCCCTTGCCCGGCGCCCCGCCCACCTTTTCGCCGATGAACAGCATCGGCGCCTCGTCGCGCTCGCCCTCGCCAATCACTACGGTGCCATCCATTTCCAGATTGTCGAACGCGCGGCGCATGGCTTCCACGGCGGCGGCATCGGCGGCTTTTTCGTCGCCGCGACCGATCATCTTGGAGGCTGCCATCGCCGCGGCTTCGGTAACGCGCACCATTTCGAGCACGAGGACACGGTCGAGAATATCGCTGGGCTTGGGCATCACGGTCTCCTGATTTTTCGCCTTGTTCCGGCTTTGGCCCGGCCGGGCCCGCGCGCGAGCGATAGGCGAGGGTTGTTGCAATGTCGAGAATGGCGCGCGACCATGGCGGGCGGGCCCGGCGAAAGGATGATGCGATGGCGGACGAAGAAATGCGGGCAGGACGCTGCCATTGCGGCGCGGTGCGATTCGATGTGCGGCTGGCCGACGGACTGGCGAGCGCGCGCCGATGCGACTGTTCCTATTGCGCGGCCCGCGGCGCGGTGGCGGTGACCGCGATGCGCGGCGATCTGACGGTGACGGACGGCGCGGACAGGCTGACGCTCTACCAGTTCGGCACGGGCACCGCGGAGCATTATTTTTGCTCGGTCTGCGGCATTTACACCCACCATCGCCGCCGATCGAACCCGGACGAACTCGGCGTCAACGTTGCTTGTCTGGAGGGGCTGAGCCCGTTCGACTTCGACCGCGTGGCGGTGAACGACGGCCAGACCCATCCGAACGACCGCCCGCCGGGCGCCGGAACCCGACAAGCGGGCGTGCTGATTTACCAGCGCAATTAGCGCTGAGGCGCGGCGGTCAGCCTGCGCCGTTCGGCCATTGGTCGATAAGCGTCAGGCGCGGAATGATCGCCCCGGGAGCGATCAGCGCACCGGGCGCGATCACCGCATTGGCGCCGACACGGGCTCCATCGCCCAGTAAAACGCCGAACTTCGTCGTGCCCGTCTCAATAACACCATCGTCCGTCGCGATCCTGATCGCCGCGCCGCCGCGCTCGTTCCGGTAATTGGCGATGATCGCCCCCGCCTCGACATTGCTGCCGCTTCCCAGGATCGAATCGCCGACGAAGCTTAAGTGGGCGATCTTGGCGCCGCCGAACAGGAAGCTGGTCTTTACCTCGCACTGCGGGGCGACGATGCAGCCCTCGCCGAGGTGAACGCCGCCGCGGATATAGGCGCCGGACGCGACGAAGGCGTTCGCCTCCAGCAGCACCGGCCCTTTCAGGATGGCGCCAGGTTCCACCACGGCACTGCGATGGCGCGCGACCGTGCCTTCGCGGATATAGTCTTCGCCCAGATCGGCTACCGCCTGCCCGATCAGCTCTTCCGCCGTTGCGGTGGCTTCCCAGGGCACCGAAACCTCGGCACCCCAAGCGGAATCCCGCCACGCGGTAACATAATCCGCAATGGCAGGGGCCGCGCTCATGCGTTCATGATGTGCATGACCATTGGTTCGGCCTTCAGGCTATCCGATCCGGCGAGCTTTGCGAGCGCCTGATCGATGCAGCGCTCCTCCACCTCATGCGTGACGATGGCGATCAGCGCGGTGTCGCCGCCGACAAGGGCGGGCTGGATCAAGCTTTCGACGGAAACACCCGCGTCGCGCATGGCGGCGGCAATCTCGGCCAGGACGCCCACCTTATCGGCCACTTCGAAGCGCAGATAGGCCTTGCCCGAGCGGTGGCCGGTTTCCGCCGTCTCCGCAGGCTCCAGCGCGCTGGCGGGCATGGCGAAGCTGTGCCCCGTCTGGCCGCGCGCGAGGTCGACCAAATCGGCGACCACCGCGCTGGCGGTGGGGCCGTCGCCCGCACCCGCGCCCTGAAACAGCAGGCGGCCCGAATAATTGCCTTCGGCCACCACCGCATTGGTCGCCCCGTCGATCCGCGCAAGCGGGTGGGCGAGGGGCAGGAGGCAGGGGTGCACGCGCTGGAACAGCTTGCCGCCATCCGCTTCGGCAAAGCCGATCAGGCGAATGACATAGCCGAGCGCGCGGGCCTGGGCGATGTCCTCGGCGCGCACCTGCGTGATGCCGCGCGTTTCCACGCCTGCGAAATCGAGCTTGGTGCCGAAACAGAGCGAGGCGAGGATGGACAGCTTGTGCGCTGCGTCCGTGCCTTCGATATCGAAGGCGGGATCGGCCTCGGCATAGCCGATGGCCTGCGCATCGGCGAGGACCTTGCCGAAATCCTCGCCCTTAGCCTCCATCGCGGAGAGCACATAATTGCAGGTGCCGTTAAGGATGCCGTAAACCCGCTCGATCCGGTTCGCCGCGGCGCCTTCGCGCAGGCCCTTGATCACCGGAATGGCGCCTGCGACGGCCGCCTCGAACAGCATCGGCGCGTCCGACTGCTCGGCGATCTGCGCCAGTTCCAGCCCATGATGGGCGATCAGCGCCTTGTTCGCGGTGACGAGCGCCTTGCCGTTGCCTAGCGCCGCGCGCGCCAGCGCCAGTGCCGGGCCGTCCGATCCGCCGACCAGCTCGCACACCACATCGACGTCCTCGTCCTGCGCGAAGGCGGCCATGTCGTCGCACCAGCGGTAGGAGCTAAGGTCGATCCCGCGATCCCGGTTCCGCTCCCGCGCGCTCACCGCGACGATCTCCACCGGCCGCCCCGCGCGCCGCGCGATCAGATCGCGGTTTTCCTCGATCAGGCGGACCACGCCGGTGCCGACCGTGCCGAGACCGGCAAGAGCCACGCGCAGCGGCTGCGCTTCGGAAGGGCGGTTCGAGGAGGGCTGAGTCATGGGAGAGCTGCCTTTTCGCCTGATTTTTGTGAGGCGGCGGTTACCCTGTGGGACGCTTCATGGCCAGCCCCAGCTCTTTCTCCTATATTCTATCTGATATCGCGCGGCCGATCCATGATCAGCGGCGCATCCGATATCGGTGCCTTGGCGCTGCATGGCCCCACCGAGCGGCGCACGAACTGATAATCCTCGCGCGCGCGCGCATCGTTCACCGGATCGCCGCTCGACAAAGCGGAAGAGGGCAGCTGGTTCGGAAGGCCGTTGCAGGCAAGGCGATACCATAACAGCGTGTCGCGCCGCGGTGCCTCTGCGGCCTCGTCCACAATTTCGGTCAGCGATACGGACCAGCGTTTCTCTTGGCCGGGACGGCTGAGCACGCTGATCGCGATCGGGCGCTTTTCTGCGGTCGAGAGGAATATCTGCGTCTCGCCCTCGCCCGGAATATTGCCCGGCACGTGAAAAGCGCTGGTTACGCCGGTGATCGGCGCGGGCGCATCGATCGCCACCGCCTCGCGTGCAACCTGCCGCACCAACGAATCGGTCTGCGGACCATAAGCCAGCAGCGATGCCGGCCCCGAAAGCTGCAGCTCTCCATTTCCGGTGATGCGGCCAAAGGCGAAGTAGCGGCCGCCTTTCAGCTTCTGCGCACGCCCCCGGGCATCGCGCGGAACATCGGCTAGGAAGCGAATCTGCGGCGGCAAGGCGCTCGATCCGCGGATCAGACTGTTGACATCCGCCTCCACATAAACGCGCGCGATCCCCGGTGGCAGTGGCCCGGCCCGGTCTGCGCCCAGTTCGGTGGCGCGGGTGATGCTAAGATCGACGATTGCGGGGGCCTGCGTCACCTGATCGGCGACGGCGACATAGCTGGGCGGATTTTCTTCGGCCGCGCGGTCATAGGCCGCGCTCGGCACACTGGCGCAGCCGCCCAGAAACATCGCCGTAGACGCGATGAGTTGATACATTCTTACATTCCGCATGGACTACTGCCCCTGATCTGTCATACGCTTGTGGTTAAAGGCCCATGTCCGATGTGCCCTGTCAATCGTATGAACCGTGCACCGCATCCATTTTGCGGGCCGGACGTACAATACAGGTCAGTCTGCGCTTGGGAGACTGGGCATACCCTATGCATTAAGCGCATTGCCCCAGCCGGGGAGCGCGGTTAAGGCGAGGATGCCTGAGGAGAGAAAGCCGTTGCGCGCGGGCCGATTGCTGCTTTAGCAGTGTTGGTTCGTGTCCTGCGGGGAAGTGAAGGAGCAACGCAGCCGAATGGCCTATGCAGACCAGGAAATGAGCAATACTAAGCTCGTTTCGATCGTAATCGTTGTCATCATCCATGTGCTGATCGGGTATGCTGTTATCACCGGTCTGGCATATCAGGCGGTGAAAAAGGTGGCACAAGATCTGAACGTCGTGGAGGTTCAGGAAGAGGAGCCGCCGCCACCGCCGCCGGAAGAGCCGCCGCCACCGGAGCCCGATCCGCAGCCGCAAGTCGATCCGCCGATCGTCTCGCCGCCGCCGATCGTGAAGACACCGTCGCCGCCGCCGCCGGTTGCTACCGTTCGGGATATCCCGCCGGCAGCGCCTGTGACGCCGACGTTTAACAAGATCGGTCCGGTTCCGAAGCTGGCTCCGCCGCCGCCACCTCCGCCGCCTCCGCCCCCGCCGCCGCCTCCGCAGCGCGCGAACCCGGAGCCGTCGAACAATCCTGGCGGCTGGGTTACGCAGAACGACTATCCGTCGCGTGCGCTACGTGAAGGAGCGACCGGCACCACCGGTTTCCGTCTGACCGTGGGCTCTAACGGCCGCGTGAGCGGGTGCTCCATCACCAGCTCGAGCGGAAGTAGTGAGCTCGACGATGCGGCGTGCCGTAACGCAACCCGGCGTGCCCGCTTCAAGCCGGCGCTGGATTCACAGGGCAATCCCACAACGGGCAGCTATACCACGCGCGTTCGCTGGGAAATTCCGGATTAAGATCAGTGCGCGGGGCCTGCCGGGGCCGGCTCCGCGACGCAGCTTGAATATATTTCGAAGAGGAAAGTCACACCATGTCCATTGAACTCTTGAGCGCTGCAGCCGGTGGCTCGCAGAACAAGTTCGGCCTCTTGGAGGCTCTTAACGAAGGCGGTTTCATCAGCTGGGCGATCTTTGTCGTCCTGGTGATTATGTCGGTCGGTTCCTTCTACATCCTGTTCACCAAGCTGTTCGAACAGCAGAAGGTGATCAATCAGGGCAAGAAGGCCCGCGCCGGTTTCTGGCGTGCGTCCAGCCTGAAGGAAGGCTCGACCAAGCTGGAAAAGAACAGTGCTTACAAGCAGCTCGTCGATGACGGCCTGCATGCGCAAGAGCGTCACGGCCAGATGACCGACCAGCAGGAAGCGCATGATTACCTGCATGGTTCGCTCGCTCGTTCGGAAGCGTCGATCAACACCAAGCTCAACAGCGGTCTAGCGTTTCTCGCTACCGTGGGTGCAACGGCACCGTTCGTCGGCCTGCTCGGCACCGTGATCGGCATCTACTCGGCGCTCATCAAGATCGGTATCGCCGGTCAGGCATCGATCGACGCCGTGGCCGGCCCGGTTGGTGAGGCGCTCATCATGACGGCGCTCGGCCTGTTCGTGGCCGTTCCTGCGGTGCTTGCTTACAACTGGCTCCAGAGCCGCAACAAGTACATCCTGCGTGATCTCAACAGCTTCTCCAACGACCTCCTCGCCTATATGGGTTCGGATGGCCGCGTGAAGCCGCAGATCGCTACCAACACGTCGACTGCCACTAAGCCGGTGACCAAGTCTTCCGGTCAGGCCGGGGGCGTACAGTCCCCGGCGGTGAAGCCCGGCACGACCGAGCGTCCCGGCACGACCACGACGAAGCGTTAATTCAAGGCAGGCGGGCGGGGGCCTTACCCCGCCCGCAAGCTTCAGACGCAAGACGTAATGGCCGGACACGGCCGAGAAGATCAGAGGATTTAATCAATGGCCATCAGTTCGGGAGGCGGAGGCGCAGAGACGCCGATGTCCGACATCAACACGACGCCGCTCGTGGACGTCATGCTGGTGCTTCTCATCATCTTCCTCATCGCTATTCCGGTCGTGATCCAGACGGTTGATCTCGAATTGCCGGTTGTAAAGTTCGAGCCGACCATCACGAAGCCGGAGAACGTTCTGCTCGCGGTCAGCGCGACGGACGTGAACGGTATCGATCCTGGTGAGCCGGGTTTCGAAGGTGCATCGCCGAACGGCCAGTGCCGGGTCTATTGGAACGTGACGCCGATCGATTCGACCGAGCTGGTCGACCGCGCCGTCAAGAAGCTTGAGGCCGAGATCGATGCACTAGGCGGGCCGGCTGCGATTGAATCGGGTCAGGTCGCTCCGGAAGATCTGCCGGAGGTGCACATCCGCGGTGACATCAACACCCCGTATCGCTGCATCGGCGGTGCGATCTACCAGATGCAATCTGCCGGTTTCTCGAAGGTCGGGTTCATTTCCACGCCGATCGAGATTCAGACCGCCCTGTAATCGCGACCTGTTAGCTCGGGGCGCCAGCGGCGTCCCGCAGAGACCAATTTAGGAGAAAATGTCATGGCAATGAGCGGTGGTCGCGACGACGGCGCCCCCATGATGGAGATGAACACGACGCCGCTGATCGACGTCATGCTCGTGCTTCTCATCATGTTCATCATCACCATTCCGGTACAGACGCACGCGGTGAAGATCGATCTGCCGGTCGATAGCAGCAACCCGCCGCCGCTGGTCGATCCCGTGGTGAACAAAGTGATCATTACGCCGGACGACGTCATCCAGTGGAACGGCCAGCCGATTACCTTGCAGCAGTTCGACCAGTTGCTTCAGGAATCGCGGCAGATGACGCCGGAGCCTGAATTGCAGTTCCAGCCTTCCGCGACCACACGCTATGTGATCGTCGACGAGGCGCTGGCGTCGATCAAGCGCTCGGGCATCACCAAGTTCGGGTTTGTCGGAAATGAGCAGTTCCGCCAGTTTGGCAAAGCTGCGGTCATGCCCAAATAAGCTGACTCCTTTCGGAATACAGAAAGGCGGTGCCGCAAGGTGCCGCCTTTTTTTCGGTGGTCGAAGGCTCCTCTCGCGCCCGGATCGCGTCTTTGCCAAGAGAGATACGGGCAGGCGGGCCAGCGATCGGCGGCTCATACGGGACTATTTAGTGCCTCGAGGCGCGCCCCTGTTGACGCAAGTGCCCGGCTTGCATGAGCGGGCGCCCCCCCCCGCACTGCGCGCCAGCTTCGCAAGCCCGCTAATCCAGGATCGACAGTTCGACATGCCGTCATTCGGTCAGGCCGAACGTGCGGTCGAACCAGGCGTAGATCAGACGGTCGCAGGCCATGTCGCGCGTCGCGATGCAGATAAAGGTGCGCCCGTCTTTCGGAAAGCGCTGGGCGGCCACACTCATGCCGTAGGAGAAGCCGCCATGGCCCCAGAGCGGATGCTTGCCCTCCTGCACCACGAAGCCCAGGCCGTACCAGGGTGTGTCACCGGGCACCGTGGCCATCGCGAGCGTTTCCGCGGAGACCAGTTTGCCTGCCTGTAGCGCGGCGAAGAAGCGAACCAGATCGTTGGCGCTCGCGACGCCGCCGCCCGCCGCGGATCCGCTCCAGGGTAGCGCTTCGGTGCTAGGAATGGCTTCAGGCTCGCTCTCGAAAAAGGTGGAGTAGCCCACCGGGACGTCCGCCATGTGATCGCGGTCGGGATAACCCGCTTCGGTCATTCCCGCGGGTGCGAAGACATGGGTCTGGATGAAGTCCGGATAGCGTTCGCCGGACACGCGCTCGATCACCGCGCCGAGCAGGATAAAGCCGTAGTTCGAATAATCGCTCTGACTGCCTGGCGTGAAAGCAGGAGCCCGGTTGCCGTTAAGTTTGATCAGATCGTCGATCGTGCGAACCCAGGCGCGGTTGGCCGCATCCTCGCGCTGCAATATCCCTGCATCGCCGGTGCCGCCGCGATGGTTCAGCAGCTGCCGGATGGTCACCTTCGCCATCTCCCGGTTCGGATAGTCCGGCAGATAACGTGACAGCGGCGCGTCCAGCGCCACCTTGCCCTGTTCGACCAGCTGAAGGATCGCGACCGCGGTGAACATTTTCCCCGCCGAGGCCAGAAACATGGGCGTATCAGCTGTGATCGGCCGCGGATCGTCATGTGAAAAGCTGCCACGGGACAGCATCCACGGTGCCTCGCCATCCCGCACCACGATGATTGATCCGGCGAATTCGTCCCGCTCAGCCAGCCTTTTCGCGATGTCCGTTGTTGCCGCCCAGGCTCGCTCCGGTGCCATCGCGAACGGCTGCAAATTGAATTCGCGCAGCGTCTCGCCGTCGTCGGCCACGGTGAAGGAGAGGCGGGACAGCGTCGGAAAGCAGCGCTCGGCCAGCAGCGCGCTGAAGGCGGTGCCCTCGTCTTTCTCCACGCGCACCAGATCGAAGCCGCAGGTTTCGGTGCGCTGATTTCGCTGGGTCACCGCCAGCGGATCGTCCAGATGCGCGCGAGAGAAGGCCTTGATCGCCGAACTATCACCCGAATTGAACGCGCCGAGCCATTCATCGAAGAGCTGGCGGGCCGGTTCGGCCTGCGCCGCGCTTCCCAGGGGCGTGACTGCCAGAGCCAAGCCCAACGTCACTGCTTTTCGCACCATGATCTCGCTCCTGCGTTGACCGGCGTAGTCTGACAGACGCAGAGCCGCTGCGCGAGCGGCTTATCGGCGAGGGTTCAGGAACTGGAGCCTCAGCCGAGGCGCTCAAGCCTAAAAGTTCAGGCGAGCAGCTCGCTCAGTCGTTCGATCAATTCGCGGTTCGCGGCAGGCTTGGCGATAACCGGCGCGCCAAGCCGGTGGATCAGCTCGCCCTGCCGGTCCAGATCGCCCGAATGCAGCAGGAAGGGAACGCCAAGCTTTTGCAACGCGCGCGCCACCGGCTCGCAGGTCTTTTCCTGACCCAATGTCACATCGAGGATCGCCGCATCCGGTGCCTGAGCTTCCACGCGTTCCAGCGCACGTGCCAATGTCCGCGCGGTGCGGACCGAAGCGCCATGGTCCTCCAGCGCGATCTGCAGATCGAGCGCAATCGTCGGCTCGTCCTCGACCACGAGGATATCGCGCCCCTTCAGGGCGTCTCCACGCATTGTGTTGGCCATGTCGCTCTCAGTCATCCAGCGGAACGCGCACGCACACATGCAGGCCCTGCGGCTGCCAGTCGTAACGGATGGTGCCTTCGGCGGCGGCGAGCAGGCGGCGCACGATGTTCGATCCGCTGCCTTTGCCTTCGGGCGGCTCGGTGACCGCGGGGCCGCCGTTTTCGCGCCAGTCGATCGCGAGCTCGCCGTCTTCGGCTTCCCATTCGATCGTCACCTTGCCGTGGTCGGTGCTGAGCGCGCCATATTTGATGGCGTTCGTCGCCAGCTCATGCAGCGTCAGGCCGAGCATCGATACGATGTTGGTGTCCAGCTTTATCGGCTCACCCCGATAGCTGATATTCTCGCCGCCGCCGTCATAAGGGCCAAGCACCGCGCGCATCATCTGGCCGACGCCGATACTGCCCGAGCTCGCCTCGTCGAGCGTGGTTTCGTACGCGCGGCCCAGCGCCTGGATACGCGATGTGATCCAGTCGGCCATCTCCTCCTGCCCCCGGTCGCGCCCGGCCATGTTGACGATGGCGGAGATGACCGAGAACATGTTCTTCACGCGGTGGCTGAGCTCGCGCGCCATCATCTTGGCATGGCGTTCGTCGGCGCGCGCGGCGTGCACATCGGTGACGTCCCACTGGCTGCCGAAAAGATATTTCAGATTGTCGTCGTCGTCATAGATCGGGCCGACATGCAGCGCATTCCAGAAGGCCGTGCCGTCCTTGCGGTAATTCAGCAGCTCCACCACGGTAACTTCGCGGTTTTCCACCGCCTTGCGGAGGCGAGCCACGGTTTCGGGGTCGCTGTCCGGGCCCTGCAGGAAGCGGCAATTATGGCCGACGATCTCATCCTCGTCATAGCCGGTCAGCTCGCGGAACGCGCGGTTGCAGAAAACGATGGGATCGTCTTCCTGGTTCGGATCGGTCAGGCAGATCGCCATGCGCGTCTGCGCCATCGCCTGTTCGAACAACAGGCCGGAAGCGCCGGAGAAACGCTCCGTATTCTGGACGCTGCGAAATCGGCCGGGCGAATCGTCGAACGCTTCCATGGACTGGTCGTATTTCTCTGCCATTCGCGACAGTTAACACAATGGAACGCGAACGCCAGCGAACAAAAAGCGGCCCTCAGGCGGAACCATGTTCGAACTGAAGACGGGCCAGCCGTTCGTACAATCCGCCCGCGCCTTCCAGCTCCAGATGGCTGCCCTGTTCGACGATGCGGCCTTCGTCCATCACCACGATCCGGTCGGCCGAGCGCACCGTGGCCAGGCGGTGGGCGATCACGACAGTGGTGCGGTCCGCCATCAACCGGTCGAGCGCGTCTTGCACCAGCCGCTCGCTCTCCGCGTCCAGCGCGCTGGTGGCTTCGTCCAGCAGCAGGATCGGCGCCTTGCGTAGCATGGCGCGGGCGATGGCAATGCGCTGGCGTTGCCCGCCGGAAAGCCGCGCGCCGCCTTCGCCCAGATAGGTGTCGAGGCCCTGCGGAAGGCCGCGCAGGAAGCTTTCGGCATTGGCGAGGCGTGCGGCTTCCCACAATTCCTCGTCCTCCGCGTCCCAGCGGCCATAGCGCAGATTGTCGCGCGCGCTGGCGGCAAACAGCACGGTTTCCTGCGGCACATAGGCAATGCGGCGGCGCAGTTCCGCGGGATCGGCATTGGCGAGCGGCACGCCATCGATGCGGATGCTGCCGCGCTGCGGATCGTAGAAGCGCAAGGCCAGCTGGAACAGCGTGGACTTGCCCGCGCCCGAGGGGCCGACGACGGCCACCGTCTCACCGGGCTCCACGGTCAGGGTGAAATCGTCGAGCGCGCGGTCGTCCGGCCGGGTGGGATAGCGGAAGGTGACGTGATCGAAGGCCAGGCTGCCGCGCGGGGCGGGCATGTCGACGGCCTTGGCGGGCCGCGCGATGTCCGGTTCGGCCTGCAGCAGTTCGCCGAGACGGCTCGCCGCGCCCGCACCGCGCAGAATATCGCCCCACACTTCGGTCAGTGCGCCGAAGCTGGAGGCGGTGAGCACGCCGGCAAAGATGAAGGCGGTGATGGTGCCGCCGGTCAGCTGCCCGGAGACAACGTCCGTCGCACCCTCCCACATGATTCCGGTGATCGCGCCGAAAATCATGCTGATGACGACAAGCGTCAGCCCCGCGCGCCATTTGATCCGCCGCCGCGCCGTATCGAAGCTGTCTTCCACCGCGACGGCAAAGCGGTTGCGCTCGCGCGGTTCCTGCCCGAAGGCCTGCACGATCTTCATCGCGCCCAGCGTTTCGGACACCATCGCGCCGACATCGGCGATCCGATCCTGGCTGTGGCGGGAGATCTGGCGCACCTTCCGGCCGATCAGCACGATCGGCACGATGATCAGCGGAATGCCGATCAGCAGCATGGCGGCCAGGCCCGGGGCGAGCACGAACAGATAGATGATCCCGCCGATGCCCAGCACGATATTGCGCAACGCGATGGAAACGGTGGTGCCCACGGTCTGTTCGATCACCGAGGTGTCCGCGGTGAGGCGAGAGGCAATTTCGCTCGGCCGGTTTTCCTCGAAGAAGCGGGGCGCCTGTCGCAGCAGATTGTCCTGCACCGCGCGGCGGATATCGGCCACCACCCGCTCGCCCAGCCAGCTGACGAAATAGAAGCGCGCGGCGGTGGCGATGGCCAGCACGCCCACGATCATGAACATGTAATGGAAATAGGGCGCGATATCGCCGGTGGAGGAGCCGAAGCCCTTGTCCACCATCTGCTGCAACTGGCGCGGGATGGCGAGCGTCGCCAGCGCCGCCAGCAGAAGCGAGGCGGCGGCAAAGGCCAGCTGCTTCGGGTAATTCAGAAGATAACGGAAAACGATCTTGAGGCTGCCGAGCTTGCGGGCGGACCCCGGTTCGATCGCAGCTTTCGTGGGACGCCGTGCCATGGGCGGATCGGTTAGCAGGGGGAGGGGGGTTAGCCTAGTGGCAATGGCGCGCTGAGAGTTTCCCCGCATATTCCTGCCAGTCCACCCTCCCGCATACCCGTTCGCTGGTTCGGCTCCGGACGTTGCACAAACAGCACGCGCACCGGCAAACCGTGCACTGCATTGCAACATTAACCTTTCGCGCTTACGTTGCGTCGTCCGACATACCGAATATTCGAAGGCCTCTCATGCTTTACGCCAGCTACGAATTTCAGCGCTCACTTCTGGCCGGTGCCAGCGTGTTTGCGAACATGGGCGCAAATTTGCTCACCAACCCGCTGAATCCGCTCAGCTATGTGGGGGCCGGCCCTGTCGTCGCCTCGGCGCTGGACGTGTTCGCGCACGCCGCCAGCCCGCGCGGCAAACCCGCTTTCGGAATCGACGCCGCGGAGTTGGACGGCAAGACCGTGGCGGTGACGGAAGAGATCGCGCTGCGCAAACCCTTCGGCCAGCTGAAGCATTTCGTAAAAGACGGCGTCAAAGACCAGCCGCGCCTGTTGATCGTGGCGCCGATGTCCGGCCATTTCGCGACGCTTTTGCGCGGCACGGTGGAGCGCATGCTGCCTGGCCATGACGTCTACATTACCGACTGGCGCGATGCGAAGAACGTGCCCGTGGAAGCGGGCAGCTTCGATCTGGACGATTATATCGACTATATCGTCGAGTTTCTGGAAGAGATCGGCCCGGGCGCGCACATGCTCGCGGTCTGTCAGCCCTCGGTGCCCTGCTACGCCGCCACCGCCTTTATGACGCAGGACGAGAACCCCTGCGTGCCGCGCACGCTCACCCTGATGGGCGGGCCGATCGACACGCGCGAGGCACCAACCGCGGTCAACACGCTTGCCACCGAGCGGCCCCACGCCTGGTTTGCGCAGAATGTGATCGCCACCGTGCCCGGCCTGTATCCCGGCGCGGGGCGCAAGGTGTATCCCGGCTTCCTGCAACTGGCGGGCTTCATGTCGATGAACCTCGGCAGCCATCTCAACAGCCATTATGAGATGTTTAAGCATCTGGTGAAGGGCGATGAGGAAAGCGCCAGCGCCAGCAAGGATTTCTACGAGGAATATCGCTCGGTCTGCGACATGACCGCCGAATTCTACCTGCAGACCATCGAGATCGTGTTTCAGCGCCATGCCCTGCCCAAGGGCGAATGGCTGCACCGCGGTCGCCTGGTCGATCCCGGCGCCATCACCAAGACCGCGCTGCTCGCCATCGAGGGCGAGAATGACGATATCAGCGGCCTCGGCCAGACCAAGGCCTCGCTGACGCTCGCCAAGAAGCTGCCTGAGGCGGAGAAGAAATATTATATGGCCGAGGGCGCGGGCCATTACGGCATCTTCAACGGCAGCAAATGGCGCACCAAGATCGCGCCCGTGGTCGAGGAATGGATCGCCAAGCACAACGATTGAGGCGGCAAGGGGCGCTTTAGTTCTCGGCGGCGACGTGCCAGCCGTAAAGCGCCGCCAGCAGCAGCGCAGCCCATAGTCCAAGGACGATCAGCGCGCCCCAACGCATCGCGGGATGTTCGCCGCCCTTGCGAGCCGCCGCGCGGAATTCCGCCATCAGCGCCGCGCCGGTCAATCGTTCGACCAGCCACAGACCCGCCGGTACGATCAGCGCGTCGTCAAGCAGGCCGATCACCGGAATGAAATCCGGGATCAGATCGATCGGCGATACCGCATAAGCGACGACCAGCCAGCCTACGATCTTGGCGAGCATGGGCGTGCGTGGATCGCGCACCGCCAGCCAAATCGCGACCAGCTCGATCGCCAAGCGCTCCGCAAGACTGGGTTTGTCGGTTTTGTCCGGCTGCGGCATCGGTGGTCCTTTTCCGCGAGCAACCTAAACAGACCGCCGCTCCCGGCAAGCGCCAAGCTAGGCAAGCGCGGACGGCGCGCTAGGATGGCAGGCATGGACGCCCCGCTCATCACCACCGATCGGCTGATTCTGCGCGCGCAGACGCTCGCCGATTTCGACGCGGCCTATGCCGCCGGGCAGGAAGAGCGCGTGCACCGTTATATCGGCGGGCCGCTGACGCGCGCGCAGGCGTGGGAGAAGTTTCTGCGCGGCCCCAGCTTCTGGTCGCTCCTCGGCTACGGCCTCTGGACGATCGAGGAGCAGGCGAGCGGCGCCTATGTCGGGCAGATCGGTTTTGGCCGGTTCGAGCGGGAAATCGACCCGCCACTGCCCGCCATCCCGGAGGGCGCCTGGGTGTTCGGCCCCGACTTCCATGGCAAAGGTTATGGCGGCGAAGCTTTGGCGGCAGCGCTTCGCTGGGCCGATGCGCAGCTGAACAGCAAGCTCTGCTGCATCATCGCGCCGGAAAACGAACCCTCGCTCCGCCTCGCTGCGCGCCATGGTTTCGCCGAAACGCGGCGCGCCGATTATCACGGCAGCGAAACGGTAGTGCTGGAGCGGCCTGCGCCGGGCGGCTGAGCCCGGCGCACGAACGCGGCGTTCAGGTCGAAACGTGCAGCGCGCCGTCGATCGAATGGAACGCGCCGTTGATATATTCCGCATCGTCCGACGCGAGGAAAGCCACCAGCCGCGCCACCTCTTCGGGGCGGCCATAGCGGCCCTCGGGCACGCCTTTTTCGCGCGCTTCCTGCGTCGTATCCCCGCCCTTGTCGAGCGAATCCATCATGCGGCTGTCGATCGGCCCGGGATTGATGCAGTTGCAGCGCACTCCCTTGCCCGCCACTTCCAGCGCCACCACGCGGGTAAGGCCGAGCACGGCGTGCTTCGAGGCGTTGTACCCGCTCATGCCCGGCGCTCCGCTGAGCCCGGCCACGCTGGAACTGTTCACGATCGCGCCTGATCCCTGTTCCAGCATCACGGGCACGACATGCTTCAGGCCCAGGAACACGCCGTTCACATTGACGTCGAATACCTTCTTGAAATCGTCGAGCGGATAATCGCCGATGGGCTTTACCGGCCCCTCGATCCCGGCATTGTTGTGGAAGATGTCGATCCGCCCGCCAAAGGCTTCGCGCGTAACCTTCACATAATCGCGCACCGAAGCCTCGTCGGTGACATCCGCGGTCACGATCTTGAGCTGTTCGCCCGGCACGGCCTTTTCCAGCGCCGCGGTGTCCGCGCCTTCGATATCGACCGCGACGATTTTCGCGCCGCGCGCGGCCATCAGCGCCGCGGTGGCGGTGCCGATCGCGCCCGCCGCGCCGGTGATGAGTGCGACCTTGCCGCTAAGAGTCTGGGGCTGCTGGTCCATAAATGTCTCCGATGTTTGCCTGCCCCATGGATACAAGAAACCCCGCCGGAGCGGGGTTCCATCGTTTGAGATCTCGAAGACGATTACATCGTCGTTTCGACGTGCTTTTCCTTGGGATCGCCATAATTGATGTCGCCGCCGAACAGCATCTTCAGCTTGTTCGCCGCCGAAAGATCGGCTTCCCACATTTCGGCATTCTTCATGTCGAAGCGCAGCAGGGTAAGGTTCGGATCGTCCTTGCCGCCATCGAACCAGGCTTCGATCGCGTTGGACCAGAACTTGTCGATCAGGTCGCGATCGTCGCTGACGGACAGCGTGCCGCTGACCGAGGCGAAGAAATCATGGCCCTTGCCGGAAAATTCCACCATCGCTTCGGGGTGGGAGACGAGGCCGGTTGCCAGGCGATTGTCCTTGCCGGCGAAGAAGAACAGCGAATTCGGGATGTCGTCGTCGAACTGTGCGGTCATCGGCTCCGAATGCGCATTCTGCGCGGGAATACCGATCATGACGAACGGGCTCTTGTCGAGCGCTTTCCAGAATTTTTCGACGATTTCCTTGCTGTCCATGATAAATCTCCTTTGCGTTTGCCCCTTCGAACGTGCGGCCCGCCGGGATCGTTCCCGCTGGCGAACGATCCGCGTGATTGGCGCCTCCAACGCCCTCTTGAAAAAGCGCGTCCCAGCGGCGAGACTCCGGCACCACGGAATCGACGGCCAGTCCGGGGAGCGAGATGAACGTACAAAGTACCGCGGGGGCCGCGCAGGCACGCCGCAAGAAGAAACTCGATCCGGCGGCGAACCCCGCCAAGCTGAAGAAGATCGGCCAGGTCGCCACGCGCAAGCTGAACGCCAACCCCTATGTCCAGCATGTCGATGTGGAGGGTGCGCAGGTCTATGTTTATCAGAATTTCCTGCCCGATGCGGACTGCGATCTGCTGATCGCGCGGATCGATGCCGAAGCGGTGCCGAGCACGCTTTACGAAGGCACCAAGCAGGAGAATTTCCGCACCAGCTACAGCTGCCACCTCAATGGCCGTGATGCGGACGTTTCGCGGATCGAGACGCGCATTGCCGAGGTGCTGGGCCTATCCAACGATTTTTCGGAAACGATGCAGGGCCAGCGTTATCATATCGGCCAGGAGTTCAAGCCGCATCATGATTTCTTCCATGTGGGCGAAGGCTATTGGCAGCAGGAGCGCCATCAGGGCGGGCAGCGCAGCTGGACCGCGATGATCTTCCTGAATGATGTACCCGACGGCGGAGAGACCGAATTTCCGCAGCTCGGCATCGGCGTGACGCCGCGCAAAGGCATGATGCTGATGTGGAACAATATGCGGCCCGACGGCACGCCCAACATGAAGACACTGCACGCCGGCACGCCGCCGCGGCTCGGCACGAAATATATCATCACCAAATGGTTTCGGCAGAACAACTGGCTGAAGCTGGCCTATGCCAATGCGGAGGGGCAGTAAGCCCGGCAGCTTTTCAACGCCCCCGTGCGTTTAACGTACGAAGAAAGGGTGACGATGAAAAAGCCGATCCTTGCCGCGCTGATGCCGCTGGCGCTCACCGCCTGCCTGGGGCAGGTCCGCGAACCAAGTCTCGCCGCACCCGCGCCGCCCTTCGACGCGCTGGCCTTTTTCGAGGGGCATAGCGAAGGCGTCGGTACGCTCGACAAAATCGTCGGCAAGACCGAACAGACCCGCGTGTCGAGCGACGGCACGCGTCTGGACGACGGCAGCCTGCGCCTCGTCCAGCATATCGAGGAAGGCGACAAGCCGGAGCGCAAACGCACCTGGGTGATTCATGAGACCGCACCGGGCCGCTATGCCGGCACGCTGACCGATGCCGACGGCCCCGTCACCGGCTCCAGCGAAGGCAACCGCCTGCACCTCGCCTACACCATGAAAGGCGGCCTTGGTGTCGACCAGTGGCTGTACCTGGAGCCCGGCGGCAAGGTGGCGCTCAACCGCATGAAAGTGAGCAAGCTCGGCATCACCGTCGCCAAGCTGGACGAGACGATCCGCAAGGAGTGAATTTTCAGCTGACGCGGTTTGCCAAGGCTACCGTCGATTGGCTGAAGGCAGATGCTACCTGCCCGATCTGATCGTCGATCAAACGGATTCCGTCGCTGTCCTCGATGATGCGGCCGTCGGGATGGCGCAAGAACAAGGTGCTTCCGCGCTTGTCGATGCCAGCGGTGCGCGGCATCGAGAGGAATAGCTCCGCGCGTGTATCGACCATATTGCGCTCCCGTGCATCCTCCAGTTCCCGCATGGTGAACTTGCGGACAATCAGCACGGACGGATTGTTGACGCCCTTGTTGCGGCCGAAGGTTTCCTTGGGAAGCGCCACCGATGCAACGATCCTGGCACGCTGTGTCAGCCAGCGCCGAAGAAAGGCGAGCCCCGGATTGTTGAGGATGCCGTCGGGCAGCACGAGCGCGCAAATACCGCCCGGCTTCAGGAAGTTGAGCGCGGTTTCCACGAACAGCTGTTCGGCGGGCATGGAGCTGCGTTTGCGTTCGCTCTCCCACTGGCCCAGCTCATATTGATCAAGAATATGGGCATCGTCGATCCGTACCTCTTCGCCAAAGGGCGGGTTTGTGATCACCACATCAAACTGGCCATAGGGAACATGTTCGCGCGTCTGATCGGGCCATTCACCCGGCCGCTTCACGGTATTCGCCTCGAACACATTGGTGGAGCCATCGCCATGCATCACGAGATTCATCTGGGCCGTGCGCACCAGCCCCGGATTGATATCCAGTCCATAAAGATGCCGGCGGCAGGTCTCGCGCACTCGTTCGCGCACCCGCGCCTGCACATCGACAGTGCCGCGCTGCACCTCCTGCTCCCGCATCCGATCGCGCAGATTGGCGATCCAGCTGACCAAAAAGCCGCCGGTGCCGCAGCAGCAGTCGACCACTTTGAGGGAAGATAAGCGCGTCATCGGATAAAGCGCCATGATCATGTTCACCGCCATGTCGCAGACATTGCGGGGTGTGAAATATTCTCCCCGGTCGCCGCGCAGATTGTCGCCGACGAGATGCTCATAGGCCTCGCCCTTCACATCGGTCGTGCTGCGCAGGATCGAGATATATTGCAGCTCGGCCACCACATAGGCGACCACTTCGGGGCGAAGTGTGATGCGCTCGTCCGGCTTGAAGATATGTTCGTACTGGTCCTTCACCTGCTCGAACAGCGGTGCGAGCCGGTCGTCGAGCAGCCTGCGCTGGCCGGCGGCAGAGCGGCGCTCGCTGGGATCGATCGAGAATTGCAGCTCGTTCCCGCCCTCGCTTTCCTCATAGGTTTTACAGAAGATCAACTTCAGCATCTCGTGAAATGCTTCGGCCTTCTGCAGCCCGCTATTGGCGTGAATGTAATTGTGGCACCGCTTGAAGATGCTCGTCAGCTCCTGCACCGGCTGCAGGTCCTGATGGGTTGGCCGCCGGGGAGAATCTTCTCCCGCACGCGGAATATCCGCGACCTCGCTGATTGTGCCGTCGCTAAGCGAGCGCTCATAGGCGACCAGCGTCTGGCCCACCCACATGCCGAAACGGCAGCAGCTGCACGCGCTCATATAGCTTTTCAGCTGATCGAGCCCGTCATCCTTCGCGCTCGGTTTCTTGTCGTCACGCTTGGCTTCGATGATGGTGACGATGTTTTCCTGCGCATGTTTTGCGCCAGCCTTGAAGATCGCCAGATCCGCCGCCTTTCTGGCGCGTCCCATGACGATGCGGACCTCCACACCGATATCGCTTTTGTCATAGCCATATTCGTCGACCAGACTGCGCGCCCAGCGCTGGCGCACATTTTCTTCCGGCGTGTCTGGGCGAAGCTTCCCGGTGATGAAGCAGCGGATCTTGCCCGGCGGGATCAGCGGGATGATGTTGCTGTTATCGGGCATCAGCCATCTCCGTCTTGATCGTTGCCAGCGTATCGGCGACCTGCTGTGCCGCGCGCTGACGGGCGGCTTCTGCATCGTCCATGGCCTGAGAAAGGCGGTGCATTACCGTGTCGGGCAGCATGGGGACCAGGCAGGAGCCGATCTGATCATCGGTGATGTGATCGATCTGGCCGCCATGGGTGTGCTTCAGGATCTGAACCTGCGCGAATTCGGACGTCAGGAAGGCGCGGATATAGCCGCGCAGGCGCTCGTCATGCGGAATGATGCGGATGATGTCATGCGTGGCTGCCCAGCCATCAAGCGAAGGCGGCACTTCGAACACCCGCCCGATGGTGCCCGAACATGTGACCAGCAGCCAGCCCATCCGGATGCGCAAATTATCGAGGTTCACGCGAGAGGCATGGGAAACGAAGCGTGCCTGCGCGGGCAGGCCCGTGGCGGCTATGCTCATCAGATCGGTAGCATTCAGATAGGGGATGCCATGATCGGCATTCTTGGCCCAGATGCGCGTGAACAGGCTCGGCAGGCGGATTTCGGCAAGCTCTGCGAGCGGTATCAGGTCGTGGCCGGACGCATCGAGCGCATCGGAATTGGCGAGAATTTTCGGCTCATAATGTTCTGCATCGAGCCGCGTGGCCGCCTCAGATACGATCCGTTCCAGCGGAATGCACCAGCTTTCGGGCGCAACCAGCGCTTCCACCAGTGCGCCACTCTCGGGAAATAGCGCCTCTTCGACTTCGCTGCGACTGGCCAAGATAATCTCCCCCGAAGTGAACGCGCTGGCATGTTCCTCAAAGGGTTCCGCGATGCACGGGGAAGCTGATCCGATGTGGCGAGGTTCTGCTCCATTCTGGAGTTGAAGGTGCATGGCTGGGCAAGGCCATGGCAAACGGCAGGACAAGACCCTGTCCTACAGGGGCCTGCATGGGGTATGCTGTGCTCATGGTTTCACAAATGCGCTTTTCGATCCGCTCCATTTGCTTGCCGCTTCGGGCGGTGAAAAATAGGAGCTCTGGACAGTGTGAAGTGTGTGAAGCTGGCGTCCTGTGGGCGCGGGGAGGGTCGCTATGGCGCAGGTGAAGTCGGCGCGGCCGCTGGAGCTGTTCAGCCGTGCCGAGTGGAGCGCGCTCACACGGGTGTCGCGTTGGCGGGGCACGTGGCTGGTGGTGCATTGCTGGGCGGTGATCGCGCTCGTCATCGGCGTGGCGCTGTGGGGCTGGGATGCGCTGGGGCCGCTCGCCGGGGTGCCGGCGGTGCTGCTCGCCATCGTCATCGTCGGCGGGCGGCAGCTGGGGCTTGCCATCCTGATGCACGACGCCGCGCATGGTCTGCTGAGCCCCGATCGCCGGTGGAACAACCGGCTGGGCGAATGGCTGACCGGCGCGCCCGTCGGCAGCGATCTCAAGGCCTACCGCACCTATCACCTCACCCACCACCGCTACACGCAGCAGGAGGAGGACCCCGACCTCATCCTCTCCAAGCCCTTCCCGACCAGTGGCGCGAGCCTGCGGCGCAAGGTGTGGCGCGATCTGACAGGCCGCACCTTCCTGCGCACGCGGGGCGCGCAGCTCGCGGCGGCATGGGCGGCGTTGAAGCAGCAACGACCGAAGACCGTAAGCCCTGAGCCTGTCGAAGGGCGTTTCGCGGACGCGGGTGAGGTAAGCGCAGGAGAGGCGTCCTTCGACAGGCTCAGGACTACGGATGAGGGGCAAGGGAGCGCGAACGGAACCGAGAAGGAGGGCGGCGATGGCGAAGTGAAGTCCTTTGCCGGTGTCGCCATGCTGCGCTTCCTCGCCGTCAACGCGCTGCTGCTGATTGTGCCATGGGCGCTAGGCGCGGGGCCGTGGCCGTTCCTGATCTGGATTGCCGCGCTGGCCACCACGTTCCAGCTGTTCCTGCGCGTGCGCAACATCGCCGAACATGCCTGTACCGCCACCGGATCGGACGATCCGTTCACCCATGCGCGCACCACCCATGCCAATTGGGCGGAGCGAGCCACCGTCGCGCCCTATTGGGTCAACTACCATTCGGAGCACCATCTGTTCATGGCCGTCCCCTGTTACCGCCTGCCCGCCGCGCACCGCCTGCTGGCCGCAAAGGGCCTCACGAGCCGCATGACCATCGCGCCCGGTTACGTCGCGGTGCTGCGGATGGCGGGGGGCGCGGCATGAGCGCCGATCTGGCGGCCAAGGGCCGGTCGATCCTGGAGACGCTGGTGGGCTTCGACACCACCTCGCGGCTCAGCAATCTGGCGCTGATCGAATGGGTGGAGGAGTACCTCTCCGGCTTCGGCATCACCGGCCGCCGCGTGCCCAATGCGGACGGCACCAAGGCGAACTTCTACGCCACCGTAGGCCCGGATGTGGAGGGCGGGGTGATCCTGTCCGGCCACAGCGATGTCGTGCCGATCGACGGGCAGGACTGGTCGAGCGACCCGTGGACGGTGACGGAGCGGGACGGCAGGCTGCACGGTCGCGGGACGAGCGACATGAAGGCGTTTATCGCGCTGGCGCTGGCCGCCGTGCCGCGCTTTCGGGGCGGCAAGCGGCCGGTGCACATCGCGCTGAGCTATGACGAGGAGGTGGGCTGCAAGGGCGCGCCGGACCTGATCGCTAGCATTGCGGACCATGTGCCCGCGCCCGCGCTCGCCATCGTCGGCGAGCCGACATCGATGGCGGTGGTGACGGGGCACAAGGGCATCGCGCTGCACGAGGTGCGCGTGCGCGGGCATGAGGCGCATTCCAGCCTCACGCATCTGGGCGTGTCGGCGAACATGGTGGCGATTGGCCTGATGGGCGAGCTGGCGGCGCTGGCGGAGGGGCTGAAGGGACGCGCCGATCCGGACAGCCCCTTCACGCCGCCGCACGCCACGCTGACGGTGGGCATGATGAACGGCGGCACGGCGAGCAACATCCTGGCCCGCGATGCCCGCTTCGTCTTCGATCTGCGCTGCCCGCCGGGGCAGGACCCGCTGGATATCCTGGCGCCGTTCATGGAGCGGATCGCGGCGGTGGACGCCGAGCTGCAGGCGCGCTTCCCGGAATGCGGCGTGCGCGTGGAGCGGCTGTCGCACACCCCGCCGCTGGCCCCCGTCCCCGACGGCCCGGCCGAAGCCTTTGTGCGATCGCTGACCGGAGACAACGGCCCGGCACTGGCGGTCTCTTACGCCGCCGAAGCCGGGCAATTCGCGCGGGCGGGTTTCGCCACGGTGCTGTGCGGCCCCGGCTCGATCGAGCAGGCGCACCAACCCGACGAGTGGATCGCGCTGGAGCAGATCGACCGCGGCGCGGCGTTCATGGAACGGCTGGCGGCGCGGTTGCAGGCGTGAGGCGGGGGCGGGTTAGCGTCCCAACGCCTCGGCAATCAACGCGCGCGTGTTGGCGATGCCGTAGAGCTGGATGAAGCTGCCCATGCGCGGCCCTTGGCTGGAGCCGAGCAGCGTCTCGTACAGCGCTTTGAACCAGTCCCGCAGGCTCGCGAAGCCGTAGCTCTCATCCTTGCCGATGGTGTAGACGATGGTCTGGATGTCCTCGGCGGCGGCGTCTTCCGGCAGCTCGGCCAGTTCGGCATCGAGCCGCTCCAGCGCGGCCACCTCGCCGCCCTGCGGTGCACGCCGGTTCAGCGTGGGGGCGATGTAGTCGCGGGCATAGGCCAGAGCGTTGTCGATCAGGCCGTCCAGCTCCGGATAGCGCTCCGCCGAGGCATCCGGCACGTAGTTGCGCAAATAGCCCCAGACGGCGTCCTTGTCCGCCTCTCCACCCATCACGCCGACGAGGTTGAGGAGCAGGCCGAAGGTGACGGGCAGCTCCACATCCGGCACGTCGCCGTCATGGATGTGATGCACCGGGTTGCCGAGCCGCTTAGCCGCGTCCTGATCCTGCCAGTTCGCGCGGAACTGGTAGTAGTCATCGACCGCGCGCGGGATCACGCCGACATGCAGCTGCTTGGCGGACTTGGGGTTGGGGAAGATGTAGAAGGCCAGCGACTGGTCCGAGCCGTAAGTCAGCCACTCCTCGATGGTCAGGCCGTTGCCCTTGGATTTGGAGATCTTCTCGCCCTTCTCGTCCAGGAACAGCTCGTAGATCAGCCCCTCCGGCTTGCGCCCGCCCAGCACCTTGGCGATGCGGCCGGACTGGACGCCGCTGTCGGTCAGGTCCTTGCCGTACATCTCATAGTCGACGCCCAGCGCCACCCAGCGCATCGCCCAGTCGACCTTCCACTGCAGCTTGGCGTTACCGGCCAGGATCGACTGCTCGACCGTCTCGCCGTTCTCGTCCTCGAAACGGACCATACCGGCCTCGGCATCGACCACCTCGACCGGCACTTGCAGCACGACGCCGCTGGTCGGCGAGACCGGAAGCACGGGCGAGTAGGTCTTACGCCGTTCCTCGCGCAGCGTCGGCAGCATGATGTCCATGATCGCGTCGTAGCGGCGCAGCACGTTCCTTAGGGCATCGTCGAACGCGCCGCTGTTGTAGCGATCGCTCGCGCTGATGAACTCATAGTCGAAGCCAAAGCGATCGAGGAAGTCGCGCAGCTGCGCGTTGTTGTGCGCGGCAAAGCTTTCGTGCGTGCCGAACGGATCGGGAATGCGGCTCAGCGGCTTGCCGAGATGCTCTGTCAGCATCGCCTGATTGGGGACATTGTCCGGCACCTTGCGCAGGCCGTCCATATCGTCGCTGAACGCAACCAGTCGGCTAGGCGCGCCGCCGGTCAGGATCGTATAAGCCTGACGCACCCAGGTGGTGCGCTGCACTTCCTGAAAGGTGCCGATATGCGGCAGACCCGATGGGCCGTAGCCGGTTTCGAACAGCACTGGTTCGCCGCCGGGCTTGCCATCGGGATAGCGCTTCAGAAGCTTGCGCGCCTCTTCGAATACCCAAGCCTTGCTGTCCGATGCGGCGGTGCGATAATCCACGTGTGCTGTTTCCTTTTCGTTCCCGAATGGCATAAGCGGGAGGCGTGACTCACCTACCGTTCCCCGCGCTGCATGCAAGTCATGCGGGCATTTGGCTGGCCGAACCGGGCGCCGCGCCGCGCGCGATATCCAAGGGCGATGCCATCGGCAGGGCGGCGGAAACGCCGGTGATTTTGATGAATGCGCCACTGGTGGGGCGGCGGCTGGGCTATCCCGATCTGTCGGGCCTGGACCTGCTGGAGCTATTCGCGTTCGTCCATCCCGCCCGCTTCATGGTGCCGACACCCGCCGGGCTGGCGCGGGCGTTGCGGCTCGAAACCGGCGCTGAAAATCCACTCGGAACATCTGCGTCCGCGGATGCCGACATCCCATCGCTCTACCTCTCGGCGGCCGAAGCGTTGCTCGAAACGCTCGGCGATCCGGCATGGGCGGAGCGCGAGGGCGCGTGGAACGCTGCGCAGGCGCTGTTTCGCCTGCGCTGGCCTTGGGCAGCCGAAGTCGCGCGCCGAATCAAGCGCCCGGAAAAGGCGGAGCGCTGGCTGTTCGCCAAGCTTCCCGAGTGGGAAGAGCGGCCACCGCGCGCGCAGCCCAAGCAGGTGCGGGTCGACGAGGATGAAGCGCTCAAAAGCCTGGCGAAGCTCACAGGAGAGAGCGCGGAGCGACGTGAGGGGCAGCGCTCCTACGCTGTAGAGGCAGCCAAGGCATTCAATCCGCGCGCCGTGAAGGGGCAGCCGAATATGCTGTTGGCCGAGGCGGGGACGGGCATCGGCAAGACTTTGGGCTATCTCGCCCCTGCGCATCGCTGGACCGAGAAGTCGGGCGGGGGTGTGTGGATCAGCACCTATACGAAGAACCTGCAGCGCCAACTGGTCGGCGAGACGCGGCGTATCTATCCGGACGAAGCGCAGTTTCGCGAGAAGGTGGTCGTGCGCAAGGGCCGCGAGAACTATCTGTGCCTGCTTAATCTGGAGGACGCGCTGCAGGGTGGGTTTCAGGGCCGCGCCGCCGTGCTGTCGCAGCTGGTGGCGCGCTGGGCCGCCTATACCCGCGACGGCGACATGATCGGCGGCGATCTGCCCGGCTGGCTCGTCACCCTGTTCCGGCGCAACGGCACGACGGCGCTGACCGATCGGCGCGGCGAATGCGTCTATGCGGGCTGCCCGCACTACCGCAAATGCTTCATCGAACGCGCGGCGCGGGCGAGCGCGGACGCGGACATCGTCATCGCCAACCATGCGCTCGTGATGGTCAATGCCGCACGCGGACGCGAGCAGGCGAGCCAGCCCACGCGCTTGATCTTCGACGAAGGACATCATCTGTTCGATGCCGCCGATTCGATGTTCGCTGCGGCGCTGACCGGGCAGGAGACGATCGAGCTCAGACGCTGGATCATCGGCCCGGAAGGCAAATCGCGCGGCCGCCGCCGAGGCCTCGCCGCGCGCCTGGCCGATGTGGCGAGCTATGACGATGAGGGCGGCCGCGCCATCGAGGCGGCCCGCACGGCCGCCACCGCGCTGCCGTCCGATGGCTGGCTACAGCGCGTCGCCGAGGGGGATCCGTTCGGTCCGCTTGAGCGGCTGCTCTGGGCGGTGCGCGGCTTCGTCTATGCCCGCGATGAGAGCAAATCGGCCGAGGCGGGCTATGGGCTGGAAACCGAGATCGCCGATCTCGACGGGCCCACGGTGGAAGCGATCAACGGCGCGATCGAGGCGCTGGAGATGCTACAGCGCCCGCTGGTCGTGCTCGGGCGGCGGCTGGAGGCGATCCTCGCCGATCCGCCCGACTGGATGGACGCGCAGGCCCGCGCGCGTATCGATGGCGCGATGGCGAGCATGAACTGGCGCGTGGATCTGCTGGGCGGCTGGATCGCGCTGCTTTCCAACGCGGTCGGCGCGGCGGATCCCGACTTTGTCGACTGGATGGCGGTCGATCGGTTCGAGGGCCGCGATTTCGACGTCGGGCTGCACCGGCACTGGCTCGATCCGATGCGGCCGGTGGCCGAAATCGTGCTGAAGCCCGCGCACGGCGTGATTGTCACCTCCGCCACGCTGCGCGGCGGCGGGGATTGGGACAATGCGCAGGCACGCTCTGGCGCTATCCATCTGGACAGGCCCGCCGATCAGTTCACCGCCGTCAGCCCGTTCGACTATGCGAACCAGGCCGAGCTAATGATCGTCACCGACATTAAGCGCGGCGACACCGCGGCGCTGGCCAACGCCTATGGGCGATTGATCGAGGCGAGCGGGGGCGGGGCGCTAGGCCTGTTCACCGCCATCCGCCGCCTGCGCGCCGTACATGCGCGAATCGCGGACAGGCTCGCGCGGTCCGGCCTGCCGCTCTACGCGCAGCATGTCGATCCGATCGATACCGGAACGCTGGTAGATATCTTCCGGGACGATCCGCGCGCTTCGCTCCTCGGCACCGATGCGCTGCGGGACGGCGTCGACGTCCCCGGTCATTCGCTGCGGCTCGTTATCATGGAGGGCGTGCCCTGGCCCAAGCCCAATATCCTGCACCGGGCGCGCAAGCTGGCGGCGGGCGGCAGCGCCTATGACGACCGAATCATTCGCGCCCGGCTGGCGCAGGCTTTCGGCCGCCTGATTCGCCGGGCCGACGACCGCGGACGCTTCGTGATGCTCTCCGCGGCCATGCCTTCGCGCTTCCTCGACGCCTTCCCAGCGGGCACGCCGGTTCGCCGTGTGACGCTGGCTGAAGCGATTTCCAGCATAAGCGGCCTTTCGGAGCATCGCGAAAGCGGGCAAGAAGGGGTGGGGCTGGAAAAGCTGCTGGGCGAGGACCTGATCGACCGATGAAGAAACTGACGCTGATCCGCCACGCCAAGTCCGATTGGTCGGACGAAGGCCTGCGCGATGTGGACCGCGCGATCAACGAGCGCGGCTGGCGGGCGGCGCGGGTGATCGGCAACTGGATGGCCGAGCAGCGCTTGCTGTTCGATCTTGTGCTGGCGAGCCCTGCCGTGCGCGTCGCCGAGACGCTTGACGGGTTGGTCGAAGGATATGGACGCAAGCTTGAGCCGGAGATCGACAAGCGCATCTATCTGGCGTCCTCGGTCACGCTGATCGAGGTGCTTCGTGACCGCGGCGGCGCGGCGGAGCATGTCATGATGTGCGGCCACAATCCGGGCATGGAAGACCTCGTGCTGGATCTGGTGCCCGATAACGGCGCTGGCGGCCCGCGCGAGGATGTGGAAGAGAAGTTCCCCACCGCATCCGTTGCTGAGATAGCGCTCGATATCGACGATTGGGCCGACTTGGACAATCGCAAGGGGCGCCTGAAACGGTTCACACGGCCGCGCGATCTTGCCCCCGATCTGGGTCCGCAATATCTGCGCTGACTGTCCCGGTTCTGCACGGCCCGGTCGGGTGAGTTGAACCGAAGTCTTTCCAATGTATTAATTCTTCAGCGGCTGTTCAGCAGATAGCCTCTTTATTTGAAGCATGCGCATCTGGAGAGTCGAAATGTCCGTGTTCAAAGTTCGCAATGCCCTCTTGCTCGCTGCCACCAGTCTTGGACTGGGCGCTTGTACCGGTCTCTACGGTGACGGCCTTTATACCGGAGTCTCGGTAGGTACCGGCTATTATGACGGCTACGGCTACAATGATGGCTATTATGGGTATAATAATTACAGCCAGTTCGGTGATCCCTATTGGGGTTGGTATGGTGATTATTACTATCCAGGCTCAGGATATTACGTCTACGATCGCTATCGCCGGCCTTACCGCTGGAACGATTATCAGCGAAATTACTGGATCCAGCGGCGCAATAGCTGGCGCGGGGATTATCGGCGCGATGGCTATTGGGGTGATTTCGACAGGGATCAGCGGCGCCGTTATGACCGGGGCGATTATCGCCGCGGAGATCGTGACGGCGACGGGCGTCGCTGGCGCGGACGGGATGGCGATGGTGACCGGCGCGGCTGGCGCGGTCGTGATCGCGACGGCGATGGTGATCGTGACCGTCGTGGTCGTTATCGTAGGGACGATCGTGCCGGATATCAGGGCGGCGTGGCTGCCGGTGCCAATGTCAGCGTAGAAGAGGCGCGCGCCCAGGCAGTTGCCCAAGCGCGCGCAGCTCGGCAGGCGCGACGCGCTAACGCGGGGGCAGAGCAGCCCGGTCGCCGCGGAAACGCGGGCACCGCGGAAGCACGTGCCGCCGCCGTGGCGAGGCGGGCGGAGGCCGTTCGCGAAAGGGGAGAGCGGATGCGCGAACTTCGCGATCCGCGGCTTCAATCCAGGGTTCGGCCGGACTGAAACAGCCGATAGCGGATATCAGCTGGCGTCGAGGGCGCTCTCGAGGCGCTGACGGATAGCTTCCAATTCTTTGACGACCCGGTCCATCTCGGCCGGGTCGTTTTCCGTTGCAGCGGACGCCTCTTGTGAGCCGCCGGCAGCTTCGAGATGGCGGCGCGCGCCCTTGATCGTGAAGCCGCGTTCTTGCAACAGCGCGCGGATCTCGCGCACCAGCGCCGCATCCTCGGCGCGATAATGGCGGCGGCCGCCCGCGCGCTTGAGCGGCGTCAGCATCGGGAACTGCTCTTCCCAATAACGCAGAATATGCGGTTTCACGCCGATTTCGTCGGCCATTTCTCCGATGGTACGAAACGCGTCTTCGGCTTTGTCGGTCACGTCAGTTGGCCGACGGATTAATCATTGGCGAGCACGCGGCTGCGCATCTGCTGGCTGGGCCGGAACGTCAGCACGCGGCGCGGGGCGATCGGCACTTCGACGCCGGTTTTGGGATTGCGCCCGATCCGCTCACCCTTGTCGCGCAGGACGAAAGTGCCGAAGCCGGAAATCTTGACGTTCTCACCGCCCAGAAGCGCATCGCCAATATGGCCGAGGATCGATTCGATCATCCCCGACGCATCAGCGCGGGAAAGACCGACCTGCCGGTTCAATATATCTGCAAGATCGGCGCGGGTCAGGGTGCCTTCGGATCGCATGGCGGCGTCTCCATCTGATTTTCTGTGCGATAACATAGCGCTTTGCAGCGAATCTGTAAAAGATTTAGAAGCGAACCACCGCCGCGCCCCAGGTGAAGCCGCCGCCCATTGCCTCTAGCACGATCAGATCGCCGCGCTGGATACGGCCATCGCGCACCGCGACGTCGAGCGCGAGCGGGACTGATGCGGCAGATGTGTTGGCATGCTGGTCCACCGTGACCACGACCTTCTCGGCCGGCAATCCGAGCTTGCGGACCGTGGCATCGATGATCCGGGCATTGGCCTGATGCGGGACGACCCAGTCCACCCGATCAGCGCCGACACCGGCTGCTTCCAGTGTTTCGGTCATCACCTCGGCAAGATTCACGACCGCATGACGGAAGACCTCCCGGCCCTTCATGCGGAGCTTGCCGACCGTGCCGGTGGTCGACGGGCCGCCATCGACATAAAGCATCTCACCATGCTCGCCATCGGCATGAAGCCGTGTGGCAAGCACGCCGCGTTCGCTTTCCTCAGCGGCGAGCACGACTGCACCTGCGCCGTCACCGAACAGCACGCAAGTACCGCGATCCTCCCAGTCGAGAATACGGCTGAACGTTTCCGAGCCGATCACCAGAGCCTTGCTGGCCGACCCGGCGCGAATCATGCTTTCAGCGACCGACAGGGCGTAAAGAAAGCCGGAGCAGACCGCCGCGACGTCGAACGCTGCGCAGCCGCGAATGCCGAGCATTTTCTGTATTTTGGTGGCGCTGGCAGGGAAGGTATTATCGGGCGTCGCTGTCGCCAGCACGATCAGATCGATATCGTTCGCTTCGATCCCCGCTGCCTCCAGCGCCTTGCGGGCGGCGTCAGCACCCAGGGTCGCAGTGGTTTCGTCCGCCTCGGCGATATGGCGGAATTTGATGCCGGTCCGCTCGGTAATCCATTCGTCCGATGTATCGACGCGCTGCGCCAGCTCTGCATTCGAGACGCGCGTGCGCGGAAGCGCGGAGCCGGTGCCCGCTATCACGGCCCGCCGCTGGCTCATGCAACATCGCCCTTTTTCGGGATGGCGGCCGCGATATCGGAGAGGCTTTCGCCGATCCGGTCGATCAGCGAATCTTCGACCAGCCGCGCCGCGACGGCCACGGCGTTGGCAACGCCCTTGGCATCGGCACTGCCATGGCTCTTCACCACGATGCCGTTGAGACCCAGGAAAACCGCGCCATTGTGATTGTTCGGATCGAGATGGTGGCGCAGCAATTCGGTCGCGGGACGCGAAATGAGAAAACCGATCTTGGACCGGACCGAGCTGGAAAAGGCGCTGCGGAGCAGATCGGTCACGAACCGTGCTGCGCCCTCGACCGCCTTCAGCGCGACATTTCCGGAAAAGCCATCGCTCACCACGACGTCGACTTCGCCGCGGCTGAGCTTGTCGGCTTCGGTGAAGCCCTGAAAATGGAGCGGAAGATGATCCGCGCGGCTGAGCGCTGCGGCCGCATCGCGCAGCTCCTCGGTGCCCTTCATGTCTTCGGTGCCGATATTGAGCAGTTTCACCCGCGGGCGACCATAGCCGTAGAGGATGCGGCTATAGGCCGCGCCCATGACCGCGAACTCGACCAGGTTGCGCGCATCCGCCTCGGTATTCGCGCCGAGGTCCAGCATGACCAGATCATTGTCTTCCAGCGTCGGCAGCAGAGCGGCCAAAGCAGGGCGATCGATGCCGGGAATGGTGCGCAGCGCGATCTTGCTCATCGCCATCAACGCGCCGGTGTTACCGGAGCTGACGGCGGCGCTCGCGGCGCCTGATTTCACCGCCTCGATCGCCTGCCCCATGGAAGTGGACTTGGCCTTGCGAATAGCCTGTGTCGGCTTTTCATCGCTTCCGACGACGCCATCGACATGCTGAATTTCAGAGGCCGCGCGCAGCCCGGGGTGGTTTTCCAGCGCGGCTTCGATTCGCGTTTGGTCGCCGACCAGCAGGAAGCTGAAATCGGGATGCCGGTGACGTGCCAGAGCTGCGCCCGCGATCATCACGCGCACGCCCTCGTCACCGCCCATCGCATCGATTGCGATACGCGGCTTCATGGGCACATTACCGTCCTTTCGGAGTCGGGCGGATCAGAACGCCGGCGCGAGGATTTCGCGCCCGTTATAATGATTGCACTCGCCGCACATATGGTGGGGGCGCTTCAGCTCGCCGCAATTGGGGCATTCCTGGAATGCCATCGGCTTCAGCGAATCGTGCGAGCGACGCATGCCGCGCTTGGACGGGGTCGTCTTTCTCTTGGGTACGGCCATCTCGGCACCTGTTCTCTTTATACAATTTGATCTGTTGCCAACGCGATACGCCCGAAGCACCCGGCTGGCAAGCGGCCCGCCGGGCGGCGACTGGGTGTTCCGATCACGGAAGCGAAAGCGCGCACATAACGGGTGCTACGGATTTTGCAAGGCCGCAGTGGCCCCGATACGCCATTGCTTCGAACCATAGCGCCGCAAAAACGGTGACGGGCCTTCAGGATGGCGCTAGGGCGCGCGCCAGAACGATCAAGCGATCCAGAGCGATCAGAGGAATGGACATGACCGATACCCCTAATGAAGACACCAGCATGCCGGCAGAGACCGCCAGCGGCGCAGACGTGCCACCGGATCATCTGGCGATCTCGCCGCGTTCCAAATTTCATGATGCGGAGAAGCTTTCGCGCGGCATCGGTATTCGCTTCAAGGGCGAGCAGCGCACCAATATCGAGGAATATTGCATCTCCGAAGGCTGGGTGCGCGTTCAGGCCGGCAAGTCGCTCGATCGGCGCGGCCAGCCGCTGACCATCAAGCTCTCCGGACCGGTAGAAGCCTGGTACGAAGATCTGGGTGACAATCCGCCGGTCGCCAAAAAGGAAGACTGACCGTCCTCAGCTACCCAGCGAGCCGATCAGGTCTCCGATCGGATCGGCCCGCGGGGCGGGCGCGGCAGCAGGCGTCGGAGCCAGCGGCTTGGGTCGACGCGGCGCAGGGGCCGCCGTGGCGACCTGGAAAAGCGGGCGTTCGATCCGCTTCGGCTGTTTCGGGGCCTTGCCCTTGTAGATGAAACCGGCGAGCGGATAATGGGTGGTGCCGAGGCCGCCGATCGGCGTGTACCAGACGCGCACTTCGCTCCAGTCATTGGCCTGCGAAACATCGACGACGGCAACGTCATCCTCGATCTGGCCGCGTCTTCCGTTGATCGTCGACCAATTGCTGTGGCGAATGAGAACGGTGCGCGAATCGACGATTTTGCTAACGGCGGCGACGTGGCCGAGCGTCATGATACCGTGAGGCCTGAACGCCATGACGGCGCCTACCTGCGGCACGCTGCCGCGCTCATAGCGACCGGCTGCCTGTCCCCACCATGTATGGGCATCGCCGTAAATCTGGATGCCGGAGACCTGGCGTGCATAGGGCACGCACTGCAGCCCGTCATCATCTTCGGCAATTGCTGGCGCGGCGCAGCAGGCCAGGACGAGCATCAGCAGTAAGCGCGGCAATTTCAGCATGGCCCCTCGGTCCCTCTTATGGAGCGAGGTTCTGCCGCTTTCGGGGAAACACCGTGCTAAGCCCTATGGTTAGAACTTGAGGTTAGCGAACCGTTAAGCGAGTTCGATGTGCGTTGCGGTCTCCCGAATTGCGGCAAATGGGGCCGGCTCGGTTCCGGTCATCCAGGTCTGGCCACCACGCGCGGCAAGGCGGTCATAAAGTGCTTCGCGGCGCGCCGGGTCGAGATGTGCGGCAACCTCGTCGAGCAGCAGGATCGGCCGCATGTCCCGCGCTTCTGCCACCGCGTCCGCATGAGCCAACACGATGGCCAAGAGCATCGCCTTCTGCTCTCCGGTCGAACTGCGCTCGGCGGCAACGCCCTTGCCGGCATGGATGACCGTCAGATCGGTGCGATGCGGGCCGACGAGGCTGCGCCCGGCTGCGCGGTCGGCGGGGCGGCTCGCGCGCATGGCTGCGGCAAGCGCTTCCGGATCCGCATCACTGCTTTTGTCCAGCGAAAGAAGGGGGCGTGCAAACGGCCCTTCCGGCTCCTGCGTCAAACGTGCGGAAAGGTGAGAGACCAGCTCTCTGCGAGCTTGCATGATCGCAGCGCCATGTTCGACCATCTGGGCTTCCAGCGCATCGAACCAGCTGGGATCGGCGGGGCGATCGGCATTCAGGAGCCGGTTGCGCTCGCGCATCGCGCGCTCATACCGCGTCGTCGCCGCAGCATGCTCGGGTACCAGCGCATAGGTCAGCCGGTCGAGAAAACGTCGCCGCCCGGAAGCGCCTTCGACAAACAGCCGGTCCATTGCGGGTGTCAGCCAGACCAGCGCCAGCCACTCCGACAGGCCGGAGGCGCTGGCGCCCGCACCATTGATCCGCACCTTTTTCCGATCCGGCGATCCTGGTTCGGTCCCTACGCCCAGATCGGCTTGGTCCAATGCGGCGAAGACGGAAAAATTGCCCGGCCCACCCTCGCGCGCCATGGCGGAGAGCGGCGCGCGGCGGAGACCCCGCCCGGGCGAAAGCATCGATATCGCTTCCAGAACATTGGTTTTGCCTGCGCCATTGGGGCCGGTAAGCAAGACGAACCCGGCGCGCGCGGCGATCTCCAGCCGCGAATGATTGCGGAAATCGGTCAAGCTGAGACGCGTAATCGCCATGGCGATTGCTCCTGCGGGAGCGGCGAGGGCGACGCAAGCGTGCCGAAGATGAAGCGCAAAACCAATACTAGGTGAATTTTGCCTAAAGTTGGTTTTCGTTCATCTTGCGCTCATCTTCGATTTCGAACGAAATGGCGGTTTTCTGCCAAAAATGCGGTTTGGCACGGCTCCTGCAACGGTATTTGTGTGCCCCGGAATGGCCGGGGCTGACATCAAAAACACAGGAGATTATCCAATGACCGAACAGTTCCGCACCCGCATCATGGCGGTCACCGCAGCTTGCCTTTGCGCTGTCGTCACCATCAGCATGAGCGTCGCTCCCGCCATCAGCCCCGCCACCGGCCTGGTTGCCTGAGATGGATGCAATCACCCCAATCCCTCCGATTTCCGCGGCCGGCGAATTTTCGCAGCCGCGGAACACATTCCCAGGAAAGTTATCCCTCGTGCAGAAAACCCTTCGCCTCGATAAATCCAATGCCATCCTTTTCGGCGTGTGTTCCGGCCTCGCGCAATGGTCAGGCGTTGACGCCACATTGATCCGTATCGGCTTCGTGCTCGCCACTCTGTGCGGCTTCGGCCTTCCGCTGCTCGCCTATATCGCCATCGAATTGGTGGCTGACTAATTTTCTCCCGCTTTTGCCAAGGCGTAGAACCGCTTTTATAAGAGCCCTATAAGCGACCAACAATCCAACTTGGCGGGGCAAATGGAAGATCGCGAAACGAGGCGGGCCCAATCGGCTGACAGCAGGTTCACGCGCAGGGAAGACGTGCGCATTGCCGCCGAAATTCGTGAGGCTGGCGGCGGGAAGACCAAGATCGATGTGCTCGATCTATCGGTCACGGGTTTCCGGATGCATTCGCTGGCCTTCATCAATCCTGAATCGCGCGTTTATCTCACCATGCCCGGCATGGCACCGCTGGCGGCGCAGGTGGCATGGACGAAGGGCGATTATTATGGATGCCACTTCGATAACCCGCTCTACCCTGCAGTGTTCGATCATATCGTGAGCCGGTTCCCCTCCCTCGGCGAGGATTGAGCGTGTTTCGGCGCGGACGGCGCTTCTCTATCGTGTATATCTTTGGCTGCGATTGGGGTGCGACACCTGCCGCGGTGGTTAGAGGCTACCCTTGGTGACGGAACCGCGTCTGGACCACTCCGTTTCTCGAACGAAAGGAATTTGCGATATGGCCAAGAATGATGACGAACTCGTCCCCGAAAAGCGCATGAAAGATATGTCGGTTGCCCCCGGGGAGCCCGACAAGGATGACGGCGAAGCCAAGAATGCGCCGCGTGATGAAGAGAATCTGGAAGAAGGGTTAGAGGACAGCATGGACGGATCGGACCCGGCCAGCAGCACGCAGCCCTAAACCCCCATTTCAGCTAACCTTGCGAACAAACACGGTGCCGGCGCTGTAGCCGGCGCCGAATGAACAGATCAGGCCTGTATCACCGACTTCAAGATCATCGGAATGTTCGTGGAATGCGATGATCGAGCCTGCGCTGCTGGTGTTGGCATAGCGATCCAGCACAGTGGGGCTTTCATCGGCGCTGGCTTCATGCCCCAAAACCTTGTGTGCAATTAGCCGGTTCATATTGGCGTTGGCTTGGTGCAGCCAAAGGCGCCGCATATCGGCACCCTCCAGACCGAGCTCGGCCATTTGATCCGCGATCATGGCGCTTACCATCGGCACAACTTCCTTGAAAACCTTACGGCCCTCCTGGACGAACAACTTATCGTCTTCGTCCCGGGTTTCGGGAGCAGTGCGGTTTAAAAAGCCGAAGTTGTTGCGGATATTGTTCGAGAAGACGGTTTTCAGCCGCGTTCCAAGAATCTGCCAGTGCGGCGATGGGGCTATGTCCGCCGCCTCCACCAGTACTGCGGTGGCAACATCACCGAAAATGAAGTGACTGTCGCGGTCCTTCCAATTCAGGTGCCCGGACGTGATTTCGGGACTGACGACCAAGACCGAACGGGCGTGGCCGGCGCGAATATAATCCGCAGCTGTCTGGATGCCAAAGGTGGCCGAGGAGCAGGCGACATTCATGTCGAACCCGAAGCCATCGCCCATTCCCAGCGCGTCCTGAATCTCCACTGCCATCGCCGGGTAAGGGCGTTGCAGGTTGGAGCAGGCGCACAGAACGGTGTCCACATCCTGCGGCTCGCGTCCCGCGCGCTCAAGCGCCTGCCGTGCTGCGTTCACTCCGATTTCGGCCAGGATCGACAGCTCCTCATTGCTGCGCTCGGGCCACCGCGGTGCCATGATCTGCGGGTCGAGAACGCTGTCCTTCTCCATGACAAAGCGCGCCTTGATGCCGCTCGCCTTCTCGATGAATTCGGTGGAGCTCGGCACCTTGGGCTCGGCATCGCCCGCTGCGATCGCGTCGGCATGCGCGGCATTCCAGTTCTCGGCGTAGCTATTGTAGCTTTCGACGAGTTCTTCGTTCGAAATGCTGTGAGGCGGCGTGAACAGCCCCGTTGCGGAAATAACCGGCTCCGCGGTCGACCGTTCGGACATCTCAAAACTCCTGCGCATGGTCCATTACCTTAGGGTCGCACCGCTTGCCGGGCAAGCGAGCGGATAAGGCACGGCGAAGAGTCTCATTTTGTTCATGGTCAGCACAGAAACGCGTCGATATGGTCCGCCCTCTTGGAGAGTCATGGTCCGCGCGAGAGATGGCAGGTTCGTCACTGACCCGCCGTCAGGAAAGCGGGGGGAGAAATTGTTATGCGTAAACAGATCGGCGCCTTGGCTGGTATCATCACCGTCCTGACATCCTGCGGTGGGGGCGGTAGCGATTCCGGCGGCAACATTGCCACCGTACCACCCTCCGCCCCAACCCCGGCCCCGCCGCCGCCAACCTCGACGGCGGGCTGTTCGGTCACCGAGCGCCAAAACTGGGTCGCAGGCGAGATGGATACTTATTATCTGTTTCCTGATTTGCTGCCGGCCAACCGGAATCCTGCCGGCTATTCGACGGTCCAGGATTATATTGATTACCTGACCGCTACTGCCCGTGCGCAGGGGAAAGACCGGTACTTCACTCACATTACCTCGATCGCGGAGGAGAACGCTTATTATCAGAGCGGGTCGAACGCCGGCATCGGCGTGCGTCTCGCCTTGGCACCAGATTCGCGCCTCTACGTCCTTGAGTCGTTTGAAAGCGCGCCAGCTTATGCCGCCGGGATGGATCGTGGAACGGAAATTGTCGCGATCGGTACCACAAGTTCCAATCTGCGCAACGTAGCTGACATTTACGCGACGGAAGGAGACGCGGGGATCAATAACGCGCTTGGCCCGAGTGAGGCAGGGGTCAGCCGTTATTATCGCATCCGGAAAACGGATGGACCAGAGACTGTCGTGCAAGTCACGAAGTCAGAGTACAGTCTGAAAGCAGTTTCATCACGCTATGGCGCGAAGATCATTAACGATGGCGGTCGCAAGGTAGCCTATGTTAATTTGCGAACGTTCATCGAGAACGCCGAGCAGCCGCTCACCGAGGCTTTTGCGGAATTCCGCAGTCAGGGCATCAACGACATCGTGGTCGATCTTCGATATAATGGCGGTGGCCTGATTTTTGTTGCTGAAACTTTTGGAAATTTGTTGGGTGGTGGACGCAGTGGATCTGACGTCTTCACTTACACGACATATCGCGCCAGCCTGTCGAACAACAATCAACAAACAAACTTCAAGCCGCAACCTCAATCGATCGCGCCCATGAAAATTGCCTTTATCGGCCGGGGTGGCACCGCGTCTGCGAGCGAGCTGCTGATGAATTCGTTCATCCCTTATCTCGGGACAAATGCTGCGCTAATCGGCACGAACACTTACGGTAAGCCGGTGGGGCAGATCGCGCGTGACAGGCCGCAATGCGACGATCGATTGCGTGTAGTGGCGCTGCGCACGGAAAATGCCGACCGACAAGGCGATTACTACAATGGTCTTGCCAATGTGATGAAGACAACTTGCGTCGCAGCTGACGATATCAGCTTTCAGATGGGTGATCCGCGTGAAGCGTCAACCAAGCAGGCACTGGATTTCCTTGCGGGCCGGGTGACCTGTACGCCGATCAGCACGGCGTCGACATCGCGTGCGGGTACGACAACGCTTGGAGGCACTCAGCAAGTCGCGCTCGGTCAGATGAAGCTGCTCACTCCGCGAATGCCCAGCGCGCCGCAGCGCGAAACACCTGGTTTGTACTAAAAAAAGGCCGCGACGAAGCGCGGCCTTTCCAATTCTATAATCGCAAAGCCTATCAGGGGCTGACAGGCGGGCTATCGTTGTCGCCATCTACAGCAAGATAGATACCGCCAGCGATGATCGCTGCGAAAAGGATGAGGCCGATCGTCGAACCCGGCGCGCTGAGTTCAGAAACTTCACTCGTAGCTGCACCAGAGCGCTGAACGGAAAGTGCGTCAGCAGAAGTGCTGGCAGCAAGCACCGGCGTTGCGACCATGGAAGCGGCGGCAGCCGCGGCAAGTATGAATTTGGACATAGTTACTCCTCGGGAGAGTTGGGACGATTGCATTCAAAACTCTAACGCACCGTTGTTTGGCTTGGTTGCGTCTACTTAGAGTTAATTTTCAAAATACCCGAACTATCGTTGAAATTGCGCTGAGCCGAGCCCTGCAGTCGACGAAACTTGCCATCCAATGCACCGCTATGGATTTGCGCATTACTAGTTCTGGAGATGTGAATGGATCCCCCGCGAGGACTCGAACCTCGATTGACGGAGTCAGAGTCCGCTCTCTTACCATTAGAGGACAGGGGAATAGGGTGGGCCGAATAGAATCGAGCCGGGGCCGAGTCAAGCCTCGTGAGCGTCGAAATCGACATCCTCAGGGCGGCGGCTTGTTTGTCCGTCCGATTCGGCATAGACTTGGCGCCAGGTTCCGGCGGCATCTGCCGTTCGGCGAGAAAAAAGTAGATACGGCATGGGCGAAGCTATGACGCCCGCGCCGCAAACCGGTCGCGTGGAAAAAAAGGGTCGCAGGGCCAAGCGCGGCGGTGCGGACGCAGGGAAAACCAAAGGCGGTGCAAGGCGCGCCGCATCGACATCGCGTTGGCCGGCCCGGCGGGCCTATGCCGCGCTGGATCTGGGCACGAACAATTGTAGGCTGCTGATCGCCAAGCCATCCGCGGATGGCTTCGTGGTGATCGACGCTTTTTCGCGCGTGGTACGCCTCGGCGAGGGGCTGGCCTCGTCCGGCGTGCTAAGCGACGCGGCGATCGAGCGGGCATTGAGCGCGCTGAGCGTGTGCTCCGAAAAACTGCGGCGCCGCAATGTCACGCTCGCGCGGTCGGTGGCTACTGAGGCCTGCAGACGTGCCTCCAACGGCCAGAACTTCATCGATCGGGTTCAGGAAGAAACCGGCATCCGGCTCGATATTATCACCGCGCAGGAAGAGGCGCGTCTAGCGGTGCTCGGCTGCCATGTGCTGCTCGAGCCCGGCGAAGGCCCGGCGCTCATTTTCGACATCGGGGGCGGCTCGACCGAACTCGTGCTGGTATCGACCGAAAGCCCGGTGCCGGAAATCATGGATTGGAAAAGCGCGCCCTGGGGTGTGGTTTCGCTCTATGAAAGTGAGATGCCGAACGAGCCGACCCGCGAAGGGCGCCTCGCCGCTTATGAGCGGATGAAAGCGCGCGTGAGGGAAAGTTTTGCCGATTTTGCGGCTCGGCTTCCCAAGGGAGGCAATCACCGTCTGCTCGGTACCTCCGGTACGGTGACGACGCTCGCCAGCCTGCATCTCGAGCTGCCGAGCTATGACCGCAACAAGATCGACGGTCTTATCGTCCCGTCCGAATCGCTACAGCAGATTTGTACGCGCCTTTCCGGTATGTCTCCGGAAGAGCGCGCGAAGCTGGCCTGCATTGGGCGTGAGCGTGCCGATCTTGTGGTGGCAGGCTGTGCGATCCTGGAGACTATATTGGAAATCTGGCCCACTGCACGGCTCGGGGTGGCGGATAGGGGCATTCGCGAAGGCATCCTGCGCACATTGATGGCCGGCGAGACGAACCGTCCGTCATGACCAAGGAACGCGTCCGTACCGCCCGCAAGCGCAGCGCCCAATCGACCCGCTGGCTGCAACGCCAGCTCGACGATCCTTATGTGAAGCGCGCAAAAGCCGAGGGCTATCGCAGCCGGGCGGCCTATAAGCTTATCGAACTGGACGAAAAGTTCGCCCTGCTGAAGGGCGCGCGCCGCGTGGTCGATCTGGGTATCGCGCCGGGCGGCTGGGCACAGGTGATCCGCAAGCACCATCCCAAGGCAGCGATCGTCGGCATCGATCTGTTACCGGTCGATCCGATTGAAGGCGTCACGCTGTTCGAAATGGATTTCATGGATGACGCCGCGCCAGGCCTGCTGATCGACGCCCTGGGCGGTCCGCCCGACCTCGTCATCAGCGACATGGCGGCCAACACCACCGGCCACAAGCAGACCGATCACCTGCGTACGATGGGCCTGGTGGAAGCGGCGGCGGAGTTCGCGATCGAAAATCTGGAGCCGGGCGGCTCGTTTCTATCCAAATCCTTTGCCGGGGGATCGGATCAGACGTTGTTGACCGAGCTGAAGCGGAATTTCATGTCCGTCAAACACGCAAAGCCACCCGCCAGCCGCAAGGGCTCCGTCGAATGGTATGTTGTCGCGAAAGGCCGAAAGAGCTGAGGCCTTGAACGGCTCGCATCAGGAGGGGCTTGTGATTGCCTCGTTCAGCGCGTCATAGCCCACAGCGCCTTCCAGCACGTGATCGCCGGTCACCCAGGTCGGCGTACCGTTGAACCCGACGCTCTGGGCGAGCTGGAAGTTCTTCTGCAGCTCCTGCGTCACCGCGTCTGATCCCGCGACCTTTTGTGCCCGCGCCATATCAAGCCCGGCCGCCTGCGCCGCTGCGGCGATGTTCTGATCCGTGGGTTTGCCGGCGGCGAACATCGCGTCGTGGAACGCGCGATATTTGCCCTGTTCGGCAGCCGCCAGCGCCATGCGCGCCGCTTTCTGGCTGCCTTCTCCGAGGATCGGAAACTCCCGGAAGACAACCTTCACGTCGTTATTCTCTGCGATAATGCGGTTGAGGTCCGGCAGGCTCGCCCGGCAAAAGCCGCAGGCATAATCAAAGAATTCGACGAGCACCTGACTGCCGTTCGGATTGCCGGCGACCGCGCCGGGGAAGGGGGTTTCGATGGCCGAGCGGCTCCCTGCGAGTCGACCCTGCGTATCGCGCTTCTGCAGCACGTCGACCGCCTCTGGAATGATCTCCGGATGGGTCAGGATATATTCGCGCACGATGGCTTCCATCGCCCGGCGCTCGTTCTGGCTGATATTGGCGGTTCGCACGGCGCTGTCCGCTGCAGCCACCGGATCGGAGTTGTCGCTGGCAGAAGCTGACCGCGCATCGGCGGAAAATGTCAGATAAAGCGCCGCTGCCAAAGCCAGAAGGCAACCGCCCAGCATGACGTAGAGCAGAGGATTACGCGTTGCGGGCTTGGCACTGTTGATCATGCGGACATATCCTATCAGGCGCGGACCGGCTGTCCAGCGCGGCTCAGCGGCGACGCTTCTTGTCGTCTTCCAACTGGGCCTCGGCGATCAGGCGAATGTCTTGCGCGCGAAGCCAGTCCGGCGTGTAATCCGGCAGACCATTCATCGCCCGGTCCGAATGGCGCAGCGCCAGATCGGGTGAGCCGGTCATCAGATCACGCTCCGCGCTGGCGAGCGCGGCCCGCGCTTCGTCGCCGCGTTGTTCGTACACCACGCCCAGCTGGTACCAGGCGAAAGGATTGCGATTGTCCCGCACCACAGCGGATTTCAGCACATCCTCCGCTTCGGCCAGATTCTTTCGATCCTCGGTCGCTACCAGCGCATGACCGAGCAGCGCAGCGATCAGCGGGTTGTTGTCCGATCCCGCCACCGCTTTACGCAGCGGGCCGAGGGCTTCTGCCGGTTTGCCCGATTCGAGCAGGATCTGGCCGTAAAGCTCGTGAAAATAAGGATCGTCCGGATCGCTCGCGATCAGCTGCCGTGCTTCGGCTTCGGCCTTTTGGGGATAGGCGGCTTTATGCCAGGCGTAAGCACGCGCATAATGGGCGGAAACGCTCTGATCGCTTTCCGGATAGTCGCGCTGAGTCTCCTCGGGCCGTGCCATATAGCCTTCGAGCTTGGCCTTCACGCGCTGGAAATCGCGCTCCCATTTCGGATTGAGCGGCGTTTCCCAGGCCGGGTCCTTTTCGTAAATATCCTTCAGAAACTGGATACGATTGCCGGACAGCGGGTGGCTGCGAACGAATTCGGAATCGTCATCCTGCGGCACGCCGATACGGAATTCGTAGCTCTGCAGCTTTTTGAAAAAGTCGATTGAGCCGCGCCCGCTGATACCGGCTTTGGACAGATATTCCGCGCCGCTCGAGTCGGCGACGGTTTCCTGAACGCGGGTATAGGCGAGAAACTTGCCCATTGCCGCCCGCTGTCCGGCCATCATGATGCCCATTCCTGCATCGCCCGCTCCGGCAAGCGTGGCTAGCGCGCCGAGCAGGAGTGAGCCGATGGAGATGCCGGTTGCGGTGCTGGCACCGTCGCCGATGCGCATCGCATGGCCGCCGACGACATGACCCAACTCGTGTGCGATGACGCCCTGAACTTCATTCGCGGTATCGGCTTCGGCAATCAGGCCGGCATTGATATACACCGTCTGTCCGCCCGCGGTGAACGCATTGATGGATTGGTCGCCGACCAGCAGAATCTCGACATTGGCGGGCTTCAGGCCTGCTCCGCGAATGATCGGTTCGCTGATTTCCCTGAAAAACGCCTCGGTTTCGGCGTCGCGCAGCACGCTTTGCGCCGCCGCGGGGCGGATCGCGATAACCAGGGACAGGAGTAACGCGAGCGCGATGCGAGCCATGACGGAAGTCCTGGCGGTCAAGCCCTGAATGCCAAATGAAGCGCGCGGCGAACCGGTCATGAACCGGATCATCGCCGCGCGCTTCTTACAGGTCAACCGATCAACCGAAAGTACGCTGCCACCAGCCGCGCCGTGGCGGGCCGTCATCCGCCTTGCTCTCCGTCTCGGATGAAGACGCGTCAGTGCCCTCAACTTCGGTTTCGGCACGCGACTTTTCGCTGCCAGCGTCGCCGGCTTCGGCCGGGGCCTTTTCCTTATGCTCGACGGCTTCGATGGCCGGTTCGGGCGCGTCGGTAGCTTCGGCCTTTTTGGCACGTGAGCGACGCTTCGGCTTCGCAGCTCCGGCTTCCTCGGCAGGCGCGTCGTCCGTCTTCTCGCTATCCGCCTTTTTGGCGCGCGAGCGACGCTTGGGCTTCGGCTTTTCCTCGAACTTCCCATCTTCGGCAGCATCCGACTTTTCGGAGCTCCCGTCCTTCTCGGCTGCACCGTCTTCGCTCTTGGCTTCCTCGGTCGCTTTGGCCTTGGTAGAGCGGCGACGTGTGCGCTTCTTCGGCGCCTCGTCTTCGGACTTCACATCCTGCGCATCCGCCTCGTCGGACTTATCGTCCTTGGCCTCGCTAGCGTCGCTGCTGTCATCGCCCTGCTCGGCAGTCTTGCGACGGCGTCCACGGCGGGCCTTGGGCTTGGCCTCCTCTTCTGTGCCAGCGGCTTCGGCGGCGTTTTCAGAAGCAGCGGTTTCGGGCTCGTCCTTCGCGGAGGAACCGTCGACGGCCTGGCCTTCAGCACCCTGCTCGCCATTTTCGTCCTCGCGCTTGCGACCGCGGCCGCCACGGCGTCCACGACGGCGCCGCTTGCGCTTGGGCTTGCCGTCCTCGTCCTCCTCGGAGCGCTCCTCGCGATCGCGATTGCGCTGTTGACGGCGGGGACGCTCTTCGGCCTCCTCCTCGTCGTCATCGCGCTCGTCGATCACGTCTTCGGCGATGTCTTCCTCGTCGATGATCGGTTCGAAGGCGACCTGCTTTTCGGGTTTACCGCCCGAACTACTGACGGTCATCTTCGCGCCTTCAGCCTCGCTGTTGGGCAGGATCTCGATCGAGACGCCGTAGCGCTCTTCGATTTCGGCGAGCTCCGCGCGTTTGGCGTTGAGCACGTAGATCGTGGCTTCCTGGCTGGCACGCAGCGCGATTTCGCGGCCCTTGCCCTTGGCGGCTTCCTCCTCGATGTGGCGCAGCGCGGTGAGGCCGGCGGACGATGCGGTGCGCACCAGCCCGGTTCCTTCGCAATGCGGACATTCGCGGGTCGAAGCCTCGAGCACGCCGGTGCGCAGGCGCTGGCGGCTCATTTCCATCAGGCCGAAGCTGGAAATCCGACCGACCTGGATGCGCGCCCGGTCGTTCTTGAGCGATTCCTTGAGGCACCGCTCAACCTTCCGGCTGTTGCTATGCTTCTCCATGTCGATGAAGTCGATCACGACGAGACCGGCCATGTCGCGCAGGCGCAGCTGACGTGCGATTTCTTTCGCCGCTTCCATGTTGGTGGACAGCGCGGTCTGCTCGATCCCGTGCTCCTTGGTGGAGCGCCCGGAGTTGATGTCGATCGACACCAACGCCTCGGTCGGGTTGATGACGATATAGCCGCCCGATTTCAGCTGCACGACCGGATTGTACATCGCGGACAGCTGGTCTTCCACGCCGTGGCGCTGGAACAGCGGCACCGGATCGGCATATTGCTTCACTTTGCGCGCATGGCTCGGCATCAGCAGTTTCATGAAGGACTTGGCCGACTTGTAGCCATCCTCGCCCTCGACCATCACTTCGTCGATCTCACGGCTGTAGATGTCGCGGATTGCACGCTTGATGAGCGCGCTGTCGGAATGGATGAGCGCGGGCGCGGAGCCCCTCAGCGTACGCTCGCGGATTTCGTCCCACAGGCGGGCGAGATAATCGAAGTCTCGCTTGATCTCCGGCTTGGTGCGCGAAAGACCCGCGGTGCGCACGATGCAGCCCATGCTGCGCGGCAGGTTCAGCTCATCGACGATAGACTTCAGGCGCTTGCGGTCCGAAGCGGACGAGATTTTGCGGCTGATGCCGCCACCGTGGGAGGTGTTGGGCATCAGGACGCAGTAACGCCCGGCAAGCGACAGATAAGTGGTAAGGGCCGCACCCTTGTTGCCGCGTTCCTCCTTTACGACCTGGACAAGCAGCACCTGACGGCGATGGATGACATCCTGGATTTTGTAGCGACGGCGTAGTTCCTGGCGCTTTGCACGCGCGGCGTCGCTAGCCTTGGCAGCTGACGAACGACCACCGCCCTTGCGGCCGCGCCCACGACCCCTGCCGCGCCCGCGACCATTGCCTTTATCGCCATGGTCGTCGTCGCCATCGTCAGAAGCATCTTCGCCATCGAGATCGGGCAATTCCCCTTCATCGACGTCGATCGTGTCGACCGAAGTGTCCTTGTCGACCTCAACCAGCTCCGGCTCATCAAGGCCGTTTTCATCGTCGCCCGAATGCTCGTCGGCTTCGGCGTCCAGATCCTCGGCCTCGCGCGCTGCGGCTTCTTCCTCGGCGGCCTCTGCCTCCTCGGCGAGGAGGCGGTCGCGATCTTCCTTGGGGATCTGATAGTAATCAGGGTGGATTTCGGAAAAGGCCAGGAAGCCGTGGCGATTGCCGCCATAGTCGATAAACGCCGCTTGCAGCGACGGTTCGACCCGTGTGACCTTGGCTAGATAGATATTTCCCTTGAGCTGTTCGTGCTCTGCGGATTCGAAATCAAATTCCTCGATCCGGTTTCCTTTGACGACGGCGACACGGGTCTCTTCCCGGTGGCGCGCGTCGATCAGCATACGCGTCGTCATGTAATGTTCTCCGGGCAGGGCGGGCGCGGTCTGCAACGGGCGCGGCTCTGCCGATAGGCTTGAGGCCGGAGGGACGGAACAGAGGCTCCGTCGTCCGGCGCGTTTGTGTAAGAAATGCTTCTGCCGCAGCGGCATTTCCTGCGCGCGTGGCGCAGGCGAAATCCGATCGGGGGGCATAGCCCGCCTGCCATGCGCCGCGCGTCCCTTGGGAGGCGGCGTATGTCCGAATTTGATGCCTCATGCAGCGTCAACCTGATTGGTCGCGGCGGAAAAAGTGCCGCTTGATGCCGGTGGCCGGGAAAATGTCCAGGAGACCGGGTCGGGACGATGGCTAGCATCGCCTTGTGGATATCGCAACTTATTTGGATGCGAGAGCGGCCGTTAAGGGCTTGTGAGGCGTTGGAATTAAGTGGTGCGAATTCATTAACCTTTGCGATTAAGCCTGATCGCTAACCGCGTTCGCCAACTCCGCCTAAGCACCTTGTCCCTTATCCCGTTGGCGCCGCGTGTGACAGCGGCGGTCAAGCCAGCGGGGTCAGCAGGGTGCATCGGAGAAACTTGTGGACGCTTCGGCGGCAAAGCCGTCATAGGGGGGCTATGGCCGCGCTGTTCCTCTCGCTGCTGTTTGCCGTCTGGCCCGCTCATGCAAGCCGGGTAACCGACATCCGCGCCGAAGGAGGCTCGCTGGTCGTCCAGTTTGACGATCAGGTGGAAAGCGCCTCCATCTTCGGGCTGGAGGGGCCTGACCGGCTCGCGATCGACATCGATGGCGCCAGTGCGGACGATCTCGGTGCCCGCGACCTTGCTTTCGGTCACTTGCGCGGCGGGCAATTCGATGCCGACACCGCGCGTATCGTGTTGGATCTCGACCGGCCGGTAACCGTGTCGGACCTGCGTTTCGCGGCGGATGGGCGCAGTCTGACCATCGAACTGGCCAAGGCGAACGCGGCGGAGTTTGCGCGGCTGCTCGGCCTTGGTCGGCAATCCATTCTCGCGCCCGCCATGGCGCGCCGTGCTCCTGAGCACCGCGGCTACAGTGTCTCGATGAAACTGGCCCGTCCGCGTTCCAGCGGCAACCTGCCGAAGATCTACGGCCGCGACGATCCGCGCCTGCCGCTGGTGGTGATCGATGCGGGGCATGGCGGCCATGATCCGGGCGCGATCAGCCCCTTTGGCGGCCAGCGCGAAAAGGACGTCACGCTGGCCATCGCAAAGCGGGTGCGCGACGAGCTGGTCAAAAGCGGTCAGGCACGCGTGGCGCTGACGCGGGACGACGACAGCTTCATCGTGCTGCAGAATCGCTATGCCATTGCCCGCAAACTTGGGGCGGACCTGTTCATATCGATCCACGCGGACAGCGCGGAGAACGAGGAGGCCACGGGAGCCACCGTTTATACCCTGTCCGAAGTGGCGTCCGATCGGGAGGCACAGAAGCTGGCAGCGCGCGAGAACAAGGCGGATATCATCAACGGTATTAATCTGGGCGTTGCCGGTGACGATCTTTCTTCAATCCTGATCGACCTGACGCAGCGCGAGACCATGAACGTGTCGAGTGATTTTGCTCAGTTGCTGGCGCGTGAGGCCAAGCAGAACATGAAGGTGAAGCAGCATGCGCACCGCTTTGCCAGCTTCGTCGTGCTGAAAGCGCCGGACACGCCCTCCGTGCTGTTCGAAACCGGCTATCTTACCAATGCGGACGATGTCGCCTTCCTCGCTTCCGCCGAGGGCCAGAGGAAAGTGGCCAGCGGGATTTCATCGGCGGTTCAGGTGCATTTCGCCAAGAAGCTCGCCATGCGCTGAGCCGCTGGGGGCGGACGGTCCGGGTTGCTGATTTCCCCACAAGCGCTCGCGTAACGCTGCGGCCTGCAATTTGCCGCACAGGGCTGGCACATATGGGGAAAGCTGGTAGACGAACCGCCTGATGGAAGAGGCCGACACACCCAATTTCGCCTATCGCCTGCGCCGTGACGCGGGCGGCATGCTGTCCAGGATCTGGCAGAACCGCTGGCTGCGTTACCTGATCTATCTGGGCCTGCTCGGCATTCTGGGCCTCGTCGCGCTGTGGTTCTTCTTTGCGCGTGGGCTGCCTGACGCCAATGCGCTGCTGGAATATGAGCCGCCGCTGCCCACCATCGTCCGCGATGTGAACGGGGAGCCGTTCCACAGCTACGCCCGCGAACGGCGGGTGCAGCTGCAATATGCCGATTTCCCGCCGCTCCTCGTGCGCGCCTATCTGGCAGCGGAAGACCGCACATTTTTCGAACATGGCGGGCTCGATTATCCGGGCATCGCGTCGGCGATGCTGGATAACGTCACCTCGTCTGGCCGCGCGCGTGGTGCGTCCACTATCACGCAGCAGGTCGCCAAGAACATCCTGCTGACCAACGAATATAGCTACACCCGCAAGCTGAAGGAGGCGATCCTCGCCTTCCGGATGGAGGATGTCCTCACCAAACAGCAAATCCTGGAGCTGTACCTTAACGAGATTTACCTTGGGCGGAACGCTTATGGCGTGCAGGCGGCAGCGCAGGCCTATTTCGGCAAGGATGTGGACCAGCTGGCGCTGAACGAGATCGCCTATCTTGCCATCCTGCCCAAGGGGCCGAGCAACTATCGACCTGAAAATAACGAACAGCGGGCGATCGAGCGGCGCAATTGGGCGCTGGGCGAGATGCGCAGCAATGGCTGGATTACGGACGCGCAGTACGCCCAAGCCGTTGCCATGCCGCTCGGCACCATAGCGCGGCAGGGCAACCAGTTCGCATCCGAAGGCGGTTATTTCGTAGAGGAAGTGCGCCGCCGCCTGATCGACCGGTTCGGCGAAACCGCCGAGAACGGCCCCTACAGCGTCTATGCCGGCGGCCTGTGGGTGCGCAGTTCGTTCAATCCGCAATATCAGGAATGGACGACCGAGGCGCTGCGCGATGGACTGCAGCGTTACGACGCAGGCAAGCCGTGGAAGAACAATATCGGCACGATCGATTTGGCCGAGGGTAACTGGGCCTCGCAGCTCTCATCGTCCGGCAAGAGCACAGATTACAAGGATTGGCGCATCGGCGTCTATCTGGGCAGTGATGAGATCGGCTTCAGCGACGGCAGCCGGGCGACGCTAACCGGGGTGCCCGCAGCGATGGAACCGGGCATGCTGACCGCCGCCGCGCCGAACGGCAGCAGCTGGGCCGTGCGCAAAATTCCCGAAGTGGGCGGCGGTATGGTGGTGGAGGAACCCACATCGGGCCGTATCTTCGCAATGCAGGGCGGCTTCGACAATCGCCTGTCGAGCTTCAATCGCGCGACGCAGGCGATGCGCCAGCCCGGTTCGACCATCAAGCCGTTCGTTTATGCCTCGGCAATCGATCAGGGGATGACGCCCGCTACGATGATCGTCGATGGCACGTTCTGCGTCTACCAGGGCGCGGCGCTGGGCCAGAAATGCTTCCGCAATTTCGGCAATGCGGGCGGATCGGGCGCGCACACCATGCGCTGGGGCCTGGAGCAATCGCGCAACCTGATGACCGTTCGCGCGGCCAACGACACCGGCATGCCCAATGTGGTGAAAACCATCAAGACAATGGGGATCGGCGATTATAAGCCCTACCTTTCTTTTGCCCTGGGCGCGGGCGACACCACCGTCGAGAAAATGGTGAACGCCTTTTCGATGCTCGTGAACCACGGCCGCAAGCTGGATCCTACCGTGATAGACTTCGCGCAGGATCGTAGCGGAAAGGTGATCTGGCCGAAGAACTGGAAGGCGTGCAAGGGCTGTAACGCCGACGACTGGAATGGCCAGCCGATGCCGCGCTTCACCCCGGACGGCAAACAGCTGATGGACCCGGTAACCGCCTATCAAGTGGTCCATATGCTCGAGGGCGTGGTCCAGCGCGGCACTGCTACCGTGCTGCGCGATCTGAACCGCCCGCTGTTTGGCAAGACCGGCACCACGACAGGCCCCACCAATGTCTGGTTCATCGGCGGATCGCCGGACCTTGTCGCAGGCGTCTATATGGGTTTCGATCAGCCGCGTAGCCTTGGAGGCTATGCGCAGGGCGGGCGGCTTGCTGCGCCGATCTTCAAGCAGTTCGCGCAGAAGGCGTTCGAAGACATGCCCGCGCGGCCCTTCACGGCGCCCGATGGCGTGCGCATGGTGCGGATCGATCGCCGCTCGGGCCGCCGCGTCTATGGCGCATGGCCCGAAGGCGGGCCGATGGATGCGGTGATCTGGGAAGCTTTCAAGCCGGAGACGGAGCCCAAGCGCACCATCCGTACCGAAGAAATCGCCCAGCGAACCGAGCGCCAGAAGCGTCGGCAGGCCTCCGGATCGAAGACTCGCGCCGCACCTGTCCAGGGTGTCAGCGGCACGCAGCGTGATAATGACTTCATGGCGGCCGAGGGCGGCATTTACTAAGGCGTGCAGCTACTGGGCGGTGGCGCGCGCCCGGTGGGAAATTCCCGTGCCGGGGAGCCGATGACTGTGCCTGAGCATTGAGGGCTCATGTCGCTCGGCTCCAAGATCAAGGAAAACATCGTCCTGTTCGGCGCGCTGGCGGCCAATATCGGTATCGCCATCGCCAAGTTTGTTGCCGCCAGCATCACCGGCTCTTCGTCGATGCTGTCCGAGGGTTTCCATTCGATCGTCGACAGCGTGAACGAGGTATTGCTGCTTTACGGCGAACACCGCGCCGATGCGCCGCCGGACCATGAGCATCCCTTTGGCTATGGCCGTGAGCTTTATTTCTGGGCCTTTGTGGTTGCTATTCTGATTTTCTCCGTCGGCGCGGGGCTTTCGATTTATGAAGGCTATAGCCACTGGACCAACCCTGAAACGCTCACGGACCCGACGGTCAATTACATCGTACTGGGTGTCGCCTTCCTGATGGAAGGAACCAGCTGGTCAATCGCCGTGCGCGAATTCTCCCAGGCTAAGGGCGATCAGGGTTGGTGGGCGGCGATCAAGCAGTCCAAAGACCCTTCGGTATTCATCGTTCTGTTCGAAGATTCCGCGGCGCTGAGCGGCTTGGCGGTCGCCGCACTCGGTGTGTGGGCGAGCCATTATTTCAACATGCCGAAGCTCGACGGTGCAGCCTCCATCGTGATCGGTCTGATCCTGGGCATCGTGGCAGTGCTTCTGGCGCGCGAAGCCAAGGGTTTGCTGATCGGCGAACGGGCCGATCCGGAGATGATTGAGAATATCCGCGCCATCGTCGGCCGGCAGGATTGGGTCAGCGGGGTGAACCATGTGCGCACCATTCATACCGCGCCTAAACAGGTGTTTGTCGCGATCAGCGCGGATTTTGACGACGAGGTGACCATGGGCGACGGAACAGCTGATCGAGGAACTGGAAGATGCCCTGCGGGAGGAAATGCCCGAACTCACCTCGATTTATATCCGGCCCGAAAAGGCGGAAAACGCCGCCATCAAGCCGAAGGGCGGCAAAGAGGGCTAACACCATCGCCATGAAGGGGCTGTCCTGACCCGCGGCGACCCTTAGGCAGGTCGTTACGGAACCGATCCAGCGTCGCGGTGTTTCCGAAAGTCACGCCCCGTTTGCCTAGGCAGTCCGAAGCGGCGGGCTTTTCAGGATGACCCCGTATGAATGACGGCCTCTCGACTTCCCGCCATGAAAAACGCGCGCCCGAAGACATGACGATGGAAGAGAAGGGGGGCGAGGAAGGGCAGGTCTCTCACGCGCCGGAAGAGGGCGCGGCGGTATCGGATTACTTCGCCTTCACCGAAATCTTCAAGCGTGTGCTCTCCACCGCCGATCACGAACTGGAAGCGAGCAACCTCTATCTGTTCTGGAGCGCGCTGGGCGCGGGCGGAGCGCTCGGCCTCACCTTTCTGGCTCGCGTCATCTTTACCGAAAGTGCGGGCGAGATGGAGCCGGGGATCGTCGGCAACATCCTGTATCCCATCGGCTTTCTTATCATTGTACTCGGCCGCTATCAGCTGTTTACCGAGAATACGCTGACGCCGGTGGTGCTGGTGCTGACGCGGCTCGCCAGTCTTGCCAATCTGCTGCGGTTGTGGGTGGTGGTGTTCGTTGGGAACATGGTGGGCGCGATCCTGGTCGCTGCGGCAATTGCCTATTCCAATGTGCTGACGCCCGAGCGAACGCTGAAAGCCATGGAAATGAGCCATCACGCAGTCGAGACGCCGTGGCTGGAAATCTTCTACCGCGGCATCATCGCAGGCTCGATCGTGGCCGCGATGGTCTGGCTGGTCCATGCGGTGCGCGATTCGATCGGCCGGGCGATGGTGATCTATGTGTTGATGTATTTCATCGGTGTGGGATCGTTCTTCCACGTCATCACCTCCTCGATCGAGGCGTTCTACGCGGCGTTTTCCGATCCTGAGGTGAGCTTCTGGGCGCTGTGGCCCAGCTTCGTGGCGCCCGTTCTTCTGGGCAATACGATCGGCGGTATCGTGTTCGTCGCGGTGCTGAACTATGCGCAATTTGCTGAGCACAAGGACGGCAAGATGCTGGAACGCTATGGCGACAAGCTGGGCGTGCGGGCCTGGCTGTTCGGCAACGGAAAAGTCCACGATTGATGGGACTACCGAGCTAAATTCGGAGGCAGCGCTTGAAAGGAAGCTGCCCTATCGCCATTAGCGTGTGATGCAATATGATATAGTATTACATCGCAGCTGGTGGATGGGATGAGCCGCGAGCTGCTCCTGCTTCTTCTGAGCGCAGTTCTCGTCATCGTGGCGATCGTGGCGGCGCTGCCCGCTTTCCGTCCATCGGCCGGCTGGCGCTGGGCGGAAGGCAAGCGCGCAGGCCAGCTTTCCGCCGGAATATTCCTGGGCGTTGGTCTGCTCCATATGATGCCCGATGCGGTGCATGGTTTCGTGCAGACAGGGAATGGTTTTGCAGCGCCCTTCCTGATCGCAGGCAGCGTGATGATCCTGCTCGCCTGGCTCGAAGGGCACGGGGGAAATCGGGGGGCAGGTGTGCCGCCGCTGCTGGTGGTGGGCGTGCTGACTGCCCACAGCTTGCTCGCCGGGGCATCGCTCGGCGCGATGGCTGGGCGCTCCGCCATGCTCATCCTGTTCGTCACGCTGATCGCGCACAAAGGCGCGGCGTCCTTTGCCTTGGCGAAATTGCTGACCGACAGCGATCTTGAGCGGCGAAGCGCCGTGGTGCTTCAGGTCATCTTCGTCCTGGCCCTACCGATCGGAGCGATTGCCGGGGCGGAGGCGCTGACGCTCGATCAGGAATGGCCGCTCGTCATCCCCACGATCCTGGCGCTGGGCGGAGGCACCTTCCTGCATTTCGGCACCGTCCACTGGCACTTTTCGGGCGAGCGCCACGCGGAGTCGACCGGATGGCCTACCGCGCTCGGCTTCGCCCTGATAGCCGCAGTCGCGCTTCTGGCCCACGGCTGAGCCGAACCTTATTTCTCCAGCGGCAGTCCCAGCGCGTGCGCCATGAGCGCGTAGATCGCGTTCTGCTCGATCGTACCGCTGACCAGATAGGCATCTGGCCCGCTCGCTTTCAGCGCCACATCCTCGCCAGAATGCGTCTCCGCGCTCGTTGGGACGAGCGACTGCTGAAGATAGTCCTTTTCGGTGGTGTCCACGTCGGCGGGATCGGGCCGCTCGGCCGTGCTCACCGCGCCCGGCCCGTTCGCATAGCCCAGCGTGGTGTAGGCTTTGCCGTCCTTGGTTCCCGGCGCACCGTCCTCGCCGGCGTTGACGGTGCCCAGGATCGGGTTACCGCGCACCGGATAGCCCGCCATCGTGAAGACATGGCTGTGGTCCGCCGTGACGAGAACCATCGTATCCTTCGGATCGGTCAGCTCCAGCGCGGTCGCAACCGCCTCATCCATCGCCGCGAAATCGCTGAGCGCACGGTAGGCGTTGCCGGCGTGGTGCGCATGGTCGATACGCCCGCCCTCCACCAGCAGCACGAAGCCTTTGGGATTGCCCTTCAGCCGCTCGATCGCCGCCGCGGTCATCTGCGCAATGGACGGTTCCTTGCCCGGATCCTCCACGCGGTCTACCTCGAACTGCATATGGCTGGGCTCGAACAGCGCCAGCACGGGCTTGCCGTCCGCAGGGAGCGCCGCGAATTGCGCACCGTTCCAGATGTAATGGCCTTGCGTTCCGGCCATCCAGGCGGCGGCAAGGTCCTGCCCGTCCTTCCGCGCGCCGGTTTTGCCGGGATATTCGGGATCGGCCTGACCAACCGTCAGGAAGTTCGCGCGCCCGCCGCCCATCATCACATCGAAACCGCCGCCATGGTTCCAGTCGACTAGTTGCTGCGCGATGTCTTTGCAGCCCGCCGCCTTCGCCTTGTCCGGCAGCACGGCGTCGTTCTCCCAGTCGCGATTGGCGACATGCGCATAGGTGGCGCCCGGCGTTGCGTGGGTAATCCGCGCGGTCGAGATGATCCCCGTCGCGCGGCCTGCATCGGCGGCCTGCTCGAACAGGCTTTCGACCGGCGCGGCGAGCGAGGCGGCGCAGTCATCGGTCACGACGGATGGTGCCATGCCAAGCGTGCCGCTGCGCGTCTTCGTGCCGCTGAAAATTGCCGTGGCAGTGGCCGCGCTGTCGGGTACCTGAAAGTCGGTCGAGTAGGTCTTGACGATGGCGCTGTAGGGCAGGGTGTCTAGCGCCGCGACATGGCTCTCGCCATCCTCGCCGCGCTGTTCACCCTCGAAGATGCGGCCGGCGGTAATGGTGCCCACACCCATGCCGTCACCGATGAAGATGATCAGGTTCTTGGCAGGCCCCTCGATCCGCTGCCGCGCAACTTGCCGCTGGATATAGGCTGCAGCCTCTGCGCGATATTGCGCGGCGGTCTTGGCGCGTGCGGCGGCGGGTTCCTGCGGCACTTCGCCGGACAGCACGCTCTCCGCCTGCGGAAGGCTTGCATCGGTCGGCGGCGGCGCTGCCGTGCTGCCGCCCATCTGGGCGTTGGCGGCGCAGCCTGCAAAGAGAAGCGGAAGAAGGGTAAGGACAGCGCGCATCGATCATGACTCCGAAAGACGGGATTGCCGGCGCTTTCCCACAGGCCCGTTACAGCTGCAAGACGGCACGCGCGTCGCCGCGATGAGCGGGGAGGGTGCCCGGCGAACATTTATCAGGCAGGCGAATCCCGGCCATCGCGCGTTGATCGACACAGCCCGGCTATCTCGCCGGCAGGAGACCGATCCGATGTTCACCCAGCTCAATCCGCCGCTGCCTGTTACGGTGATCGATCGCGGGAAGGGCTTGGCCTTCGCGGTTATCGATTACGGGCCGGAGCATAACATCATCTGGGTCACGGCAATCGACAGCACCGGTGAAATCTGGTGCGCACCGAACCCGAAGGTGCGCATGCAGAATAACTGGACCATGGGCCGGATGCAGACCGGTGGTGAACCCGGTGGGGAAGGGGCAAGCGCCGAAAACCGCTGAGACGCCATCGGCAAGGACGGCGGCGCTAGCATTGATTAATCGATCCGGTAATCGATTGGCGTCATCGTCCCGTTATTGCTGGTCGGCGCGCTGCACGCCGTAAGGCCGATTATCAGATCCATTTCGGCGCGAAAGCTGATGCAATCGCCGGCTTTGGACAGCGGCGGTTCTACGCTGAAGCGGCCTGTTTCTCCGTTCACGGGCACGTTCATGAAGATGTTGAACGCACAAGGAATGGCATCTGCGCCGATACCGAACGGCTCCAGCGCCGCGGCCAGATTGCCGAAACAGCCGCGATGCGGATCATCATCGCCGTAGAGAATACGAAAGGTATCCTTCGAACAGGGCGTCAGCAGGAAATCGTGCCGCCCGACATCGTCGCGTTCGATATGCAGCATGATGTTGCTGCGGTTCGAGTAGAGCTTGTGGCCCGTCGTCAGATAGATCGTGTCCTGATAGTCGAAGGTCCGCCCGTTCGAAATCAGCTCGCGCGGGTCCGCCTTGCTGTAGGCGACCATATCGCTCACCTGCTCGCCCTCCGGATCGCAGACGGTAAGCCGTTGGCCACGCTTCAGTTCGAAGGCCGTGCCGCTACGGCGGGGAATGCGGGTCATCTCGGTCATGCAAATTCCTCTGTCGGTTTCGGGCGACGGTAGGGCGCGGACCAGCCGGCGGGCACCGCACGTCCGCTATATTGGCGCGCTTCGGACGTCTCGCCATGGCGCGCAAGCATCGGGTTGTCCGAGCCTTGCAGCGACCGGTCGCGCGCCAGAATCGCACCGCGCAGCTTCTCATAGCGACCGGCCTCGCGGAGCCGCTCGAACTGACCATGCAGGTTGAAGATCAGCGTGGGATAACGGAAGCGCCGCGCCTTGCGGCTCGCGCCGGGGTGCAGGCCGACTACGAAGAAGGCCGATCCGCCGAAACTGAGCGAAAAATGCGGATTGTCCGGATCGGCGCTGATGTCTTTGTCCTGCCGCTGACCGAGCCAGACGTCCTTGTCCGTCATTGATTGGATGCGCGCCCACATATGCTGCTCGAACGTCTTCTCGCTCATCACCCGCGGCGCGCCGTAAATTACGGCGAAGGAGCGGAACAGCTTCGGCTCGGCCTGATCGTGGGCGGCGAACGCCATCAGCCGCCGGTGCACTTCCAGATCGTTCCAGCTCGATGCGATCGAGCGGGCGGTCACGATTTCCAGCTGCCGCTTGCCGAGCGCCGATTTGGCGCCGACGCACGGGAAGCGCGTGTCCGAGATAAAGTTTCGCAAGGCGTCGGGCGGGGTAGGGTGGGTCAATCGCTGCGCTTTTCGGGAGAGCCGCCCGCGCTGCCGATCGGCGCGCAAGCGGTTAAGAAAGGGGGATTTAGCAGGCCAACGCCGCCACCATGCTGCCGTTCCTCGCAATCGGCCTAACCTTTACTTCATCGCGCGATCGACTAATTCCACTAGACACATCCAAAAGCGGAGTTTCTTCATGCGCGCAGAAGCGCAAGCCTTGGTCGACCGTATCGACGCCGCCCTCGCCCTCGTCCGGCGCTCGCTCGATTGGGAGCGCGCGCTCCGCCGCCTGGACGAGCTGAATGCCCGCGTCGAGGACCCGACCTTGTGGGACGATCCCAAGAAGGCCGAAAGCGTGATGCGCGAGCGTCAGCGGCTCGACAAGAACATCGGCGCGGCCAAGGACATTGAGGCGGAGAAAGCTGATACGGTCGAGCTGATCGAGATGGCCGATACCGAGGGCGACAGCGAGATGGCGGATGAGGCACTGGCCTCGCTCGCCGCGCTCGCCGAACGCGCGGACCGCGACAAGGTGGAGGCGCTGCTCGGCGGCGAAGCGGACGGCAACGACACCTATCTGGAGATCCACGCCGGCGCCGGCGGCACCGAGAGCAATGACTGGGCCGAGATGCTTCTGCGCATGTACCAGCGCTGGGCCGAGGGGCGCGGCTACAAGGTGGAGATGGTCGAGTATCAGGGTGGCGACAGTGCAGGCATCAAGTCCGCCACGCTGCTGATCAAGGGCGAGAACGCCTACGGCTATGCCAAGACGGAGAGCGGCGTGCACCGCCTGGTGCGCATCAGCCCCTATGACAGCTCCGCGCGCCGCCACACCAGCTTCTCCAGCGTCTGGGTCTACCCCGTGATAGACGACGACATCTCGATCGAGATCAACGAGAGCGACCTCAAGATCGACACCTACCGCGCATCCGGTGCGGGCGGGCAGCACGTCAACACCACCGACAGCGCCGTGCGCATCACCCACGTGCCCAGCGGCATCATCGTCGCCAGCCAGAACGACCGCAGCCAGCACAAGAACCGCGCCGAGGCGATGGGCATGCTGAAGGCCCGCCTGTACGAGGCCGAGCTGCGCGAGCGGGAGGAGCGCGCGATGGCTGAGCATGCGTCGAAGTCCGACATCGGCTGGGGCAGCCAGATCCGCAGCTACGTCCTCCAGCCATACCAGATGGTGAAGGACCTGCGCACCGGCACCACCAGCACCGCGCCCGGCGATGTGCTGGACGGCGCTCTCGATCCCTTCATGGCCGCCGCGCTCGCCCAGCGCGTGACCGGAGAGGCGGTCGAGGTCGAGGACGTCGACTGATGGAGGAGCGCCGCCCCGCGCCCTTGCTGATGCTGCTCGCGCTGGCCGCGTGCCAGAACGGCGGCGCCGGCGCGCCCGGCGACGCGGCTTTCCCGGAGGCGAACCGGCCTGTCGCAAGTGTCGTCGCCACCCAGTTCAGCAACGAGCCCGCGCGCGAGGCCGCGAACGAAGCGCAGGTGGTGATGGACTGGGCAGGGGTGCGGCCCGGCATGACGGTGGCGGACATCGGCGCGGGCGAGGGCTACTACACCGTGCGCCTGGGCGAGCGGGTGGGCGGCAAGGGCCGCGTTCTGGCGCAGGACATCGACCAGGCGGTGCTGACGCGGCTGGGCGAGCGCGTGGCGCGCGACCGGCTGGACAACGTCTCCATCAAGCTCGGCGCGCCGGACGATCCGCGCCTGCCGGAAGCCAGCTTCGACCGCGTGTTCATGGTCCACATGTACCATGAGATCGCGCAGCCCTACGCCTTCCTGTGGCGCCTGCGGCCCGCGCTGAAGCCGGATGGCGAGGTGATAGTGGTCGATGCGGACCGGCCCACCAACCGCCACGGCACCCCGCCCGCGCTCTTGACTTGCGAGCTGGAGGCGGTGGGCTACACCCGCACCGGGTTCGAGCTGCGGCCGGACATCGGCGCGTACATCGCCCGCTTCCGCCCCAGCGGAGAGCGCCCCGATCCGGGCGCGATCCGGCCCTGCCCGGCGCCGGAGCCCGCCGCTGGCTGACCGGCCCGCCGGATACAAGCACGCCCCCGCCCGTTGACCCGGCATCCCACCAACCAAGGAGCGATGCCATGAGCGACCACCCCAAGCAGGACGATGCCACGAGCAGCCCGCCCCCGCGCGACCCGACCGGCAAGCTGAGCCCCGACGAACGCCGCGGATCGGACAGCAGCCACCCGCAGAAGCAGCGCAACGAGCCGGTGATGCCGGAAGACCGCAACGACTAATTGAAGGCCGAAAAGCGCCGAGAATAGGGATGGGGCAGCGCCAGTTTCGTGCTCCGTCCCGAGCGCTCGTCCAGCGCATGGCCAAGCTCACAAGCCTCATGCCGTGAGGTTTCGAGTAGGGGGCTAGGTTGCGACTTAGAGAGGTGCAAACGGCATCCTCCATCGCACCCTGACAGCTACAATTTGAGAACATCGATTAGCGTCTGCGTTAAAAGTGAGAGATCTGAGCGTAAATCGCCTACCGAGCGACGCTGGTTGCGGGCCGGGTACTTTCCAAATTTTTCATCGCTTGTGCGAACCTGAAAGCTTACGTTTCGGCTTTCAAAACGTGGCGGTGAAGTTGGAGGCGGAATTCTCACTATCAGCGCGCTCGCGCAAGCGCGATCTGTTTAGAACAAACAAACGTAAAAGCTGATTAGAATTATCTCCATTTCGACCAGAAAATAGATTGCTCTGCTCATCAATTCATGGTGGGGGCGCGCATGCCACTTTTTCGTTCCGAGGTTCTAGATCATCGCAAGGAATCGCTTCACGGCGATGTCAACATGGTTCTGCCGATATCGTGGCAGATGATTGGCGGGTTGTTCTTTGTCGCGTTGATTGCTGCTATTCTGTTTCTCTCTCTAGCAGGCTATTCGCGGATCGAGGTCGTGACTGGCACTATCGAGCCGAGGGGTGGTGTTGCCAAGATTTTACCTACTCGACCTGGCATTCTCACCAACCTCGCTGTGCAGGAAGGACAAGTTGTCAGTAAAGGGGCTACTTTGGGGCTTGTGCGCAGTGAAGATAGGCTAGCCAACGGAGGCATCGGCACACAGCAGGTACTTAATTCTCTTAATCAACAGGAGCGGGGGCTTTCCCTTCAGCAGGGGCAGATTGATGCATCGGCGCAGGCTGTGCAAGCGCAGCAGCTGGCCCGGATCACTGGTCTGCAGGCGGCAACAGCGGGTTTGGCCGAACAAATTGAAGTGCAGCGAAGTCTCGTCGACACCGCGCGAAACGAACTAGAGCTGGCGCGCAAGATTGGCGAGCGGGGTTTTGTAAGTCGCCGCGATATCCAGCAGCGCGAGGAGGTTTATCTTGGGCGCAAACAACGACTGACGGAGCTGCGCCAATCACTGTCTGCTCAACAGTCCGCTATCAGCGAGGCCCGTGCAGCGATCCGCCAGTCCCAGGCGGACGCAGGCAGCCAGATTGCTGCGCTTACTGGACAGCGAGAGCAAATTGAACAGCAACGGACCAGTGCTGAAGTTGCAAGCGCAATCGCACTGACTGCGCCCGTGGACGGCGTGGTATCTGCACTGACCGGGCGCGAGGGGCAGGCAGTTGGACCTCAAGCAGCGGTCATGTCGATTGTGCCGGAAAGTTCACGGTTGCAAGCAGAGCTGATTGTGCCAAGCTCTGCAATCGGCTTTGTGCGCGTTGGCCAGCAGGTTCGCATCTCTCTAGACGCTTTTCCTTACCAACGCTTCGGTACTCTTCCGGCAACAATCACCTCAATCGCCAGCACGCCAATTGCTTTTCCAACTTCGGAGGGCGGCACCATTCCGGGCTATCTCGTTATCGCGCGGCTCGATGAAAGCCATGTACGCGCTTATGGGAATGAGGAGTCGTTGTTGGCTGGAATGACGTTGACGGCCCGTATCGTTACCGAGAGGCAAAGCCTCATTGAATGGCTTTTCGAGCCGCTATTTGCTGTTGGCAGGCGCTGATATGAGCGCGCAGGGATTAAATCTCGGCTTGCTCAGCCGCGGCCGCGTGCGATTGATGCGCCAGACGGAAATGGCTGAATGCGGGCTTGCTTGCCTCGCAATGGTCGCAAACTTTCACGGTCGAAGAATCGACCTTGGTACCATGCGTCGGCGTTTTGCGCCCTCCATGCGCGGAGCACCGTTGAAAGCGCTTATCACGATAGCGGATCGCATCGGATTGGCTCCCAGACCCGTTAAGTTGCCACTCGAAGAATTGGGCAACCTCCATCTTCCGGCAGTCTTGCACTGGGATCTCAACCATTATGTCGTTCTCGAAGCGGTCAAGAATGGCAAGGCGCTGATCCATAATCCTGCGAGCAGCAGCAAATGGCTGCCCATCGAAGAGGTCTCCAAGCATTTTACGGGCGTCGCGCTGGAGTTGAGACCCGTTGATGATTTCACGCGAAGCGACGAGCGTCAGCGACTGAAATTGTCTCAGTTGTGGCGCAATATGTCTGGTCTGAAACGCGCCTTGGTGCAGACGTTGATTCTCAGTCTTTTGCTTCAGGCGTTCGTTCTAGCCCTGCCCTACTATATGCAGCTTGCGATCGATCGCGTGCTGCCCGGACAGGATCTGGATCTGCTGGTGGTGCTCGCGATCGGCTTCGGACTTTTTATGCTGATTAACGTCGCTGCGACCATGCTTCGTTCGTTTGTTCTGCTTTGGGCCGGCACCTCGCTCGGTTTTGGTCTGGCCACGAATATTGCACGCCGACTGTTCCGCCTGCCGGTTGAATGGTTCGAGAAACGGCACGTGGGCGACATTTTGTCGCGTTTCCAATCGATCCAGCCAATTCAGGATTTGTTGCTAACAGGCGCAATTGCCGCGTTGGTCGATGGTGCGATGGCCGTTCTCACCCTCACCGTGATGTTCTTTTACTCTCCGGTGCTGGCAATGATCGCGCTGCTCGCGTTCGGCCTCTATCTTGTTGTGCGTACGATCTCCTTCGCGTTCGAGCGTGACGCGATCGAGGAAACGATCACGACCAGCGCTGCCGAGCAGTCGACACTGATTGAGACGCTGCGGGGCATCACTTCCCTTCGCTTGTTCAATCGCGAGGCGCTTCGCCATGCGATGTGGCAGAGTAAGCTGACGGATAATGTAAATGCCGATGTGCGTAGGGCGCGAATTGGAATCTGGCAGCAGACTGCCAACGCTCTGCTATTCGGCATCGAGAATATTCTGACCGTTTATCTCGCGATTCGGTTCGCGCTTGGTGGCGGCTTCAGTGTGGGCATGATTTTCGCATACATGTCTTATAAAACCCAGTTCACTCAGAAAGCAGCGGGGTTGGTCGATCAATTCATTGCCTTTCGCATGATCGGCCTCCACCTTGAGCGGCTTTCGGACATCGCGCTTGCAGACGAAGATATCAGTTTCGGGCCTAGTGCAGAGGCGCATACTGAACTGAAGGGCAGGATCGAACTACGCGGCGTGCAATTTCGCTACGCGCCCAGCGATCCGCTTGTGCTCGACGGGGTGGATCTTGTGGTCGAGCCTGGCGATCATATCGCAATAACCGGTCCGTCGGGCGGCGGAAAGTCTACATTGGTCAAAATTCTTCTTGGCCTTACCCAGCCCGATGGCGGTGAAATGCTTGTGGACGGGATGCCGCTCGAGCGCTTCGGCTACAAGAGCTTTCACGAGCAGATCGCCGCCGTACTGCAGGAAGACACGCTATTCGCCGGAACACTGGCGGACAATATAGCGCTGTTCGACGATACGCCGGATATGCAACTCGTGATGGCCGCTTCGCAGGCTGCTGCCATCCATGACGATATCGCCAGAATGCCGATGCAATATGAGACGCTGGTCGGCGACATGGGATCGACCCTATCGGGAGGGCAGAAGCAGCGCGTCCTGCTCGCACGTGCCCTCTACAGGCGTCCTAAGCTTCTCGTCATGGACGAGGGCACCGCCCATCTCGACAGTGAGCACGAGAAAGCGGTAAATGCGGCGATCAGTCAGATCGGTATTACGCGCATTGTTATCGCTCACCGTAGCGAAACGATTTCCGCGGCAGGGACTGTTTGGGAATTAAACGCACAAAAGCTGCGCAAACGGCCAAACGTTTCCTAATTGAAACCGTGAACATTTTGTAAAAAACCGGGCGCGAGCTGCGCTTTTTTCGATGCTGGCCGCCGCATTTTCGCCGGACAGCAATCGAGCTTAGAGCCTGTCAACCGAAAAAATGATCTAAAAATGCCTCCACTGAAGTTGACAACTGTATCTTCCAAGCTAGCATGATGATTGCTCAAGGTGAGCTCGAAGCTTGGGGGGGAGTCCCAGCTATTTATTGATCATCCGTTACATCGGATGGTGCTTAATTTCGCGGAAGCATGATTTCCGGGAGAGTGGATAGTTGCGTGCGTTGATATCCCGGTATCTTAACTGAATTGAATTAACGGAGATATATTTGTGAATAGTGTTGAAAGCCTTTCTGAGCTCGAGATTGATAGTGTTGTTGGCGGCGTTGCTCCGGGTCCGAACGGCGAGGGCTGCACTGAGCCCCGCGATGACAACGATGACACGTCTGGCGGATTTCCGTCAGATAGTAATGTAATTGTCGTGATGATGTAAATCTCAAGTTCCTTTACATTGTTTAACGGATGCGCCGCTGCCTTCTGTCTAAGTGCCACCATTATCAGACTGTGGCGGCGCAGCTTCGTCGCATTTCGCGGTACTAATTAACGGATATCGTAATTATGGAAAATACAGCGATCAAGGGTCAGGGTCTTCTCATTGAAAACCTGAGTTTAGACGAAATTGATTTAGTGGATGGAGCTGCCGATGCGAAGGTCGTTTCTGCAGGAGCGACAATCATGGCGAGTAGCCTTTACGTGGCGGCCGTCCCGCCGGCAGCCGGTGCAATTGCTACAATCGGTCTAGCAGTTGTAGTGATGGGGCTCGCATTTGATTGATGAGCTATATTGATACGGAGAAATATAATGAAAAATATCGTAGAGCTGGGATACTCGGAAATTGATGAAATATCAGGCGGCAATGAGTGCACGCAGGATATTGCGTTGTCTGCTGCTGGAGTAGCTGCAACCATTGCTATTGTAGCTGCTCCGCTCACATTTGGAGCTAGCCTCGCAGTCGCGGCTGCAGCTGGATTGGCGATTGGAGTCGGGGCGGGAAGTGCTCAGTCAAGCTGTAGTTAAGATCTCCTCAGTGCGCAGCCAATGCTGCGCACTGAACCGTTTTTAAGACTTGTATATTCATTAAGTCATTAGGATTGGCCGCGGCTGCGAACTCATGTCGGAGATGGTTTTGTACGCCAATACCTGGGAATAAAACAGAATGATAAAGGACGTTATATGGATTGCGATAATGGCCATATTGGTGTTTATGGCGATCGTCGGTGGTTGGAACTATTGGGTGCGCGATCGCACTAATGATCGCTGATTGTTAATTCCACCTCTGTGTACTATCGTACAACCAACTCATTTGGAGAGATGATTGTCCCGGATCTATTTGAGGGGGCTCGCCTAGGGTGTGATGCTCACCGACATGCCGGGCGAAGAACCGTTCTATTGCGTTTTCAGCTCGGCGCAGGTCGCGGCTGTACTACGTTTATTTGACGCCGTGGACAGTCAAGTAGCCGCCTTAGCAATGGCACACTTCATGCCAGGGCAATTGGCAACGAACCGCATGGTGCGTGTAAACGCGTTGTGAAATGTATTGTCCAACGAAAGCGTTCGCATCCGTGCGGTAAGGAAGTGGAAAATCAGGAGGAAGTCGCCTTGCGAGCAGTCTCGTTGCTGTAGGCAGTTGGCTCACGTCCCGAAACCGCTGAGAAGCTCGTCGTTGGTCAGTCCAAAATAGCGGTTACCTTTTGAGGTAATTGCTCACTCCGGATCAAAGCACCATTTTGATCCGGACCCTACTCCTCCCCCATCCGCAACGCCGCGATAAACGCTTCCTGGGGGATCGACACATTGCCGTACTCCCGCATCTTCGCCTTGCCCTTTTTCTGCTTTTCCAGCAGCTTTTTCTTCCGGCTGATGTCGCCGCCATAGCATTTGGCGGTGACGTCCTTGCGCATGGCGCTGATCGTCTCGCGGGCGATCACCTTGGCGCCGATGGCGGCCTGGATCGGGATTTTGAACAAATGGCGGGGGATCAGGTCCTTCAGGCGCTCGCACAGCTGGCGGCCGCGGATTTCGGCCTGCTGGCGGTGGACGACCATGCCGAGCGCGTCGACCGGCTCGTTGTTCACCAGGATGTTCATCTTCACGAGATCGCCTTCGCGCAGGCCGATCTGCTCGTAATCGAAGCTGGCATAGCCGCGCGATATGGACTTCAGCCGATCGTAGAAATCGAACACCACCTCGTTCAGCGGCAGCTCGTACACCACCTGCGCGCGGCCGCCGACATAGGTCAGCTCCGTCTGGATGCCGCGCCGGTCCTGACAAAGCTTCAGGATGGAGCCGAGATAGTCGTCCGGCGTGTAGATGGTCGCCTTGATCCAGGGCTCCTCCATATGATCGATATGGACGGGGTCCGGATAGTCGGCCGGGTTGTGGAGATACTGCACGCTGCCGTCGGTCATCGTCATGCGGTAGACGACGGACGGCGCGGTGGTGATGAGATCCAGATCATATTCGCGGGTGAGGCGTTCCTGGATGATCTCCAGATGCAGGAGGCCCAGGAAGCCGCAGCGGAAGCCGAAGCCGAGCGCGGCGCTCGTTTCCATCTCGAAGGTGAAGCTGGCGTCGTTGAGGCGCAGGCGGCCGATGCTTTCGCGCAGCTTCTCGAAGTCCGCGGCGTCCACCGGGAAGAGGCCGCAGAACACCACCGACTGCACTTCCTTGAAGCCCGGCAGCGCCTTGTCCGCGCCGCCCTTCACGGTGGTGATGGTGTCGCCCACCGCGGTGTCGGCCACTTCCTTGATCTGCGCGGTGATGAAGCCGATTTCGCCGGGGCCTAGTTCGGGCAGCTGGGTGATCTTGGGCTTCATGCAGCCCACGCGGTCCACCAGATGCTGCGAACCCTGCTGCATGAAGCGGATGTTCATGCCCTTCTTCAGCACGCCGTCCATCACGCGCACCAGGATGACGACGCCCAGATAGGGATCGTACCAGCTATCGACGAGCATGGCTTTGAGCGGCGCGTCGCGGTCTCCCGTCGGCGGGGGGATGCGCTGGACGACGGCTTCCAGCACATCCTCGATGCCGATGCCGGACTTGGCGCTGGTGAGCACCGCATCGTCCGCGGGGATGCCGACGATATCTTCGATCTCGGTGCGGACCTTGTCGGGCTCGGCCGCGGGCAGATCGATCTTGTTGATGACGGGCACGATCTCATGGTCATGCTCGATCGACTGGTACACATTGGCCAGCGTCTGCGCCTCCACGCCCTGCGCGGCGTCGACCACCAGCAGCGCGCCCTCGCACGCGGCGAGCGAGCGGCTGACCTCATAGGCGAAATCGACATGGCCGGGCGTGTCCATCAGGTTCAGCTGATAGGTCTCTCCGTCCGCGGCGGTGTAATCCAGCCGCACGGTCTGCGCCTTGATGGTGATGCCGCGCTCGCGCTCGATATCCATATTGTCGAGCACCTGGCTCGACATCTCGCGCTCGGTCAGCCCGCCGGTCAGCTGGATGAGGCGATCGGCCAGGGTGGATTTGCCATGGTCGATATGCGCGATGATGGAGAAATTACGGATTTTGGAGAGGTCTGTCATGTCGAGCGCGCAAATAGCCTGCGAGGGCGCGGCTGTCATCCGGCATGTGGCGGTGCCATTGGCGCGGGCCGGAACATGGCCAGCCCGCGCGCTGTCTTCGGAAGATGCGCTTCCGGAATGTTTTGTCGATGCTGCCTTACATCGGCGGGGTTAGACCGTCTTTACCGACAGCGACGAACTGCGCCGCGGCTACATTGGCGGGCTTTTTGACGAAAAGCTTCTGGCCCGCCTTCAGGATGGACCGGTCCGCAGGCTCGAAGCGCACGATCGGTGTACCTTCGGGAACGGCGACCTCGGCGGTGCCGCCTTCATAGGCGATGGTCAGCGCCTTTCCGGCATTGCCTGCGCTGGTCGCGTTCGTCACCGTGCCGTTGGTCATGGCGCTTTGCTGCTGAACGGTGCCGTTGGTCATGGCGCTCTGCTGCTGGACCGTACCATTCGTCATAGCGCTGGATCCGCCGCTACCACCGCCGCTGGCCGCCATCACGCCGGGGGTATCCCATTCATAATGGCCCTCGCCGCTACCGCGCATGGATTCGGGGAATATCACCACTTCCACGGCGCGCAGCGCGTCCTTCGGGCCCGTCGTCGCGGTGCCGATGAAGTCGCCGTCCTTTACGTCGGCGAGCGTTGCCGGAACCACCCAGGCGTAAGCGGTGTCGTTGCCGGTCGGCACGTCCACGCTCTGGCCATCATAGGTTTGCACGGTGAGCGATGCATCGGTCATCGCGGTCAGCGCGCCGCGCACATGGTCGGCGGCGACGGCGGGTGCCTGCGCCGCGCCGGCATCGGAGGCCGCTTCGGTGGACGGCTGCGCTTCGGGCTGTTCGCCGCCGCCGCTGCAGGCGGCAAGCGCGGCCATACCGACGCCGCAGAGGGCGAGTTTAATCAATCGCATGGGGAAGACCTTTCTTCAGGCCCAGACCGATCCAGCGGAAGGCCGGAAGTTTATCGGCGGGCGAGCCCGCATAACGCGGCGATACAAGGCGGAGTTCCGCTCCTGTCCGCTGTCTCGAGGCCGCGCGCAGCCAATGCGGGGGGCGCGCCGATCAGAGCGGTGGGGGCGCTACGCTGAGGTCGCTTGCGCGCTGCAGCACCAGATGGGTCTGGTAGTAATATTTCTCGGTCGGCCGGCCATTGGCTACGAACACAATGCGCACGCGCCGCGCGGTGCCGCGAACGGCGATGCGTTTGCCGTCCAGAAACTCGGCCGGGTCCGCGCCGAAGCGTTCGCGCAGTTGCGCCTGGATGGCGGGGGTGAGAACCACGCTCAGATTGCGCGGATCGCGGTAATCGGGCTGCGAATTCAGATAAAGGCGCCCGGCATCGGCGACACCGCTGCCGCGCACCGTCATCTCGAACAGGCCGCTGACGCCTTGCGGAGCCACTTCGGCTGCGTTCATCACCGCCTGCTCAGGCGTTAGGCGCACCAGCGGCGCGGGCGAACGGCTGACCCCGTTGACGGTTGGCGCGCAGGCGGCAAGCCCAAGCAGCGCCCCGCCGACCATGCCTGAGCGGAGCATCGACGCAGGCCGCGTGCCCCGGTGGCGGGCGGTCGCAGATCGGGGCGGGCGGCACGGAGCGATTGCGTTCATCGACCGATGTCCTCGCCCCGCGCAATTCCGATTGCAAGCTTCGAAAATCGGCATAGACACTTCTCCCGGCTGTATGCCGGACGTGGTGGGTGGGCCTTCGCGTTCCAGGGAGAGGTCCAACCTTACATGATATTCGGACGCGTAAAGCCGCTCGATGCGATCCTCGCAACGGCGGAAAAGAAATCGCTCACGCGCACACTCGGGCCGTGGCAGCTGACGCTGCTCGGCGTCGGCGCGATCATCGGCACCGGGATTTTCGTGCTCACATCGGAGGCCGCGCAGAAGGCGGGCCCCGGCATGATGTGGAGTTTTGTCATTGCCGGCCTGGTCTGTGCGGTGGCGGCGCTCTGCTATTCGGAACTGGCATCGATGGTGCCGGTTGCCGGGTCTGCTTACACCTACACCTATGCCGTGATGGGCGAGCTTTTGGCCTGGATGGTCGGTTTCGCGTTGATCCTGGAATATGCGGTATCCGCCAGCGCAGTTTCGGTCGGCTGGTCGGGCTATTTCGTCGGCTTGCTGGCGAATGCGGGGATAAACCTGCCACCCGCGCTAACCCAGGGTTTTTACGCGCCGGGCGGGTTCATCAACCTGCCGGCCATGCTGATCGCGCTGGTCATCACCGGCCTCTTGATGATCGGGACGACCGAGAGCGCGCGGGTAAACGCGGTGCTGGTGACCGTGAAGGTCACCGCGCTCGTCATCTTCATCGTCATCACGCTTCCCATGCTGAACGGGCAGAATTTCCAGCCCTTCATGCCCAATGGCTGGACCGGGCCTGGCCTCGGCTCCGGCCTCGGCGCGCTGGGCGCGGCGGCCTCCATCTTCTTCGCCTATGTCGGCTTCGACGCGGTTTCGACCGCTGCCGAGGAGACCGTCAACCCGCAGCGTAACGTGCCGATCGGCCTGATCGGCGCGCTCGGCATCTGCACGGTGTTCTACCTTCTCGTGTCCGCTGGTGCGATCGGCACCGTGGGCGCGCAGCCGATCATGGGGCCGGACGGCGGCCTGCTGCAGCCCGGAAGCACCGAATTCGCCGCGCGCTGCCAGAGCCTTCTGGACATGGGCCGCGAGCCGCTGGTCTGCTCCAAAGAAGCGCTGGCCTTCGTGCTGCGCGAGGCGGGGCATCCCTGGCTGGGCAATGCCATCGGTATCGCCGCGTTCCTGGGCCTGCCTTCGGTGATCCTGATCATGCTGTTCGGCCAGACGCGTATCTTTTTCGTGATGTCGCGCGACGGGCTGCTGCCCACGGGCTTGGCCAAGATCCACCCCAAGTGGAACACGCCGCACGTCATCACCATGATCACCGGCGTTGCGGTGGCAGCGTTCGCAGCGTTCCTGCCGGTGGGCAAGCTGGCCGATATCTCCAACTCGGGCACGCTGTTCGCCTTCTTCATGGTGGCGCTGTCGGTGCTGATCCTGCGCCGCACCCAGCCGGACCGGGAGCGGCCGTTCAAGACGCCGTTCATCTGGATCGTCGCGCCGCTCGCCATCATCGGTACCGTCGGGCTCTATGTCAGCCTGCCGGTGGAGGCGATGCTGGTGCTGCCGATCTGGGGCGGCATCGGCCTGGTGATTTATTTCCTCTACGGATATCGCAAGAGCAACGTCGCGCGCGGCATCGTGGAGGTTCACGAGCTGGACAGCGATGCGCCGCCCGAACCGGTACCGCCGCATAATTGATTGCGGGCGGGAAGAGATTGGAGGGGCAGGGGATATTCTCCTGCCCCTTTTTGTTGCCCGTCTCCGATCCCGTTCGTGCTGAGCTTGTCGAAGCACCGTCTTCCTTCTTGGCTTAGCTTCCGACCGCGAGACAGTACGGCCCTTCGACAGGCTCAGGGCGAACGGATGTTTTCAAGTAAGGCCCAACCCCCTTGCCCTCGCGCGTCACGTCGCTAGCCTCGCTTGCGAAGGAGAGTGCCGCCATGCGCCATATCGCGATCGTCGGATCTGGCCCTGCGGGCTATTACACCGCGGAGGCCGCGCAGAAGGCGTTCGGGGAGGATGTGCGGATCGATATTCTCGATCGGCTGCCGACGCCCTTCGGCCTCATCCGTTTCGGCGTGGCGCCCGATCACCAATCGATCAAGAAGGTTGCGCGCCGTTATGAGAAGGTGGCGCTGAGCGACAATGTACGCTTCGTCGGCCATGTTTCGGTGGGCGAGGATATCGCGATCGCCGAGCTGATGGAGCTGTACGACGCGGTGGTGCTGGCCACCGGCGCGCCGCATGATCGCACGCTCGATCTGCCGGGCAGCGATCTGGCCGGGGTTTACGGCAGCGCATCCTTCGTCGGCTGGTATAACGGCCATCCCGATTTTGCCGCCGTCGATCCGCCGCTGGATGGGCGCGATGTGGTGGTGATCGGCAATGGCAATGTGGCGCTGGACGTGGCGCGCATCCTGTCCAAGACGCGCGCGGAGTTCGAAAGCAGCGACATCGCGCGCCATGCGCTGGACGCGCTGGATGCGGCGGGGACGCGGACGATCACGATCCTGGGCCGGCGCGGGCCGCATCAGATCGCGATGACGCCCAAGGAACTGGGCGAACTGGGGCGGCTGGAGAACGCCGCGCCGAGCGTCGATCCGTCGGATTTGCCGCCCGAGGCGCAGGACGAGGGGCTGGAGCCGGGCCAGCGCAAATCGGTCGGCATCCTGCGCGAGTTCGCCGCGGGCGCGGACGGCGCGGGTAAGGGCAAGACGATTATGTTCGATTTCTTCGCATCACCGGTCGAACTTCTCGGAGAGGAGCGGGTCGAAGGAGTGCGGGTGGAGCGGACCGAGCTGGACGGAGAACATCGCCCGCGCGGCACGGGCGAGACCTACGATATCCCCGCGCAGCTCGTCGTCACCTGCATCGGCTATCGCAGCCCGCGCATCGAGGGCGTGCCCTATGATGAAGGTGCGGGGCGTTTCGCCAATGAGGACGGGCGCATCCAGCCGGGGCTCTACTGCGTCGGATGGGCGCGGCGCGGGCCGACGGGGACGATCGGCACCAATCGCCCGGATGGCTATGAGCTGGTCGATCGCATCGCGCAGGATATCGGCGAGGGGGCAGGCAAGGCCGGCCGTGCCGGGCTGGACGCGCTGCTGGAAGAGCGCGGGGTCGATATCGTGACCTTTGCCGATTGGCAGAAGATCGACGAGGCGGAGGTGGCGCGCGCCATGAAGGGGGCGCCGCGCGAAAAATTCGTTCGGGTGGAAGACATGATCGCCGCGCATCGGGGCGAATGAGGCACCAAAAACCTGCCGCAGCCGTCCGCGCGGCTGGCTAACGCTTCGAAACCGCTACCGGCGTGTTGAAGGGAGCAAGGTTCGATTTCATAGGGAGATTGCGCAAGATGGGGGTCCTCTGAATGGCGGACGCCCGGACTTCGGAAGACGCGGTCTTTCTGCTCGCACTGACGATATGGCTGATTTCTTCGCGGGCAATCGGCTGGCTGAACAGAAAACCCTGAAGATGGGTGCAGCCCAGGTCTTCCAGCATCTTTTGCTGCTCGGCGGTTTCCACACCTTCCGCGACAACGGCCATGGACAATTGGCGAGCCAGGCCGACAACGGCCGTGACGATCGCCTTGGCCGCCTGCGACCCCTCGATCTCGGAAACGAACGATTTGTCGATCTTGACCGTATCGAAGGTAAATCGCTGGAAGTAGCTGAGCGAGGAATAGCCGATGCCGAAATCGTCGATCGAGATGCGGATGCCGATGTCGCGCAGTTGCTGGAGCTGCGCGAAGGCTTCATGAGCATTCTGGATCACCAGGTTTTCGGTGACTTCCAGTTGAAGCCGTTCGGCGGGCAGGCCGGTCTCCTCAAGGACGGTCAGGATCGTCTCGACCAAGTGGCCCGAATAGAATTGGCGCGGAGACAGGTTTACCGCCACCTTGATGGAGGCCGGCCAGCTGCACGCGTCGCGGCATGCCTTGCGCAGCACCTGCTCGCCCAATTGTTCGATCAGCCCGCAATCTTCGGCAAGTGCGATGAACAGATCGGGCGAAACCGGTCCACGATCGATCTGCGTCCAGCGCGCCAGCGCTTCGAAACCGATGATGTCACCGGACCTGGCTTCGATGATGGGCTGATAGGCAACGTCGATCTCATCGGTATCGACGGCCGCGCGCAAATGGGTCTCCAGCGTGCGCCGGTCGCGCTCGGCTGCATCCATCTGATCGTCGAAGAAGCATGGCTGGCGCTTTGCTTCCTGCTTGGCGCGGTACATGGCAAGATCGGAATTCTGGCGCAGCGTCTCGATGGTGTCGCCGTCCTTGGGGTGGAGAACGACGCCGATCGAAGCCCCGATATGCGCGGTAATACCGCCTACCGAAATGGGCGCGAAGATGCTCTCTATGAGATTGCCGGAAATGCGCAGCGCGCGCGAACGCAAGTTGTCGCCCGTTAGAAGGCAGACGAACTCGTCGCCGCCGATCCGGGCAATTTCCGAATGTTCGTCGGCGATGATGCTCAGCCGCTGGCCGATCAGCTTCAGCACTTCGTCGCCCATGACATGGCCGAACTGATCGTTGACCGACTTGAACCGATCCAGATCGATATTGAGCAGCGCAAATGGCTCCGCATCGTTGATCAGCTGATCGACGCGTTCCAGGAAGCTTGCGCGGTTCAAGAGGCCTGTCAGGATATCATAGCGCGATAGCCGCCAGCGGTCCGCCTCGGAACGGCGGATTTCGGTGACATCCTCCGACAGCCCCAGGAGATACTGGCCCGGCCGGTCGGGGCCGTCGATCAGCACGCGGGTCGTGCGAATATTGACCCGTTCGCCATTGTCCCGTTCGAACTCGGTTTCCGTTTGCCTGGGCATGCCGCCGGAAATTGCGTCGCGATCGTTTTGCTTATATCGGTCGCCTTGTTCCGGAAACAGTTCATCGTCGTCCTTGCCGATCATGTGCATCGCAGGGCGGCCTATCATGTCTGCTGCTTTCTTGTTGAGCAGGAGATAGCGCTGCGTTTCGGAATCCTTCACATAGAGCATCGAGGGCAGGTTCGCGACGACCGCCTTGAGAAACGTGCGGCTGCTGTCTCGTTCGGCGCGGAGTTTCTTACGCGCAGAGATATCGCGGACGACCGAGGCGAAGCCACCATTCGCCTCATCCCCCCAAGGTGCGGGCGCAAGTTCGATGGGGAATGTGGCACCGTCTTGCCGGACACCCGTAAGCTCTTTGGAGGGTGTCGGCGCGCGTGCAGGTTCCTCGTCGGAGGCCGTCTCACAGGGCGGGCTGTAATCCTGATCGAGCCCATCGGGGATGAATTCTGTAACGTCGCGGCCGATCGCGGTTTTTGCGGAATGGCCGAACATGTGCGCGGCGGCCTCGTTCCAGTAAACGATCTTTCCGGCGTGGTTGGCCGCGATGACCGCGTCGGTCGTGGAAGCCACGACCTGCGCAGCGATATGCGCCTGATAGCGGGCGCGCCGGGCCTCGATCAGCTCGCTGACTACTTGGGCGAGTTCTTCCAGAAACAGGATGTTCGCGTCCGGAAAATGGCTGCGCGGCGCGCCATCGAGCGCGCAGAGGCTGCCGATGCAATGGCCGGACCGCAAATAGAGCGGCGCACCGGCATAGAAGCGGATGTGCGGATCGCCGGTGACAAGCGGGTTGGTGCGAAACGTCTCGTCCTCGAGCGTGTCGAGTATGACGAGCGGCGCGCGCCGTTCCACCACCTGATCGCAGAAGGCGACGTCGCGGGGGGTCTCGCGGAAATCGATGCCCTGGCGGGATTTGAACCATTGGCGATCCCGGTCGATCAGGCTCACCGCTGCGCTGGATACGCCCAGCACGGCGGCCACCATCCGGGTGATGGCATCGAATTCGCGTTCGTCCCCGCTGTCCAGAATCGCCAGGTCCGCCAGCGCGGCAAGGCGTTCGCTTTCGGTTAGCGCGAAATTGTGATTCCCCATCTGCACAGCGCGGCGATAGGGGAATAACCTTAAACTTTTATGTTCTTACAGGAACATGACGAGGGCGGCCGCGCCTGGAAATCAGATCGCGGCGAATTTCTCGATGTCGCGGATGCGGCCGGAAACGACCAGCTCGTCGTCCGGAAAGATGATCGTGTCGGGCACTGCATGGATAAAGTCTTCGCCCGCCCGCTTCACGCCGACCACCGTTACGTCGAACTTCTTGCGGCACTCGCTCATCATCAGCGGCAGGCCGACGACGGTTTCGGGCGCTTTCAGCCGGGCGATGGCGAACTCGGCATCGAAAGCGATGAAATCGAGCAGGCGCTCGTTCACGAGATGGGCGACGCGCTCTCCCATTTTGCGTTCTGGAAAGACGACATGATGTGCGCCCGTGCGCTCCAGCAGGCGGCCGTGGCGATCGGTATTGGCCTTCGCCCAGACATTGTTCAGGCCCATATCGACCAGCGCCAGCACAACCAGCAGGCTGGCCTCCACATTCGTGCCGATGGCCACGATGGCGGTGTCGAAGTCGGCGACGCCCAGTTGTTTCAGTGTATCGATCTCGGTCGCGTCCGCTTCGACCACCTGGGTCAGCGCATCCTTGTGCTCGCGCACGAAATCACCGTCCACGTCCACGCCGAGAACTTCATGGCCCATGCGCTCCAGCGTGGTCGCGACGGCGCTGCCGAACCGGCCAAGGCCCACGACCAGGACGGGTTTTCTCTTATCAGCCGACAATGGGATTCTCCTCGGGATAGCGATAGCGCCGCTCGCTGCTGCCAAGGGCAAGGGCGGTGGCCGCGGTGATCGTGCCCACCCGTCCAACGAACATCAGCATCACCAGCACGAAGAGAGCCGACGGCGGCAACTGTGCGGTGATGCCGGTGGACAGGCCGACGGTGGAAAAGGCGGAAATCGCCTCGAACAGGATATCTTCGAACGCCAGCGGCGTGACCGAACTGATGAACATCGTCGCGCACAGTACCAGCAGCAGCGCGATCGAGGCGACGGTGAGAGCCTGCCGCTCGATAGCGTGGCCGAAGCGGCGGCCGAACATACCCGCATCGCGCCGCGACAATATCTCGGCCAGAACGATGGCGAGCAGCACCATGAATGTGGTGATCTTGATCCCGCCCGCCGTGCCGGCGCTACCGCCGCCGATGAACATCAGCACATTGTTCACCACCAGCGTCTCCTCTCGCATCGCGCCGAGATCGAGGCTGTTGAAGCCCGCCGTGCGGGGCATGACCGAATGGAACGCGGCGTTCAGCAGTTTCTCGCCCCAGCCCATCGGCCCTAGCGTGCCGGGATTGCTCCATTCCATGCCCAGGATCGCCGCAAAGCCGCCGATCAGCAGCAGGAGCGTGCCGGCCAGCGTCATTTTGGAATGCAGCGTCCATTGCCGCCAGCGCCAGCCATGTTCGCGCCAGTCCTCCATCACCGGGAAGCCCAGCGCGGAAAAGATCACCGACAGGCCGATCGGGACCAGGATAAGCCAGTCGCCCTGAAAGCTCATGAGGCTGTCCGAAAAGGTGGAAAAGCCCGCATTGTTGAAGGCGCTGACGGACTGGAACAGGCCGTGCCAGGCGGCCTGGCCCCAGGACATGTTCCAGTGCGTGGCGAACCGGAGCGTCAGCATGATCGCCACGGTCAGTTCCACGGTGATCGTGATGCCTAGGATCATGCGGATCACCGACGGCGCGGATATCAGGTTCAGGCGGCTGCGTTCCACATGCGTCGCCATCCGGTCCCGCAGGCCGAAGCCCCGCCCTGCGATCAGGCCGAACAGCGTCGCGGCCGTCATGATGCCGAGCCCGCCGATCTGGAACATCGCCATGATCGCCACCTGCCCGAAGCCGGACCAGTAGGTCGGCGTGTCCTGCACGATCAGTCCGGTTACCGCCACCGCCGAAGTGGCGGTGAACAGCGCGGTCATCAGCGGCGCGCGCGTGCCGTCCGCGGTGGCGATGGGCAGGCTGAGCAGTACCGTCCCGATCGCGATCGCGCCAAGAAACAGCAGGGGGATCAGCCGGATCGGATTGCGCAGTGCGTTCATGCAAGTCTCGCCATGTACGAATGCGGCGGGGCCGACAAGCGGCAGAAATTGAATGAGAGAGGCGGCGCCGCTGCGGCGGTGAAACCGCAAAGATCGCTGGCCATATCAGCCCATGACGCGTATGAACCAAGTGAACCAATCGATACTGCGAATTACTCTCATTGACAACAAACGGGCCAGCTCTATGGACGTTCGCCATCGGATCGATGACTGCCGCGTCCTGCGGCATGCTTTGTTGGAGGATATCCATGCTGCGTATCACGACCTCGCCGGTGGCGATGGCCGTCGCCCTGTTCGCGCCCTTTGCTGCGTCCGCCGAAATTCCTGAAGCGCCTGCGCCAGCCGCGCCGCAGACCGAACAGGAGGCTTTGGTAAATTCTGTCGATTCCATCATTACGGTGGAAGGCCACATCGATCCGAGTGCGATCGCGGGCTCGGCGACGCTGGTCGATACACAGGAACTGCGCCTGTTCGACTATTCCGATCCCAACCGCGTGCTGCGGCAGGTGCCCGGCGTGAACTTGCAGGAGGAGGACGGCTTCGGGCTGTTTCCCAATATCGGCCTTCGCGGCACGCCGGTGGAACGCTCCGGCAATATCACGCTGATGGAAGACGGCGTGCTGATCGCGCCCGCGCCCTATGCCGCGCCCGCCGCTTATTATTTCCCCGCCATCGGACGGATGGAAGCGGTCGAGGTGATCAAGGGCGCGGCGTCCGTGCGCTACGGCCCGCGCACCATCGGCGGTGCGATCAACCTGCGCTCCACCTCGATCCCCGAAGACGGCATTACCGCGCGCGCCATGGGGCAATATGGATCGCGCGATTATTATGCCGGACATGTCTATGCCGGGATCGACACCGACTATGTCGGCGCGCTCATCGAGACCTATCAGCTGGGCAGCGACGGCTTCAAGACGATCGACTTCTTCCCCGATGCCGATACCGGCTTCCAGCGCCAGGATTATCGCGGCAAGGTGGCGCTGCATACGGCACCGGGTGCGTCGGTCGATGGCCGGCTGGAATTCACCTATGGTTATAGCGAGCTGGACGCGAACGAGACCTATCTGGGACTGTCGGACGATGACTTTGCCGCCGATCCCTATCGCCGCTACGCCGCCAGCCAGCGGGACAACTTTTTGGGCAAGCAGAATCAATATCGCCTCACCGGCACGCTGGCGTTCGTGGACGATACGCTGCTGACCGTCACCGCTTACAAAAATGATTTCGAGCGCAACTGGTCCAAGCTGCAGGATATCGATTTCAACGGCGATGGCCGCTTCGATTCGATTAATGCGGTGTTCGACGATCCCGCCGGAAATCCGGGCGCGCTCGCCATCCTGCGCGGTGCGGACAGCACGCCGGGCTCGGTGCGCGTGCGCAACAACAACCGCACCTACGACAGCAAGGGCGTGCAGGTCTCCTTTTCGCGACCCTTCCAGACCGGCAAGCTGCGCCACGTGCTCGATTTTTCCGTCCGCTATCATGAGGATGAGGAAGACCGCCTGCAGAACGACGAGTTCTACACCCAGACCGGCGGCACGCTGAACTTCGTGACCCAGACCGCCCCGGGCGTGCAGGCCAATCGCGAGGCGAAGGCGAACGCGCTGGCTTTCTACGTCGAGGACCGGATCGAGATCGGCGCGCTGACGCTGACGCCCGGCATCCGTTATGAGGGGATCGACCTCACCCGCCTCGATTATGCGGGCAGCGATCCCACCCGTGCAGCCGGCCCGACGCGCGTACGCACCAGCAATGTCGATGAGTGGTTGCCCGCGCTGGGCGCCACTTACGAAATTGGCGATCTGCTGCTGCTGGCGGGCATCTCGCGCGGTTTCTCCCCGCCGGGACCGGGCAGCACCGATGCCCGTTCGGAGAAGAGCTGGAATTACGAAGCGGGCTTCCGCTACGCGAACCCGTCTTTCCGTACCGAGGTGATCGGCTTCTGGAACGACTATTCCAACCTTTTGGGCAGCTGCACGGTCTCGGTCGGTTGCCGGGTGGGCGACATCGGCGATCAGTTCAACGGCGGCGCGGTTACGACGCGCGGCGTCGAGTTCACCGCCGCGGCTGCGCCCGCGATCACCGAGCGCCTGTCCGCACCGATTTCGGTAACCTACACCTTCACCGACGCCCGCTTCGATCGCAGCTTCGACAGCGAATTCTTCGGATCGGTTCAGGATGGGGACGACCTGCCCTATATCGCGCGCCACCGCGCCTATGTGGAGGCGGGGCTGAGGTACGATCGCTCGTCGCTAACCCTGGGCGCAAGCTATGTGTCGCCGATGCGGACCGAGGCCGGAAGCGGGCCGATCCCGCAGCAGGAACGGATCGACGATCACTTCCTGCTCGATCTGGCGGGCCGTTTCGCCTTTACCGACACGATCTCGCTGTTCGGACGGGTCGATAATCTGCTCGACAACCAGTATCCGGTTGCGCGGCGGCCTTATGGGCTTCGGCCCGGAAGTCCGCGCCGCTTCGTGATCGGCGCGGCGTTCGATCTGTGATGTGACCGGGGCTGGTGGCTTATTCCGCCGCCCCGTTCGCGCCGCTGCCGCCGGGCATGCCGGCAAAGGTGACGACGCTTTCCGCGCCATTGTCCGATAGCGCGGACACGCCGAAGAAATTGTTGTCGATGATGACGCCTTTCAGCACCGTTTCGGTCTGTCCGGCGGGCAGGTCGATCGCTTCGGCCCAGGCCATCTCGTTCGCGGGGCGCCAGTGGACGCGATATCCTGCGGCGCCTTTCACCGGCGTCCAGCTTACGCTCGTATCCGCGCTCACCGCGCCTTCAATCTCTACCGTGGCGGGGGCGGCCGGCGCGCTCGCCAGCTCGCGGATCACGTCCACGTTCAGCGCGGTGACGCGCGCGAGATAGTCGAAGTCCATCTTGTCGATAGTGTCGCCATATTCGCGGCCGTTTTCGGTGCGCAAATCCTGATGCTGATAATCGTAATGTTCGGCCACTTCGGAAAAGCGCACGGCGGGATAGCCGCGCTTCAGGAAAGGAATGTGGTCCCCGCCGCGGCGGAAGCGGTCCGGACGGCGGATCGCGAGCACTTCGAGGCGGCCCGGCGCAGCGGTGGAAATGCGGTCGATCGCCTTGGCCAGCGATCGGGAGGGGCTGTCGTCCTCTCCGCCGATCGCGCGCTGCATGGCGATGCCCTGTTCGTCCGCGGCGGCGCGGATGCCCTCGGAGAACACGCGCACCTTATCCGCCACATGTTGTCCTCCGATGCCGGTGCTATTGCCGACGACATCATTGTTGAGGACAGCGGAGACGGTCCAACCGCGCTCTTCGGCGGTCTTCGCCAGGATCTCAGCGCCGTAGAGGCCCTGTTCTTCGCCCGAAAGGGCGGCGTAGACGATGGTGCCGTCGAACTTTTCCTTCGAAAGAAGCCGCGCGGCCTCCAGCACCAAAGCGACGCCCGAGGCATCGTCATTGGCGCCCGGCGCATCGTCCGTGATGTTCATCACATCGCTGACGCGGCTGTCGATATGTCCTTGAACGATGACGACGCGGTTCGGATCGCCCGTGCCACGCTGGATGCCGAGCACATCCTCCACGCGCACGCCATCCGGCGCGCGGTCGCCGGTCACGCTCTCGCCGATCGTCTCGACCGTGATACAGCCGCCGCAATCCTTCGAGATGGTGCGCAGCCGCTGCGCCGCCCAGGCGCGCGCGGCGCCGATGCCTCGCTTCGGGTCGGTGGCGGAGGACAAGGTGTGCCGCGTCCCGAAATCGACGAGGGTCTGGACGCTCCGGCGCAGCTCCTGCGGATCCGGCGCGGTGGATTCTACCGTGGCAGAGGACTGAGCCGAGGCGCCTCCAGCAAGGATCGTGGTGGAGAGGAAAAGGGCGGGCGCAAGGAGGGCTTTGTTCATGGCGCCCGGCCTAGCGCAGATCGCCTGCGCCGCCAAATGCGCTATTCGCTCTCTTCGCTCCAATCGGTCGGCAGCTGCGCGGACCATGCGGCCAGTTCGTTGAAGGCGAGCGGAGCGTGGAAATGGAGGCCCGCAAAACCCTGCCGCCACCAGCGCACATCGGCGCGCTTGCGCCCGATGCCGTCGATCGCGATGCGCAGCGGTGCGGACGCCCGCAATCGCTTGTCGATGCCGATCTTGGCACCGGCCAGCGAAATGTCGTGCAGCCTTACCTGAAAAACCTCTCCATCCACTTCGATCGCGGCGGGAAAGTTCATGCGCAGCCGCTGTGGGCGACGCTCGCGTTCGCCATGTGGCAGCGCGATCACACTGGCGATATCAATCGGCGCTTCGAACTGGAAACCGCAGAAGCCGTCCCGTTCCCACCTTTTGTGCATCCGCAGCGTGCGTCCACCGAGAAATTCGATGTCGATCACATCGATGCCGTCCATCGGCCCAAAGGTTTGCAGCTTCATGCCAGCGCTGGAAATATCGCGCATGATGCAGAAGCAGTCATGATCTTCCAGCAGCAGCTTGGCCGTGCGAAACACCACCCGGTGTCGTTCATTCGAACGCCGCTCTTCGGTCCCCGAATGTTCGGTGTCTTCCTCGACCAATATGCCGCGTATGGCCTGCGTCATCCGCTTGTACTCTGCAAAAACCCCATTCCCTTGGCATCCATTTACCAAGCGCCCGGTTAATTCTTCGTTGCAGCGTTCGCCCTGTTTGCGCGCCGCTTGTTGGGTCTCCCGTTGCACGATAGCTTGCGCGGCAGGCCGAACCTAGCTGTGTCGGGATAAGCCCGCCCAAGTGGATCAGGGTTGAAGAAGAGGGTATGTTTTCGATGAAGTGGATGTTGCTGCCGCTCAAGCGCTATGCCGATTTCCAGGGTCGTTCGCGGCGGAAAGAATTCTGGATGTTCACGCTCCTTGTCGTGATCGTCTATCTCGCCGTGTGCACACTTATCGTTGCAGATGAGGAAGTGAGCGGGGGTGCTGGACTGGATGGGTTCACCGGCCTTCTCGGCGTTGCGGTCGCGCTATTGGGCATCGGGATCCTCATCCCGTCGCTGGCAGTCCAGGTGCGCCGGTTTCACGATCAGGACCATTCCGGCTGGTTCGTGCTTCTCTCGTTCATCCCTTATATCGGCGGACTGATCGTTTTGGTGTTCATGTGCCTGCCGGGGACGCGCGGACCCAACCGCTTCGGCCCCGATCCCAAGGAGATGGAGGCCGACGCGCTAACCGAAACGTTCCGCTAGCTTATCACGCCAGCGCGGCGTCGCCGACAAAGGGGTTGCTTTGACGCTCGCGTCCGAACTGGCTGGGGCGTCCATGGCCGGGGATGAAGGTGGTGTCGTCGCCCAGCGGCCAGAGCTTTCCGGTGATCGCGTCGATCAGATCCTGATGGTTGCCCATCGGGAAGTCGGTGCGGCCGATCGACCCTTCAAAAATCACGTCGCCCACGATGGCGAGCTTCGATTCGGGGTGGTGAAAGACGACGTGGCCGGGTGTGTGGCCGGGGCAGTGATAGACGTCCAGCGTCAAATCGCCCACGGTCACCTGGTCGCCGTCGACCAGCCAGCGATCGGGCTCGAACGGGGCGCTGTCGAGGCCGAAGCGCGGGCCGTCATCGTCCAGCCGGCTGATCCAGAACCGGTCCGCCTCATGCGGCCCCTCGATCGGCAGACCCAGTTCCTTGGCAAGCTTGCCCGCCTCGCCGCAATGATCGGCATGGCCGTGAGTGATGAGAATTTTCTCCAACTCCACACCGGCCTGCTTCACCGCTGCCTTCAGCTTGTCGAGGTCGCCGCCCGGGTCGACCAGGGCTGCCTTATTGGTGGCGGTGCACCAGATGAGCGAACAGTTCTGCTGCAGCGGCGTGACCGGGATCATCGCGGCCTTGAGCGGGGGCGTGGGGGCGGGGTTCGAAGTGACGTTGGCCATGGCGCTAGATGTGGCCGGAGCCCGCACGCGATGCAAGGGCGCGGGTGGCGGCGCGTCAATGCAGCGGATCGCACACGATCGTGCATTTGCCGCTAAAGCTTGCGGCCAACCCATAGCACGCGGCCGACCACGTCGACCGTGTCGAGCGGGCGTTCGCCCAGGCTCGGCACCGCCTTGTTGTCCGAGGAGATCAGCACGCCGCCGCCCGGCACGCGGGAAAGGCGCTTGACCATCAGGTCTCCGTCGACGCGGATGACGTGGATGCCGTCGCGCCAGGCACGCGGCGTGCGGTCCACCAGGATCTCGTCGCCGTCCATCAGCGTGGGCTCCATGCTGTCGCCGCGCACCCTGATCATGGAGGCGTCTTCGGCGCGCACGCCCAGCCCGCGCAGCATTTTGGGATCGAAACTCACCGCGCCCTTGGTGCTTTCATGATCGACCGCCGCGCCCGGCCCCGCCGAGGCCCCGACATCGAGCCGGTCGACGGCAAGAAACGCGGGCGCCGTAGCAGGCGGTCCGCCGAGCCGCGCGGCATCCACGCCGAAAAACTCGGCGATCGTCCGGCGGTCTTCCTCGGCCAGCCGCCGGGGACTGCCGCGCTTGATGAACTGCTGGATATAAGCCGGATTTTTGGCAAGCAGGCGCGAGAGGCCAGCATAATCGCCGCCCTTTTCCTCGATCAGCCGCGCCAGCGCGCGGCGCTGTTCGCTGCCGTCCATACCCCGTATATAGAGATAGGAAAAATCCTAGACAAGTAGGATTTCGAAAGGAAAAAGCTGGAACATATAAAGAACATCGATTCGAGCAAAGGAGGATTGCGCGATGCATATCGGACGGCTGGTGGAGCGCTTTTTGCGGGAAATGGATATGCCGCCGACCAAGTTCGGCCGCTTGGCGGTGCGCGATCCGCGGTTCGTGCAGGATCTGCGCAATGGCCGCGAAGTGCGTGAGCGCACCGCAGCGCGCGTAATCGCTTTCATCGAGGCCGAGCGGGAGAAGCATAGTGCGGCATGAAGCGCTTCTCAGCCGCAGCGCAGGGCGGTTCGTTCGCCAGCTGCTCGATCTGTCAGGGCCAGGCTGGACGATCGTGCGCGCGGGCGAGCGCCCTTGGGCCAGCGCCACCTTCGATGGCCTGCGCCTGCGTATCACCATGCGGTCCGGCGGGGGTTCCGGGCACCACATTGCGGATCTGTGCGCGCGGATCGAGCAGGCCGATTATGGCGTGATCCGTTATCTGGTGGCCGAGATTGCCGCGCGAACGGAGCGGGATGCGATTGTGGTGGAAGCCTTGCTGATCGCCGAGGCTTAAGCGCTGCGGCGGTTCATCCGCTCAAGCGTTTCCAGCGCAGCGCGCAGGGCCTCGTCCATCTCGTCCCGCGGTTCGTGCGCCTTGGGCACGGCCTGGACCGGACGCGGCGCGAGCGGCGGCAAACTGTCCTCTTCCTGCTCGGCGACCGTTTCCGCCGGTGCGGGTTCCGGCAGGGCTTGTTCTTCGATCACGTCCGGTTCGGCAGGCGGCGCTGCGGCCGTTTCGGTCTCGGCCGGCTGCTCGCGCTCTTCCTGCTCCGGTTCGATGCCTGGCTCTTCGGCGACCGGCGTTTTCTCCGATGCGCGCTCTGCACGGGTGCGCAGCCGGGCTTCCAGTCGGTCGATCAGGTCGTCCAGATCGAGATCGGCATAAGGCACGCCGCTGTCGGACACGGGCTTGTCCTCGGCAGCGGCAGGGCTGCTTTCCTCATCCCGCGCATCGGCCATGAAGGCAGCGCCGAGCGGGCGACCGCCTTCGGGCAGGCGCGGGGCGGCGGGGACGGCGCGGGGAAGGTCTTCCTGTACCGGCGCAGCGCTTGCCGCGACCTGTGCCGGCTGCTCCCAGGCCGGGACTGCCCGTTCGTCTGCATCGAAATGCTCGCCGAGATCGGTGTTCGCCCGGATCGGAGGGCGCGGCGGTGCGTCGGGGTGCCGGTCCGCCCGCTTGAGCTTGGGAAGATCGTCAAACTCGCGAATTGCAGGGACACCGCTTTCGCGTCCGGCCAGCGCATCCAATTTGGACTTCAGGCGGGCAAACCAGCCTTGCGAATTTCCGCCTGCCGGGGTGTCGATGGTCGAGCGGCGAATCCCGGTAAACCGGGGGAAACGCCGGAAAGATATGCTGGCCATGGACTTGGGTTCCTTCGTTCCGCGATGCGCGGGCGCGCCGTTGCCGATCAGGGCGAGCACGATGCCGGCAACGACGACCGCGGCCACAAAGGCAATGCCGATGCGCGCGGTGGACCCCAGCGGCGGGGCGGTTTGCGGGATAATTTCGGAAAGACCGCTCGATGCGGTGAAGTTCTCGATCACTGCAATGGGGATCAGCACGGTGACGGCAGCGGCGGCGCAGCCCGCGGCAAGCGCCGCAGGGATCGTCCAGTGATGTCGTTTGAGTGTCATACCGCCCCCGAATCGCGCGCTTTCCTTAGGCTGCGCGGCCTATGTCCGGTCGCTTTAACAGCGAATGGTAAACGGGATCGTAACGATGAACATTCGCCGCCCAGTCGCGCTCGGCCTTCACAAAAGCCTGCGCGGTGTCGCGACGGGCCTCCCAGCCGCCGCGATCGTTCAGCAGCCCCGCCACCGCATCGGCAAGCGCCTGCGGATCATCCGCTGCGAACAGCGTGCCGGTGCGTCCATGGTCGATGAGTTCGCGGTGCCCGCCGACATCGGACGCGGCGACGAGACGGCGCTGCGCCATGGCCTCCAGCGGCTTCAGCGGGGTGACGAGCTCGGTCAGGCGCATGCGCTTGCGCGGATAGACGAGCACGTCGATCAGGCTGTAATAGCGCTCGACCTCCTCATGCGGCACGCGGCCAACGAAGCGGATCGCCCTGGACGCGTTCGATCCCAGCGCCCGGGCGCGCAGCACCTGTTCGCACGGGCCGCCGCCCACCAGCAGCAGTTGCGTGCCAGGCACCAGCTCTCGCAGAGGGCCTAGCGCGTCGATCAGCGTATCGATGCCTTCATAATCGTAAAAACTGCCGATAAATCCGATCACCGGCCCGTCGTCCAGCAGCAGGCGGCTCGCCAGCGCGGCATCGCGGCGCGGCGGCGTGCCGAACAGGTCGAGATCGACACCATTGGGGGAAACGGTGATTTTTTGCGGATCGATACCGCGCGCGATCAGATCGCTGCGCAGGCCCTCGCAGATCACCGCGACCGCATCGGCGTGGCGCACGACGCGCGTCTCCAGCGCCTTGATAAGGCGGTACCGCGCATTGCCCTCGGTGCCCGTGCCATTGCCGACGGCGGCATCTTCCCAGAAAGCGCGGATTTCGTAGACGAACGGCAGCCCAAGACGCTGTGCCGCGCGCTGTGCGGCCAGACCGTCGAGGACGGGCGAGTGCGCGTGGATGATATCGAACGGCCATCGGCGATGCAGTTGCACGATGCGGTCCGCCAGCATCGCGACCTCGCGAAATTCGCGCATGGGCGAGGGCAGGGAGGTATGGCCGGGTGTGCGGTAAAAGCGCAGGCCTTCATGAATTTCAGCCTCTTCGCCCGCACCGCCGCCATTGGCCCCGTGTCGCAGGCCGGTGAGCCCGGCCACCTCCCATCCGGCCCGCTCCTGCGCCTTCATGATCGCGCGGGTGCGGAAAGTGTAGCCGCTGTGGAGCGGCAGACTGTGATCGAGGACGTGAAGAATGCGCGCCATAGAGCCCGCTGATGGCGCAAAAGCCTTAACGGGCCGTCAACCCAAAGCGGCTAGGCGCTGAAGGCATAGTCCAGGGAGCCTGCGCGCACCGCCGCCGATGATCGACCATTTCTCCATTCTGCTGAGCCACGGCTTGCTGTTGCTAGCCTTCTGGCGGCTGCTGCACCGGCCGGACCTCGATGATGAGTCGGCAGCGCAGGAGACGGCGGAGGGCGCCGCTCCGCCCAGTCGCTGGCGCTGACGGGCCATGCGCGATCTCTATCTTCTCGGCTTTCTCGGGCTGTTCCTGCTGTTCGGGCTGCGCAAGCCGTTCCTGTTCACGCTGATCTACGCCTATATCGATATCGTCGCGCCGCAGCGGCTCAGCTATTTTCTGCTGAACTCGATTCCGGTCTCGCTGATCGTCTTCGCCTTCGCGCTGTTCGGTTTTCTGATGGACGGCGGAAAGAAGGACGCGCGCTTTTCCGTTCGGCAGATGTGCATGCTCGTGCTGCTGGCTTATGCCGGATACACCACGCTTACCGCAGACGAACCGCAGGCCGCGCTCGAAAAATGGGACTGGGTGTGGAAGGCGATGGTGTTCGCGATCTTCCTTCCGCTCACCTTGCGCACCCGTCTCAGGATCGAGGCGCTGGCGCTCACCATGACGCTGTCGCTGGCCGCGCTGGTGGTGAACGGGGGTATCAAGACGGTGCTGTCCGGCGGCGGCTACGGCGCGCTCGTCATTCTGGTGGAAGACAATAGCGGCCTTTATGAAGGATCGATCATCAGCTGCGTGTCCATCGCGGTGATCCCGCTGGTCTGGTGGATCGCACAGCACGGCACGATCTTTCCGTCCGACGACAAGCGCTGGCGGCTGGCGATGCGCCTGTTTGCGATCGCGCTGACCTTCGCCTGCATCCTGATCCCCATCGGCACGCAGGCGCGCACGGGCCTGGTCTGCCTGGGCGTGCTGTACATCCTCTCGCTGCGCTTCTCGCGCTACAAGTTCCTGTATCTGGGGGGTGCGGCGCTGCTCGGGCTGGCGGCTATTCCCTTCTTGCCGTCCAGTTTCAGCGAGCGGATGGAGACCATCCAGAATTACGATCAGGACGAATCCGCTTCCACGCGCCTGGCCGTATGGGCCTGGACTCTGGAATATGTGAAGGCGCACCCCGGCGGCGGCGGCTTCGATGCCTATCGCCAGAACAAGCTGCGTTACGAATTGCCGATGATGGACGCCAACGGCTTCGACACTGGCAATGTTGAGGTGAAGGAGGTGGTGGACGAAGGCCGCGCCTATCACTCCAGCTATTTCGAGATGTTGGGCGAACAGGGTTGGTTCGGCCTGGCGCTCTGGCTGATCATCCATGTCGGCGGGGTCTGGCGCATGGAGATGGTGCGGCGGCGATACCGAAATAGCGAAAAGGAGGGCGAGCGCTGGATCGCCCCGCTCGCCCAAGCGCTGCAGAACGGGCAGATGGTCTATCTGACCGGATCGCTGTTCGTTGGCATCGCTTATCAGCCCTTCATCTACATGCTCATCGCCATGCAGATCGGCCTCGACACCTATCTGGCGCGCCGCCGCAAGGAACAGGGGTTCCGGCCGATGATGGCACACGCCGCCCGTCCGAAGGCCGCCCCCGCGCCCGCCTGAAGTAAACTTACGCTAAGTTGGACAAGGCCGAGCCTCGTTCCTATCTCCGCGCCCGAACCGGCCCGCAAGGGCCAAGAAGGAGCGTTTGTAGATGACGGCGAAGATCGATGTGAAGTCACCCAAACCGATTGCGGACAAGGCCGACTTGTCCAGAGCGTGGAAGCAGGTGACCGATTATTTCGAATCGACGCTGCAATGGTTCCAGCTCCATTGGGTCGAGGTGCTGATCGGGCTGGCCGTGGCCGTGCTACTTTACGTCATCCTGTCCGCGATCAAGCGGTTCGGCGCGCGCTATGTGCGCAGCAATGACGATCTGACCGGCTATCGCGTGATCCTGGGCCGCACGATTTCGAAGACCACGCGTACCTTCCGCTTCATGATCGCCGCCGAACTGGTTGTGAATTATGCCAATGCGCCCTCGTGGCTGGAGAAGACGGTAGGCTTCATCTTCACCATCGCGGTGGTGCTGCAGATCGCGATCTGGGTGCGCGAGTTGATCATCGGCTTCATCGAACGGCGCAGCCACGCCAACGACGACACGCATGAGACGCTCGACAGCGCGATGAAGCTGATCCACATCTTCGTCACCTTCATCATTTTCGCCATCGCGCTGGTGGTGATCCTGGGCAATCTGGGCGTGGACGTCACCGGTCTGATCGCGGGGCTGGGCGTCGGCGGCATCGCCATCGGTCTTGCCGCGCAGGGCATTTTCTCCGATCTGTTCGCGGCGATTGCGATCATCTTCGACAAGCCGTTTGCCAAGGGCGATACCATCGCGTTCGACAATGTGACCGGCGCGGTGGAGGAAATCGGCCTCAAGACCACGCGTATCCGCGCCTTTACCGGCGAAGAGATGATCATCTCCAACGCCAATCTGCTCGACAAGAAGATCGACAACGTCACCCGCCGCCCGCACCGGCGCGCGAAATTCGGGATTACGCTGATCTACCAGACCCCGCCGGATCAGGCGCGCGCGGTGCCCGATCTACTGCAGGAAATCGTCGAGGCCGAGGGCGGCACTTTCGTGCGCGCGGGCTTCGTCGGCTTCGGCGACAGCTCGATCGATTACGAGGTGGAGTTCGACGGCGCGGCCGATTACGCCGCCTTTTACGATATGCGCCACCGCATCGGGATGACGATCTACAAGCGTTTCGGAGAGCAAGGGCTGGAGTTCGCCTATCCCACGCAGACCACCTTCACCGCGGCGCCCGACGGCGAAATGATCATGCCCTATCCCAAGGTTCAGCCGGTGCAGCAGATCGAAGGATCGAGCGGGGCCTGAGCGCTGGCCCGTGCCTCCGGCTGGCGGCTCTCTCGGCTTGGCTCACCCCCGCGCTCGCTTGCCGTAACGGCACCCCGTTTTGCTTGAGAAACGGGCGGAAACGCGCCATGGTTCGCCATACCCGTTGAAGGAGAGAGCATGACCCAGGCGATGGCAGCCGACAAGATGAAGGAACTGATCGGCCAGGAACTGGGCGTATCGCCCTGGGTCACGGTCGATCAGGACATGATCGACAAGTTCGCAGAGGCGACGGGCGATCATCAATTCATCCATGTCGATCCCGAGCGCGCTAAGATGACGCCCTTCGGCGGCACCATCGCCCATGGCTTCCTGACGCTTTCGCTGTTCCCGCGGCTCGCCGCCGAAACCGACATGCCGCGGCCCGAGGGCGTGAAAATGGGCGTCAATTACGGCGGCAACAAAGTCCGTTTCCTCACCCCAGTGCGCTCCGGATCGAAAGTGCGCGGCCGCTTCAAGCTCGTCGATCTGGAAGAAAAGCGCCCCGGCCAGTGGCAGCAGGTGCTCGATTTCACGGTGGAGATCGAAGGGCAGGACAAGCCCGCGCTCATCGCCGAATGGATCAGCCAGTTTTTCGTTTGAACGCTCCCCTCCCGCTTGCGGGAGGGGCCGGGGGGGCTGCCTGAGGCGCTTCCCCCACATTCCCACCCTACCCCCTCCCGCCGGCGGGAGGGGAACCTAAAAGAAGGATCATTTCATGCGTGACGCCGTCATCGTTTCCACCGCCCGCACCGCAATCGGGCGCGCCTATAAGGGCGGGTTCAACGACACCAAGGGGCCGACGCTCGGTTCCTATTCGCTGGCTCCCGCGATCGAGCGTGCCGGGATCGAAGCCGGAGAGCTGCAGGACGTGGTCTGGGGCAGCGCGCTGCAGCAGGGCACGCAGGCCGGCAACCTTGCCCGCCAGGTCGCGCTGCGCGCAGGCTGCCCGATCGGCGTGTCCGGCATGACGATCGATCGCCAGTGCTCCTCGGGCCTCATGTCGATCGCCACCGCCGCCAAGCAGATCATCACCGATCGCATGGACGTGGTCGCTGCCGGTGGTCAGGAAAGCATCTCGCTCGTCCAGACCAAGGAAATGCGCGTGATGCCCGATCCGGAGCTGATCGCGATGCACGGCGCCGTCTACATGCCCATGCTGCAGACCGCCGAGACGGTGGCCCAGCGCTACGGCATCAGCCGCGATGCGCAGGACGAATATGCCTATAACAGCCAGATGCGCACCGCGAAGGCGCAGGAGCAGGGCCTGTTCGACGACGAGATCGTGCCCGTCACCACCACCCACAAGGTGCAGGACAAGGAAACGGGCGAGGTCTCCGATGTCGAGATCACCATCGACAAGGACGAAGGCAATCGTCCGCAGACCACGCTGGAAGGCCTCAATGGCCTGAAGCCGGTGATGGGCGAAGGCACCACGATCACAGCGGGCAACGCGTCGCAGCTGTCCGACGGTTCCTCGGCCAGCATCCTGATGGAAGCCAAGGTTGCCGAAAAGAAGGGCCTCACGCCGCTCGGCCGTTATGTCGGCATGGCGGTTGCGGGCACCGAGCCCGACGAAATGGGCATCGGCCCGGTCTTCGCGATTCCCAAGCTGCTCGAGCGGTTCGACCTCAAGGTCGACGATATCGGCCTGTGGGAACTGAACGAGGCGTTCGCGGTGCAGGTGCTCTACTGCCGCGACAAGCTGGGCATCGACAATGACCTCTTGAACGTCAACGGCGGCTCGATCTCGATCGGCCACCCTTACGGCATGACGGGCGCCCGCTGCACCGGCCACGCGTTGATCGAAGGCAAGCGCCGCGGCGCGAAATATGTCGTCGTCACCATGTGCGTCGGCGGCGGCATGGGCGCAGCAGGACTGTTCGAAGTGCTCTGAGCCTTAGGGTTCGATGCAACGCGAAAGGGCGGCCGGAGACGATCCGGCCGCTTTTTTTATGGATGCCGTAATTGCCTTGCTAGGCACTTTGCGATTAGTGAAAGTGGGCAATACTGTTTCGCTGGAGCGCTTTCTTGGTATCGCCGTTTAATTACTATGAAATTGTCGCCGATAATGGTCTTAGTGTGCACGCTGAGCATTTTCACCGTCTCGTGTGACGAGCCAGATATTATCCGCAGCGATACTCCGATCGCTTACGATTATACGCTTGAATTACCACCAGAGTACGTCCGGCAAGATGTAAGTGGTATCGACAGCAAGGTGGAAGAGTTCCACTCCACAGATGCGATAATCAGCACTGACTTTGGATATTACAGCGGACCGCCTGAATGTAGCCCGTCGCAAGAAGCCTGCAAAATCACCCGCGAGAAAATCGCCGGAAAGAATGCACTGATTGGCCTCTACCGGCATGGGCCCAGTGAACGCCGTGGAGAACCGAAACCCTTCAGAGTTTTTGTGCATGTGGTAGTAGACCAACGTCATGGGGTCGCGCTGAACCTTTTTGCTCGATGCGACACGAAGGTTAACTGCGACCGAGCCCTCGGCTACTTTCGAAAAGTGCGTTTATTTCGTATCAAACCCCCACCTGCCGTGCTGACACCACCGCAGCCACCACCACCGCGCCCTCCATCGGCCGGGATTTAGTAAGTCGGTAATTGGGACTAAAGCCCAAATTCACGCTTCAGGATTCTTCGGCGATAACTTTTCATGTTTGCCTACCCGAACCGCGTGCGCAGCGCCTTGCGGTCGATCTTGCCGATGGCGGTTTTAGGAATGGCTTCGATGCGTAGCACGCGGCGGGGTTTCTTGTAGCCGGCGAGGCGTTCGCCCACGAAGGCGATCAGCCCCTCATCCGAAACCTCATCGCTTAGCACGACGGCGGCGGTCACCGCTTCCACCCACTTGTCGTCGGGCAGGCCGATCACCGCGCATTCGCTCACGGCGGGGTGCGCCATCAGGGCGTCCTCTACCTCGCGCGGATAGACGTTATAGCCGCCGGTCACGATCATGTCGGACGTACGGTCCCGCAAATGGAGGAAGCCGTCCGCGTCGAACTGGCCGATGTCGCGCGTGCGCAGCCAGCCGTCGCTTGTGAACATTTCCGCGTTCAGATCCGGCGCGTCGTGATAGCCCGCCATCATCGACGGGCCGCGCACCGCGATTTCGCCCGGCTCGCCCTCGGCCACGTCGTTCCCTTGCTCGTCGATCAGGCGGATGGCCATATCGATCGCGGGCTGGCCGCAGGCGGAGAGGCGATCGCCGTCATGATCTTCCGGTCGCAACACGGCGAGGCAGAGCGGGCATTCGGTCTGCCCGTAATATTGCCAGAACTTTTCGCGCCCCCAGGCGGCCATCGCCGCCTCGATCACCGGGCGCGGCATGGGGGAGGCGCCGTAGATCAGCTGGCGCAGATCCGGATAACCGTCCTGAAACGCATCCTGCTGCAGCAGCATCTGCAGCATCGTCGGCACCAGATTGATCGCGGTGGCCCGGTGGCGCTTCAGATCGGCCAGATAGGTGGTGGGGTCGAAGCCCGGCAGGATCACCGACGTGCCACCGCGCAGCCAATAAGGGATCACGAACACGCCGCTGGCGTGGATCAGCGAGGCTGCGTGCATCATCACGTCGCCCGGTCGGATATCGATCAGGTTCAGCATCAGGTTGCGGCAGATGGCTGCATAACTCGCTTGCGTGTGCTGCGCGGCCTTCAGCGTGCCGGTGGTGCCCGAGGTGAAGAGGGTAAGGATGATGTCGTCCGGCCGCACGGGCACATCGGGCTCGGTCTCGGCCACGTCCATCGCCAGCAGATCCTCGACCGCCAGCAGCGTCAGCCCCGCCCGCCGCGCCGCCAGCGCCTCGGCCCGCGCGGCATGTTCGGCGCCGTGAACCAGCATATCGCAGCCGGTATTCTCCAGCATCCGCGCATGCTCGTCCTCGGACAGACGGCCGTTCAGCGGCACGCGGTTGATGCCGCCCTTCATGCAGGCGAAATCGAGCGGGATCGAATGCAGCCCGTTGTCGAGCAGGATCGCAACGCGCGCATGATGGCCCGCGCCCTTGGCGGCCAGCGCATGGGCCAAGCGGTTCGATCGCCGGTCGGCCTCCGCGACGCTCACATCCTGTCCGCCGAAGTGGAAGGCGGTGCGGTGGCCATGCTGGCGCGCGCCGCGGCGGATCAGATCGCGCGCGGTGGGGGCGGTCATTCCTCATCCTCGCGGTCGAAACTGCCATGGCGGCCCGCGCCCTCGGCGAAGCGTTTTGCGCCAGCAATCGCCTCGGCCGCGACGATGGGGAAGGCGCCCGCACCTTCCGCGGCGAGCGCGTCCGGCAGCGGCAGGTCCCATTGCGCCAAGGCGGAAGCGCGGTCGGCGCGCAGACAGCCCTGCGGGAAAGCGGCGATCTGGCGCGCCAGCTCCTGCGCCTCGGCCAGCGCCTGGCCCTGCAGCGTCATACGGTTCACCAGTCCCATATCCAGCGCTTCGGCAGCGGTGACGGGACGTCCCGTCAGAATCATATCCATCGCGCGGCTCTGGCCGATGATGCGCGGCAGACGCACCGTGCCGCCATCGATCAGCGGCACGCCCCAGCGGCGGCAGAACACGCCGAGCACCGATTCCTCGGCGGCGACGCGCAGGTCGCACATCAGCGCCAGTTCCAGCCCTCCCGCGACGGCATAGCCCTCGATCGCGGCAATGACGGGCTTGGAAAAGACCATACGCGTGGGCCCCATCGGCCCGGCGGCGCGGCCGGTCTCCTCGACATGGTTGCCGCGCTCCTTGTCGCCCACCGTGGCAAGGTCCGCACCCGCGCAGAAGTGGCCGCCCGCCCCTGTGAGGACTGCGACAGCCAGATCGTCGTCCGCCTCGAACGCTTCGAATGCCTCGCGCAGCGCGCGGGCGGTGGGGCCGTCGACGGCGTTGCGTTTGTCCGGCCGATCGATGGTAATGGTGACGATCGGACCGTCGATGTCGCTGCGGACGGCGGCGGACACGGCTTCGGTCACTTCACCACCTGGCCGCGCACCATCACCCAGTCGACATTCTGCAGCGCGCGGGCGTCCTCCAGCGGATTGCCGTCCACGGCGATGATGTCCGCCGAATAACCCGGTGCGATCCGGCCGATCTGGCTTTCCATGTCGAGCAGACGCGCGGCAACGGTGGTGGCGCTCGCCAGTGCCTCACGCGGGGTCATGCCCGCATCCACCATCATTTCGAACTCCTCGGCATTGCGGCCATGCGCGAACACGCCCGCGTCGGTGCCGAACGCGATCGGCACGCCGAGCCGCTTGGCCCCGGCCATCGCCTTGCCGACCTGATCGAGCGTCATGCGGATCTTCTGCTCCACCACCGGTGTGTAGACGCCCTGACCCAGCCCTTCGGAAATGCCGCGAAAGGCGAGGAGGGTGGGGACCATATAGGTGCCCTTTTCCTTCATGACGGTGAGCGCGGCTTCATCGGCGAAGGTGCCGTGCTCCACCGAATCGATCCCTGCGCGCGCCGCCGCCTCGATACCGCGCGCGCCATGGGCGTGGGCGGCGACCTTGAGGCCGAGCGAATGCGCGGTATCGACAATGGAGCGCATCTCCTCCTGCGAGAAATGCGCGCCCAGCCCGCGGCCTTGCTGGCTCAGCACGCCGCCGGTCGCGGTGATCTTGATGACATCGGAGCCGTTCTGGCTGGCGAGCCGCACCTTTTCGGCGCACTCCACCGCGCCGGTGCAGGTAAAGCCGGGATCGAGCAGCAGGTTCACCTCCGGCGTGAAGCCGCTTACGTCGCCATGTCCGCCGACGATCGACAGCGCCGGGCCGGAAGCCAGGATGCGCGGCCCCTCGATCAGCCCTTCCGCCGTCCCGCGCCGCAGCACGAACGCGCCCTCTTGGGACGATCCGACGTCGCGCACGGTGGTGAAACCGGCGCGCACCGTCTTGGCAGCGTTCTTCACGCCTACCACCACGCCCCATTCGGCAGGCTCCACCGCTTCCTTCCAGAAATCGCCGCCCGGATCACCGGTCAGGTGGACATGCGTGTCGATGAGGCCGGGCAGCACCGTCTTGTCGGAAAGGTCGATAACGTCCGCGCCGGTGGCGGTGCGATTGATGCCCCGGGTGATCGAGACGATTCTGCCGTCTTCCACCACAATTGTCGCCGGGCCCATCGGATCGGACGCCGCATCGGTGATCAGGTTGCCGGCAAGGATGGTCTCGGCGGCGGCGGGGGCGGAAAGGCCGAGCAGCGGCAGGGCCAGCAATAGGGCTTTCATGGGGTCTCTCTCCTGTTTGGTCCCAAGCGAATCGCGTCCGCTGGGCTTGCCTCAAGGCGTAGCGCAACCGGGCGGCCTTCGCATACCCGGCGAATGGCGCGGAGCGACGCGCGGGCAAATGGACTTGCCAGCGGCTTCGTGATGGAGGCAGAGGCGGCGGCTATGCAGAGCGCAAACACCGCAGCCGATCGCCTGATGGCGCACCGCCCCTTCCTGTTGGCGGCGCTGGCCGGGATTCTCGTTGCCTGGGGCTTCGCGCCCTCCTTCACCTTCCTCGTGATCCCCGTAATCGGTTTTGCCTTGCTGATCCGATTGCTGATGCTGGCCGAGGGCAAGCGGCGGGTATTCGTGATCGGATGGTTGTTCGGGCTGACGCAGTTCGTGCTGGGCCTCAACTGGATCGCCACCGCTTTCACCTATCAGGCGGAGATGCCGGCCTGGCTGGGCTGGATCGCGGTGGTTCTGCTGTCGATCTACCTCGCGGTCTATCCGGCGCTCGCGGCGCTCGGCGCCTGGTGGATCGGGCGCGGGCGACCGATTGCGCTGGTGCTGGCCTTTGCCGGTTTGTGGACGCTAACCGAATGGCTGCGCGGCTGGCTGTTCACCGGTTTCCCATGGAATCCGGTTTCCAGCCTGACGGTCGATTACGGCCTGCTGCCGCACGGCGCGCGGTTTGTCGGGACCTATGGTTTTTCCGGACTGCTGCTGATTGTACCGGGTGCGCTGGCACAAATTGGCAGTATGAGCCTGCGCGATCGTCGCTTCATGGCGCTCGGCGTGGTCAGCCTGATCATGCTGATCGCCGCCTTCCTGCCAAAGAACCTGTTCAGCGATCCGCTGCCGGAGAGCGCGCCGCACATCGCGATCGTGCAGCCCAATATCGGACAGGACATCGCCAACGATCCGCGCCGTTACGAGGAGTTTTTCCAGCGGCTCGCGCGCCTGTCTCAGCCTGCGCCCGGCGAGGCGCCGTTCGACATGGTTTTCTGGCCGGAAGGCGCGATCCCCGATTATCTCGAAAGCGGTTATCCGCGCCGCTATTATATGGACACGACCTACGGCGCCTCTGCCGAGCTGGCGCGCGCGCGGATCGCGACGATCGTGCCCGGCGGGCGGCTGATCACCGGCGCGCAGGATCTGGAAATCGGCTCCTCCGGCCTCACCGGTGCTAGAAATGTTGTCACCGTGATCGGCCCTTCCGGTGCGATCGAGGGCAGCTACGCCAAGGCACATCTGGTGCCTTATGGCGAATATCTGCCGATGCGCTCGCTTCTGCAGCCGCTTGGCCTGTCACGGCTGGTGGCGGGCTCGATCGATTTCGATCCCGGTCCAGGGCCGCGCTCGATCAGCCTGTCCGGCGATCCCAAAATGGGCGTGCAAATCTGCTACGAGATCGTGTTTTCCGGCCATGTCATCGATTCCCGCGACCGGCCGGCCTTCCTGTTCAACCCGTCCAATGATGGATGGTTCGGCACCTGGGGCCCGCCGCAGCATCTGAAGCAAGCTCGGTTGCGGGCCATCGAGGAAGGGCTGCCGCTGGTGCGCTCGACCACCACCGGGATCAGCGCACTGGTGGATGCGGACGGACGTGTGCTGGCTTCGCTGGCGACAGGAAAAGAGGCGCGGATCGATGCGCTTCTGCCTCCGCCGCTTGCCCCCACTTGGTTCGCGCGCTTCGGCAACTGGCTTGCCATCCTGTGCGGCGTACTGCTCGTCGCGCTCGGCATTGCAAGCGCGCGGGCACGTCGCTAAGGCGCATATAAAGCTTTCTTTATATCACCTGATTTCCGGAAGGGACGTCTCCCCATGCGCAGCGATTATATCTTTACGTCCGAAAGCGTTAGCGAAGGACATCCTGACAAGGTGGCGGATCAGGTGTCCGATGCCATCGTCGATCTGATGCTGTCCAACGATCCCGAATCGCGCGTGGCCTGCGAAACGCTCACCACCACCAACCGCGTGGTACTGGCCGGCGAAATCCGCTGCCAGCCGCTTTATGACGCCAAGGATCATGCCGCGACGGGCGGCTGGGCACCCGGTGCCGTGGCCAAGATCGAAGAGGCGGTGCGCGGCACGGTGAAAGACATCGGCTACGAACAGGACGGTTTCCACTGGGAAACGCTGGAGCTGCAGAACTACCTCCATGGCCAGTCGAGCGAGATCGCGCAGGGCGTCGATGCCAAGGACAATAAGGACGAAGGCGCGGGCGATCAGGGCATCATGTTCGGCTTCGCCTGTGACGAGACGCCGGATCTGATGCCGGCGACGCTCGATTATTCGCACAAGATTTTGGCGCGCATGGCGGACGATCGTAAGTCTGGGGCGGCGGACTTTCTGGAGCCCGACAGCAAGAGCCAGGTGACGCTGCGCTATGTGGACGGCAAGCCGGTCGGTGCCGAGGCGCTGGTCGTCTCCACCCAGCACGCGCCGGGTTATTATTTCCACGATGGCGAGGGCGATGCCGAGAAATATGGCAAGCTGAACGATTATGTCCGCTCCGTCTTCGCAGATGTGCTTCCGGACGGGTTCGTCAGCGACAAGACGGTGATCCACGTCAACCCCACCGGTCGCTTCGAGATCGGGGGGCCGGACGGCGATGCCGGGCTTACCGGCCGCAAGATCATCGTGGACACCTATGGCGGCGCGGCTCCCCATGGCGGCGGCGCGTTCAGCGGCAAAGACCCGACCAAGGTCGATCGGTCGGCGGCTTATATTACGCGATATCTGGCCAAAAACGTCGTGGCGGCGGGGCTTGCCAAGCGCTGCACGATCCAGCTGAGCTATGCCATCGGCGTGGCCGAGCCGCTGTCCGTCTATGTCGACATGCACAATACGGGAGAGGTCGATCCGGCGAAGCTGGAAACGCTGCTGCCGCAGCTCGTTCGCCTTACCCCGCGCGGCATCCGCACGCATCTGGGCCTCAACAAGCCGATCTATCGCCCCAGCGCCGCCTACGGCCATTTCGGGCGCGACGTGAAGGGTGATCTGTTCCCCTGGGAGAAGACCGACCTCGCCGAGAAGCTCAAGGCCGAGTTTTAAGCCGCCAGTCATGACGGCTTATAAGGAAGGCGATCCGACCACGCTCAACCGGCTCTATGGCCGTTCCAAGGGCAAACCCCTGCGTGAGCGGCAGCAGCGGCTGATCGACGAACTGCTGCCGCAGATATCCGTGCCGGATGAAGGCGCGGTAACGTCTCGCGCGCTGACCGGCATGGACCGGCCGCTGCATTTCGAGATCGGTTTCGGTTCGGGCGAGCATATGATCGAGCGGGCCGATATGCTGCCCGACCATGTGTTCGTGGGCGCGGAGCCCTTCGTGAACGGCGTCGCGAGCGCGCTGGTGCAGATCGAGGAGCGGGGCCTGCCCAATGTGCGCCTGCACAATGGCGACGCGCTGGAAGTGCTTTCCCGCGTACCCGACGGCTCGCTCAGCTTTGTCTATCTGCTGCATCCCGACCCATGGCCGAAAGCCAGGCATGCGAAGCGGCGGATGATGAACAAGGGGCCGGTCGACATGATCGCGGCCAAGCTGAAGCCCAATGGCGAGTTCCGCTTCGGAACCGATCACCCCGTCTATCTGCGCCACGCGCTGTCGGTGATGAAAGACCGCACCGATTTCGAATGGTTGTGCAAAAGTCCGACGGACTTCCTGACGCGTCCGGGCGGCTGGCCCGAGACTCGCTACGAGGCGAAGGCCCGGCGGCAGGGGCACGAAGTCTGGTACTTTCGATTCAGGCGACGCTAGACTACGCGGATTTTGTAAAAACAACGACTTAGCTAAAAGCGCGCACGCCAGAATTGCCTCCAATTCGCCCCTTTTTCCGCTTGCGTGATTACCCGGTGATTGCCAGAAAAAGGCCACGAGGTACTGCATGGCAACAGGAAAAATCAGCAAGCGCACGGTCGATTCACTCCCGGTTGGACCTAAGGAAAACTATCTTTGGGACACCGATCTCAAGGGCTTTGGCGTCAAGATTACAGCTGCTGGATCAATCAGTTACATAATCCAGTTCCGAATGGGCGGACGAGAAGCGAAGACCCGTCGTTTCACGATCGGATCACATGGATCGCCCTGGACACCGACTACTGCACGCTTGGAAGCTGAGCGATTGTTGGTGATTGTTGCGCAGGGCATTGATCCGGTTGATGCGGAAAAGCAGCGCCGCCGGGAAGCTGTCGACCTCGCCTTCTCGAATTACGCTGACCTCTTCACTCGCTCCTGCAAACGCGAGGGATGGCGTCGCCTGGTGGAGCGATCCATTCGCCTCTACCTCAAGCCCACATTCGGAATGAAGGCGCTGCCAGCGATTACGAAGATCGACGTCGTTTCGGTTCTCGATCAGATGCCGCCCAAGCAGGTGGCAAACCGGCGAAATGTCTTTGCCGTTATGCGCCGCCTGTTTCGCTGGGCCGTGAGTCGCGGAGATATCGATCGCAGTCCGATGGAGGGCATGGAAACGCCGCCTCCGGTCAAGCCACGAGAGCGCTGGCTCAAGGATGGCGAACTCCGCCATATCTGGAATGCGGCACCGGAATGTCATCGCTGCTTTGGTCCAATTGTCAGGCTTCTGATCGTAACCGGACAGCGCCGTGAAGAAGTCTCCGGGATGCACTGGCAGGAGCTCAGTCGCAGCGAAAGATTGTGGACCCTGCCCGGATCTCGAACCAAGAACGGAGAACCTAACTCCATTCCCCTCAACGATCTTGCAATCGCCGAGCTCGACCGGGAGGCTCGCGGCGAGAGGTGGCCGCGTAAGGGCCGTGTTTTCGCGACAGCTAGCGGGGCGGGCTTTACGGGATACGCCAAAGGGAAGGTGAAGCTCGACAGCCTGATCGAGGAACGTCGCGAAGAGCCGCTCGAAGCCTGGCGCCTTCATGATCTACGACGAACCCTCGCAACGAACTTCCAGCGGCTTGGCGTTCGGTTTGAAGTCACCGAAGCCGTTCTCAACCATGTGGGCGGATCTCGCGCCGGAGTCGCCGGCATCTACCAGCGCCACGACTGGAAGGACGAAAAGCGCCAGGCGCTCGATGCCTGGAATGACCACCTCGCGACGGTTCTGTCCGAGAGTGGAGAGACGACCTAAAATATTGGCGAGGGCTAGGGCGTCTGCTGGTTCAAACGTCCGACAAGAGCGGGTACCAGATCCTCAATGTGTTGATGATATGCGCGTACCGCTCGGTTTGAGCCATCGAACCCCTGCTGAGCTGTTCGCTCAATTTGCTCAAGGGCATGCGACGCCCCAAGCCAAATCTCCGGCTCGAGTTCACGTATCGGGTGGAGTCTGTCGCTAATGCGTTCGACCAAATGCACGCGAAACCGATTGCCTGAGTTTGCCGCGATGTCTCTGAAGACGTGCGCCAATCGGTCGGCATAAGCACCCTGAGTGACGTTGGATCCTTCGTCGATTGTCAGTGATTTGTGATCGTTGTCGGGAGCCTGCTCCAAAAGCAGGGCGTTGACTTGCAGAATGTCGCGCAAGGCCTGTTCGGTAAGCAGCGGTACGCGAAATCCTTCGCCGGGCGTGAGGTCGACCAGCCCTTCACCGACAAGCTGGTTCAGGCTGTCTCTTACCGGCGTCATGCTCACTCCGAAATCGTCAGCGAGTCGCATCGCCTCAAGCTTCGTACCGGCCCGGAAGCGCCCTTCCAGCAATGCATCTTTCAACCGCCTGTACGTAGGCTCGAGGACGTGAGCGGGACTCATCGTCCACCGCGGCGCGTCTTGGCGAACTCACGAACCGCTTCTTTCTGGTCGGGGCGCAGACCATCGGTTGCCTGAGGGAATTCGGGCACCTTGTCGCTCAGCAGTACCGACGGGCACTGCCCCTCGAAATTACCGAGGTTCGGGCGGTGCTGGACATAACCGGCGAGCTCGGCGAGTTCAGGCGAGAACTCTTTTGCTACTGCGGGCGGGTATGCGAGCCAGAGATTCTCGTAAGGTTTGAGCCAGCCGAGGCTATAGCCGATCACGACACCGCGGCGGACATCCTCGGTCTGGTTTGGTCCCGCTCCATGGACGGTCGAGCCGAGAAAGCAGATCGCATCTCCGGGTCCGCACTCGGCCACTATCGGATCATCGAGCTGATCAAGGCTTTCGATCGCTTGCTTGTGCGTACCGGGATATATGCGCGTTGCGCCGTTTTCTTCGGTGAACTCGGTGAGCGGCCAGATGACGTTGAGAAGATATTCGTGATCGCCTTTGCGGCCCGCCCACATATCCTGATCGCAATGCGGAAACTGTTCTATCTCGCCGGGGTTGATCGCGATCGCCTGGGCGACATTTAGCTGTATCCGGTCGCAGGCGCTGCCGAGAATTGAGCGGGCTAGCGATAGGACTAGCGGCTGCAGGACCAGATCGCCTGCGACCTTCGACCGGCGAAGGAGGCTTCCAAACCGTTTGGTCCGATACCCATAGAAGTCTCCCTTGCCGAGTGGCGCCTGCGCAAACGCACCTTCCAGGTCGGCATCGAGTGCGGCGATCTGTTGCTCGGCGACAAGTTGCGGAATGATGCAATAGCCATCCTCTTGAAGCTGATCGAGCCAATACGCCTCGCTCGGCGCAGTCATGCTGCCAGCTCCATACCACCATAGGCTTCCGGCTGAGGATTGCGGCAGTAGATCCCTGCGTTGGCGAGTTGCGCGCGTGTATCCTGGTCGATGTCGATGCGAAGAGCGACAAGCTGCTGGCCATCGATAGGAACGCACGGTCCCAGCTGCTGGCAGCGCCAGCCGAACTGGGCGATCTGCCGGAACCAGGGCACCGGGGCGACCGCCGAATAACCAGAGATCCCTTCCGATATTGCAAAATCGGCGAGTGCGGAGACGAGCTGGTTGCGGACACCCCGGCGATCAGCGCGCGGCAACGTCGGATCGATACAGAAACGGGTAATCTCGCGAAATGCCTCATCCTGCGGAACAGGTCCGGTGCACAGCTGCGGAAAAAGATCGCGCAAGATATGAGGTCCATCAGAACGCAGGAGCCGGGCCGATGCGCGATGCTCGCAATTTTCGCCGGTAAGGACGAGATAGGCGGCCGAGGGCGTATCGAACTGATCGATTTCAAAGGTCCCGTCGAGCACCGGAACGTCCCAGCCAAGAAGATCCACGAACACGCGCTTGCGCGCCTCGAACATGGCGCGAAGTGCCGGATCGACCAGGCTTGCACCATTTATACCGCTGCTTTGCTGCATGAAGATTACCTGTGATTTTGATGACTGCTTGCATCTCATCAAATCCGGATAGGCAGCGACATACCAAGAACTGGGGAGGGCCCCGTCTGGTGCTCTACAGGGCGAGTTTACTGACCGCCCCACCTGTGCGATGAGCTTCAGCGTTTGAAAATCAACAAGATACGACAGGTATCCTATCGGTCCGATTCTGTTCATCCCGGGAAGGTCACAAGCTGGCTATGAATGCAAAAGTCATCACGAATTTCCAGCTCGGCAGCCGCGAATCCTCCTCGGCGCCGGATGTCTTGCCCTTGGCTACAGAGCATGCGCTGCAATCCGCCGGAGCTGCTTTCCATGCGCTCGCCGACACCATGCCGCAGATGGTTTGGTCGACTCTTCCCGACGGCTCCCACGATTATTACAATGCGCGCTGGTATGAATTCACGGGTGTCCCTGTCGGATCAACCGACGGCGAAGGATGGACCGGGATGTTCCATGAGGATGACCAGGCCGACGCATGGAAGAAATGGAACCACAGCCTCGCTACCGGCGAACCGTACGAGGTTGAATATCGCCTGCGGCATCACAGCGGTGATTATCGCTGGATGATCGGTCGTGCGCTGCCGATCCTCAACGAGCAGGGTGAGATCCAGCGCTGGATCGGCACTTGCACGGATATCGACGAGCAGAAGCGCACCGCCCTCCAAAACGAAATCCTGAGCCAGGAGCTCAGCCATCGCATCAAGAACATCTTCGCGATTGTTTCCGGTCTGATCAGCCTGACAGCGCGCGCAAATGAAGCGTTCGGTGAAGCGTCGCGCGACTTGCTTGGCCGGATTTCCGCGCTGGGGCGCGCGCACGAATTCGTCCGGCCGCATAGCGAAAAGTCCCAGCCCGAGGGCAAGGAAGTGACCCTCGCCACGCTGCTTGCGACGATCTTCGAGACCTATCCTGCCTTTTCCGAAGGAAGGATTGCTATATCCGGCCCCGATATCGCGGTCGAAAGCCGCGCCGCCACGCCGGTCGCATTGGTGTTCCACGAGCTGGCTACCAACGCGATGAAGTACGGAGCTCTGTCCAATCCCAACGGGAGGATTTCGCTGGACCTGTCAACCGAGGACGAGATCGTCCGCTTCCGCTGGAGGGAACACGGAGCTCACATCGACAAGGCGCGTGAGCCTCAAACGGGTTTCGGAAGTCGCCTCATCGAGTTGGCCGTGAAGCAACAGCTAGGAGGCAATTACGAGAGAACCTGGCATGACGATGGCGTTGAACTCGTCATGGATGTCCGAAAAAGCAGGTTGCAGGAGCCTAGTTAAAGAAGAGCCTAAGACGGGCTGGCGGATCGAGTTTTTCGCCCTTTCGGACCGCAATGACATAGTCGAGAACCTGCTTTAGAATGCTAAGATCGACCGGTTTTTCCAGCGCGCCCAGTGTTCCGCTCACCCCTTCGCCGAGTTGTGCGGGATTGGCGGTTACGAAAATAACCTCGATCCCGAAATCCGCGGCAAGCTTCTCGCCGATCCTGGGACCAGTGGCTCCATCGGCCAGATTAACATCGACGAGCGCCACATCGATCGCTTCTGAAGCCTTTGCCAATGCCGACTCCATGTCGTCGGCTATTCCTGCGGATTCATGACCGAGATCGTGAACCACCGCCTCCATTTCGACAGCTATGAGGAATTCGTCTTCGACAATCAGAATGGTGGTCGGCATGGAAGGCTATCAAAAGTTAAATGACAAGGCTCTGTAATCAGGGGACGGACAGGGCGCATATTGGTTCCCTCGCCTCGTCGCATCCGGCTTCGATCAGAAGAGCTGCAGACTGCTGCCGCGGTTCCCGCTCAAGACCGGCTGCGGCGAGGCGCACGTCCCCGCCCGGCCCAGAAGCTCCATGACGCGAAGAGGCCGAGCATCGCCAAAGCCAAGCCCGCAAAACTCATGAATAAGCGCCACCCGATGCCGCCGACCTTCGCGGCATGTACCGGATAGTATTTCTCCGTAAGAGCCGAAGCGATGTCGCTGGTGGCCGGATCCTGCACGCCGACAACATGAGCGGCCCTAGGATCGATCCAGACGTATGTCCGGCCATTGGGCGTCCACTCAAAATCCTGCTTCAAGCGCAGCGCAAGCGGCGCACCTTCGGCTGCGGGCATCATCAGACGTCTGGGAACTGCTGATGGGAAAGCGGCCTGTGCTCGTGCCATAACGAGCGGCCAATTCGTCTGTTCGTCCGGAGGTTCGAGGTGTTCGGGGAGCGACGGCGCAATCTGTTCCTCCGTGACGGGAGACAATAGCCACGCCGAAATCGAAGGGAACACCATCATCGCACCGGTGAAGGCGGCGAGAATGAGCAAGGGCGAAGCAACCGCACCTAGGTCGCGGTGATGGCGAACAATGGCTGATCGCGTGAAGCGGGCAGGCCATATACGGAAGCGATAGGTCGTCCGGGTGCGCCACCAGAGAAGAAGCCCGGTGATGCAGAAGCCAACAAGCAGGATTCCAAGGATCCCGGTGATGGTTTTCCCTGCTTCTCCCATGAACAGATAGTGATGTAAATCGAACAGCCAGAGTTCGGGACGATCCCACATACTGACCCACCGTTCGACAAGCACACCGTCTTGGTTCAGATAAGCGCCGCTTCCATCGGCATAAATGACCTGGTGCAGTCCAATCTCATCGCTGGCGAAGGTAATTCGCGACAGTCCCGGTCCCGCCTTACGGGCTGCGGCAATCGTCTCGCCGAGTGCGGCAGGATCGGCCACAACCGGCTGATCGGCCCCAGGCAGCATGATCCAGCTTTCCTCCCACAACAGCACGGTGCCGGACAACCCGATCAGCGCGAGCAGGATGCCCACGATGCCGCCAGTCCAGCGATGCAGCCATGAGAGAAGCTTCATCAGAAAGCGCCGCGCCAGCTTAGCGTGAAGGTCCGCCCGCGGCCCGAATAGAAACGACTGTTGTCCGCGACCCGTACAGTGTCACTGTCGTAGGTCACGTACAATTCGTCGGTCAGGTTCGATGCGGCGAGCGCGAACTCGCCGATATCGCTACGATAGGCAAGGAAGGCGTCGAGCAATGTGTAGCCCTCAAAATCCGTAGCACTGGCCACGTCATTAAATTCTCGCGGAAGATAGAACCGTGCTTGTGTGCGCAGGCTAAGCGGACCGGAGGAATAGTCGGCGGCAAGATTGATCCGGTCAGGTGAAATGTTCGCCCCATCGAGATCCTCGTCCACGATCCCGTCGCTATCACTGTCGGTTCGGCCCGAAAGATTGGCATAGCCGCCACTGAAAGAGAGGCCCGGAAGGGGTGTCCGCCACGCGAGGCTGGCTTCGAACCCTTCGATCTCTATGGGTTGACGTTCGACCTCAAAGACGTCGTTGCGAAGAACAAGCAGCGATCCGAAATCGCTCGACGACCAAAAATAGCTCGCTGAAGCTTTGAGTGGGCCGCGATCCCATTCAAGGCCAAGCTCACGATTGTTCGAGACCACGGGTTCCAGTGAAAGGAAGTCGTCGACATCGACCCCGGTTTGGGTAATGCCGCGCAGGATACGGCCGACATCGGCAATAGTGAAGCCCTCGGCATAGCTACCGTAAGCACGGAGCCCGTCGACAGGTTCGACTATTACCCCAGCGTTCCACAAAAGGTCTTTGAACGACGGAGATCCGCCCTCCACCTGCACCGAACCATAGCTGGCGAGCGTCTGGAAATCATCAATGGATAGCTGGACATTCTCATAGCGCAGGCCCCCTGCTACGCGAACAACTCCATCGGCGAGCGCCAGATTGCTCTGCAGAAACGGCGCGAGGCTGCGGAAATCGCTTTGCGGCACCCACACCCTGCCGGTCTGTACCAGCGATTGTTCCGTCTGATCAAAGAGAGCATCGAAGCCTGCCGTTAGAACGAGATCTTCCAGGCCGGGAATAGCGCGTTCGTAGCTAACCTTGCCGCCTAGTTTACGCGACTGGTTGGCAGACTGATCGAAGAGTGTCCTCGACGGATCGATTGCAGGATCTTGGAATGTCCCAAAAACTCCGCCGCCGAACACATCGTTCGTGCGGCTGTAGAAGCCCTGCAGGATGAGTGTGCCTCCACCCAGTTCGGGGTCCACGAGCGAAGCCGATAGGAGCTCTGCGGTATTGGAGGGAGGGTCGCCCGGTGTGACGCCGCGCACGCTGGTGGACGGGACACCTGTAGCGCGATCGCCAGGAACGATGACGTAATTGGCATTTCCCTCGAGTTCAAAACGGTTGGCCACCACTTCAAACCGTGCACCGCTCGCAAGGTCATACCCCAGGCGCGCAAAGACAGACCAGCTGTCGCTGTCCTGGATTTCCCCTTGTGTTCCATCGACCCCGATCCTGTTGCCAGCACCATCGAAGAAGGCTCCACGCCGTTCGAGCGTTGCGCCGAAGCTCGCATCGAGCGGGCCGTCCCGATAACCCAGCAGGCCGCCTGATTTTGCTCCGATGCCTTCGCCGTCGAAACCGTCAGGCAGTGTAAGCTGGGCGAGTGCACGCACCGCAATGCCGTCCTCGCTCGGCGCACCGACCGTGACCTGGTTCACAACACCGCCAGTAGCGCCGACGCCCTGCAAGGCGTTCGAACCGTAGATCACTTCCACCCGATCGATGAAAAACGGGTCAATCGTATATCCATCACGCGAACCGTCTCGCACCGGTGTCGATTGGGGGATGCCGTTGATGGCGTAAAGCGGCGAACGGCCACGCAGGCTTTCGCCCGCCCCGCTCAGTTTTTCGCGGGTAGGCGAGAAGGAGGGCAAGAGCGCGGAGACTGCATCCACGGTCGAGCCGGAAATCTGCGCCTGGCGCTGGAGAGATTCACTGTCGATCACGTCCACAGTAAGCGGAAGGGCGCTTGCCGGTAGCTGGGTACGCGCCGCGGTAACGACGATTACGTCGCCGGACTGATCCATTTCGTCGGCCTCTGTTTGATGAACCGTCTGGGCCATGGCGGGCGAAACGAAAATGACTGCAAACGCGCTAGCGAGATATCGATACATGGACGGCTCCTTCAGAATCTGAAGGCGCCAATATTGAAATTGCGAATAATTCGCAATAGCAACATTGCGTTTTGCGGTGGTTGAACTGATCAGCGGCTCCGTGTCACAGCGTCGCACTTGGCTGAGCCAAAGGTTGGTCTCATGAAAGAATCAAAATAGATTCAAGCCGCGTACCCCCTCCAATGGCATTGCTTCACGGTCGAGCGGCAGGACCACGACCGAAGAGCGTATCGATGATGGGGCATTCTGGAACATTTCCGCCCTCGCAGCGGGCCGATACTTCGGCAAGGGTCTGCTCCAACCTTCTCAAGTCGGCAATCTTGGATCGCACGCTGGCCAGATGGTTACTGGTCAAATCCTGAACCTCGCCGCAGCTGTAGTCGTGCGAATCGACAAGGCTGAGCAGGCTTTTTAGCTCCTCGATCGAAAAACCCAGATCGCGGCCTCGCAGGATAAAGCCGAGCCGCGCCTGGTCGCCGGGTGAGTAGAGCCTGTGCCCGGTTGCCGTGCGCTCGGGCGGCTTAAGCAGACCGATCTTCTCGTAGTAGCGGATCGTCTCAAGGTTGCAGCCCGACTGTTTGGCCAGTTCGCCACGCTTGATCATTTGTGATGCTGTCATGAGCCAAATGCCAGTTAGTGCTTGAACCTGTAGTTACTACAGAGACTATATCGGTTTCCATGACCGATCAAACGCAAAAGAATGCGCACCAAATATGGGCAAGTGGAGGCGCGCTCGGCGCGATACTCGCCTCGTCCTGCTGTATTGCTCCGCTGTTGTTGCTGAGCCTGGGCATCGGCGGCGCATGGATCGGCAATCTTACCGCGCTCGAACCTTATAAATGGGTGTTTATCGCCATCGCGCTCCTCTTTCTGGGCCTTGGATTCCGGCACGCCTATTTTCGGCAAGCCGAACCTTGCGAAGACGAAACCTATTGCGCGCGGCCCGAAGCAAACCTGATCGTCAAGAGCGCCCTATGGCTAGCAACCGCTTTGATCGCTGCCTCGGCCACGGTCGATTGGTGGGCACCGCTATTCTATTAGGAGTTCGAAAGATGAAGAAGACGATGATCGCCGCAGTTGCGGTATTGGGGCTGGCCGGAGCGGGTATCGGGGCAGCAACCCTGTTGCCGCAAAACTCCGACGAACGGGTCCAACAAAATCCGGCATTCCTGCAAACGGCGAGCTTTGCGGTCGAGAATATGACCTGCGCGACCTGCCCGATCACAGTGCGGCGCGCAATGGAGAGCGTGGCGGGTGTGGAAGACGTCACGATCGATTACGAGGCGAAAACCGCCATCGCCCGGTTCGACCCTGCACAAACGACCACCACTGCCATCGCAACGGCGTCGACCGACGCCGGTTATCCAGCGACCCTTGCCGCGAGCCCGCTATGATCGCACTGAAGTCCGAGATCACATGCCCTACTTGCGGGCATAAAAGGATCGAAACGATGCCGAGCGATGCCTGCTGGTTTTTCTACGATTGCAAAGGTTGCGGTGTGAAACTCCGCCCCAATGTGGGGGATTGCTGCGTCTTTTGCTCATTCGGCACCATCCCCTGCCCGCCAATCCAGGAAGCGCGCGCCGATGGCACGGGCGCCGCATGTTGCGGAGGACGATGAGATGAATACGCGAAACTTCGATCTCATAGTGCTGGGTGTCGGCATGGCAGCCGTAAATGCCGCCAACAAATGCGCCTCTGCAGGTTGGTCGGTCGCGGTGGTCGACGAACTGCCTTATGGCGGCACCTGCGCCCTACGCGGCTGCGATCCCAAGAAAATGCTTCGCCGCGGGGCGGAAATCATCGACGCGGCGCGGCTTATGCACGGCAAGGGCATCGAGCCGAACGACATCGCGATCAGCTGGCCCGATCTGGTTGCATTCACCCAGACCTTTACCGACAAGATGCCCAGCCGGATCGAAAATGGTCTGGAGAGCAACGGCGTGACTACGCTTCACGGGAAGGCGCGCTTCGTCGGCGAAGATACTGTCGAAATCGAAGGCGAGGGGCAGTTCCAGGCAAACCACTTCCTGATCGCGACGGGCGCCAAACCGCGACCGATAGAGGTGCCCGGTGCCGAACATCTCACCGACAGCACTGAGTTCATGCGGCTCGATGCGCTGCCCAAACGCATCTTGTTCATCGGCGGCGGCTTCATCTCGTTCGAGTTTGGCCATATCGCAGCACGCGCCGGCAGCGAGGTGTGCATCATCGACCGTGGCGAGAGACCGCTTAAAGGTTTCGATCCCGATCTCGTCGAAAAACTCGTGGCGCGGGGCAAGGAAGTCGGCGTCCAACTGCGACGGCGCACGTCACTCAAATCGATCAAGAAGGACGGGACTGACTTTCTTGTCACGGTAGAAACGGACAGCGAAACGAAAGATTTGCGCGCCGACCTCGTCGTCCACGGCGCGGGCCGCGTCCCAGCAATTGACCAGCTCGATCTGGCCGCAGCCAATGTCGAGGCGGGTGACAAGGGCGTTGCGGTCAACGCCTACCTGCAAAGCACGTCCAACCCGAAAATCTACGCTGCCGGGGATGCCGCCGACACGCAGGGCGCTCCGCTTACGCCTGTCGCGGTTTTCGAGGGCAAGGTAGCTGCGTCCAATATGCTCATGGGCAATGGCACCAAGCCGGATTATTCGGGAGTTCCGAGCGCTGTATTTACCGTACCAGAGCTAGCCCGTGTTGGCATGCTCGAAGAGGAAGCACGAGAGGCCGGGCACGATATCCGCGTCGTCGAGAATGACACCGGCGACTGGTATTCCAACCTTCGCGTTGGCGAAAGCTGCGCTGCAACCAAGGTCATAATCGATAACGACAGCGACACTATCATGGGCGCTCATTTACTCGGCCCCGAATATGGCGAAATTATCAACTTCTTCGGTCTCGCGATCCGCCTTGGGCTGACGACTAGCGATCTCAAGAAAATGGTTTCAGTCTACCCTAGCGTGGGATCGGACCTTGGCTCAATGGTGTGATTGTGTTGAAGAAACGGTTGAATAAGGGCTTCGGCATTTTCTGATTTGCCGACACAGAGAGATGCCTGCATTGTGAACCATGCACGCTCCATTTGAGTCGACGAAATGGAGATCGACTAGCCGAAGCTCTTGAGCTCGTGTGACACGTCTATCCGACATCGCGCCAACGGATGATGTCGGCAAACCCGATCAACCCGTCGAACAGCGCCGCGACGACGAGGGACTGTTTACAATGGACCTGGTAGCGTTCGCGGGCCATCTTGAGATGCTGAATGACGGTTTCGGTACTGATTTCGAGTATCATGGCCGTTTCAGCTGCAGTCTTCCCTCTTGCAACCCAGAGCAGACACTCCCGCTGCCGATCGGTCAGGGAGGGAACCTTCTCATCGAGTCTTTCTGAGCTCAGTCCCAGTGCACAGCTCAAAGCCAGCGTCCCGATCACTTCCGCGACGGCGAAACGCCGTCGGGGCAGTTCTCGATCGGGTCGAACAGCAAAGGTGCAGGTACCGCGCCCTATCCCGGGTAAGTGCCGCGGAACGGTATAGCCATTGCCAATTCCGCATTCCCGGCCAACATTGAGCATCTGACGGTCGCCGCGCGTGAGAGGGACGAGTTCGTCAATCCAGTCCCAGGCAAAACCGATGATGGTCTTGTCGCAGGCTCTTCGCACCGGATCCTGCCCTGCGAGGTCGAAGGCGATATAGACTTTCGCCCATTCGTCGGGATAGTCGTGCAATAGCAAGCCCGGTGCCTCGCACGATGTCGAACGCATCTCCAGGCTAAGTGCGAAGTGGTCGAAGCCAAGGCGTCGGGAAACCTGTTTAAGGGCGCCATCGAGTTCAGTGTCCGAACGAACATTGATAAGTTCAGTTGCGAATTCCTCCGCGAGATATGCGTACATAGACCTGCCGTTCGATCGGCAGCACGCAATCCAACACGCCGCCACCCGACCGCCTGCTCGGTGCCAGACAAGACGGTTCCATTCCACCCTTTCCGGCTGTTGCAGTTGCGACCCTCAAGGTCTGGTTCCAATCCGGGCGCGCCACAAAATTCAGCGGCTTGCCCAAGGAAAAACCATAGTGCATTCAGTGCGTTTGAAAAGGTCGGAACCGGCTTTGGCGAAGCAGGTCGAGATAGCCGTGCGACGCCATCCTCCGTGCTTCGGCGACAAGACGCTGGGTCTGTCGGCGTTGCGATGACGATTTCCAGTCTATGGCGCGTTGCGCGGATAATCCGCGATAGACGAGGGTTCCCGCAATCTCTCGGAGGGTGACACCCTCAGGCGCTCTGGCCAGATTATCGAGTATGGCGAGCAGCAAGTGGAGGCGTCTGGACTGATAGGTGGTGGGCCGTAAGGGGTATCGCTTGGTGGGCAGAGCGGAGCCATCAACGCAGCGGTGAAACGCATCGAGCGCCGCTAGCCTGATCGGAACCGACTGGTCTTGAGGGATCAGATAATTGTCTCCACCCAACCGGGCTGAGGCCATAACGAGCAGCCGGTGACGAGCGCCAGTATCGGCGAGGGCCAGATGATCTCCCGCATTGCTCGCTCGTTTGGCGATCAGGTCGCACGCTGCGCGCGCCGCCTTGACTGCGCCGCTACCGCTGAGAATTACAATATTGGGGTTTTCCTCGGCTCGCCAGATCGCCGGATCGCTGCGAGCCGAAAGGTCGGGATCAATCGGGAAATTCAAGGCCCCATGAACGCGCCATTCGGCGGCAAGCTGGGGATTGCGCGTCGAAGCCGCTAGCGCTGGCGATCCGTGCGTATTGTTGCCGGTAAGAGGAATTGCGGCGCAGGAATTCCTGCGCGAAATCCGAAAAGTCGTATCCGCCGACCCGGTCGTTGCTGTCAAATGGTCGAGCCATGAAGCACCTCCTTTCTCGCCGATTTCGCTAGAGGCGCCAGCACCGCGCCGACATTCCATGACCTAGGGGGCCGCCTCCCCAATATTGGGCATATTTGATCAGGCGCTCGCCGAGACCGTTGCTTTCTTAGGGAAGGCGACGACCGCCGCCACAAGCGGGTCCAAAACGGCTCTACTTACCTCTTGCAAGCCATTCCTATGTTGGGCAGATTGACAGCGCGCGGATTGATATTCTGGCACCGTCCGCGTGGATCTTTCCGCCGGACATCATGCACGCCGGTCCATCGCAGGCCCGGCGGCCGGACCGATCAAGGGGCACAAACCAGGCCCCGGACGGCGGCACAGACCTGGAACCCGCACGCAGTTCGCCACGGCGAACTCAGGTTGCGGTCGCCTCCAAGTTCGAAGCATGACTCAAATTGCCGCCGAAATTCGGCACCAATCTCCCCAGTGCATGGGCCCCGCATATTGCGCTGCAAAGCTAAGCCGAACGGTCGGTCGCCGCCGCACACTCGATGCCCTCTACCGCGAGGAACGGGCTGGACTGATCGCATATCTTGCGCGCCGCGTGGGCTCCGAACGCGCCCGCGACCTAGCACAGGACGTGTTCCTGCGTGCGGCGACCAGCAAGCAGCTAACGGAACTCGTCAATCCGGCGGGCTTTCTGAGGCGGATTGCATTCAACTTGCTGGTGGACGAGGCGCGGCGGCAAAAGTGCCGGGTCAGGACCCAGCCACTTCTGGAAAACGCAGACGCGCCAAGCCGCGCCGCGCAAGAAGATGCCGTACACGCTCGTGAAGCCCGGCACGTGTTGGAAATCGCGCTCGCAGAGCTCCCCCAAAAGACCGCGCGTATCTTCGCGATGAACCGCTTCGAGAAGAAATCCTACCGCGAGATACATCTTGAGCTCGGCATCGCACTGCCGACCGTCGACTATCACATGATGAAAGCTCTTGCGCATTTGCGTCAAGCGCTGGGTCACAGTTGGTGACTGCAGGCACCCAGCCCAAAGGGATCACTCAAAATTTAATTTCAATTGAAACTAAGGTGCTCAGAAAAGCGAGCGTCATCCTCTGTAGCGGCCGGACCGCGCCAAAACAGGGAGATATCAATGTCGTCGACAATTCGCACACTTTCCGTCCTTCTAACCGGGGCAGCATTTGCAGGTGCCGCTCCTCCTCTTTTCGCCCAAGACAGTCCAGGCGAACAGGCACAAGATAACGCTGCCGAGGTTGGCGATACGGCTTTGGACGACGAAAGTTCTGCGATCGTTGTCACGGGAACGCGAATCCGAGGCGCACGGGTCATCGGTGAAGTCATCGAGCTTGATCGCGAGACGATCGTCGAGGCCGGCCAGGTGGACCTCGGCGAAGCGATCCGCAGCCTACCCCAGAATTTCTCGGGCGGTCAGAATCCCGGAGTGGGTTCGGGTGCCGGGCTCATCAACAGCAATGTGAACTCTGCGGCCAGTGCGAACCTGCGCGGTCTGGGTCCCGATGCGACGCTTACGCTTCTCAACGGCCATCGCCTTCCATACGATTCCGCCTTCGCAGGGGTCGATATTTCGGCAATCCCGCTCGCGGCGGTAGACCGGATCGAGGTCGTCCCGGACGGCGCGTCGGCGCTATACGGGTCCGACGCTGTCGCCGGCGTGGTCAATGTAATCCTGCGCCGGGATTTCGAAGGCGTGGAAACATCGGCCCAGATCGGCGCGAGCACCGATGGCGGATATTTTCGCCAGCAGGCCGATATCGTCGGTGGAACCCGGTGGGATGGCGGCGGATTTTTCCTCGCCTATGATTTCACCAACAACTCCGATATCGAGGCGGGGCAGCGATCCTATGCGGCCTCGCTCGACCCTGAGACCACGCTGTTTCCGTCACAGGAACGGCATGCCGTGACGCTTTCCGGACATCACGAAATATCACCCGGTATCGAGGCAAGCGTGGACGCACTTTATTCGCGGCGCAGTTCGGTTCGCATCACCGGGTCTTCCACGTTCCGCCAGACCGCCGATCCAGTGGTCGAATCCTACACGCTCGCACCGTCGCTCAAGGTCGATATCGGAGCTTCGTGGCAGCTGTCGGTGCTCGGTGTTTTTGGACGCGACAGGACGCGCTACCGCACGACCTTTACACGGCCGTCGGCCCCGACAAGCGTGACCGAAGGCTGCTTCTGCAACGAGGTCCTGTCCTTAGAAGCAGGCGCGGAAGGGCCGCTCTTTGCATTGCCGGGAGGCGATGCGCGCCTCGCATTTGGTGCAGGCTTGCGCGACAATTCGCTCGATTTCTCCCGCTCGGAAGGCGGCATTCTCATTATCGCTTTCGACGAAACGCAGCGGGCCCGCTTTGCCTATGGGGAGCTGTTCCTCCCGTTCGTTTCGTCGCGCAATGCGATCGGAGGTATCGACGAGCTAAGCCTCTCGCTGGCCGCACGGCATGAAAGCTATCCCGGTCTCGACAGCCAGACCACGCCGCGCATCGGCTTGGTCTACGCACCCACCCCAAGCTTGACCCTGCGGGGAAGCTGGGCGAGATCGTTCAAGGCACCAACGCTTTACCAGAGGTTCATTCCGTACCAGACCATCGTGCTGCCGGCCTCGATTTTCGGCGCAGGTACGGCTCCGGAAACCGTCTTCATAACAAGCGGGGGCAACCCCGATGTGACCTCGGAACGTGCGCGCAGCTGGACAGCAGGTTTCGAATTTCGTCCGCCGTCAGTGCCGGGTTTGCTCGTGTCGGCCACCTGGTATGACATTCGCTATCGCGACCGGGTGGTTCGCCCCATTGCAGGATCGGTTGTCGCCGGTTTTCGCGATCCGGGTTACGCAAGCCTGATCGATTTTTCGCCCGATCCCGCAATCTTTTCTGGGCTGATCGACAATTCTTTGTTCGGCCTCGAAAATTTTTCCGGCTCGCCTTATGATCCGGCGAATGTCGTAGCCTTCATCGACAACCGCAATCGCAATGTCGCCGTTTGGGCAGTCGAAGGGATCGACGCGCGGATTTCGTGGGACCACGACCTCGGTAACCAACGCAGACTGGGTCTGGAAGTCGCTGGCAGCTGGCTCGACAGCAATCAGCAACTGAATTCCGACCTACCAGAGGTTCAGCTCGCCGGGACGATTTTTAATCCGCCGCAATACCGCGCACGCGGCGTGGCCCGCTTCGAAGCCGGCGCCTTCAAGGCCAATGCGGCAGTCAATTATATAGGAGCACTGGAAGATCCGCGTTTCGGCGTGGCGGAACGCCTGTCGCCTAGCGCCACACTCGATCTTGGCGTGAGCTACGATGTGATCGGTGGCGAAGGACGCAACCCCGGCCTCACACTGTCGCTGACCGTACAAAACATGTTCAATGACGAACCCGAGATCATCGGACAGACGGGCCCGACCGATACGCCTTTTGATTCGACTAACTACTCCCCTATCGGACGGTTTATTGCATTCGGTATCCGGAGGCACTGGTGATGTCGCTGGCCCTCGCTGCAGCGTTGTCTCAATCCATCGTTCCGCATGTGGACCTGCCGCCACCGCAAGAAGATCCGTGTGCAGGTTTCGAAGTGGCAGGGGATCTATCGGGCAGTGGCCAGCGGGCCTTTACGCTCGATGATCAGGTCAGGATGGCCGACATCGGACGCGCCAATCCGCTCGGCGCTGCCCGGGCCTTCGGCGTAGCGCCCGACGGCGAGCGCATCGCTTTCCTCGTAAAGCGCGCAAATCCGGAAGCCAACGCCTATTGCCAGAGGCTCATGATTGCGGCGATGGACGGAAGCGGTGCCGACGTCGAGGTCGACCGTGGCGGCGAATTCATCCGCGATGATTTCCCGCTCCGCGACTTCCCCGCGATTATGAGCGGATGGGACAGGCCCAACCCGCCCCGCTGGTCTCCGGACGGCTCCCGGATCGGCTATCTCAAGAGGCTGGACGGTTCGACCCAGGTATGGCTGGTCGATCCTGACCGAACGGTACCACCGCGACAGGCGACCGCCCTTCCCGATAATGTCGATAGTTTCGCATGGACGAACGACGGAAGTGCACTGATAGTCGCAACGCGCCCCGGGATACGCATCCAGTCAGAGGCTATCGCACACGAAGCGGCCGAAGGATTTTTGTTCGACGAGCGTTTCTCGCCGCAATTCGCCGATCGGCCAATCCCGACCGGACGGCTTGAAACGCACTATAGCTATGTGTCGCTGGCGAATGGCGAAGTGCGGGTCGCGAGTTTGGAAGAAACGCGCCTGCTCTCGGACGAAGCGCCAGAGGGCCTCCCCGATAGAGCCCGCGCCTATGCCGAGAATGGCGAGGGGATTGCGGCGTGGCTCGAGCCGAGCGAGCCCACTCGGCTGATCAGCCCCACCTGGCTTGTCGTCGCTTGGCCTGACGGTAATCGGCTTGTCTGCGAACAAATGGCCTGCGAAGGGATCCGCGAGCTGTGGTGGACGAGCGATGGAACCGCGCTACTCGCCCTTCAAGCTACGGGCTGGGCAAACAGTCAGACCGCCATTCTGCGATGGGATCTTGGTGAGGCGCAGCCGCGCCAGATCCTGCTTACCGAAGATGCGCTGGTCGGATGCATGGTGGCCGACGGCGAATTGCTGTGCGGCCGCGAAGGGGTCGGTCAGCCTCGCCGTCTGGTTGCAATCGATGCCGTCACCGGTGCAGAGCGCCTCATACACGATCCCAATCCGCAGCTTAAGGATAGCACCTTCGGGACCGTTGAGCGCCTCAGGTTCCGCAACGCCTTCGGGGCCGAAAGCTATGCCGATCTTGTCCTGCCACCGGACCACCAGGCCGGGCAACGTCATCCCTTGGTCGTCGTGCAATATACAAGTGTAGGGTTCCTGCGCGGCGGTACCGGGGACGAGGTTCCCATCCATCCGCTGGCCAACCGCGGTTTCGCCGTGCTCAGTTTCGATCGTCCGGACTTTTCTGCCGCAGCGCTTGGCGCGACCACCGAAGAGGAGCTGACCCGCGCCAACCGCGCAGACTGGATCGACCGTCGCAGAGTCCAATCCTCGCTCGAAACCGCAATCTCGCTCGCCATCGATACCGGTGCGGTCGATGCTGCGCGGATGGGCATCAGCGGCTTCAGCGATGGCGGGTCGACCGTCCAGTGGGCGTTGATCAATTCGGACCTCTTCCGGGTCGCCTCGATGGGCTCATGCTGCGAAGACATGTATTCTTACCCACTCGCCGCGGGTCCGCGCTTTACAGATTTCGTACGCGCGATGGGATATCGTCATTTCGAGCCTGGCACCGAAGAGTTCTGGCAACCCATGTCGCTTATTCTCAATGTCAATGATGTCGATGTGCCAATCCTAATCCAGACCGGCGACAGCGAATATGAAGCGGGCCTCGATGTCTTCGAGACCTACTCGCACCTCGGGCGACCGATCGAGCTCTACGTCTTGGAAGAGGAGACCCACATCAAGTGGCAGCCCGCACACCGTCAGGCAATCTACCGGCGATCAGTGGAATGGTTCGAATTCTGGTTGATGCAGCGGATCGACTGCGACCCGGCAAAGGCAGGGCAATATGCACGGTGGCTGGCGATGGATGGCGCGCCGGCCCGGGAGAACCTACGATGCTCGGATGGTCGCAGCTCATTCCCATGAGCGCGACCAGTTCTCAGCCTCGACGAGGTCCAGCAGGCGGTAGACCAGCGATCCGCGCCGCGCTGTTTCGAGCGTGAAAGCCTGCTCGACAGCTGCGCGATCAATCACACCCTGTTTCGCCAGTAGACCATCGAGAAGCAGGTCACGAAGCACGGCGCGATGACGGTCGAAGGCGCCTCGAATGAAACTGTCGGGTCCCGCCTTGGACATGCGATTGAGAACGCTGCGAGGAAGCAGGTCCGCGAAGGCGGCGCGGGCCAGCGCACGGTTCTGACCGCCTGTCACCCAGGTCCAGGTGGGGACGCCGAGGCAAAATTCGAGCAGGGGCTGGCTCATCAGCGGGGAGAAGCGCGCTGGCCCGGGACCCAACCCGTGCATATGATGCTGGGCGCGCATGATCAGCGCAAGATGATCGCGCTTGCCTGTGTGGCGCCGGGTCGCCAGGCGATGCCACGGCGTCAACGGTTCGGGCAAATCCTCCAGGATGGGCCCATCGGCAAGCAATCGGCTGTCTGGCGCGAATTCCTTCTTCGAACGCCGCCCCATCAGGCGCTTGCCAGTCGCGCGCAGCATGGTCGGCACATCGCAACCGGTGACACGGCACATGTCTGGCAGAGTTTCGAAAAGTGCCGCCCTTGGTCCCTCGTTGCGCAGCCGGTCGATGATAGGCGCCGCAGAATGGAGAAAACAGAAGAGATTATCGCCGCCATTGCCATCGAGAACGATGGATTTTCCGAGGTCGGCGGCCCCTTCGGCAAGCAGCGCGTCGACCACCGTCAGAAACCCTTTGCGACCGGGCCGTGGAAGACCGGCGGAGGCACATACGGTGGGACGGTAATAGGCCGTATCATAGACCCGCCGTGTGAAATCCGCCCCGAGATGTTCGGCCAGCAGCCGTGCATAATCGCTTTCGTCGCCGCTGCTGTCCAAGGTCGCCAGCGTGATACATCCGAAATCCCTGTCTCCGGCGGCGAGTGCGGAGCACAGAAAAGAGGAATCCACCCCGCCTGAGGTGGCGACAGCCACAGGTCCGAACCGGTCTGTCCATGCAGCGCAGGTCCGGGTTGCCAACTCTCTCAGCTCTGCGGCAGCATCGCCAACCGACGCAGCGCGCCCTTGAGGAAGGTAGTCCGACGCACTCCAGACGGGGAGTTCAAGTTCCCGATCTCCGCCGGTCACCATGAGCGCACCGGGGGTGAGCTCATCGACATCTGCCAGACAGGTCTGTTTCTGTCGCAATTCCGGATAGCGAAGGAACGACGCGAGCGCGGCCCAGTCGACCTTGAGGCGATCTCCAACAGCTTCTCCGAGCAGACAGGCATCGGACGCGAACACCACATGCGTCTGGCCGATTCTACGGTAGACGGGCAACAGACCGGAGGGATCGACCAGCAATGCAAGAGTGCGGCGCCCCGGATCAGGCAGGACCGCAACGTAGGCGCCCCAGTAATCCCGAACAAGCCGTAGGGCGGCGGTCTGGGCGGACTCGAATTCAGATAGCGGGACAGCGTCGACCGAGCGGGCGGTGTGTGCAGAGAAGACGCAACCGATCAGGTCGCCTTGCGGCCCCAGACTGACTTCGGGAGTGTCATCGCTGGTCCAGAATGAGGCGTTGTCACCGCAAACATCGTCAGGACTTGCGCTTCTGCGAACGGCCGGCGGGACGCCACGCCGACGCGGGACGGCAAGCACGAAACGGCCCTGTTTCAAATTATCAGAATCGGCGTGTAGCGCCGAACTTCTTCCAAGCTGTCATTCAGCACAATGTCGCCATGCTGGACCCAGGCATGGGCACCGAACGGCCGGTCCTTCACGCCAATAACAAGATGCGTGCGGTGTCTCAGCTTTGCGAGCCGTAATTTCAACGCGATCGAACGCGGGAGACAGCGGTCTGCGGCCGAACGCAGAAGGCGGGCGTGCTCGAAAGCACGCACGGTGGGACCGGACCGGAATTTCATGGAATCGTCCTGCGTGCGTTGCTCGGCCAGGTGGCGAAGTTCAACGAGGACCGTCTGGAATGATGTCCGCGCAAGGCGGTGTTCGATCCGGCGCTGCGACCAGACAGCTGCGGCCACATCGGCCAGCCGGAAAGGTCCGTTACCAATATCATGGGAAACACGCTGCGGGACGAGCCAGTCCGCAGGGCGCGGCATTGGTGGCGGCTGATGCCAGGACACAGCCGCTTCGATGCCGAGCCTTTCGAGAAACACGTGTTGCGCTCCGTCCGCCAAGGCAAAATACCGGTCCCGCGCGATGTCGAGAAAGATGAAACGTTCGCTCACCTTGCACCACGCGAGAGCATCGGGATCCGGATTGACCATGAACTTTCTATGAGGAGAAGGGGCGCGGCCAGGTCCGGCACGCGCCCCTCGCGAGGTTCAGTCGTCAGCCATGCCGGTGGCATAGGACAAACGACCGCCGCTCACATCGATGTCGAACAGGGCGTCGCCCTTGGTCTCCTCGGATGCGCTGCCGAGATCGATGATCTCGCTCTGGGTTGTGTCGAGTTCCTTCATTGGTCACTCCTCTGCTTTGATCGCGACTCCAATCGTCGCGGTCGAAAACATGAAGATCATGGCCAAAAGGGGCCAACTTATAATGGAATTATAAACAGATAGCTTGGTCCGCGAAGTGCGACCGGGTGATGGAAGCACCCGTTGGCAAGTGCATCGATGGTTTTAGCGAGTAGCTTGGACATGCGCATCGCCACCCGGTCGCGAGGAACCTGAATTCCCGATCCGACAGTAGAGCCGATCATGTACAGGAATACAGAGCAATTCTACCTATTGGCGCAATTCTTATCTAATAATGGCCGAGAGGAACCAGAAAAAGCCCGGGCATTGTCAGAACTTATCGGCTTGATGATGCGTGCGTTCTTCTGCGTGCCTTGGCGAAATCCCGGTCGCTTGCAACGAAGCGTTCGATCATCGGGGGGATCAGAAGTTCGGGCACGGGCGCATCCTCGCGTATCCCGCCATTGAGCACAGTCCCATATTCGACCAGCCGGCGATGGAGCCGCGCAGGGATTTCGATCGTTAGCTTTACGGGCTTGCCATCGGTGATGTCGGAGAGTTTGAGCCGGGTCATGCTCCAACCTCCAGCACGATATCGCGCGTCACCAGCACCCGCACGGGAAAGCCCGGGCGGATCGTCAGCGTCGGGCGGATATCGAGCTCGCGTGCAACGACCTGCTCGCCCGCGCGATTGATGCTGTCCTGACTGCCGCGGCGAACAGCGCGCAGCAGGTCATCATCTCCGCCTGCGCCGAGTTCGCCGCCAATCCCGAGCAAGGTGGAAACGAGCGCCGCCTTGACGACACCGCCCCAATGGTAATCGACGCCGTCTTCCAGTCCGGCATAGCCCGACGGATCGGCGACTGGCTGACGATCCAGCACAATCGAGCGACCATCAGGCAGGATGAGCCTGTTCCAGGCCAGCAGCACCCGGCGTTGCCCGAACCCGACATCGGAATCGTACTCACCGATCAGGCGCGCACCCTGCGGGATCAGAAGGTGCCGCCCGGTCAGGCTGTCATAGACATTCTCGGTCACCTGCGCGGTCACAAGGCCGGGCTGGTCTGAGCGGATGCCGGTGATCAGCGCTGCCGGAATGATCGACCCGGCCTGAAGCAGCGCGCCAGATGGCACCGCCTCAAGCCGCTGCACGGACGCTGTCCGCGTGTCGGCAGGCCGCTGGAGAAAACTTGCCCGCGCGGTCGAGACGGAAGGCTGAACTGGTGCTGCGGGTTGCGGCCCAGCACCCAAACCTGCCGGACCGGAACTGGCAGCTTGTGTCCCGCCGCCAAAAAACAGGCGGCTGCCGCGCGCCGCCTCGCGTTCCTGTTCCAGGCGTTCGCGCTCTATCTCTTCAGGGCTCGGCGCCGCCCGCTGGGGCGGGACCGGAGACGGCGCGCCGACAGGGGGCAGCGCGGCAATAGCACCGCGATCCTGCGCCTCGAGGATCGGTTGACCGAGATCGCCCGGCAGCGGAGGCCCTAACCTCGGAACCTGGGAATAGTCCGCCGGAGCTGCGGCAAGTCCGTCTGCCACAGCGATCCCGTCGGTGTTCACCAGCTCTTCGCCGCCGTCCTGCGAAGGCGGCTGCAGGGCATAGAGCAATATACCGCCAAGCACGGTCAGACCCGCGGCGCTGGCAATGCCGATCGCCTTGCGCGACAGCCTGACCACGCGCGGTCCTTCCCCGCGCAATTGAACGATACTTTCGGCATCGGGTGGCGGCTCGGTCTTGCTTTCCTCGTTCACGACCGGCCCCGCTTGCGGTTTTCAATCTTCACCCGGACCTGTCTGCGACCGGCACCCAAGCGCAGTTCGGCCTTGTGGAAGAGGCGGTCGACGATGAGATAGCGCCCGGAGACCCGGTAATTGACCAGCTCGGCTGCGCCACCGGCGCCCACCACGAAGAACGGCGGCATTTCACCCTGGACGACGTCGGGTGGAAACTCGACCAGGGTCCGTCGTCCGTCGTCGAAGACGCGAATGGGCCGCCAGTCGGGCTCATCACCCGAGATGCGGTAATCGAAATTGAGCGCCTCCAGAGTGAACCCCTCGGTGACCGGTGCGGCTCGTACCGCTCGCTCTTCTTCGCGGCGCAGCGCGATCAGTTCGTCTGCCGGATAGGACCAGCTGACCGAGGCCATATAGATGTTCGGGTTGGCGCGCAGTTCGATATGATAGGTGCGGCGGTCGGTATTGATGACCAGATTGGTGGCGATATCGGGCCGTGTCGGTTTGATGAGGATATGGACCCGCCGCGTCGCTCCCGAGCCGCTCAGCGTGTCGCCGATCATCCAGCGCACGGTATCACCCGCAGCGACCGGTCCGGGGCCAACCAGCGTTTCGCCTTCCTGCAAGGCGATGTCGGTTACTTGCCCGGGCTTTGCGTAGACCTGGAACAATGCACCTTCGCGATAGGCATAGCGCTGGATGGCATTGTCGAATCCTGCATTGTCCGGTTCGATCCTGGCGGCCTCATTCGCCGCTCCCACATGCCCCTCGGGGTCAGAGGCAGGGGAGCGGCGCGCGGCAGTGGGGGAGGCCTGCCGCAATGGGGAAGTTTCTTGGGCGGATGCCTGAAAAAGCCGGGATGCATCGGCGAAGTCGAAAGCGGCGAGCGCGCGCGATGCGGCCTGTGCCTGCGGCGCAGGCGTCGCTGCCGCCGGCGATCCGGCAAAGAGCAGAACGCCCGCTGCGAGCAGCGCCGGACGGGAAAATGCAAGTAGGTGGGTCATCAGCCAAGCTCCTTTGACCAGTTGATCGATGTGACGAAGATCCCGAGCGGATTGCTGGTGAGCGCGTCGGGTGTTCTGGGAGGCTGGACGGCAACGCCGAGAATGGCGGTCCAGCGAGTGGTTTCGGCGAGCGCGCCGTCGCGGTAGCGCCGCTCGACCCAGGCCACGCGGAAGCTGCGCGGCGAGGCGCGGATCACGCTGGTCATATCGACCGCCACCTGTTCGCGGCCGATTGCTGCGAACGGGTCGTTGGCCCGCGCATAATCGTTGAGCGCCAAGGCACCCTTGTCGCTGGCGAACTGGTAGGCTCTGAGCCAGTTCTCGCGCACCACAATAGGATCGTCGGGGATGGCGCGGACATGCTCAATAAAGCGGGCAAGGTGGAAGGCGATTTGCGGATCGGTCGGCTCGAAATCCGCGGCGGCGGGCGCGACGCTGCGCGCTTCGCCAAGCTTGTCGACCTCGACCACCCAGGGCACGATGGTGCCGCGCGCATTCTGCCACACGAGCCCGCCGGTCAGTACGGCCGACAGGCCGAGCGCGCCGAAAAAGGCATAACGCCAGCTCTTTGCCTGGACGCGGGCTGAGCCGATGCGCTCGTCCCAGACCTGCGCCGCGCGCTGGTAGGGCGTCTCTGCTTGAGGCGTCTTTGCGTACCGGATCGAAGGCCGTTTGAACATTGGAGGCTAATCCTTCTCTTTGGTGTCGATGGAAGCGCCTGCGCCGGAGCCGTCGCCGGCACGCACGGTGTGCGCGGCAAGCGAGGCCGAATGGCCAAGGCTCTGCCTGTGCTTCATGGACCGCGCCCAGGCTGGCGGGCCGTTTGTCTGTTCCGGATCCGGTGACGATGCACCGGAAGCGGGCAAGATGCGCCCACCCATATTCCCGACCGATGCACGCGCGCCCTCGCGGAAATTGCTCCTGGCGCTGTCTGCCGCCTTGCGCAGCGGAGACATGGCGGCACCGCCTGCTGCGCGGCCAACACCCGCCATTCCGCCCGCAACTGCGGCGCCGCCGCTCTTGCCCGCCGAACCGGTTGCATAGGCCATGGTCGCACCTCCGGCGGCGCGCGAGGTGCCTTGCGCGACGGAAGAGGCAGCACTGGCGACCGCGCCGCCAGCGAGCTTGGCACCGGCCACGCCGCCGACCGCAGCGCCGCCTGCCAGAAGCGCGGTGCCCGCGGCAGCGCCTGCACCGAGCTGCGGACCGCCCGCGACAATGCCATTGGCGATCCCCGGCCCGAAAATGCCCAGACCAAGCAGGGTGAGGCTGGCGAGCACGATGGCCAGCGCATCCTCGATGGTGGGCTCGCCGGGGATGGCGCCGGTGAACTCGGCGAAGAGCGTCGAGCCGATGCCGATGATGACGGCGAGAACGAGCACCTTGATCCCCGACGAGACCACATTGCCGAGCACGCGTTCGGCGAGGAAAGCGGTCTTGCCGAAGAGGCCAAAGGGAATGAGCACGAAACCCGCCAAGGTCGTCAGCTTGAACTCGATCAGGGTCACGAACAGCTGGATGGAGAGAATGAAGAAGGCGATGATGACAATCGCCCAGGCGACAAGCAGGATGATGATCTGCAGAAAATTCTCGAAGAAGCCGACATAGCCCATCAAATCGGCAATCGATTCAAGGAGCGGCCAGGCGGGATCGATGCCGACCTGCGCCACCCTTCCCGGCTGCAACAGATCGCCCGCGCCGAGCCCCGAGCCGCTCGCCTTGAGGCCCAGCCCGGCAAAACTGTTGAACACGATGTTGGCGAGCGCGCTCCAGTTGCCGATGATGTAGGCAAAGATCCCGACAAAGAGCGTCTTCTTGACGAGCCGGGCGATGATGTCGTCGTTCGCGCCCCAGCTCCAGAACAGAGCGGCTAGCGTTACATCGATCACGATCAGCGTGGTCGCGATGAACGCTACCTCGCCCGAAAGCAGCCCGAAGCCGCTGTCGATATATTGGGAGAAGATCGCCAGAAAGCGATCGACGACGCCGGTGCCACCCATGTCAGTCCTCCCCTCGCGCTTCGCTGGGCGGGGCCCCGGGCAGCGCCCGATCGCCGATTCCGGAATAAGCCTCGGGGTGATCGACGCCAAAGAAGCGGCGGCGCTTCTCGGCCCAGGCGGCGCGGCAATCGGGCGAGGACAGCGCCAGTTCGCCCATCTCCGCGGAGACGCGAAGCTGTGCCGGGAGCGGATCGCCATCGGGCACCCATACGCGCCGGTCGGCTTGCCGAACCGGCGCGGGCTCCTCGCGCAGCTGCACGATCGTCATCGCGATGGCGAGACCGACGAACACAGCGGCACCGATGCGCGCGAGGAGTTTGGTGTCCATCGCGGATCAGTCCGATCCGCCGGGCAGATAGCGCGGGCGAATAGCGAGAAACCGCCTCAGCTGTTCGCGCGCCTGTGCCTTGGCCGCCGCGCGTTCGGCCGCATCGAGCGCCTGCGCCCTGCCAGTAGCGGCGAGCGTGGCGGTCAGGTCGGCCAGCTGGCGGGCCTGCAATGCCAACAGCTGGTTGCCAGCCTGTGCTGCCTGCAGGGCACCCGTGGCGGACTGGCTCGCCGAAACGAGGCTGCCGAGCGCTTCGCGCGAACCGTCGATATTGGCAACTGTGCCCGCCTGGACCTTAAGAGCATCTTCGAAGGCCGCCACGCTGTTTTGCCAGCGCGCCTCGGCGCCGTCGACCATCGCCTGCTGCGAGGCACCGAGCGGAACGTTCTTGTAGTGCAGGTCGAAAGCGCCCTCGATGGTGCGGACATCGTAGGCGATGCGCTGGGCTTCGTTCAGCAGTCGCTGGGTCTGCTGGATCTGATCCTGCAAAGGCTGCACGAGCGTGAGCGGCAGGCTTTCGAGGTTTCTCGCTTCGTTGATGAGCGAGTCCGCCTGGTTCTGGAGCATGCGGATCTGGTTGTTGATCTGCTCGAGCGTGCGCGCGGCGGTCAGCACGTTCTGCGCGTAATTGGACGGATCATAGACGATCCCGCCGAACTGGGCGTGTGCGGGCGATGATACCAAGGCGCTCGTACTCGCCATGGCGAGCGCGGTGCCCATGGCGATGCTGCGGACAATTCTTAGACGGGTCATTTCAGGTCTCCTTCTGGGGGGCTTGGTGGGTCGGAAGAGTGCGCATTGTTGCCGAGCAATTCGGCGGCCCAGTCGAGGCCGCGATGCCGCAGCCAGTGCGCGGCAAAGCCGCTCCGGCCTTGCTCTTCGACGATGCGGGAAATGGTGAGCTGGTCGCTCTTGGAAGATGCGGCGGTAAAGGCGAGCGCCACTTCGCCAAGGCCCAGTTCGAACAGGCGATTACCGCGAGAGGACTGACAATAATAGTCGCGCTTGGCCGTTGCCCGGCTGAGGATTTCAATCTGGCGGTCGTTCAGTCCGAAGCGGCGATAGATACCCAAAATCTGGGGTTCGACTGCCCGGTCATTGGGCAGGAAGATGCGCGTCGGGCAGCTTTCGATAATCGCGGGCGCGATCGCCGAGGTCTCGATATCTGCAAGGCTTTGAGTGGCGAAAACGACGCTCGCATTCTTTTTGCGCAGGGTCTTGAGCCATTGGCGCAATTGCGCGGCGAAGGCCGGACTGTCGAGCACCAGCCAGCCTTCATCGATGATGATGAGCGTCGGCGAGCCGTCGAGGCGGCCTTCGATACTGTGAAACAGATAGGACAGCACGGCAGGCGCAGCCGCCGATCCGGTCAGCCCTTCGGTCTCGAACGCCTGGAAACTCGCTTCGCCCAGCCGTTCGCTCTCGGCATCGAGGAGCCGTCCGAACGGCCCGCCGACGCAGTAGGGGGCAAGCGCCTGCTTCAATGCCTGCGATTGCAAAAGGACAGCAAGCCCGGTGAGCGTGCGCTCAGCGACCGGGGCGCTCGCCAGCGAGCTCAGCGCCGACCACAGATGATCCTTGGTCTCCGGATCGACTGTGACGCCCTCCGCAGCGAGGATCGCCTGGAGCCATTCTGAGGCCCAGTTCCGCTGTGCCGGCTCATCGATCCGCGCCAGCGGTTGCAGCAGGACCGCCTCGTCGCTGTCCTCGGAAAGACTCGATCCCAGATCCTGCCAATCGCCGCCGCAAGCGAGCGCGGCCGTACGGATCGAGCCGCCGAAATCGAAAGCGAAAATCTGCGACCCGGCATAGCGGCGAAACTGCATCGCCATCGTGGCCAGCAACACCGATTTGCCCGCCCCGGTCGGGCCGACGACCAGGCTATGTCCGACATCGCCGACATGAAGCGAAAACCGGAACGGGGTCGAACCTTCGGTCTTTGCGTAAAACAGCGGCGCCGCGTCGAAATGCGCGTCGCGTTCGGGTCCGGCCCACACCGCTGAAAGCGGCAACATATGCGCGAGGTTCAGGGTTGAGACCGGAGGCTGGCGAACATTGGCATAGACATGGCCGGGCAGCGATCCGAGCCAGGCCTCGATCGCGTTCATGCCTTCGGTCACGCAGGAAAAGTCGCGCCCCTGGATGACCTTCTCTACAAGCCGCAGTTTCTCGGCGGCAAGCGCCGGATCCTCGTCCCACACCGTAACGGTCGCGGTGACCAGCGCGAGCCCGACATGGTCGGCGCCCAGCTCCTGTAGCGCGGCATCGGCATCCTCGGCCTTGTTGGCCGCATCGCTATCGACCAGCACCGAGGCCTCGTTGGTCATCACTTCCTTGAGGATCGCGGCGACCGATTTGCGCTTGGCGAACCACTGGCGGCGGATTTTCGAGAGCAGCTTCGTCGCGTCAGATTTGTCGAGCATGATCGCGCGCGTCGACCAGCGATAGGCAAAGCCTTGCGCATTGAGTTCATCGAGCAGGCCGGGGAAGGTCGCGCTGGGAAAGCCGATCACGGTCAGCGTCCGCAGATGGGCCGCACCCAGGCGCGGTTCGAGACCGCCGGTCAGCGGCTCGTCGGCAAGCAGCGCATCGAGATGCATCGGGGTTTCGGGAACGCGTACATCGTGCATCCGCGTCGAGATGCAGCTGTGAAGATAGCTCAGGGTCTCGCCATCATCGAGCCATTGGACCTCGGGAAAGAACCCTTCGAACAGGCGCAGCAGCCGGTCGGTCCGATCGGCGAAGCCCTCGAGAAGCTCGCGCGGATCCACGCCTTTCTCGGCCTTTCCTTCGTAGAGCCAGCTTTCAGCCCGCGCGGCATCCTCGGCAGGCGGCATCCATAGGAAGGTCAGAAAATAGCGGCTCTCGAAATGCGCGCTCTCCTCTGCGAACTGCGCGGCGCGCTCTCGTTCGACCAGTGCCGAGGCCGGATCGGGAAATGCGCAGACGGGATAATCCAGTGCCGGACGGCGCACGGCCTCGACGAAGATCGACCAGCCCGAACCGAGCCGGCGCAGCGCACTGTTCAGGCGCGCCGTCGTTGCAACCAGTTCGGCAGGGGTCGCGCTGTCGAGATCCGGCCCGCGAAAGCGAGACGTGCGCTGGAAGCTGCCGTCCTTGTTGAGCACGACGCCGGGGGAGACGAGCGCCGCCCATGGCAGGAAGTCCGCAAGCCGGTCGGCCTTGTTCCGATATTCGCGCAAGCTCAGCATGGCTCAGACCTGCAGATGCGCGGGGAACCGCGGATGCCGCCGCGCGACATCGACGAATTGCGGATCGTGCCGGGCGGCCCAGACCGCGACCATGTGGCCGAGCGCGAAAAACGCGACGCCTGCGATCCACAGCTGCAGACCCAGTCCGATCGCACCCGCCAGCGTCGCGTTGGCGATGGCAAGTCCGCGCGGCGCACCGCCGAGCAGGATATGCTCGGTCAGCGCCCGGTGGACAGGGACGGCAAAGCCGTTCGGCAGAGAAGATTGACCGCTATCCATCACACCAGCGCTCCGCCGCCGAAGGAGAAGAACGAAAGGAAGAAGGAGGACGCGGCAAAGGCGATCGAAAGCCCGAAGACGATCTGGATCAGGCGCCGGAAACCTCCCGAGGTATCCCCGAAAGCAAGTGCCAGCCCGGTGGCGATGATGATGATCACCGCGACGATCTTAGCGACCGGGCCCTGGATGGATTCCAGGATGGCCTGGAGCGGCGCTTCCCACGGCATCGACGAGCCGGCGGCATGGGCGGGCGCCGCAAATGCCAGCGCAATGACGCTGCCAACGATCAAAGCGGACAGGCGCGGGTGCGCTCGCGACAAGATATGGGTCACGAATGGTCTCCTGTTGTGGATGGAAGGGGTGCGAGGACGTATTCGCCCGCGGCATCGAGTCCGCGCACCTCGGCGAGTTCGGCAAGGCGCCGCCCGGTGCCGTCGCGCACGAGCACGGCGATGATATCGATGGTTTCGGCGATCAGCGCGCGCGGCACGGTGACCACGCTTTCCTGGATCAGCTGTTCAAGCCGCCGCAGCGTGCCAAGCGCCGAGCCGGCGTGGAGCGTGCCGACCCCGCCTGGATGACCGGTGCCCCAGGCTTTCAGCAGATCGAGCGCCTCGGCACCGCGCACCTCGCCGATGGGAATGCGGTCGGGCCGCAGGCGCAGCGCCGACCGGACAAGATCGGACAAGGTGGCAACGCCGTCCTTGGTCCGCAGCGACACCAGATTGGGCGCTGCACATTGCAGCTCCAGCGTATCCTCGATGAGGACGACACGGTCGGACGTGGCTGCGACCTCGGCGAGCAACGCATTGGTGAGCGTCGTTTTGCCGGTCGAGGTGCCGCCAACCACCAGAATGTTCTTCTTCGCAGCGACTGCACCGGCAAGCGCTGTGGCCTGCCATTTGCTCATGATCCCGGTCGTCACGTAATCGGCCAGCGAGAACACCGCGATGGCTGGTTTGCGAATGGCAAAGCTGGGAGCGGCAACCACCGGGGGCAGCAGACCTTCGAAGCGCTCGCCGCCTTCCGGCAGTTCGGCGGACACACGCGGTGCGCTAGCATGCACCTCGGCGCCGACATGATGGGCGACCAGCCGGATGATGCGCTCACCATCGGCCGCGCTCATCAGACATTCGCTTGCCGCGAGACCCTCGCCCAACCGGTCGACCCAGAGACGCCCGTCGGGGTTGAGCATGACTTCGATGACATCGGGCTCGTCGAGCCAGCGAGCGATGTCGCCGCCAAGCGCAGTGCGCAGCATGCGCGCGCCGCGCGATGAGACTTCGGATCGAAGGGGGATGACGCTCATGGACTGCCTCGGATGCGGCAACCGACCATCGGCTGCGTTCGCGAGGCAGATCAAAAAGACATTACTTTGCCCTCAGGCAATAGCGATCTGCAGTGAGGGTAGAAGGGCGAAGAATAAGAAAGAAAGGAAAGGGCCAAATCGGAAGGTCGTCGCCATTCAGGCTCGAACGCCGCGCGATCGTGGTTGCTTTGCATGGCCAGGTTTGGTCTTATCGGTGCACCGATTTCAATGAAGGTTGTTCCTTGCGCAGACCCGACCCCGCCTATCTCGATTTCATGGCCTCAACTCCGGTCGATCCCTCGGTCATCGATGCGATGACGGACGCGATGAGCCATGACTGGGGCAATCCGCATTCGGATCATGCGCATGGCCTGCAAGCCTCGAAAATTGTCGAACGATCGCGCGAAGCGCTTGCGGCGCTGCTCGGTGCCGGGGAGGACGAAATCCTCTTCACCAGCGGAGCAACCGAGGCGAACAACCTCGCCATCAAAGGTGTTATGAGCTCAGCCGAACGACGCGGAAACCATCTGGTGGTGTCGTCGATCGAGCACAAATGCGTGCTGGAAGCCGCCCGTTCGCTCGTCAAAAGCGGGATCGAGGTCACCGAGGTCAGACCAGGGTCAAATGGCCGCGTTCGCGCAGAAGCCATCGCGCAGGCCCTGAGGCCCGACACGGCGCTCGTATCGGTCATGCACGCCAACAACGAAACCGGCGTCATTCAACCCGTGCGCGAGATTGCCGAAATCTGTCATCGCCAAGGTGTCCTGTTTCACACAGACGCGGCGCAGACCGTTGGAAAGATCGATGTCGACTTCAACCATACCAGTGCCGATCTGCTGAGTTTCTCCGGTCACAAGTTCTACGGTCCAAAAGGCATCGGCGGCCTTGTCGTGTCGCGCGCCGCGCGGTTACGGCTCGTTCCGCAGCTTGATGGCGGTGGACAGCAGCCTCTCGGACGCAGCGGTACAGTGCCGGTTCCGCTTTGCGCCGGGCTTGCAGCGGCGGCGCGGCTTTACGAGCGCCACGGCCAGTCGGCACGCACACATATTCAATCATTACAAAGACTTTTCGAAGATCGAGTCACCAGGAAGGGATGCCCTTTTACTATCAATCCGCATGCCGAGCGCATCCCGGGTTGCACAAGCCTCAGGGCCGAGGGAGTGAATGCGGAAGACATCCTCTTGCATGCCCGCGGCGAACTATCAGCATCGACAGACTCAGCCTGCAACTCAGGCAGCATCGAGCCGTCTTACGTCCTGTTGGCGCAAGGGCTTTCCTTTGACGAGGCTTCGTCGTCCGTTCGCATCGGGATTGGCCGAACCACTTCCGAGGCGGACATTGACCGTGCCGTCACTGCGCTCTTGGCTGCGTACGAGAAAGCCTACCGCGCCGCTGCCTGAAGCCTAAAACTTCGTACAAGAGGCGCGGGCAGGGTTGCCAACTGGGGGAAATCCCCAGTAGGAACAAATCATGCTCAGAGGACCCCTTGGACAGCCCGACGTCAAGACGCGCTTCGCGGGACATGAAACCTTCCCGCTGAGGCGGCTGTGGCTGCGCAAGGCTTACGATGCCGTCTGCGAGGATTCGGAAGCTCCGGCCCCCAATACCTTCGACAAGGACGAAGGGATCATCCGGTTCGGGGTCGGCAAGAATATGGTTGCGGCGATCAAGCATTGGGCGCTCGCGTGCCGAATCATTGAAGAAGACCCGGAGAGGGGTGTCGGTGCCTTGAAGGCAACGCCCTTCGGAGATCTCATCTTTGACCGCGATTCAGGTCTCGATCCGTTCATGGAAAGCCTCGCGACCACATGGCTGCTCCATTGGCAGATCGCCAGCAATTTCGAGCGCGCCACGACGTGGTATTATGCGTTCAACCATCTGAATGCACACGGGTTCGACCGCGACGGCATTGCCGAGCCGATCCGGCTGCTGTGTGCCCAACTCGACCGGTCGCGGGCCTCCTCCACAACGATCAAGCGCGACGTGGAATGCTTTGTCAGATCCTATGTCGCCAAGGTCGGCGCGGGCGCGGTTGACGATCAGGTGGAAACCGTACTTGGCGAACTTGGCCTTATGCGCGAAGTGTCATCGCGATCGTTCGCTTTCCGCCATGGGCCCAAGCCCGGCTTGCCCGACGGTATCTTCCTTTTTGCGCTTGCAGATTTCTGGGCGAGGCGTGCGCCCGAGCAAGCAACGCTCGCCATCGATACGCTGGTATACGAGCCCGGATCGCCGGGGCGGATCTTCAAGCTAGACGAGGATGCGCTGATCGACCGGCTTGTCGATATCGAAAGGGTCGCCAAGGGCGCCTTTCTGTGGACCGACAGCGCAGGTGTGCGCGCGATTGCCAGGCGGGGAGAAGGCCTGCCTGATCCGGCCTCCTTCATCGCCAGCGCCTATCCGCACACCAAGGCGCTCGCGGCATGACGCAGGCCTATCTCTCAGACCATGTTTCGGTCGCCCCGCGCTACCAAAGATCGATCAGGATCGATGCCGATTTTGGCCAGGCCGATCCCCTCTCCGGCTATGTACTTCAAGGATCGGCGCGCGATGCGTTGACCACCACGCTCCGCCTCGCGACAAACGGCCAGGGCGCGTTCACCTGGACGGGCCCTTACGGCGGCGGCAAGTCGAGCCTCGCGCTTGCGCTTGCCTCCTACTCGCTCGGGCGCGGGCCCGCCTACAGGGAAGCGAAGCAACTGCTTGGCGATGTGCCCGAAGTGGCCGACGTTTTCGGGCGTGCGCCCAAAGACTGGCTCTGCGTGCCGGTGAGCGGTCGGCGGGGCAACCCGGTGGCGGACCTGCGCGAAGCGGTCGCATCAGCAATCGCTGGCGAGCCGGGCCACGCGCGGACCAAGCGGTCCAGGATGGAAGCCGCTGACGGGCGCGATATCGTCGAGCGGCTGCAACGCGAGGTTGAAGCGCGTCCCAAGGGCGGGGTTCTCGTCGTTGTCGACGAACTGGGCAAATATCTGGAAGGTGCTGCCGATCACGCCGTCGACATCCATTTCTTCCAGGATCTCGCAGAGGCGGCCAATCGCAGCGAGGGAAGACTTATCGTTGTGGGCGTGCTGCACCAGGCTTTCGAGCGCTATGCGGATCGCCTCGGGCAAAGCGTCCAGGACGAATGGCGCAAGGTTCAGGGCCGCTTTGCGGATGTCCCGATCATTACGGCGGTCGACGAGGTCATCGAATTGGTCGGTCGTGCCGTCACGACAGAGCGTTCGCACCCTCAGTCGCATCAAATTGCCGCTATTGTTGCCAGCGAGATTGCCGAACGGCGACCAGGTGTGCCCAAGGATCTTGCGGAAAGGCTCGACGATTGCTGGCCTCTCAACCCTGCGGCGGCAGCGCTGCTCGGGCCGATCACCCGGCGGCGCTTCAGCCAGAACGAACGCAGCCTGTTCGGTTTTCTTGCCTCGGCGGAACCCAGCGGCTTCACCGAATTCCTTCCGCGCACGACACTCGCCTCGGGAAGAACCTTCGGACCGGCAGAACTTTGGGATTATCTGCAGGTCAATCTGGAGCCTGCGATCATGGCTTCGCCCGACGGCCATCGATGGGCACAGGCCGCAGAGGCGATAGCGAGGGCGGGCCGCGACGGCACCCACCTGCGCTTGCAGATCGCGAAGACCGTGGCGGTCATCGATCTGTTCAGCAATGGATCGGGTCTGGCAGCCTCATCCCGGACGATTGCGGCAAGCCTCGGTCATTCCGATGCGGACGTCGAAGAGCAGCTTGCCGATCTCGTGAAGATTTCGGCGCTGGTCTACCGTCGCCATCTCGGCGCCTATGCAATCTATGCCGGCAGCGATTTCGACATTGAGGGCGAAATCGAGGCCCGCATCGCCGAACGCGGGCGGCTCGAGATAGCGTCTCTGAACGATCTCGCCTCGCTGCAGCCGATTCTGGCCAAGCGGCATTACGCCGAATATGGCACGCCGCGCTGGTTCGACGCACAAATCGGCGAACTGGCGCCGCAAGGGCTTGGTCCGAAAGACGTTCGGGTTAGCGCCGGGGCTGCTGGCAAGTTCCTGCTGCTTCTGCCTGGGATCGACGTCGATCCCGGCCAAGCGGAGGCGAGTCTGATCGAAGTCTCGCGCACGGAGCATCGGCACGGTCTGCCCGTAATTGTTGGTCTTGCATCGAACAGTGCGGACATTCGCAAAACAGCGATCGAGCTCGAAGCCGCGCGAGACGTGCGCAACGAAAGCCCCGAACTGGCCGGAGATGCAGCCGCCAGGCGCGAGATCGATGCCCGCATTGCCCATTTGTCCGCGCAGCTGGAAGGTCTCCTGAGAGAGGGTTTCGAGCGCGCGCACTGGTTCGACACTGGTAAGCCGCTCGATTTGCAGTCGCTTTCCTATGGCCTGTCGCAAGCAGCAAGCGATATCGCCCGGCGGACTTTCCGGCAGGCTCCGATCGTGCATTCCGAACTCATCAATCGTCGGCGGCCTTCGAGCAATTCCAATGCGGCGTTGCGAGCCTTGTTGCATGCTATTGTAGTGGGCCGCGGCGAGCAGCACTTCGGGATCAAGGGCTATCCGGCCGAGAAGGGCCTAGCGGTTACCGTTCTGGAACGCGCGCGTCTCTATGTCCGGCAAGGCGAGCGGTGGGACTTCGTTCCGCCCGGCGAAACCAGCACGTTCGCCCCTCTCTGGTCGCTAACCGATGGCCTGCTCGAAGCCGGCGAGCAGGTTGGTGTTGCCGACATCTACCGGGCTTGGGGCGAGCCGCCTTACGGCGTGCAGCAAGGCGTGATGCCCCTATTGCTCGTGACCTATCTTTTCTCGCGCCGTCACAGCACTGCGATCTATGCGAAAGAGGCCTTCCAGCCGGCAATATCCGATCTGGTCATGGATCTTCTGCTGCAGGACCCCGACCATATTGCGCTGAGATCGGTTCCGACCGATGCCGCGAATGCGGTCGCGCTGAAGGAGTTTGCAGCCGTCGCGAGCGAATTCGTCGAAGAGGCGCCGTCGGAGGAGCCGCTCGAGATAGCACAGGCGCTCGTGCAGTTTGCGTACAGCCTTCCCAACTGGTCGCGCAAGGCGCAAGCCACGCTCTCCAAGCAAGCAATCGATGTGCGTCGCTTGTTGCTAGATGCGGACGATCCCTACCAGCTCCTCTTCGTCGACATCCCCGAAGCGCTCGAGGCTTCAGGCGAAGGCACCGCACCTGCGCTGCGCACGGTCCTGAGCGAACTCGATCACGCTTACCCAGACATGATCGAGGATCTGAAAACCCGGATGCTGGAGGGCCTGAAACACCGCGATGCAGGAAATCTCTCCGAGTTGGTGGAACGAGCCAAGCGAATAGCGGGTCACGGGGGAGACGACCTCAAGCTTCGAGGCTTCATCACGAGGCTGGCCGAGTTCGATGGGTCGACGGAAAGCATGGCGGAAATTTGCGGTCTCGTGATGGGTAAGCCGGTGACGACGTGGCACGATCTCGAGCCGAGTCGGGCGGCGATGCAGCTGTCGGAATACGCCTACCGGTTCCGCCGCGTGGAACTGTTCGGCGACAGCGACCAGCAACCGACCCAGACCGCGGTGATGGTGATGGCGGGTGTCGGGTCGACCGAACGAAGCGTCGTCCGCAGAGCACAGATTGCAACCGAGGCGCAGAAGCGCCTCGGGCCACTCCTCGACGAGATTGGCAAGACGCTCGACACCGCCCGGCTCGAGCCCGATATGGTGCTCGCTGTGATTGCGGAGCTCGCACAGCGTCATATCGAGGATGACGGCGAGCGCGATGTCACTGTGCCCATTAGCGCGGAGAAGGAAGCGTGACCGGCGAGGCGATGCATGTCCTGGGTCTGTCCGGCGGACGAGACAGCGCTGCCCTCGCGGTCTGGATGCGCGATCACCGTCCGGACATCGATGTGCGGTATTTCTTCACCGACACCGGCAAGGAGCTGCCCGAGGTGTACGATTATCTCGGCCGCCTTGAGGGCTTCCTTGGCAAGACCATTGAAATGCTCAATCCTGGTCGGGATTTCGATTTTTGGCTAGCCGAATACGGCCACTTCCTGCCTTCCCCGCGGACACGCTGGTGCACCCGGCAGTTGAAAATTCAGCCATTCCAGAAGTGGCTCAAACCGCATCTCGACGCAGGCGTGGAGGTGCATTCCTATGTCGCGATCCGCGCCGACGAACCGAGCCGTTCGGGGATGATCGCAACCCACCCCAACATGCACGTCCATTTCCCATTGAGGGAGGCCGGTCTCGACAAGGCATCGGTCATCGGCCTGCTGGAAAACTCCGGACTCGGCCTGCCGGACTATTACCGCTGGCGCTCTCGCAGCGGTTGCACATTCTGCTTTTACCAGCAGAAGATCGAATGGGTGCGGCTGATGCGCGAGCACCCGGACGCCTTCGAGGAAGCCAAGCGTTACGAGAAATCAGCCATCGAGCACGGTTCGCCGTTCACCTGGACCCAGAACGAAAGTCTCGAAGAACTGGCGCGGCCGGAGCGGGTTGCCGAGATCGAGCGCAATCATGAAGAGCGCAAGGCACAGGCGCTCGCTCGCAGAATGCCAAATCCGCTGAGAGCACGGATCACCGATAGGACGTTGGAACAGATGCTTGCGGACGAGGACAGCGGCTGTCTCGTCTGTCACAAATGACGAAGCCTACAAATATCGAGGCTCAAGTTTGCAATCTATGATGTCGACAAATCAACTTTCCTTGGTTCCGGGGGCATGCTTGAAATGCCAAAATTAGAATACTGTCATTTTACCATTTCCGTTCTATGTGCCCGTTATGTTTAAGGTTTCGGCCCGCACCGTTCTTGAGCTCGGTTCAGAGCTCATCAGCTCCGACGCGATCGCATTCTATGAGCTTATCAAGAACGGTGTTGACGCAGGGACGAAGGACGGCGTCACGATCAAATTCAAGGTTGTCCTCGCCCGCAGGGACTATCTCGAGTTGCGCCATACCGTGAACCGCCTGCGAAATATGCCCGACAATGGCAATCATGCGGAAGATGAGTTCGATTTCGAGGAAGCGCTTGCCGAACTGCTCGATGAAACCCGTGCCCGCCTCTTCAGCGATGCAGGCAAGCTTTACGATAGGGCGATCGAATTTCTCGAGAATATCGACGATCTCGACGAATACGATGCTGCGCTAGAAGAGATTGATGCGCTCAACCAGGTAACGGTTTCTGACACCGGGTCGGGCATGTCCTTGGAACAGCTCGAAACCGTGTTTCTGGTTCTCGGAACCAAATCGCGCAAAGAAGAAGTCGACACTGCGTTTGAAGACGGTGTCAGCGAAGCTCCGTATTTGGGCGAGAAAGGCATAGGCCGGCTCTCCGCAATGCGTCTTGGCGACCGGCTGACAGTTCGAACCGCCCGTGAAGAAGACGAGACCTTCAACATCTTGGACATCGATTGGACCGACTTCGAAGATCCGCAAAAGATGATCGAGGATGTCACGATCGAACCGCGCGTGGGCGGAGAGAAGCCGCAACCGGACTACAGCGGGACTGACATTCGCGTCCGCAGGCTAAAGGCCAATTGGGATCGCAACCGTGTTGAACGGCTTGCCGTTGATGATTTTTCGTTGCTTGCCAACCCGATTGGAAAGTCCAAACGCCACCGCATTGCCATTTTCTGGAACGGCGAGCGCATCAATTTTGCCCGGCTTGACAAAAATTTCCTTTCTCATGCCCACGCGACCCTCAAGGGTGAGTATAAGATCCGGGACGGCTCTCCCGAACTCATGCTGCGAATGGAGCTCGTCAATCTTGGGTTCGAGCATCCCGTCGAGCACCAGATCGAGACATTGAAATTCGACGATTTGCTCGCCGCACTGGTCGGCCTGCGTCAAAAACGCAGCCGGGAAAACAAGCGTGATGTAAACGCAGCCGCACTGACTGACGTCGGACCTTTCAATTTCGAACTCTATTGGTTCAATCGCGCAACGCTGCGAAAGGGCCGGAGTACAGGCGATTACCAGGCTTTGCGCAAATTGCTCGACCAATGGATGGGAGTGCGGCTCTATCGCGACGGATTCAGGGTCTATCCCTATGGTACCGAAGATGATGACTGGCTCGAACTCGATCGCACAGCTCTGCGCGCAAAGGGCTATGCGCTCAACCGGATTCAGTTTGTCGGACAGGTAGATATTGGCCGCTTCAGCAATCCGCATCTAATCGACCAAACCAACCGAGAGGGTTTGCGGCACACCCCAGAAGAAGCGGTTCTCAAAGAGGCGATACAGCTCGCTGTCGACAGGCTACGCGACGAAATGAAGCGCGTCGAAAACGCTTTCAAGAAAAACAAGCCGAGAGTGCCGACGGACCCGACCCGTACGAAAGCCCTCGAACAGCGGATGAAGAAAGCAATTCGCGCGCTCGCCCGATCGGCCGATGAAGACCAGCGAGAGATCGTCGCCGAGTTTGAAGAGATGCGTGAAGAATTTTCCCGGTATGCCGCAGAAGCGCGGGAGCGGATTCTCGAGCTCGAGCAGGATACCGATCAGATGGTCGCGATGGCCGGCGTAGGTCTGATGGTCGAGGTCGTTGCCCACGAATTGGCTCGATCCGCCGAGGATGCGCTCGACACGCTAAACAAGCTTCAGCGTAAAAACGTACCGGAAGAGGTACGAAGCAGGTTGGAAAGTCTGCGCGCGTCGATGAAAGCGATAAGCAAGCGGCTTCGTATTCTCGACCCGCTCAGCGTGAGTGGCCGACAACGCAAGGAGGCGTTCGAACTTGACGAGCTTGTCCGCGACCTCCTCAGTGCCCACGAAGCGCAGTTCGACCGACACCATGTCAAACTTGAAACGCACTTCCCCGATCGTCCGGTTGCGCTGAAAGCCGTCAAAGGCATGGTCGCACAGGTTATTGAAAACCTCGTTTCCAATTCTGTCTACTGGATGGATATTGAGCGCGAACGCAAACTGGGCTTCAAGCCGCTGCTCACGATAGCGGTGGAGGACAATCCACCGCGGGTACGAGTAACCGATAATGGGCCCGGTATATCGCCCGAATACGCCGAGCGGGTTTTCGACCTGTTTTTCTCGCTGAAGGACAAGAGCCGACGGCGCGGACTCGGGCTGTTCATTGCCCGCGAGGCAGCGGAGCACAATGGCGGCGCGCTTGTCATCGACACCGAAATTGTAAACCGCGAGGGACGATACACCACGTTCGATTATCGCGTCATCGGGAGCGATGAATGACGGACAAGGAAATCATCGCCGCGGCGGGCATAAAGTCCGCGCTCATTGTCGATGATGGCTATGACCTAGTACCGCGCGCGAGCGAGCTTGCAGATGTAGACTGGGATATCTTTTTCGACGACGCCATTGGCGACGCGCTCGAGCGCTTGGAAGCCGTTTTCCCGGGCTTTGACCCCGATGAGAGAGCCGATCTTCGCGGTGATGACGCCTTCATTCAAGCGCTGTGGGAACACCGTGGAGTTCTTGACGATCTGGTTCGCGACCTGTTCGCCGACTATGTCGCGAAGAGCCTGCGAGACATCAAAGCTCTCGGTGAGATCGAAGAAATACTGACCGATCTCGGGATTGCGTTCACCAAAGCAGGACGCGACTTTGTCAAAGCTGCCGAGCAGGTGGACCTCATCATCATCGACCTTTTTCTTGGTGCCGCCCAGTCGGACGAAGACAGGCAAACGACTGTAGCCGGCCTGAAAAAAGTGATCGACGGCCGTGACGCCCCCCCCGCAGTTGTTCTGATGTCGCAGATCAGCCTCACAGAAGAGGCACCCGGGCTTCGCGACGAGGTCGAGCTCCACGCATCCGGTTTCCGCAGCATCCAGAAAAAGGTAATCAAGAAGGGCGCTCGAATGCGGCGCATCATCGCAACCTTGGCGACGCACCGTGAAGATAGTCTCTTGCTGGCGGAATTCACTAAGAAGTGGAAGACCGGCGCATCTGACGCGGTCGAACGTGCGGGACGAGAATTGCGAAGAATCGATATCGACGACCTGCATCATATCAAATCGCTGCTTTTATCAGCCGAAGGACTGCTGCCATCAAGCTATATGGTCAGCGTTCTCGACCGCGTCCTTCAATATGAAATCGAAGCCGACAAGGAAATCCTGTCCGGAGCCGAGGCGCTAGACAAAATAAGCGACAAGCCGGCTCCTTTGACGATCGCTAAGGGAAAGGACAGTTTCCGCCTCATCGAGCGGACGGTCTTCGCTAATCCCGAGCGGCGCAAGCGAGACAATGGCTCGGTCTGGCCACTCACATTTGGTGACATTCTCATGTCCCGGCTCCAGGGATCGGTCAGCAAGGCCAGCATTTTCAAAGGCGACCCAAACAGGGTGTTTTTCGTTGCCTCGCCGGAATGTGATCTGCTGCGTGGCAAAAACCTCCACGCAGCACTGCTTATCGGAGGTACCCTAGAACCGCTCGCTATGACGGAGCCACTTTTTGGCGAAGACAAGACGACGCCAATCATCACACGCGGGAAGAAGCGTTATCAGATCAGATGGGACTTCGGATTTCCAGCTACAATTACGCTCCAACGCGCGAAAAATCACTTGGCGTCGGACGGGTCTGCAAAGATTGCGGAAACTTTAAGGGACGTTAGCGCCCTCAATCTGCGGCAACAATATCTCGATCACATCGGACGCGTGGGAATGATGGCCCTGCCTCCTCGTACTTTCAACATAACCGTGCAATGCGCCTACCCGACAAAAAATGGCGACCTCGTCGTAATCAAGATCGGTAGCAAATCCGATCTGACAGGTGTGATGCATATCGATCAGCGCACCAAGACCGCACGCATCGCCTTCGACCAGACGCAGGAAGACGATTTTGCCGATGCGATCTTGGGTATCGACCTCGGTGATGTCGCCACCAATAGTCGATCCGAAATAGAGGCGCTCCAGCAGCAAACCCAGCTTCAGCAGTTGTTCCGCACAGGCTTCCAGAACCTAAAATATCCACTTAAACCCAGCCAAGCGGCCCAACTAATTGCTCCTTCCAGAAGTGTGGGCAACGATGCGAGCCAGAAAAATAAGCCGATTGGCAAGCTATTTGATGGCGAGAGCTCGCATCCTTCGGCCAGTGTGCTGCAGAATTCTGGTTTCGCTTTCACACTACTTTCCGAGCACGACTAGGCCTCTTTCAGAACTTCGCCCTGTGATGAGCGTCTCTCCTCGCGATCGAAAACAATATTCAGCTAGGTCCGAAGTAGGCGCGCAACGCAGACATCTGCTACAGTGCGATCGGACCCGACAGGCGAGCATCGATTAGGGGTTTATTTCATTACTGAGCTTTTTGAGACGGTCTGAGCATATCTCGTGCACGACCCGGCCAAGCTCCTCAACCTGCTCTCCGAGCCATTCGAGCTCTTCGCTGGTGATGCGGTAATGCTTTGAGTATCTAGCCTTGACGTACGCTTCCTTCAGCTTCTCAAAGCGCGCACGATCGCGGCGCGTGTCGCGCGGCCAGACATAGGTCAGGCGTGGGTCGATTCGCTCCGCCTGGGTGCGGAGAAAACCCAGATTATGCACATGCGGTGTATAGAACGTGCAGACCAACAGCACGCAATGGTATAGAAATTCGGCCGATTGATGCATGTCGAATGCTGCGGGTTTTAGGAATCCTCGCTCCCGGCCCACCTTTGATAGCTCATACCGTTGCATCGCTGTCGGGAACCACTCGTCGAAATACTCCTGCGCCATTGCCAGCGCCTCACCGGCAGTCTTGGGCTTCGGCGTGTGGAGCTCGGTGTCGTCGGATTGGTAAAGCGCGATCCCGTCCTTCGCGACATCCATGAAGAAATAGCGTCCGTGCGCGAGACCGTCGTTCACCTCCTGCAGCGTATGGACGATGAAATTGACCGGCGTCTTGAGCGATTTGGTCACGCCGTACTCGCGCATCAGCCGGTCATCGAGCTTCGACCAGTACTTGACCCGGTCGACCAGCCGCTTGTCGTTGACGATGATGAGCAGATCGTAGTCCGACTGGTAGCCCTTGGCCGTATGCGGCTCGTCGACCCAAGTTCCGCGGGCATAGCTGCCGTAGAGAATGACCTTGAGAATGCGACCGGCCTTCTTCCACTCGTGCTTCGCCAGCGCAAAGGCATCATCGAATTCTTCGAAAATCAGCTGCACCACGCGCTCAAGTTCGCGTTGCTTTTGCGGAGGCAGATGATCGAGTTCGGTGCGCATTACTGGACCTTTAGCAAGCACTTGGAATGGTTGCACCCTCGCATTCCTGCAGGTGCGCCGGCGCATGAAAGAAAGCGTTCCTCTGCTCTATTCATGTGGGTTTCCTGCCGGACTATCGAAGGTCTTTGTCAGGGCTACGCCGGAGGTTGAGGGCCGTCTCCGTCCGGATTTTCAATCTCACCCAGCCTTGGTTCCGAAGCCGCGCGAATGAGATCGTCAGCGAGATGTCTGCCCGTTTCCATGCGCCGCGCGAGCGCTTCGACGAAGAAGTCGAACCGCTTTTCTGCATCGGCACGCGCAGCGGCATTGGCTTCAAACGGCATGGCCGGGGTCACCGCCAGCCATCGCCTGAGGTAGAGCGCGAATGCCTCGTTCCCGACCTCGATATGATAGTCGAGCTTGCCGATCTGTCGGCTTATGCGATCAAGGCGTCGACTGAAGGCCGCTTCCATGCGTTCCGATCCATCGGGAGAGAGAAAAGAGCCGACGGCGGCCTCTACCACCGAAGCCTGGGAAACGCGCTTGCGACCCGCATAGTCTGCAAGCTGCCTGGAAAGGGCTGGCGGCAGGCGGAACGTATGCTTGATACGGTTGCCCTTGCTCATAGCTCGATCCCGTCGCCGGGATCGAGCGCAGCGCGCCGCGCATTGGCCTGCATCCGCTCGGCCATTCTGCGATTGCGGTTTGCCTGATCGTCGTCCGTTCGGTCGTCAAACTCAAATTCGTTGGGGATCTCGACTGGCGGCGGCGCCACATCTTCGTATTCCGGCAATTCAGGGGATTGGCGGATCCCGCCATCGGACTGGCGATCATCGACCTGAAACTCTTCAGACGCGGTCGGCGATTTCTCCAATTGCGAAGGCGCGGTCACATGTCTCCCGTGCCATTCGCTCTCGTCCGCTGCGAACTCCGGCTTTTCAACCGTCGGTGGACACTCCACCCGTTTGCTGAGCTGCGGATCGCGGTAGTAGCGCGCTTTCCTGGCACGGATCGGATGCACGCCTGCGAGCATCACGATTTCGTCGGTATCGGGAAGCTGCATGATCTCGCCCTGGGTCAGAAGAGCGCGCGCCGTCTCCGAGCGCGAGACCATCAAATGACCGAGCCACGGGGAGAGGCGGTGCCCGGCATAATTGCGCATTGCCCGGGTTTCGGTGGCGGTCCCGAGCGATTCCGAAACGCGCTTTGCGGTTCGCTCGTCATTGGTCGCGAAGCACACCCGCACATGGCAATTGTCGAGAATGGCATTGTTCTGTCCGTAGGCCTTCTCGATCTGATTCAATGACTGGGCGATCAGAAAGGCCTTGATGCCGTAGCCCGCCATGAAGGCGAGCGCGCTTTCGAAGAAGTCGAGCCTGCCCAAAGCCGGGAACTCGTCGAGCATAAGGAGAAGCCGCTCGCGACCGGCACCTTCCTGCAGGTCCTCGGTCAGGCGTCTTCCGAGCTGATTGAGGATGAGCCGGATAAGCGGCTTGGTGCGGCTGATGTCTGACGGCGGGACGACGAGATAGAGCGTGACCGGCCGGCCCTGTGCCACGAGGTCCGCGATGCGCCATTCGCAATGCCGCGTGACGCTGGCGATGACCGGATCGCGGTAAAGCCCGAGGAACGACATGGCGGTCGAGAGCACGCCCGAGCGTTCGTTTTCCGACTTGTTGAGCAATTCTCTCGCCGCGCTCGCAACCACCGGATGGACGCCGTCTTCCCCCAGATGCGGCGTGCGCATCATTGCGGTCAGTGTCGCCTCGATCGATCGGCGCGGATCGGACAGGAAGTTCGCCACCCCGGCAAGCGTCTTGTCAGGCTCGGCATAAAGCACATGCAGAATGGCCCCGACGAGCAGCGCATGGCTGGTCTTCTCCCAGTGGTTGCGCCGTTCAAGCGAGCCTTCGGGATCGACCAGCACATCGGCGATGTTCTGCACGTCGCGCACCTCGTTGATGCCGCGTCGCACTTCCATCAGCGGGTTATAGGCTGCCGACGCCTCATTGGTCGGATCAAACAGAAGCGTGCGACTGAACCGGGAGCGGAAGCCTGCGGTCAGCTCCCAGTTCTCGCCCTTGATATCATGCACGATCGCCGAGTGGGGCCAGGTCAGCAGCGTCGGGACGACAAGGCCTACACCTTTGCCGCTGCGCGTCGGTGCGAAGCAGAGCACATGTTCGGGCCCGTCGTGACGAAGATAGAGATTGGCATGCTGGCCGATAATGACGCCCTTGCCTGCCAGAAGGCCCACGCGTGATATTTCGGAACGGGTCGCCCAGCGCGCCGAGCCATAGGTCGCGCTGTTCCTGATCTCTCGGGCGCGCCAGACCGACATGCCGATCGCGACCGCCACCGACACGAGACCGCCCGATGCGGCAATCATTCCGCCGATCTCGAAGATGCGCGGCGCATAGGCTTCGTAGCTGAACCACCACCAGAAGATGGCATAAGGCGGATAGACGGGCGCTCCGGAGACACTGAACCACGGCGCGCCCAATTGTGCTTGATAGCCGAGCGCGTGCGCCGTCCATTGAGTACCCGCCCACACACCTGCGAGCGTGAGAGCAAAGACGACGAGTATCTGACCCCACAATATCCGGGTTGCCGACAAGGCTGGCTCCTTTCGTGAAGGACAGCACGGCGGCTTTGCATTGCATATTCAAGTCGGAAGCTGCGTGATCGCAGGTTGGCGTAGCAAAAGCGGCGTACGGCTAGATTGCTTCCCGACTATAGTCCGGGTTACCGGACCAGGTCAGGCGGTACATCGCCCCTTGCGCGACCGATTGCACGACGTTGGGCCACAGGGCCGCGATGCAAGTTCCATCCGCATGGCGCACAGAGGGATAGATAATGCCGTTATGACCGGCTGCGCGTGCCTGCGCCGCTAGAGCATTGCCGACAGGATAGCCTTTCGTCTTGTCCGGATCGAGGGCCGGGTGTCCGGGCTGCTCGCGCAAATCGATGAAGACGCCCGCCATGCTGGCAATCATCTCGCCATATTCGACAACGGCATCGAAATCGCCGGCATCGGCGAGCGCCTGTGTCAGGTGATGGCCGACCTCGGCAATACAGGTCTCGACATCGAGCGCGGCATACCATGCGCCGCGGTTCGCGGGGTTGAAGCGATTGGGCTCGCGCGGTTTGGCGTAGGCAAAGCTCGCATTGATGAACCTGGCATGCGGCACGCCGTGAACCAGTTCGTCGGCTGTCAGCCCGCCAAACCCGCGCTCTTCGGCGATCAGGCGCGAACTCGTCGCCCCCTCGATTTCAGCGAGCAGCGCAAGCTCGGCATCACTGTCGGCAAGTGGAGCCATGACCGCTTCGCGCAAGCGCGCGCTGGAAACGAGCCGGACAGTCCGCTCGAACGCTTCGCGGATCTGCGGCGGCTCGCCTGCCTCCTCAGAGCCCGCCACGAAGCGCGTCGATATATTGTCTGGTCTCCAGCATGCGCGGAATGCCGCCTTCGATCATCGCCCCGATGGGCGAGCGGCGATCAAACAACGGGGCCCTGTTTTCGAGCTTTGGCCAGCGATCGGCCATGTCGTTGGCGAACAGCAGATGCAGTCCCTTGAACAGACCGATCAGCGCCGACGCGCGGGTCAGCTGGTCCTGACCGAGCGAGCCCTCCCAGGTTCCGGCTTTCATCCGGTCCCAGGTACTTTCGGACACGCCGAGCAGCGCAGCGCCCTCAGCGTTGCTCGCACCCCAGGCCTCGATGAGGCGCAGCACGGCCTTTACCGCAGCGCTGGTGAGGCGGCTGCGATCACCGTCGCTTGCAAAGGTCTGAAGCCCCGGGGGAGCTTCGGCATGCTGAATCGCTGCACTTACCATATCGCATCTCCTGATGCGTTTATAAGCATCATATGGTGCGTTTGTCAAGATTTCCGTTATGATGCCGGTGCTCCTCAAACCGCCGGACCGCGCGAACGCGCAAAGTTCCAGTCGACACCGCCTCGCACATGGACCTTGCCAGCGACTTCTTTTCCAAGATGCCGCTCGAGGTCTTGCCTCCAGGGCACGAGCTGGAAACCCACTCCGTCATCGATCATGGCGAAGCGACCCGACGCCAGCGAAATGCGCTCGCGGTAGATGCCGGAAATGTGATCACCTTCCGTTACCGGATTTGCCAGACGACCATGACGCGCAGCCAGCGCTTTACCTGCCGCGTCCAGTTCCTGCTTGCGGAGCGTTCCGAGCAGGTTGCGCACCAAGGTCACGCTCCTACCATGTCGCTTCGCAAGACCTTGATCGACGAGCCAGTCACGGCGCTCGTCAAGAGCCTTCCGGACTTCATTGCCGAAGCCGCCTCCCAGCGACGCGGCTCGTGCCGACAGCAGCTGCCGGTCGAGCCAGGTCGCCCCGCGCGCGTCAATCTGCCGCTCGAGCGGCAGGTCCGAACGCACCAGCAGGCTGCTGCGCCGTCGCCCGTTGCGGTCGGTCCATTCGCCTGTCTCGACGATTGCGCCGGGTGCTGCATCGCTTGTCTGGTCCAGATCGGGAAAACGCAGATAATGCGCACGCCCGTCCACTCCTTCGACGATCGCATAAGCCTCGCCTGTCAGCTCGTTATGGAAACCGCGCTCGACCAACCTGCCGATGACTCGGCGGTTCTCGTCTTCGCCATGCAGCGCGAAGGCTGCAGGGGCAACTTGTACGCCCCGTTCACTCATCGCCTTGTGCAAGGTCTTGATGATGTCGCCGCGCTCGCCAAGCGCGCGCAAGGTCGGTTCGAGATCTGCGGCCAAGGTCCAGCGCGCCGCCCCGATCCGCTCGGCCAATCCCATGCGTTCGAGCGTTCGTGCGCGGCCGATAAGGAATGCGCGGTTGCTGCGGCGTGTCGCATCGACTTCGGGGGACAAATCGACCACGCCGAGATCGTCGCGTTGCTTTTGCAGCCGGCGGTCGAGTGAGGTCCAGCGCTCGGCATCGACCTCGCGGCGAAGCGCTAGCTGAATATCGCGCTCGCTGCGCGGCCCGAGTTCGATAGTGACGCGCTCCTGGGCACGGGCACGCATGCCTTCGCTGATATAAGAGCGATCGATCACCAGTTCCCTGCCGTCCGAGGCAACTCCGCGGACCAGAACATGGACGTGCGGGTTATCGGTATTCCAGTGATCGACCGCTACCCAGTCGAGGCTGGTGTCGAGGTCGCTCGCCATATCTTCAAGCAGTTCGCGCGTGAAAGCGCGCAGGTCAGCCATCTCGCTCGCGTCTTCCGGCGACACGATGAAGCGGAAGTGATGCCGGTCGTCTTCGCAGCGCGCGGCGAAGGCATCGCCATCGACCTCATCCGACGAGGCATCGAACATCTGGGCATCCGATCCGTCACGGGTGACGCCGTCGCGTTCGAGATAGGCGATGTGGCGAGCGAGCGGTGCAGAGCGGAAGCGGCTGCCGCCATGACGAACGACGCGCGCCTTGATGATGACCCGCCGCTGGAAAGCATGGGGGCTGCCTCGGAACGCAGCATGTTTGCCGCGCCCCAAGTGACCGGTTCCGCCACCTGCCCGGCCTCGCCCGAGCGGTGTATAGCCTGACCGGCGTGAGGCCTGCAGCACGCGTCCCACCAGCGAACCGGCCTTGCGATAGGCGCGCGCATCGCTGTCTCTCGACCGGCCCGGCCTGATGTCGAATTCGTCGTCAGCCACAGACAAGAAAATCGGAAGACGGCGCTTTCAGCATTGAAAAGCCTAAGGATTGCGGTTCAAGCGCCTGCAGACTTACAGCAGAGACGGCGCATATTCTCCCGCAAAACCAACCACCTGCAGCCCGGCCGACGGCGCTGCTTTTATCTCGCCATCCCTCCCTTCCTTTGGTGCGCAAGCCTCCCGTCCTTCGCCCGCTTTCGCCAGGGAACGCATGGCTGCGCGAAGGTGCGAGGCTCGCTTTCATTGGGAGGAAGCCGTCGAGACGGGCGCGAATAGATCGTGCGCGGCTTGTTCCGGTCGCGCGAAGGGGTTCGCCGCGGGGCCGGGCATAGCCACCTCGTCCAACTCTTTTCGCGCTGCGCCGGGAGGCTGCAAGGCGCCAGCCGGAACATTCCTGGCTTGTAGAGGCGCCGCCGCAAACATGCGCTCGGACTGCAACAGCGGCGCAATCCGGGCGACATAGCGGCGCGTTTCGTGTGGCAGCGAACGCCGTCCGGCAAGCCAGTCTTCGTAGCGTCCCGGACCTGCATTGTATGCAGCGAGGAAGCCTTGCGCGCCGTAGCGATCGTACATTTCGCGCAGGTAAGACGTGCCGGCCAGAACGTTGTCGCGCGGGTCGAACGGGTCTTGCCCGAGGGAGAACCGGGCGCGCTGCCGCGACCAGGTTCCGGGCATGAGCTGCATGAGACCCATCGCTCCTGCTCTGGAAACCGCCCGCACCCGGCCCGCACTTTCGGCGCGGATCACCGCGTAGATCCAGTGCTCGGGAATGCCGAATTGCTGCGATGCTTCGCTGACATGCGCTGCAATCTCGACGCCCTGGGAAGCTCGGACAAACTGCTCCGATTGCGCAAAAACCTGTGCCGGACTCGCCGCCACCATGGCCGCCAGGAGTCCCGGCAGAAGATACAGGCGGAGCACGGAATCAATCCTTTGCCGGGCGGCGCGCACCGCGCGACCATATAAGGACATGGCTCTGGCCGTCAGAACTGAACAGATTGGCGCGCAGAGGCCGCGGCAATACCGGATCGTCGATGACGAGCGTGACAAAACTGCCTGCCTTGTCGCCGACATGTTTCCAGCCTGCACCCACCTCGTAGGTTTCCTCGCCTTCACCTGCCATGATGCGATAGTCAGGGGCGTTCTCGGTGTCGCCGGGGTCGGCGGCCACCAGGGTCAGCGGTGCGTCGATGGTCAGGGTTTGCAGCCGCCCTTCAAAGCCGTCGGGTGTGGCTGCAAAAGTGCCGATACAGGTCATTGTGCGTCTCCATCATTTACGTTGGGAATGGGAAAGTCGGCGGGCGAGGCGAGCAGGACATAGTCCCCGTCGCCCGCTTCGTTGGTCCAGACGGGCCGCGCGCGCCCGATGACATCGGCGCGTGCGACCGGGCCGAAATAACGCCCGTCAAAGCCGGGGGCGCGCCTGTTCATCACGAACAGTTCATCCGCAGCGATAGTCCGGCATCCTTTCCAGACGGGCAGTTCGCGTCCAAGGCTGTCGCGCCGACGCGCCGAGCCCGCAGGTGTCCCATTGATCTCGATGAGCAGGTCGCGCCGGCAGACCGTATCCCCGCCAAGCGCCGCAACCTCCTTGATGAGCGGAACGCCCGCATGAAGATAGCCGCGCGAGGCGAGGTATTTCTGCAGCCTGAAAGCAGGATCGATCGCGACGCGGTCGCCCCTCTGGAGACCGGTCTTTCCGCCGATTGAGTACAGTCCAACCGGCACGCTGGCCGTCACGTTCCAGACCAAAAGTCGCGAGAGCGGGATTGCGATGCTGGCCAGTGTCGCTGCCGCGACCATGCCTGCCAGAAAGGCGGTGCGCCGCCTCATGATTGCAGCTTTCGCCGCCGCAGCCAGTCGCGATGGCGCGCAGGGGAATAGGAACGTACTTGCATGCCCCCTGCCAGCCTGTTGTGGACATGATGCCAGTGGTCGGGAGCTACATCGCAGGGATCGATGCCAACGTCCTCGATCGCATCGATCAGCGCAAAGACCTGGCGAACCTTTGGCCAGCTTCGCACCGAGAGCAGGATTTGCGCGCCAGGATCGACCTGCGGCAGAGTGGTGAACGGCTCGCCGAAACCGGCGGCTTGGGCGATCGTGAGTGTGGAGCCAACGGTCCCGTAGTCGTTCGAAGCCCACCGAACCAAGGCAAAGACCTGTCCCGGAGCATAGCTTTCGATACGCGTCCGGCGATCGAGGATGCGCTCTGCAACGGGCTTGCCGAACCGAAGCCAGTCTTCCTGCACGCCGCCGCGCCACACCAGCGTGACATGCGTAAGTGGCGGATCACCGGAACCTGCCTCGACCGGTTCCGGAGGCGGAAGCGAAGCGCGCGCTGCGCTTTTGCACAGGCGTGGCTGTGTTAGCAGGAATCTGAAAGATTCCTTGTTAGCATTGTTAAGGGCTTCGCAGGCGCCGCGTTTTCGGCGAGTCGCGCAGGCTCCCGGTTCCCGATAGTCCGGGAATAGGGTTCCCGATCGTCCGAACGTCATGGTTCCCGATAGTCCGAACATCACGCACCCTTTTCCACAGGGGGCAGCCCGATACGGCGCCGCGCGGACGCGAAGGGATCGACAGGCGCTGCAACGAACAGGAGCCGCTCGCGGCCGAACTGGTGCTCAAGAGCGAGATTGTAGCCGGGGAGCGACTGGCGGCGAACGATGGCCCGCACTTCGAAAGCGAAACGCTTCAATGGCGAGAGCGCGCCGGACTTCAAATGCAGGTGCGAAATGTCGAAACTCCACCCGCCCTTCTGCTTCCCGCCATGCTTGCGTACGATGCGATAGAGCCAGCGCTCAAGACCGCCGGTAAGCGCGAAATAGGCCGGGTCGATGGTCAGGACGAGCGCACGATCGAGCACGCCCTCGTAGAGCCAGTCCGGCACGATCATTTCGATGCCGAGCGCGCGCCCGTTGTCGTCGAGCCGTTCGCGCCATTCGTTGATCCAGGAAAATCGTCGGCGGCGTCGCGCCCCGGCCTGCCGGATGGAGGTGGCAATGCTGGTCGACTGCAAGCGGTCGAGCGCCGCCTTCAGGCGCTCGTAGCCAGCCTTTCCGGTTCCGCGCCGGGTGAAGGTAAGGATTTCATGGGGCGTCGCCGCGATAAGGCGCGAGGTGGCTTTGCCGGCATCGCGCGCCTCGACGATCTGGCTCGCTACCCAGATCAGTACATCGGCGTCCCAGATGGTGGCCATGCCATGTTCGGCGGTCGCTTCGACCAGAATGGCGACCTCGCCCATACGAAAGTCGATCGGCTTCACGCGCTTCGTCTTGGCGAGGCTGAAGAAAGGCCAGGCCATCAGATCCTGCGCATCGCGCGCGGCGATGTCGCTGCCCGCGCCGACGAACAGGTCGAGCTGTCCGGCCCCGCCGTCCGATGTCTTCAAGGAGCGCATGGTACCGCTTCAGCGCCGGACCGGACCGGTGTAGCCGTCGATCCGCTTGGCAGGATGAACGACGCCCTTGCCCGGATCGCTGGTGGAACGGCGCAAGCCCTGCTCGGCCCAGGCGTCGAGATCTTCGGGCCGGTAAACGATGCGGCCGCCGAGCTTGTGGTAGACCGGCCCTGTTCCATAGCATCGGTGCTTTTCGAGCGTGCGCGGCGAAAGCCCCAGATGCACCGCGGCATCCGGGGTGCGCAGGTAGCGGGGACGGACCGGATCGGGAACGGCGGGCATGGGGTTAGCTCCAGGAGGCTTGGGTGGCTGCGGCTAACTGCCGCTGATTGCGGAGGGTGATGGCGCATGCCCTGGCAATGGGGGGAGCGACACGATGCCGCGTTCGGATTTGTCGCCCCTACCGATCTGAGCTCGGCAGGATCGAGGAGGGGCGGCATCCGCGCAGAACCCGACGCTATCGCGCTGCCCGGCAGGCTTTCGGCTGCAATGCCGAAGGCTCAGAGCAATGAACCGCACCTGCGAGAGAGGCAGCGGCCAAGGGCCTGTGGGAAGCAAGGCAAGCGGGGCCTGTCGCGGCCGTAGCTTCCCGCTCGCCCGACCCGCTGCCGGTTCGCAAGTGCATGCGGGGCCCCAAAAACACGTAATGCCGCACCCTCAGGAGCGTATCGCCAGATGCGCGGGACAGAGTGCGTCCCCAGCCCCGCTCCATTTATCCCGATCGCCAGTTGGCCAAGCCGATGTTTGGAGAACCGCCGATTGCTGCTGGATCGAAACTTGAACCTGTAGCTCAGCCCATAAGAGACACGAAAAAAGGGCAGGAACCGCTGCCGGTCCCTGCCCTGCAGAATGCCTCAGAATTCGTCGAGCATTCCGCCATGGACGGTATGAACGACCCGCATCGCAAGATGCGGGGGCAGCGCGTTGTAGTCGCCTTCGTCGACCGCGCGGTATCCAAGCTCGTCATCCTCGATGACATGCTGGTCGAAGAAGCTGTGCAAGGCCCGTTGCTCGGCGGTCGCCAGAGCCTCGAAATAGTTGCGCGAGGGCAGTGTGCATTTCGTGAAATAGGTCATGATAATCCTCCTGAAATCTGTCGCGAGACGACAGGAGGTTGGCCGATGGGCCCGGGCAGACCGGGTCACAGGATCGCCTGACAGGGCGACCGCGAAGCGGCGCAGGGGGAAACGGTTTTGTCCGGTGCCGGATGCAATCCGGCGGCGGACAAAATGGTGGGGCCCCTGCCGTCCTTGATGCGGGCGGCGCGGGACCATCATGCTGGAAATGCGGTAAGCCAGGCCAATCCAGTCCACCTCAAACGACCGTTTCAGATGATCGCTGCCATAATGGGTCGGGCCCTCCGGGCAGCGCCTGGCTATTCCCCGGAGAAAAGACCGAGCGAAAGGAAGGGTGAACAGCGAAAGAGGCCCTGCCGTTTCCGGCAGAGCCTCCTTTGGCTGGTTCGATGGCGCCGGATCAGTCGATCGGAGGGGCGTCCTGGTTGTCGCCGCCATTGGCCCGCGAGAGGAAATCGACCTTGTCGGCAAGGATCTCCGAGCCATACCGCGTCACACCGTCCTGGTCTTCCCACTGCGTGTAGTGGATGCGGCCCTGGACCGAGACCAGCTGGCCTTTCGAGCAGTACTGACCGACGGTCTTGGCGAGGCCGTTGAAGCAGGTCACACGGTGGAATTCGCTGTCCTTGGCGGTGTAGCCGTTCTCGTCCTTGTAGGTCTTGCCGTCCTTGTCGCGTGCAGGACGATCGGTGACGACGGTGATCCCGGTGACGCTGGTGCCGCCCTTGGTCTCGCGGGTGTCGGGATCGCGGGCGATGCGGCCGGTGAGGATTGCGATATTGGTCATGATGAAATTCCTTCAGTTCCTCAAACCGGAGACCATCTCCGGCTTGCGAACATCCAGAAGAAGCAGGGCATGGGAGGACTGCACCGCAGGCCTGAAGGGCCGAAGGGAAACCTGTTCATGACGGGTGGTGCGGGCAGGCGCGCGAAGCGCGACAACACGGCCGGCAAAGGAACGGGTTGCGGCTCCTCGGCTGACCTGGTTCAGGACTGTTCGCGAAGAAAGCCGGATGGGTATCGGGTGCGGGTCCGAAGGGTCACATGATCCCGCTGCAATCAGCTTTCGCCGTCACTTTCCGATGCCGCCAGCAGATCCATGAAGTTGCGGGCTGCTTCCCGGTCTTCCTGGTTCTCGAACGCCACGTCGAGGTCAGGGGCGGATCCGAACATGTGAAGAAACGACCACAGTGCAAATCGCTTGCCCCGGTCCTGCTCCAGGCCGAGATCCACCCGGCAATGCTCGATCCCCGAGGCCAAGGTCTCCGCGCCAACCGCTCCAGCGTCGGCAGTGCCGAAATAGCGGATGAGAAGCGTATCGAGGTCCATCGCACTCTTTCTAGATCGTCGACCGGGCCTCAGCGAGGAAGGCCAGCATTCGTGGGCCGGTGATATGTCGCTCAATCGGCGGTGGGGTGCTCGCGAAACCGCCGGGCGCGCTCGACGAAGTGCTCCATCTGGGTTGCAGCATGCAGGGTAAGCGGATGCGGCTTCGCATCGGCACGCGGGGAAATGAATTCCGCGATTTCTTCGATTGCTGCCAGCTGGTCGGCGCTGGCCTTCGACAGAAGACCGAGCACCATGTTCTCAAGGGCTATCACCCTGATGCGCAATTGGATGACCTCGGCATCGGAAAGCGGCGGAATATCCCATTTTTCGCAATCGGCAGCGAGCGCTTCCTGCGGCCCGCAGGGTAGTGCCCCGCCTTCGTCTTCCCAGCGCGACAGCGCACCGGCTTTTCCCGTTTCCGACATATGCGGTTCCTTTCATAACCATCGAGGCGATCGTCTGCGCGCTGCTCACATAGCACAAAGCCATGCCGGGAAGCGCCTGGCACGGCGACAGCGAAGCCGGGCAGACGGAACCCCGCGCGTCGGGTTGGTCTTCACGCGGGGTTCCTGGACGGCCCCTTGGGGGCACCTGCGACCCGCAGGGCTTCGGGGGGAGGCGGGGCCGTCCTTTCCTGATCTTGCGTTGTTCGTTGCGATTTCTTGCCGAGGGTCTCTCCTGAATAGCTGTGTCACCGGGAAACGCGTCCGATCACATGCCTTCCATGTCGTGATCGGCCATCGAGGACATGTCATGGCCCGCATGGGGATCGGCGGGCGGGGCCGCCTCGCTCGCGGGTTGAGTACGCGTCGGTGGCGCTGCGGGTGTGGCAGTTGAGCGTGATGCGGGAGAGGCAGCAGGCCGTGAGGCGGTCGGCGCGGCGCCATTTGTCGAAAGAGCGTCCTGCCGCGCAGTCGCTGCCTCATCTTCGGAGGGAGAGGCTGCCGGATCGGCAAGACCCGCCTCGGATGCCGTACCAGCCACCACCGCAGCTTCGCCCATAGGCGAAACCTCGGTGATCGGTGTGCTCTCCTGCGCCTCGTCGCAAGCAGCAAGAGCGGACATCAAGGGCGCGATCGCGAGAAACCCGATCGCTGCATTCAATCTGGAAGTACGCATGCTCTTCAACTCCTTCAGAGCCAGGAAATACCGAGGTGGTTCGGCCCATGCGCGAGCTCGCCGCCAAGGAAGCCCTGGATGAGAACGAGCGCCGCCATGGAGAATATCGACGCGCGCAACCATGCGCGGCTCTGGCTCGGCCTGCTCGCGAGATAGGCCATCGCAATACCGAGAACGGCGATCAGCATACCGTTCCATCGATGCACCTGCATGACGGTGTCGCCGCCGAACCACAGGCCGGTGTGAATCCATCCGAACAGGACTGCGACCACCGCGCCGATGGCTCCGCCGTAGACAAGCACGCGTACCGCACTTTCCAGGCCCGCTCCTTTCCGGCGCATCACGAACAATTCGGTGGCCGCAGCCATGAGAAACAAGGCGATCGGGAAATGGATCGTTGCCGGATGCAGCTTCTTCAGTACGGCCATGACGCCGGCTTCGCCCTCATTCGCATGGCCACCGGCCTCGTCATGACCTCCGCCCGCTTCATCGTGCGCGCCGGAGGACTCGCCAGCATCCGCAGTCTCGCCCATCTGCGCCATGGCCGCCTGGTCGTGCACATCGCCATTGGTGGCAGCAGGCGCGGCGCTCGCCTCTTCGCCGTGCTTTTCGTCGCCATGAGCCTGAACGGGTCCGACGAAGAGCAGGCTTGCGGCGAGCAGCGCCAGAAATGAGGGGGCTTTCATGTCTCGTATGTCTTCCGAACCTGCAGTTAAAGTGCGACCTATGTGCCTGATACGCACGGCAGCCGCGTGCCCCTCACATTAATTTGATGGTATTGGCGCGACAGAAGAGCGTCTGCGGGATCAGGTCCGATGCCGGCACGATCGCGATCGTCGAACGCATTCGGCTCCTGGCCCGTTGGGCCTGGCGAACGGGGGTAAGGCGTTCGCCCACGCACATGAGCCCCATGGGCTCAGGCGAGCTTGCTCTTCTTTGCGCGGCGCCGCAGCCTCGGCATACGGTTCGCCAGCAGGACGAAACCCGACAGGGCTATGATCGTGCCGCCAATGCCGAACAGCAGAAGCCACCAACTGTTGATGCGATCACGCTCGGTCCAGTCCATGATGTGCAGGCCCCAGATGAAATCGAACATGCGCCATTTATCGCTGCGCGCCGCCCCGAGCGTGCCGCTGGCGGCATCGATGTATATGCGCGTGGAAGCCTCGTCGGCATAGGTGACCTGCCAGGCCGGAAAAGGTCCGCGAAACTCGGTCCCTACCGGTTCGTAAACTATCCGTGCGCCTTCGATCGTCGTGCGCGGTCCGGTCCATGCGCGCAAGGCGATGGATCTTGCCGTCGCAGCCGAGATGGGGGAGAGTTTGCGTCCTGTTACCGGATCGTGGAGGCTCACGCTACCGTCGACCTTGCGGACCTCGGTCACGGCATCGCCGTCGAGCGAACGTGTCGTTACCGCTGCAAGAGTACCGTCGTTTGCGACCCAGGCCGGGAGCGGGGCATCGGCGGGCAGCGCCTCTCGTTCACGCGAAACGACATGTTCGGAGCGAACTTCTTCCAGGTCGAGAAACGACATGAGGGCGCCGGTTCCCATCCACAAGAGAACCTGGACACCGACGAAAATCGCCAGCCATTTGTGGATCTTGCTGCCGAGCACATGCAGGCGCAGCTTCAGCGACGGCGTTGCCAACCGGTGCTACCTCTTCGAAAGCCGTAATCAGTTGCGCGGCGCGCGCGACGAGGAATGGTACTGGACGATTCTCCACCCGTCCGCATCGTGAGCAAGCACCGATGTCGCCACGCCGTCGCGCTCGATCACCCGGCCATCGGTAAGTTCGATACGATATCCATACGTCTCATAGGCATGGGCCATGTGCCCCATCCGGGTGACGGTCAGCGTGGGGTCGGTAAAGGTGAAGCTCACGATCGCGTCGAGCTCGGGTCCGAGATGATGCTCCATGTAATTCGCGAAACTTCCTTCGGCCTTGCCATTCTCGAAGATGGCCGAGTCCTCGGCAAAGAGCGCGCGCATTGCCTGCGCGTCGCGCGCTTCAAGAGCGGTGCGATAGGCCTTGAGGGTTTCTTCAGCGCCCGCGACATCGTCCGCCGAAGCGTCCATCGCGTGCATCTGATGGTTCGCATGGGAAGAGTGGTCCATCTGCTGCGCGAAGGCTGGCAGCGGTATCAGCGTGGCAACAAGCGCAGTCGCCGCGATGCGTGTCAAAGTCTTGGTCATAGAAGTTCTATCCTTTTTGAAATTTCAGAACCAGAATCGCACACCGACGACATAATTGGTGACGCTCGGATCCTCTCCGGCGGCCCGCGCAAAATCAGCGCTTCTGCCGATACGCCATCCCTGCGATATGCCGACATAGGGCGCAAACTCACGTGCAAATTCATAGCGCAGGCGAATTCCGGTTTCGAACCGGTCGATTCCGGCACCGATGCCCAGTTCGGGCACGTCCTGCGCCGCGAGATTGATCTCTGCACGCGGCTGCAGGATCAGGCGCTGCGTGATCCTCTGATCGAGTTCGCCTTCGAGCCGCGCGGTCAAGTCGCCGGTGTTCGAAACAAAGGCCGCTCCGGTCACCTCGAATTTGTAGGGAGCAAGCCCCTGGAAGCCGACCACCGCATAGGTCCGCTCCGGTCCTGTAAGGTCCTGCCGGATACCTGCCTGGAAATCGAAGAAGGGTGCGATGGCACGGCTCCACAGCCCTTGAACTTCGGCTTTCTCCACTTTGTTGCCGAAAACACCCTCCCCCTCGGAGCGGAACCAGAACTTGTCGATATCGCCGCCATAATAGCCCTGGACTTCCCAGAAATAACCATCCGAGCCTTCACGTGCCTGATATTCGAACCGGTCGCCCTGAAACCAGAAGCGCATTCCTCCGTCGGTTTCGCGGACAAGCTCGCGGCGTGCTTCGTTCATGGCTTCCTCGCCCCAGATGGCGACCGCCGCGCGCGCTGGGCCGCTCCCTGCTTCTGAAGGAGGCGGCAACAGCGGGATATCGGCATCGGAGCCCATCTGCATCGCCGAATGGTCCATGCCCTGCATGTCCTGCGAAGGCGTCTGCCCATGGTTCATCTGGCTGTGATCCATCTGCCCATGGTCCATCGACGAACTGGCGGCTTCCGCCTGTCCCATCTCGCCGTGATTCATCTGCGAATGATCCATCGCGCCTTCGGCGGGCTTGCCCTGCGGCATCGAGCCGTGATCCATTCCTTCCTGACTTTCGGGCGATGCCTGTGGACGGGCAGCGTCCATCGGCATTGTCATGCCAGAATGACCGTCCTGAGCGGTCATCGAACCATGATCCATGGTTGAATGATCCATCTTGGAGCGGTCCATGGCGGCTTCAGGTTGAGCAGCCGGTTCGCATGCTCCATCTGCAACCGGATGCCCCATCGCGCGATGGCGCTCGGCTTCTTCCTCGCACTTCGTCTTCGCGTCAGCCTGCGCCTCGGCGCTTTGCTGCGGCTCCGCCGGCGAATGACCGGCATGCTGCGCCGCCGCGGGGGAGGCGAGAACTGAGCCGGCTGCGACCGATGCGAGCAGGCTGACAATACGAATTTTCATGCTTCGCTCCCGTCGGGATTGGCGACCGTGACGATCTGAAACATCCCGGCATGCATGTGGTAGAGAAGGTGACAGTGGAAGGCCCAGTCGCCCGGCTCGTCCGCCGTCAGGTCGAACTGCGCGCTGCCACCCGGCTGCAGGATTACCGTGTGCTTGAGCGGTTGACGATCGGCCGGCGCGCCATTGACCAGCTCGAAGAAATGACCGTGCAAGTGAATGGGGTGCGCCATCATCGTGTCGTTGACGAGCTTCACGCGCACGCGCTCGTTATAGGCGAAACGGATCGGCTCGTCTGAGACGGCGGAGAACTTCTTGCCGTCGAACGACCACATGTAGCGCTCCATATTGCCGGTCAGATGAATTTCCATTCGCCGGGACGGCGTGCGGCCCTCGCGGTGTGGAGTCAGAGCGCGCAGCTTGCGATAGTCGAGCGTACGATGCGGCACATCGGCGAGACCGATGCCGGGATCGCCCATGCGATCGACCGGGTTCATCGAGACCATGTCGAGACCGGGCCCGACCTTCACATCGGGCGGCAGAAGCGAGGTGTCGCGCATCTGCATGCCCGACATGCCGGCCATGCCTGCCATCTCGGATTGGCCGGACGAACCATGATCCATCCCCGCCATGTCGCCGCCACTTCCGTGGTCCATGCCCGACATGCCGGCATCGCCAGACGAGCCGTGGTCCATGCCGCTCATGCCCATGTCGGCCATGGTCAGAAGCGGCGGATCGCGCAGCGGCGGAATGGCGGCGCGAGCGCCGGGTGCGCTCGCGAGTGTGGCAATACCCATGCCCGAGCGGTCCATCGACTCCGCGACCAGCGTGTAGGCTTGTTGCGCGCCCGGCGTCACGACGACGTCGTATGTCTCGGCCACACCGATCTGGAACTCGTCGACCTCCACCGGCTCGACGTTCTGCCCGTCCGCCTGAACGATGGTCATCGGCAGGCCGGGAATGCGAATATTGAAGAAGGTCATGGCGCCGGCATTGATGAAGCGCAGCCGCACGCGTTCGCCCGGGCGGAAGAGGTATTCCAGATTGTCGAGCGGGCCATGGCCGTTCAGAAGATAGGTATAAGCCGCGCTCGACACGTCGAGGATGTCCGTCGGCATCATGCGCATTTTCGCCCACATCCGGCGATCCTCGCCCGAAAGCGGGTAATCGTCGGTCCAGGTGTTCTGGTTGTAGTTGAAGTAGCCTTCGCCCTTCTTGAGCTTGTCGAAAATCGTGTGGGGCGACATTTCGCTGAATTCGCTCAGCACCACGATATATTCGCGGTCGGCCTGGACCGGATCGGGTCCGGCGGGGTCGACCACGATCGCGCCGTAATGCCCGGCCTGTTCCTGCAGGCCGCTATGCGAGTGCCACCAGTAGGTACCCGACTGGCGAACCGGAAATTCGGCGGTGAAGGTCTCTCCCGGTTTGACGCCGGGAAAGCTCACGCCAGGCACTCCATCGAGCTGAAACGGCACGAGCAGACCGTGCCAGTGGATCGAGGTATCTTCCTCGAGCTGGTTATGGACATTGAGCCGGACGGTCGTGCCTTCCTGCAATCGCAACAGCGGACCGGGGATCGTGCCATTGACGGCGATCGCGCCGCCGCGCCTGTTGCCGGTCGCGAAGGCCGATCGGGCAACGGTGAGGTCGATATTGGGGCCGGATATCTCGTCCAGCCCCTTGCGGGCGTTACCTGCGAGGATGTCCGCGCCCCGTGCCCAGGCAGGCATCGCCCCGGCAAGGCCGAGCAGACCCATTCCTCCTGCTCCGGCTCCGAGAAACTTGCGTCGATTGACGGCGATCATAAAGGGCTCCTGACTTGGCGTTTACCGTTACTTACGCGCGCGCCCAGCCAACCCCTCAAAGTTTTTCGAAGCGCTCCTTCAGCCTGTTGCGCGCGCGATATACGCGGGTTTCGATCGCCTTTTCGGTCGTTCCGAGAAGATCGGCCGCCTCGGCCTGGCTACGCCCCTCGATGGTCACGAGCACAAGCGCTTCGCGCAGCCTTACAGGCATTCGCGCGATCTCGGCCTGAACGAGATTGAGCTCTTCCCTGGAAACGGCCAACGCTTCAGGACCCGGCAAATCGTCGGCGATGGAATGGAGTTCGTCATCACCCGACAGTCCGAAAAAGCCCGCGACCTTGCGCCTGCGCAAACGGTCCCGGCAGCGGTTGAGGACGACGGTTGTCAGATAGGGTCCGATCGGCTTGTCCGGATCAAGCCGATGGCGCGTCAGCCACACCGAAGCGAGGCTGTCCTGAACAACGTCCTCGGCCTGAGAAGGAGAGGAAAGCATGCGTGTCCCGAGCGCGAGAAGCCGACCAGTTTCATGCTCGACGAGTTGGCTGAAAGCCCGCTTGTTTCCAGCCCTCGCCTGCGAAACAAGGGCCTCATCCGGATTGTCGCCCGCCCCCGACATGGCGCTTCAGTCGCGAGGGTCGCGGGTCAAGGCGTCGGAGACCTTGCGGTCGAACTGGCGTTGCTGCTCGGGTTCGAGAATTTCGCGCATGTCGAAGACATGGCGCACCGTTGCTTTCTGCAGATCGCCCATGCGTGCATGCACCTCGTCGATCGCGGCCGAGACCTCGGGACCGTACTCATGCTCGGTTTCCATCGCCTGGGCGAGCCGGGCATTGGCTGCACGCGCCGATCCTTCGAGCCGTGCCCTTTCGACAGCGAAACGAGCCTCGAGCGCATCGAGACGCTGCTCCTGGTCGGCCGTCAGGGTGAGTTCGTCGTGCACGAAATCGTGGAGGCCGGAGCCAGCCTCGTGATTGGCCCAGCGGTCCGCGGCAATCGCGCCGAGGCATCCTGCAAGTGCTGCGAGAAGCACCGCGAGAACGATATGCGTCGTCTTCAAACCCTATTGCTCCACATGGAGGAGCGCCGATGGGGACAGCTGTTCGCCGAGGATAAGACTTTCGCCAAATGACGCGGAAGACGTGCCATAGCCGCCGGGCCAACCGCTCGTTCCGGCGCCAGCTCCAAGCCCGACGACGAACAGACCGACGAACAGAGCCGTCCGGCGGCGTCGGTCGGCGATTTCGCCAAGCTGTCCGGCGCGCTGCCAAACGCCATCCATGAAGTCGGCGGGGACCTCGCTGGTGCCGGTGGCGGAAAGGGTTCCGAGCACCGCATCAAGAGAGTGATTGTCACGCATCCGAAAAACTCCTGTGGGTTGCACGTGTCCTATACGCGCTCGCCTGCACAATCCCTTAAACTTCTTTTTTTGAGGGAATGTCCACCACCATACGTAATCGAGACGGGTCTGTCAGAATCGGGTCGAACCCGGGATGAATGGAAACCAGCTCGTGAGCAATATCACCGCACCTGAAGATCACGGCGAATTTACGCCTCTTCTTGGCAAGAGCTTTCTGACGCCGCTTTACGACCGGGCGATCGGTCTGTTCACCCGCGAACATCTCTGGCGCCAAAGGATTGTCGAAGAGCTGCACCTTGTCCCCGGCGACCGGGTGATCGATGTTGGCAGCGGAACCGGCACTCTTCTCAAGGCCTTGATGACGGATTGTCCGGAAGCGGGTCTGATCGGTGTCGAACCCGACCCGGATGCGCTCGCGCTTGCGCGGCGCAAGTTTGGCGCGGGAGCCGATCTCGTGAAATGGCACAATGGCTTTCTCGAAAGCCTCAAGCTACCCGCAGGGTGGCAGCCGAACAAGATCGTCAGCAGCCTCGTCCTGCACCAGGTCCCCTTGCGCAAGAAGCAGACAATCCTGGAAACCATCGAAAGCTTGCTCGTGCCAGGCGGAACCGTGTTGATCTCCGATTATATGAAGCAGGATAGCCCACTCATGCGGAGCCTCTTCCGGGCGACCGTCCAGTCTCTTGACGGCATAAGCGACACGCAGCCCAGCGCCGACGGCGAAGTCGAAAAACTGTTCGCCGAAATCTTCACCGAGCCATGCCTGCTCCAACGGTTCCCGACGGCAACCGGGACGATCTCGCTATGGCGCGGATACAAGAAAGGAATTGCACAATGAATTTGAAAAAGCCTTCGCTGCTCCGGCGATCGATTAGCGGCGCGGCCTTGCTCGTGCTGGCAGCCTGTTCGAACGTGGCTCAGGCAGCGACCTTTACGATGTTCCGGGATCCAGGATGTGGGTGCTGTCTCAACTGGGCAGGCCATGTCGAAGACGGGATGAACACGAAGGTGGCATCGGTCGACAGCAACGACATGGCGGCGATCAAGACCGCGCGGGGCGTACCCCAAGAGTTATGGTCATGCCATACGATGGAGGTCGATGGATACATCATCGAAGGTCACGTGCCTGCAGAAGCCGTCGCCAAGCTTTTGCGCGAACGGCCCGCCGGCGTTGCCGGCCTCGCGGTTCCGGGAATGCCTCTGGGATCGCCCGGCATGGAGGCCGGAAACCGGATCCAGCCTTACGACGTCATCGCCTTTGGCCCAACCGGACAGAGCGTCTTCGCGTCCTTTCCGTAAGGGGGTGAAGCCACTCCATGCGTCGGCATGAAAGGTTGCAGGCGATGAGGACTAATTGCGGGAAGCGACACAGAAGCCTGTCGAACTTCTCGCCGGGTCCGGGCTGGCTGCCCCCACAGTCCCGGACCCTTCCAATTTGTATGATTGCAGCACGCACGAAATAGGAGAAATGCGATAGTCAAAAGCTCGGTCAGAAATGCTGGATCTTTTTAAGGGGTGAACCTCTGCCCAACGTACTGCTTGTCGTGATGCTTCTCGGACGGGATGACATAGACAGGGGAAAGACTTGCAGACAGATGGCGACGATCAACATAGCGAGAATGCGGGCTCGATAACGTTGCTGGGCGGTGTCGCGATGGGGACCGGCGTCATGATTGGCGCAGGTATCTTCGCACTGACCGGCCAGATTGCCGAACTGGCTGGACCGTTATTTCCGCTTTCTTTCATAGTCGGCGCGCTGGTTACCTCGCTTGCCGCCTACAGCTACATCAAGATGTCGAACCGCTGGCCCTCCTCTGGCGGCATCGCGATGATCCTTCAGAAGGCTTACGGACCGGGCGTCGTTGCAGCATCGGCATCGCTCCTGATGGCGCTGTCGATGGTCATCAACGAAAGCCTGGTCGCTCGGACCTTCGCGACCTATGCCTTGCGGCCCTTTGGGCTCGAAAGCAGCGGCATTCTGGTCTCCGTCGCGGCACTGGCCCTCATCGTTTTCGCCTATTTCGTGAATGCTGCCGGCAACAAATCGGTCAGCGGGTTTTCGCTCATTATGTCGGCAATCAAGATCGGCGGCATCGCCCTGTTCGCAATTGCGGCGATCTGGGCCACCGGATTTTCAGGCGGTGCCTTCGCAGAGCCGGTCGCGCTTTCGGGCCTCGACGCGTTGCTCGCTTCGGTCGCTTTCTCGATCCTCGCTTTCAAGGGTTTCACCACCATCACCAACAGCGGCGGCGAAATCATCGATCCGCATCGGAATGTCGGCAGAACCATTATCATTTCGATCGCAGTATGCGTGGTCGTCTACCTTCTCGTCGCGGTGGCGGTCGGCGCCAGCCTCAGCACTTCAGAAATAGCCGAGGCGCGCGATTACTCTCTTGCGGCAGCTGCGCGCCCCGCGCTCGGAGAGCTTGGCTTCTATTTCACAGTCGCAATCGCGATCGCAGCCACGACCTCGGGTGTCATCGCCAGTGTTTTCGCCGTTTCGCGAATGCTGACGATGCTGACCGAGATGAAGATGATCCCGCATAGCCATTTCGGCATGAGCGGACCGATCCGCAGTCACATGCTGGTCTATACCGTAGTGATTGCCGGCACGCTCGCGGTCCTGTTCGATCTGTCGCGGATCGCTTCGCTCGGAGCATTTTTCTATCTCGTAATGGACATGCTTGTGCATTGGGGCGTGCTGCGCGGTTTGCGGGAAGAGATCGGTGCGCGTGCCTGGGTGCTATGGTCGGCACTCGTGGCGGACAGCGTAGTCCTGACAGCTTTTGCCTTCGCCAAGCTCAAAACCGACCCTGCGGTCGTCGCCTATGCGGTCGCAGGCATTGCCGCCGTTTTCATCGCCGAATGGTTCTATTTGTCCAGGCGTTCGCAAGCGATGGACTCCGCTTCAGAAAGACCGGCGGAAGAGAGGCGATGACCCCGTTAGTAGAACACGAGCGCAAAGGCAGCGACCAAAAGCCGACGAGGATCGAGGCGCCAAGTTCGCGGATCAAAAGAAATTCAAGACGGAGCATATCGTGACGACTAAAACTGCCACCGTTTACCGAATGGTCATGCCGGACCACGTTTGTCCGTATGGATTGAAAACGGTCGATTTGCTCAAACGCGAAGGTTTCGAGGTGGACGACCACCATTTGAAAACGCGCGAGGAGACCGATGCGTTCAAAGAGCAGCATGGGGTAGAAACCACCCCCCAAACCTTCATCGGCGGGAAGCGCATCGGAGGTTACGACGATGTCCGTGAGCATGTCGGCAAGAAAAGAACGCAAGCCGGTGATGACGAGACCAGCTACCAGCCCGTCATTGCCATTTTCGGCGTCGCTTTCCTCCTGGGTCTGGCAATTAGCTGGTACGTTTTCGACACGATTTTCACGGTGGAAGCGGTCGAATGGTTTGTCAGCCTATCGATGGCCTTGCTCGCGATCCAGAAGTTGCAGGACGTGCGCAGCTTCTCGACCATGTTCCTCAACTACGATCTGCTGGCGCGACGCTGGGTACGATATGGATTTCTATATCCGTTCGGTGAGGGTTTGGCTGGAATATTAATGGTCGCGCACGCGCTTCCGATCGTCTCGGTTCCGGTATCGCTGTTCATAGGGACGGTCGGCGCGGTCAGCGTGTTCAAGGCGGTCTACATCGACAAGCGCGAGTTGAAATGCGCTTGCGTCGGCGGAAGCAGCAACGTGCCGCTCGGCTTCGTATCGTTGACCGAGAACCTGTTCATGATCGGTATGGGTCTTTGGATGGGTGCCAAGGCCCTGGGTTGGGTCTCGCTATGATTTGGGCACTGCTTCTCGGTTTCGCGCTGTTCGCGATCTCTCTCTACTTCCACATGTTGATGCTGCGCGGGGCGAAAGCCGTTTCTCCGCCAGGCAAGGACCCACGCCATTTCCGGCTGCTTGCAGGCTCCAGCCTCGTTCTTCTCAGCCATCTGGTCATCGCCGGCATATTCGCGGGCGGAATGTATCTCGCTTCCGTCTGGGGCCTTGGCGGGCTCGAGAAGGACGTCATCAACAGCTGGATGGATTATTACTACTTCGCGCTGATCACGATCTCGACGGTCGGTCTCGGCGATATTCTGCCCGCCGGGCACATGCGCGCCATTTCCGGCATCGCCGCCCTTACCGGGTTCCTGATGATCAGTTGCACCGCCCAATATGTCTATCAAACCATGAGCGAAAAGGAGAATTGATATGGCTGAAGCTAGGCACGATGCACACGAAAAAGGTGGAGGGGGCGGCAACTACTGGCGGTTCATGGCAATGGTATCGACCTCGACCGTGATCATGTTCTTCCTGATGTATGCCAACAGCTTCGACATGGACGACGTTTTCTGGAGCGAGACGCGCTTCTGGATGATGTTCGTCATGGGCGCGATGATGATGGTGGTCATGCTTCTCTTCATGTGGGGCATGTACAAGGACCGGACCAAGAACTTCATCATCTTGGGTGTCGGAGCCGTCGTCTTCGCGCTCGCGCTATGGCTCGTACGCAGCCAGACCACGGTGGACGATACCGAATACATGGCCGCGATGATCCCGCACCACTCGATCGCGATCATGACTAGCGAGAGGGCGAGCCTGAAGGATCCGCGGGTTCGCGAACTCGCGCAGGCCATCATCGTCGCGCAGCGGCGCGAGATCGCCGAGATGAAATATCTCATCCAGGACATCGAGGAAAACGGTCCGCGCACCGAAGAACGCCTGCCCGAGGAGATGCAGCAATGAACAAGATCGCAATCCTGACGCTTGCAGCCCTCCCTCTGGCGGCCTGCAACACCAATACCGCGGTCGGCAATGATCGCGAAGCACAGCTCGATCCCCCGGCAACTGCGGCGCCGATAGAGAGTGCTGCGAGCGCTCTTGCCAACCTCAGCCCGGGCCTCATGCTGCCCGAGACCATGAGCGACGCGGACCTCGCCACGCTGGGAGCCGAGAACACGTGTCAGTTTCGCCTGACTGAGGTCGCGTTTCCGTCGTTCGTCTACGACAACAGCGGTGGCGGCGCGATCAAGATCAACGGCAAGCTGATCCCTGTCACAGCAAGCGCCTCGGGTGAGTATGCGAATGGTGAGCTTCGTATCCGCACGCGCCTTCTCGATGACGAAGGAGACGCGGGCCTGCAGATGCAGGAACTCATCGTCGCCGGACCTCGGATGAAGGACGAGTTCGGGTTCTGGGGGTACACGACCTGCGGCAACAGCGAGGCGTGAACACGAGCGAGCGGGCGCCAGCGTGCGTCGGTGCCCGCTCTATGATCATGTTCGGCCCGGCACGCGCGGCCGAATTTATAATGAGGTGCTACAGTGGAAGCTGAGCCTGTGAGCGATGCAGCCCCCCTTGCGGTCTTCGGTGCCGGAGGAAAGACCGGCACGGAAATACTGCGCCATGCGGTTCACAAGGGCATCGAAGTTCGAGCGTTCGAGCACACCTTGCCCGAACCATCGGACCGGGTCGACAACGTCGAGTACCTCCAGTGCGATGTACTCAATGACGACTTCAGCAGCGAGCTCGAAGGTTGCCGTGCTGTTATTTCCGCACTCGGTATAGGATTTAGCCCATCCACGGCGATCGATCCGCCTCCGCTTTACACGGAGGGAACCCGCAGGCTTGTGGAAGCGATGTCGGCGACCGGCATTTCCCGGATCGTCGTGATATCGGCGGCGTTCGTAGAGCCGCAGCCCAGCGTTCCTGCATGGTTCGAGCTCACAGCAAGACCAGCCTTGCACAATATTCTCGAACAGATGCGCGCCATGGAAGATCTTCTGGAGCGCGCGAAAGGCCTGAAATGGACGGCTGCGCGACCGGGCTGGCTCCTCGACGAACCCTATACGGGTGAAGCCGTCATTACCGACGAGCGCCTTGCCCAAGATTGCTTTCGCTGCAGGCACGCCGACCTCGCGGCAGCGATGCTCGAATTCGTCTGCGAGAACACCTGGGTCAACGCTAAACCCGCTATCGCCCGGCCAGAAGAAGACCGCTTCGAGAACGTCTCGGCGCTCAAGGCCGAACTCGGGATCGACTAGATCGATGCGGACTTGCGGAAACATTCCAACAACGAGGTAAGATATGCTGCTTGAGAAGATAAAGACCCCCGGCCTTTCGCACCTTTCCTATCTGATCGGTTCGCAGGGCAAGGCAGCGGTCATCGATCCGCGCCGCGACTGCGAGATATATCTCGAGCGAGCCCGCGCCGAAGGGCTGGAGATCACGCATATCTTCGAAACGCACAGGAATGAGGATCTCATCACGGGATCGCCGGTACTGGCCAAAATGACCGGTGCCCGCGTTCTGCACGGTCCAAACCCTGCGGATGAGGTTGTGTTCGCCGACACCGCGCGAGAGGGCGACGTTTTCGAGATCGGTAAGATCAGGGTCGAAGTGCTCGAAACCCCCGGTCACACCGACGATCATCTCGCCTTCGTCTTTCACGACGACGATTATCCCGAAGGACCGGTCGGCGTGTTCACCGGCGATGCGCTCTTCGTGGGCGACGTCGGCCGAACCGATTTCTATCCCGAGCGCGCGCGGGAGGTCGCGGGCCTCCTGTACGATTCATTGCAAAAGATTTGCGCTCTGGGTGACCAGACAATCATATACCCGGCGCACGGTGCCGGATCGGTTTGCGGGTCCGGAATGGCAGACCGGGAATTCTCGACAATCGGCCATGAGCGGCGCAACAACCCGCGGCTGCGCATTGCTGACCGCGACGAGTTCATCAAGGCGAAGGTAGAAGAGCATCATTACCAGCCACCTTATTTTCGGCTAATGGAGCGGCTCAATCTCGAAGGCGCCAATGCCGCGCCGCGAGTCATGCGGCCAAGGCTTCTGGGGCTGGAAGACCTCGGCGAGAGCGGCGCCGATCATCTGGTCGATGTACGCGAGCCGCTCGCCTATGCCGCCGGTCATATGCAGGGTGCCGTGTGCCTTCCAGTGGGAATGATACCCGCCTTTGCCGGGTGGTTCATCAGCGAAGGCGACACGATAGCCCTAATCGCTTCCGAAGAAGACGAGCTCGCTCAAGCTATGGCGCATTTGGTGCGCATTGGTCTCGATAATATTGTCGGCGGCTATGTCGGCGTGATCCCAGCCGCCGCACAGGGCAAAGCGATGCAAAGTATTGCCATGATCGACACCGAGGAAGTCGCACGCAGGCTCGCTGAGGACAGCGAAGATTGGACCTTGCTCGACGTGCGCGCCCTTGACGAACGGCAGCAAGGCAGCATCGATGAATCCGAACATGTCTATGTCGGCGAGCTCAACACCCGCTGGAAAGAGCTCGATCGCGACCGTCATTACACTTTGATGTGCGCCAGCGGCATGAGGGCGAGCGTAGCAGCGGGCTGGCTCGCAAGCCAAGGCTTCAAACACCTCGACGTCTATCTGGGCTCCATGGGCGCATGGACAAACGCGCAGGGCTAAAAAGCTGGAAAACCTCGAAAATGGCCAACCCGCGATCCCTTCAGGGCCGTGCGCGAAAGCTGTTTGGCCTACCGGAAGACACGCTGGTCTATCCTGCGCTTGATTGTGCAGGGGGGCGCGTCTCGACGATCATACAGGCAGGCAAACGCAACCCCCGCTTGAATGGCGATGTCTCACTTTTTCGAATTTCAGCAGATCAGGGCCGTGCTGGACCTGCCCTACCTTGAAAAAATCGACGTGGCCGTGCCTACCAATCTGAAATGCGGAAATTGCTCTGAAGATGCTGTCGAGCGACTGCACGAGCTCGGCGGGAAATCACCGCAGGGATAGGTTGGATTGCCTTGGCCACCGCGGAGCCATGTGCGGGCTATTGCGCGCTATCCGCATTCCCAATCATTTGAACGAACCGGGGAGGCTATCATCAGAACCACATCGGGATGACAATCGAATTGGAGTCCTTCGGGATTGGGGAGCTTTTTTGAACCTGTCGCAATTAAGACCGCTTTTTTTCGCTCGATTCCGAAAATGCTTACCCTCGAACATTGCCAAGGCGCATTTGTCTGTAGGACGTTGCGCGCAGAAGATCGTCTGAACCCTCATTGTCCGGTCGCGCTTTATAGATCCCCGCAAAGTTTCGCTATCGCAGTAAAAGGAGCCAATCCGAGTGTCGTTCTCTCAGAACCTCGGATTACATAAATGCTTTCATGAGAGTTGGCTCGAAATAGCCCCAGGCGGCCGCGATGAAGCTCATCACGGTTGCAACCAGGAGCAAAATTATCTGACGGTTCTTGAGCCATTTAACTGCGGCCCGGGAGTGGCAATGACTCGTGTGCCGATGTTTGCGCAGAACAATGAGCCAACTAGCCGCCACCGCAATCATCGAAAATGCGGTCATTGGCCAATGGAGCGAACCCAGAGGCGCCAAAACACTGCTCAGGCTCGCACTCAGCCCGGCGGCAACCAGCACCATCGGTAGAATGCAGCAAGAGCAAGCTGCCAAAACAGCAGCCGAACTGCTTATGACGCTCACAACGGTCGTCTTGCCGTCGTGCAAAGGTAGTGGTTCGACAGCATGAGTCGGTTCGGCCATCAAGCGACTAGCAACCACGAACGGCCCTTACCCATATGAAGTCTTCAAATAGGTCTGCCATAGTACTCGTTCGAACAGAGGCTTCACACGCGAGGGTTCATTGTATTTCGCCGATGTGGCATAGCCCTCCACCAATTGAAGGTCGAGGTCAATTGCGTCACACTGACAGCTCCTCAACCCCGTTACGCAGCTGAGGTGTCCAAGCTCGGCGGACGCCGCAGTCCTTTGACCAACATAGCCGCGCTCAACAGCTATTGTACCTGAAAGACGGAACCCCGCGCCAGGGTTGGGTGAAGCGCGGGGTTCCTGAACGGCCCCGGGACACCTGCGATCCGCAGGGTTCAGGGGGAGGTGGGGCCGCCATTCGATTAACGAGGAGAAAACCGATCGGGACCGGATTTGGTTTTACCGTACACCTAATCGCTTACGCTTCTTGCCAATCTATATATCGAACAGATAGATCCACTCGCAGGTGTGGCGACGCGCTCAAATTCTAGCATGAGCATGCTATATTCACGCCGACATGCAATTGCTGGCAACCTGTTCGCGCAATTAGTCGATCGGTTCTTGGATCACACGCAAATACGGTTTCTTTTCGTCCCAGCCATCGGGATATTTGGCTTTCGCATCTTCGTCCGACAAGGAAGGCGGAATAATCACATCATCACCCTTCTGCCAATTGACCGGCGTCGCTACACCCTTGCGTTCGGTGAGTTGCACCGAATCAAGCAGCCGGAGCACTTCATCGAAATTCCGCCCGCTGCTCATCGGATAAAGCAGCACGGCGCGAATTTTCTTGTCTGGCCCGATGATATAGACAGCGCGGACGGTGGCGTTATCGGCTGCGGTTCGCCTCTCCGCATTACCCGCTTCGTCGGCCGGCAGCATATTATAAAGCTTGGCGACCTGTAGGTCGCTGTCGCCGACCACGGGATAGTCGACCTTATTTCCACTCACCTCCTCGATATCGGGAAGCCAATCGCGATTATCCTGGCTGCTGTCGACCGAAAGGCCAATAATCTTGGTGTTGCGTTTGGCAAATTCCTCGCCAAGCCCGGCCATATAACCAAGCTCGGTCGTGCAAACCGGTGTAAATGCCTTGGGATGGGAAAAGAGGATTGCCCAGCTGTCACCCATCCAATCATGGAAGTGAATGTTTCCTTGTGTGGTCTGGGCTGTGAAATCGGGGGCTGTCGAGCCAATTGAAAGGGTCATGTAAAATACTCCTACTTATTTTGTGGGTACTCAGGGCACATTTCTAGCGATGCTCTGAGAAGAATGCGGGTCCGACCTCGTCTTCATCCTGTTCCTAAAGGAAGAGCGCCAGATCCGCTTTGCTCGGGTCAACCGGTCATACGACAAACCGATCCCAGCCCGCATAATGCTCACCGCTTCGCTTACCGCGAGGCAGGCTCAGTCCGATCAAGAGCAGTCCGACCCCAACCGAGGCCACCGTTACGGCAGCCGAAGCCCCTGCAAGCATGAAGGGCGCTGCGACCAGCCAGGCACCGAATGCAGCGTTGATGAAGCGCAGGGCGCGCGCGACTTCCGCGGTCGCGATGATTGCCACCGTAATCACCAAAGCACCCACCACGTGATCGCTGTTGGCCATCGCCCCCTCGCTGCCAAGCGTTATCCTTGTCAGCATCAGCCACGCTCCCAGAGCCGTGCTGGCCACCAGGGTCCACGGGAAGGTCACGCCGCGCACCGTGTTCGTCCAGATCGAACGCGCGTCGGTCATATAGTCGGTATCGTCGATTTCACCGTTTGACACTGCGCCGCCCTTGAAGAAGGTACGAACGAGTGACTTGCCTTCCTTTTTCGACCAGTAGAGATACTGTCCCATGGCGATGACTTCATCGAGCGAGAACGGGATCATGATGAGCATCGCAAGCGCAGCAATCAGAGCCGGCGTACTCCACGTCCCGATCATTATCGGCTGAATGATCACGAAATAGATACTGACCACACCGAGCGGAATGACCAGAATGCCGAAGAAGGTAACCATCCACGGCATCGTGCGCCAGCGCGTGCGGGTTCCCATGACCGCCATTAGGATCTCGAGCACATAGCTGACCGCCCCTAGTCCGGCATCCGGGATCGGCCAGGCCTTGGATACATCCGACGTGATGATTTCCTCGGTGCCGTTCTTGGGATCGCCAAGCGATCCGGAGAAAAACGGCTCCCACGCCACATCGATATGGCCAAGCTGGTAGGAGGTAAGCATGCGCGATATCAGAAGGCCGATGATGCCCATCGCAACAATCGGGAATCGCTGGGCATCGGTCGAGGGACTGTAGGTCCACCCGGGCGGGATGGACTTCTTGTCCATCATCCCTTCCATGCTCATGCCGGGCATCATTGGCACCAGCACCGAGAATGCGATCGCCAATGTACCGACAAGCATATTGGTCAGATATTGGGCCGCGCTCGGACTCCAGAAGAACAAGGGCGCGAAAAGCAGCCAGATGCCGACAAAGGCCGTCGCCCACTGCCCCAACCAGGCGGTGCGCTTCGAAAGCGACATCGCGCCGAAGATCATCAATGCGATCCCGCTCAGCATATCGCTCAGAGCAAGAGCGTTGGCCCGCCATTCGATCGACGGCAAACCCCGCTCGAGAGTGACCGCTACGACCGAAGCACGCGCAGTATCGGCGGATACGACGTCATAAACACCAGGACTTGCAGCAAGCCAGAGGCCGAGTCCGATGACAGCAAACTGCGTCCAGCGGGTACCGCGCTGGGGTCCGTCCATATGCTGCATATCGCCGTCCATATTGTTCATGTCGCCGTCCATCTGGTGCCCATCATGCGCTATATCGGTGTCTTGCGATTGAGGTCGCGCCGGTTCGGTCTTCGCTGCATCCGAACTCTTTGGATGCCAGGCCACGCGGGACGTGTTCAGCTTGTTCGTTTCGTACCAGTCCTGCGGGTCGGCTTGCAACGCGTCGATGATGGTCGGAAGCGTTTCGCGGAGCGAGTGCTCTGGTTCCCACCCCAGCAGTTTCCGGGCGCGGGAGATATCGAGAATGTAGTGAGCGTTTGCGTCATCGACCATCCACTGCTTGACGAATCCGTCATGACCGAGGACTTCTTCCTCGATCCACGTGCCCAGTTTCGCCACGCTTTTTGGAATGCGCACTGTCGTCCATTCCTTGCCGTGGATCTGGCAATGAACGATGTCCTGTATCTCGGCATAGCCCAGCGTTTCGGGCTCGCCGACAAGTATCGGCATCTCGCCCTCGAGGTCAGTGCGATGAGCGATAGTCTGCTCGACCGCCTTGGTCAGATCGTCAAGATGCAGTGCCGATTGTGCAGCGCACAACATTCCCGGATACAGATGCGCCGACACGCGATGCTCATAGACACCGGCAATCTGTTCGGCGAGAAAGGCGGAGTGCCCCTCGTCGTCGTAAACCCCCGCAAACCGCAAGAATACAACCGGAATGTCGCCACGGTTCTCGCGCAGTACCTGTTCCGCATCGACCTTCGATTGAGGGTAAGGCCACGTCGGTCCAAGCGGACTGGATTCGTCGATACGTACGCCCGGCAGCGGTTTGGGCTCGTGTACAAGCATCGAGCTTGCATAGATGAACTGTTCGACATCGAAGTCCTGCAGTGCCGTAATCAGCCTGCGCGACCCTTCAACATTGACATTGGTGTACAGCGGGTTTGGCTCGCCCGTGATGTCGAAATAGGCAGCCAGGTGAATGCAAGCTGCAATCGTGTTTGAATGCGCGGCACGCACATTGGTCAAGGCGTCGACAACCGACGCTTCGTCCGCGAGGTCGATGGCGTATGAGGCTTCTAGTCCGGGAACGTCTTTCGCGACCGAGCGATCGAGGCCGATGATGCGGTACTGGTCGCTCAACCGATCAACCAAAGCGCGCCCAATGTATCCGCTTGCACCGGTTATCAGGACGACGCCTCTAGCCATAATCTACTCCATCGCGTTGATCTTGGGATTACTCTTCAAGACAGAACCGTCCTCGCGGGAGGACGGTCCTGCAGCTGCCCTCGGACTAGCAACAACCCGATGAGGCCTTTTCCTGAGATGGCTTGGAGATTTCCTCGACGAGTTCTGCGGTCTTTGCATCGGCACCGGACCGTGCAATATCAGCCTGGGAAACCATGCCGCAGCAATTCCCTTCGTCATCAATCACGGGAACGCGCCGGACCTGGTTGCTCTCCATCGTGGAGCAACATGCATCTACCTCGGTATCCGGCGTGACAGTGACAACCGAACGGGTCATGATGTCCCCCACCGGGGTGTCGGGCGACTTGCCTTCAGCTACGACGCGACAGCAAATGTCCCGATCTGTGACGACACCCACCAGACCGCCTTGGTCATCAACAACAGGAATCTCTCCGCAGTCGTTTCCCACCATGAGCTTCGCTGCATCCTGTACGCTCGCATCCTTGTCGCAGCAGGCGGGATCCTTCGTCATAATGTCCTTAACATGCATAATTCCACTCCTTCATCGGTCGGTCTGTGCAAAAGCATTTCCCGTCAGGGCAGCTTCGCTCAAATCATAGAAAATCATAAGGTAACGGTTCCCATCGTTGGAAGGTCAAGCCCCCTCCATGCGACGAATTGGCGAACTCGGTGCCGACCTGGACCGCACAAGGAGGTCGCGCAGGTGCTGATCTTGGTGCGTCTCTGATGGGTCACGCTTACAGTACGAGCCATCTGCTCCAACCCCTCATATTGGCTGAATGGGAAAAGGTCGGGAGCTTGGAGAAAAGATCGTTTCAGCGAATGGATATGTTCCACTCAATAGAGCTGACACCGAGATTTGTTGCGAATTAAACTTCGCAAACGGGCAGACCACGCCTTGGCAAAAAACTGCAATCGCGAAACTGGCCAAGCTTGAGGTTTTGCGAACAACGACGCAGCACCTTCGGGCCCGCTCCAGGAGTCTTATGTGTCTCGCCGGTCAAATGTCGGACGCGTCCTCAGCCAATTGCTGGTCCAACCCAAAATGAAGCGAACCATGAGAACAGACCAGCGCCAACTCTGTTTTTAGCAGACCCGCTGGTATCCGAACTTGTGACCGACTTCTTTTGCTAAGGCAGGATTGGCATCGTTGGAAAGATCTTTGAGAATAGGACAATCTGGCCGGTCATCGTTCGTGCAACCCGCGATAAGATGCTCAAGAGCGTCGATCATGGAAAGAATTTCTGCCGCCTTGGCGCGCAGAGCACCCAAGTGTCCGGCGGCAACCTCCCGGACATCCTTGCTGGCTCTTTTCTCGTCGTGCCACAGACCGAGCAATTCGCCGATATCATCTACCGAAAAGCCAAGGTTGCGGGCGCGGCGGATGAACCGCAGCGTATGTATTTCGGCAGGGCCGTAAAGCCGATAGCCAGCTTCGGTGCGTTCGGCCGCTCCGATCAGACCGATTTTCTCATAATGCCTGATCATCTTGGCCGACACGCCACTGTCTGCGGCGGCCTCACCAATTGTGTGCAGTTGGCTCATGCATGCTGGATAACTTTCCCACGATAGGAAAGCAAACAGCCTGCGCCGACAATTTTTATTCTGACGCCCCTCTTGACCTTCCCATGATGGGAAGCCCTATCTTTTGGGTAATGTTCGATTCGCGGAGAAAGGTTATAAGAAGAAAGCGCACTCCCGCGCATTGACGCCGACATGCCCAGAAGCCGCACCGCCCTGGAAAAAATGCAAGCCAGATATGTGCGGATGACCCAGGCAGGTGACCTGAGCGGCAAGTTCGCGCGCTTCCAGTTCCTGCGCATGACGACGCAAAGCTGAACTTATCGGAACAATGAAAGGAACTTTTTTATTAATAGTTTTAAATTAGCGGCGCTCGGAGCCTTGGCGACCGCCGGTCTCGCAACAGCTGCGGCCGCGCAATCCCAAGTCGATCATCAGCCCGCTCCACAAGAGAGCTCGCAAGGCCAAGAGAGCAGCCACGAGCATGGTGCAATGCAGGGCGAAATGTCGGACATGGATGGTGACATGTCCGGGATGATGGCGATGATGAACAACCCCGAGATGCGCGCTGAAATGATGGCGATGATGAACGATCCGGAAATGCGCGCTCAAATGATGGACATGATGCGCAACTGCAATGAAATGATGAAGATGAAACAGGAACAGATGTCGAATGAAGAGGCAGGGTAATCCTGAGCACCACACGTCAATTTGCCAGATTGTCTTCGCCTAAGCCTGCCCCCTCCCTGCGGGGCAGGCACCATCCGAACAATGATCGGTGAATCCTGCTGATCTCATGTCCCATGCAAGCGGACCGTATTTATGATTTCTACCACAACAGATCCCGAAGGCTTGTCGAGGCTCGGCTGCGCCCGTAGAGTTAGATGATGCAGTTACTGCGCTCTCTTGGAATTTTTCTGATTGCTTGCGGACTCTTTGTCCAGTCGGCCGCTCATGCCTCGGCGGTGCCGCAAGCACCGGCGGGAAGCGAGGCGGCGTGTAACGAGATGCGCATGGAGACTGGTGCTACGACCGCTTCGGAAGACCAACCCGGACCGTGCAAAAATCTTCGCCTGGATTGCCTTGTGGTCCTCGGTTGTATCGCTCCACTGGCCATGATCACAGCCCCATCAGGCGAACGTACGAAAATTGCTGTGCGTTCGTTGTTCACCCCATTTGCCGCATATTCTCCGGCTCTCGTTGATCAAGGACCCGAGCCGCCGCCCCCGCAAGAGCAATTCTGAGTATTGCCAGGGACTGCCCTGCATACTGAAGCTGAACGAATTTTCCGTCGCGCCTAGCGATGGTCGTTTGTTCCGTCCGCGCTTATATCGCGCGCTCTAGCGGAATCTAGAAATCATGCAGAAAATTTGCTGGACCGCATTTCCGGTCCTGCTGGCTTTGGCGCCAGCTAGTTACGCGCAGTCAATCGGCTACGAGGAGGCATTGAGAGCGGCCGTTAGCGAACAGCCGCAGGTGCGAGCGCGGGAGTTGCAGCTCGAGGCACGTCGCAGCGTCGCTGATGCAGCTGACGAACTACCAGATCCTCGCCTCCGCGCTGGGATTCAGAACCTTCCGGTGGCAGGCCCGGCAGCCTTCGAGATCGACCGGCAGCTGCCCACCCAGATCCAGGTCGGTGTGGAGCAGGACATACCCAATCTCGCGGAGCGCCATGCGAGAGCGCGCATGGCAGTGGCCGATATAGATCTGGCTTCCGCGCAGTTGACCCGCGCGCAGCTCACGGCTCGGCTTGGAGCAGGCGAGGCCTGGATTTCGCTCGCGTACACCCAACAGGCTCTGAATGTTATCGATGAGGCACTTAGGCAGATCGAAAGGCTGGTGCCCTTGGCGCGGAGCGCCGTTGCGGCGGGATCGGCCAGGCCGGCTGAGAGCCTCGAAATTCGCCGTGCGGTACTGGAAGTCGAGGACATGCGGACCCGCCTAGAAGGCGACCTTGACGCGGCACGGGCCATGTTGGCGCGATATGCTGCTGTGCAAGGCGCAGTTGCCACCGGGGCTATCCCCGCGGCGGATGTCGATGCCGAGCGACTCCGGGCGACCCTAGAGCTTAATCCCGATATCATTCTCGCTATCGCACAGGTTCGACAGGCAGATGCGAGGATCGATCTTGCCCGGTCGGAGAAGCGGCCCGATTTCGGCATCAATGTCAGCTATGGCAGGCGCGATCCGATGTTCGGTGATGTCGTCTCGGTCATGGGCTCGATTACGCTCCCCATCTTTGCGGGCAGGCGGCAGAACCCGAGGATTGCCGCTGCTGAAGCCGAAGCAAGCGCAGCGCAAGCAATTCAGCTTGATCGCTTGCGCGAACTGCAAGCGCAATTCGAGGCCGACCTTGCCGCTTGGCGCAGCGCATACCGCCAGTGGCAGCGAGCCACGGAGGAGTTGCTACCCCTCGCCCAAAGCCGGGCTGATCTCGAAAGGGCCAGCTTCGCGGCAAACCGCGCCGAACTGCTGGACGTCATCGAAGCGATCAAGGCGCTGGCGCTCCTACAAATCGAGATCCTTGAGCGTGAGGAGGCGACAGTTGAAGCCGCGACGACCTTGCGACTGACCTATACGGAGTTCCAGCCATGAGAGCCAAAATGGGAGCCGCGTGGGACAAACTGTCGCCGCGCCAGAAATCCTGGACGATGGCGGCAACGGTCGCCCTGATCAGCGTCACCGCAGGATACGGGTTATCGCAGCGGGGTGAGAGCGGAAGTCAGGCAAATGGCAACGGGGGATCATCCAGCGCCGAATGTGAGGACGTGCTTTACTGGTACGATCCGATGGTGCCGGGACAGCGTTTCGACGAGCCTGGAAAATCGCCGTTCATGGATATGGAACTTGTTCCCAAATGCGCTGGCGAGGAGGCCACCTCCGGGGTTCAGATCGACGCGGGGCTTGTCCAGAACTTCGGCATCCGCACCGCCGAGGCCGAATACGGCGTACTTGAGCCGGACGTGTCCGTTACCGGTGTTCTCGCTTACAATGGGCGGGACGTTGCAATTGTCCAGCCAAGGGCTGGCGGCTTTGTACAACGAACCTATGGGCGTGCTCCAGACGATGTGGTGAGCCGAGGCGCGCCGCTGGCCGATATTCTCGTACCCGAATGGGGAGGAGCGCAGCAGGAATATCTGGCCGTCCTGAACAGCGGCGATGAACAGCTTGCACAGGCCATGCGCGAGCGGATGCGGCTGCTCGGCATGTCGAATGGGCAAATTTCATCGGTGGGCCGGACCGGCCGCGCGCAGGCGACGATCACGGTCACCGCGCCGACCGGCGGGGCCATCACCATGCTCGGCGTGCGACCCGGCATGACCGTGATGGCAGGCCAGACCCTGGCGGAAATAACCGGATTCTCGCCGATCTGGCTCGAGGCATCGGTGCCCGAAACACAAGCAGCGAATATCCGGGTCGGCCAACCTGTCAGTGCAACCCTGACCGCGTTTCCCGATGAGAGATTTTCCGGACCGATCATCGCGATCTTGCCGAGCGCACAGGATGCCAGCCGGACAATCACCGTCCGCGCACAATTGCCCAATCCTTCCGGACGGCTCAAGCCGGGCATGTTCGCGCAGGTCTCGCTGACCCCCGACACCCGGCGCGCTCTGCTGGTTCCTTCCGAAGCGGTGATCCGGACCGGGCGCCGCACCATCGTCATGATCAAGCAGGACGAGGGCGGCTTCATGCCTGCCGAAGTCCGGATCGGCCGTGAGGCGGGAGGCAGGACCGAAGTGCTGGCCGGCCTTTCGCAAGGCGAAGAGGTCGTGACCTCGGGCCAGTTCCTGCTCGATTCCGAGGCAAGCCTGGCAGGACTTGATGTTCGTGCGATCGATGAGGCAGGTCCGAACCGGGACGGTGAAGACCAACCAGTGACATTCAGCGCAATGGGGACGATCGAGAAGATTGCCGATGGCTCCGTCACGCTGCGGCACGGACCTGTCCCGCGGCTAGACTGGCCCGCCATGACGATGAGTTTCCGCACGAAGAATGCAGCGCAGATCAGCGGGTTCGAGGAAGGCGATAGAGTGCGCTTTACCTTCACCCAGCAGGACGCCGGCCCCCGTATCGAGACCATCAGGAGTGCCGGGCAATGATCGCGCGCATTATCGATGCCTCGATCGCCAATCGGCTTTTCATCGTCCTCGCCGCCATAGCTGTGACCCTTGGCGGGTTCTGGGCCGTCCGCACAACTCCGGTCGATGCTTTGCCCGATCTGTCCGATGTCCAGGTTGTCGTCCGATCCAACTATCCGGGCCAGGCGCCCCGGATTGTCGAGGACCAGGTGACCTACCCGATGGCCACGACCATGCTGTCGGTGCCGGGAGCGAAGACCGTACGCGGCTACTCGATGTTCGGCGACAGCTACGTTTATATCATTTTCGAGGACGGTACCGACCTTTACTGGGCACGGTCGCGGGTGCTCGAATATCTCAATCAGGTGCAGAACCGCCTGCCCGAGGGTGTTACGAGCACGCTCGGTCCGGATGCGACGGGCGTGGGGTGGATTTACGAATATGCGCTTGTCGATCGCACGGGCGGTCATGACCTTGCCGGGCTGCGCAGCCTGCAGGACTGGTTTCTGCGCTACGAGCTCAAGACGATCCCCGGCATTGCCGAAGTCGCGAGTGTCGGCGGTATGGTGAAACAATACCAGATCGTGCTCGAACCTTACCGGATGGCATCGTTCGGCGTCACGCATGCCGAGATCGTAAACGCCATCCAGTCGTCCAACCAGGAGGCCGGCGGTTCGATCGTCGAGATGGGTGAGGCCGAATACATGGTACGCGCGTCGGGCTATCTGACGACGCTGGACGATTTCCGCGAGATTCCCCTCAGGACTGCAACTGGCGGGGTTCCGGTTACCCTTGGCGATGTCGCCACAATCCAGGTCGGGCCGGAGCTGCGCCGCGGCATTGCCGAGCTCAACGGCGAAGGAGAGGTCGCCGGCGGCATCATCGTTCTCAGACAGGGCGCGGACGCTCGCAGCGCAATCCAGGCGGTCGAGGAAAAGCTGGACGAATTGCAGGCGAGCCTTCCCGAGGGCGTCGAGATCGTCACCACCTACGACCGATCGCAGCTTATCGACGCCTCGGTGGAGAATTTGACGACCAAGCTGATCGAGGAGTTCATCGTCGTCGCGATCGTATGCGCGCTGTTCCTCTGGCACGCACGTTCGGCACTTGTCGCCATCATCACCCTGCCTTTGGGCGTGCTCGCGGCGTTCATCGTGATGCGTTTCCAGGGGGTGAATGCCAATATCATGTCGCTGGGCGGGATCGCTATCGCGGTCGGCGCCATGGTCGATGCAGCCGTTGTGATGATCGAAAATGCGCACAAGCATCTCGAGCGATGGGAGCATGAAAATCCCGACACGGTGCTTTCGGTCAAGGAACGCTGGCGGATCATCGCCGATGCATCGAAGGAAGTGGGACCGGCGCTGTTCTTCAGCCTTCTGATCATAACCTTGTCGTTCCTGCCCGTGTTTACCCTACAAGCCCAGGAAGGCCGGTTGTTTGCACCGCTTGCCTTCACCAAGACCTATGCCATGGCGGCGGCTGCGCTGCTGTCGGTTACACTGGTTCCGGTGATGATGGGCTGGCTGATCAGGGGTAAGATACCGTCAGAAGACTCCAATTTCCTCAATCGCTGGCTGACCAGGATTTACCGACCGGGCCTTAATTGGGTGATGCGCTGGCCAAAAGCCACGCTCGCGGTTGCAGGCGCGATCTTCCTCACCACGCTGATCCCCTTCTCGCAGCTCGGCGGAGAGTTTCTCCCGCCGCTCGACGAGGGCGATCTGCTCTACATGCCGAGCGCCCTTCCCGGTCTATCGCCAGGCGAGGCCTCGGCGCTGCTGCAGCGCACCGACCGCCTCATCAAATCGGTACCGGAAGTCGAAACAGTCTTCGGCAAGGCCGGCCGTGCAGATACGGCTACCGACCCGGCTCCGCTCACCATGTTCGAGACCACGATCCGGTTCCGGCCGCGGGAGGAATGGCGCGAAGCCATGACGACTGATGCGCTGATCGAAGAGCTCGACCGGGTCGTTCAAGTGCCCGGTCTCGCCAATGTCTGGGTACCCCCTATCCGTAACCGCATCGATATGCTGGCGACCGGGATCAAGAGCCCGATCGGGGTCAAGGTTTCGGGCGAGGATCTTGCAGAGATCGAACGGGTGGCGCTCGAGGTCGAGGGTGTGGCAAAGACGATTCCCGGCGTCAGTTCGGCTCTGGCCGAGAGGCTTTCCGGCGGGCGCTACGTCGATGTCGACATCGATCGCGCCGCAGCGGCGAGATACGGCCTCAACATCTCCGATATCCAGCAGATCGTCTCGGGCGCTATTGGTGGGGCCAATGTCGCGCGGACTGTTGAAGGTCTGGCGCGCTATCCGATCAATGTGCGCTACCCCCGTGAAATTCGCGACAGCGTGGACGAATTGCGAACCTTGCCCCTCCTGACGCCGTCGGGACAACAGATTACGCTCGGCACGGTCGCACGGATCGGCGTCAGCGATGGCCCCCCCATGCTCAAGAGCGAACAGGGACGATTGACCAGCTACATCTATGTGGATGTGCGCGACCGCGATCTTACATCGGTGGTTGCCGACCTCCAAGAAGCGGTCGCCGCAAGCGTCAATCTTCCGGCGGGCGTCAGCCTGTCCTACGCGGGTCAGTTCGAGTACCTTACCCGCGCCTACGAACGGCTGCAGATCGTCGTACCCGCCACGCTCGTCATCATTTTCCTGCTGCTCTATCTGATCTTCAGAAGGTGGGACGAGGCAATGCTTATCATGGGTACGCTGCCATTCGCCCTGTCAGGCGGCTACTGGCTCCTCTATCTGATGGGCTACAACCAGTCGGTCGCAACTGCCGTCGGATTCATTGCCCTGGCAGGTGTATCGGCCGAGTTCGGCGTGATCATGCTGATCTATCTCAAGGCAGCCCTCGAGAAACGAAGTGGCGATTTGAGCGCCGAGGAAGTGGATCAGGCGATCCGCGAAGGGGCGCTCTTGCGTGTCCGACCCAAGGCGATGACCGTAGCGGTGATCCTTGCGGGTCTGTTCCCGATCTTGATCGGTACCGGAGCTGGCTCGGAGGTGATGAGCCGGATCGCGGCACCGATGATCGGCGGTATGATTACCGCGCCGCTCCTGTCCATGTTCCTGCTTCCCGCCGCCTATCTGTTGTTGCGGCGCCCCCGTCCGGAAAAACCGGCCAACCCTCAAGGAGAAGAAGAATGCGTACCCCAACCTATATGATCCTGCTCGCGGCACCGCTGGCGCTTGCAGCCTGCGACGCTGCAGACGACAGCTCAGAGACCATGATGTCAGACGACATGGCGAACTCGGACAGCATGCCCATGTCAGGCGAAATGCCGATGGCGGAGGAGACCGGCGGCGAGCAGAGCGCCAGCGCGGAGGGAACGGTTACAGCCATCGATTCCGAGGCGGGCACTGTGACCATCGAGCATGGTCCGGTCGAAAGTATCGGGTGGCCCGCGATGACCATGGCATTCGAAGCCGACGCGCAAATCCTCGAACAGGTCAGTGTCGGTGAGGGAATAGCCTTTAAATTTCGTACTGGAACCGAAGGCAGCGTCGTTACCTCGGTAACGCCGCGATAGCATGAAGGGTGGGAGGCGCTCGGTTGCGCCGGTGCCTCCCACGCAAAAACAGGTGAATATGCCCGATATCGACAGGCCCAACTTTCAGGATCGGCGCGATTTCATGAAGAGCGCCGGTCTCGCGGCGACGGGTTTCGCGGCGCTGCCGCTGCTGGGCTGCGATACGCAAAGCAGGATGTCGCTCGATCGATCAGGTGCAAGCAAACCTCTTGCCATACCTCGGCTACAGGCCGGAACGATCGAACGGGGCGAGCGTGTCTTTCGCCTCTCCCTCACACCTGGCGAGAAAGAATTCGTGTCCGACACTCCGTCTCCGACAATCGGCATCGATGCATCCTATCTCGGGCCCACCCTCGAAATGCGCCGCGGCGAACAGGTTCGCTTTCAGATCGACAACAAGCTTGCCGAGGACGCGACTGTCCACTGGCATGGTTTCGAACTTCCCGCCACAGCGGATGGCGGACCGCACCAGCTCGTGCGGCCCGGCGAGCGCTGGAGCCCGTCCTTCGAAATACGCCAGCGCGCTTCGTTATACTGGTATCATTCGCATCTGCATCGCCGGGCCGGACCACAGGTCTATACCGGACTTGCTGCCCCGATCTACGTGCGCGACGAGGAAGAGGATCGCCTCGATCTGCCGAGCCGGTACGGTGTAGATGACATACCGCTCGTCGTGCAGGATCGCGTGATCGACAGCTCGGGCCGCCTTGTTTACCCGCTCGACATGCACTCGCGGATGATGGGGGTGATGGGTGAGCGCATCTATGTGAACGGAACGGCCAATGCCGTTTTCGAGGCCGCCGCCGGTCCGCTGCGCCTGCGGCTTCTCAATGGATCGAATGCGCGGTTCTACACCTTCTCGCTCGAAGGTGATCGTCCGATGCAACTCATCGCAAGCGATGGCGGCCTGCTTGCCGCGCCAAGCGAGGTTCGCAGTCTTACCCTTGCCCCAGGCGAACGCGCACAAGTGATCGTCGATCTTTCCGAAGGGCGCCCGCTCCGGCTGATTGCCAGCAGCCCTGCTAACGCCATGGGCATGATGGGCGGGCAAGGCGGGGGTATGATGGGCGGCGGAATGATGGGAAACCGGACCGGTCGCGAGAGGCAGGGCCGCACATTTTCCATCCTCGATATGCGCCCCTCCGGCTCGTCGACTCCAGTGATGCTCCCGCCCACCCTCGCCGCGCTAGCCGCGCCAGACCCCTCGCTCGCCGTTCGCAGCCGCCGTTTCGTACTCGATATGGGCATGATGGGTCGGGGTATGTCGATCAACGGCCAGACCATGGACATGGATGTCATCAATCAGCGCGTACCGGTGGGTCAGTGGGAAATATGGGAAATCGCCAACGCATCGATGATGGCGCATCCCTTTCATATTCATAACGTGCAGTTCCGCTTGCTCGACCGGGACGGCCGGCCTCCGCGGGCGGAAGAGGCGGGCTTCAAGGACACCGTTATCGTCAACCCGCGTGAACAGGTCAGGCTGCTGCTACGGTTCGAAGAGAATACCGATCCCGACACTCCCTACATGTATCACTGTCATATCCTCGAGCACGAGGACGCAGGCATGATGGGGCAGTTCGTGGTCACGGCCAGTTAGGGGAGAACGACAGATGAGCGATGGGCACAATGCGATCGAGGGTACGGCGACCGACCCCGTTTGCGGAATGAGCGTGAAGATGGACGGCGCCCGCTTCATCGATCGACACAAGGGTGGCGACCATTACTTCTGCTCCTCGCGCTGCCTCGACAAGTTCCGCGCGGATCCGGAGATGTATCTTTCAAAGGCGCACCTCGATGCTGTCGAGGATGTCCCGGAAGGTACGATATACACCTGTCCGATGCATCCGGAGATCCGGCAGCCGGGGCCGGGCTCCTGCCCGATATGCGGGATGGCCCTCGAACCCGAAACGGTCACCTTGAACGAGGGTCCCGATCCCGAACTGGTCGACATGCGGCGAAGGTTCTGGTGGAGCGCGCTCTTCACCCTGCCGCTCTTCGCTTATGCGATGGGCGACATGATCCCGTCGCGACCGTTCGATCAGATCATCGAACCCGCTTCCGCGCAGTGGCTGCAGCTTCTGCTGGCCACTCCGGTGGTGCTTTGGGGCGGCTGGCCCTTCTTCACCCGCGCGCTGCAATCAGTCCGAACCATGAACCTCAACATGTTCACCCTGATCGGCTTCGGCGTTGCCATCGCTTATCTGTTCAGCCTTGTGGCAACCCTCGCCCCGGACATCTTTCCCGAGGCATTCCGCGATCATGCGGGCCGGGTCGGCGTCTATTACGAGGCCGCAGCGGTTATCACGACCCTCGTGCTGCTCGGGCAGGTGCTCGAGCTCAAGGCGCGCGGATCGACATCGAGCGCCTTGCGAGCGCTTCTCGAACTCGCACCCCCGACCGCGATGAAGATCTTCGGTCGCGGGGACGAGCGCGAAGTACCGCTCGATGAATTGACGTCGGGGGACCTGCTGCGCGTGCGTCCGGGCGACAAGGTCCCCGTCGATGGCACGCTCGAGGATGGAAGCAGTGCCATCGACGAATCCATGATCAGTGGCGAACCCATTCCCGTCAAGAAAAGCGCTGGCGATCCCGTGATCGGGGGCACTGTCAACCAGACCGGCAGCTTCACCATGCGCGCGACGCAGGTCGGCGCGGACACCATGCTCTCGAAGATCGTGCAGATGGTGGCGGAGGCGCAGCGCAGCCGGGCACCGATCCAGCGGCTCGCCGACCAGGTCACCGGATGGTTCGTACCCATCGTCGTCCTTGTCGCTATCGTGAGTTTTGTCGTCTGGGCCATCTGGGGACCGGCACCGGCCCTTGCCTACGCGCTCGTCAACGCGGTCGCCGTTCTGATCATCGCGTGTCCCTGCGCGCTCGGACTGGCGACGCCGATGTCGATCATGACCGGTACCGGCAAGGGCGCGCAGCACGGGATCCTGATCAAGAACGCCGAAGCGCTCGAAACGCTGGAAAAGATCGATACGCTGGTCGTCGACAAGACCGGAACGCTGACCCGGGGCAAGCCTGATCTTGTCGACGTAAAACCGCAGCCAAATTTCGACGAGCAGGAATTGCTGAGCCTTGTCGCTGCCGTTGAGAGAGGAAGCGAGCATCCGCTCGCCCACGCGATCGTGGAAGGGGCTCAAAACAGGGGCGCTGCCATTCTCGACGCTTCCGATATCGAATCCGTGACCGGCGAAGGTATCCAGGCAAATGTCGACAAGCGCCTGGTCGCGATCGGGAATGAAAAGATGATGGAGCGTATGGGGGCGCTCGAAGAAGGCTGGCGGTCAACGGCGGACGAAGGCCGAAGCCTCGGACAGACGGTGATGTTCGTGGCCGTGGACGGGGCACCGGCAGGCCTTATCGCGGTCGCCGATCCGATCAAGGCAACCAGCCGCACCGCTATTGCCGCGTTGCATGAGCGCGGCATCAAGATCGTGATGCTTACCGGCGACAGCGAAGCCACCGCGCGTGCGGTAGCAAGCCAGGTCGGTATCGACGAAGTCGAAGCGAACGTCTCGCCCGAGGACAAACATCGCAAGATCGAGCAGTTGAAGAGCGAGGGTCGCCGGGTCGCTATGGCCGGCGACGGCATAAACGACGCACCCGCGCTTGCCGCTTCGCATGTCGGCATCGCGATGGGAACGGGTACCGATGTCGCGATCGAAAGCGCGGGCGTGACATTGGTGCGCGGCGACCTCGTCGGCGTTGTTCAGGCGCTCGTCCTGTCTCGGGCCACTATGCGCAACATCAGGCAGAACCTGTTCTTTGCCTTTGCGTATAATGCGCTCGGCATACCGGTCGCAGCAGGTGTCCTCTATCCATGGACCGGGTTGCTTTTGAACCCGATGATCGCGGCCGCAGCGATGAGCCTGTCTTCGGTATCGGTGATCGGCAACGCCCTGCGCCTGCGCGCCCTCGCTCTTCCCAAATTCGATACCTGAGCGATGGGGACGGGACGGAGATCGCAGGAGTGACGAATCAGACGATGCAGGATCAGGACCAAATCTCTGAGGAATCGCGCGAATGGCGCGGTGCTCATCCAGCCCTCTGGATCGCGATATTCGGAATTCTCATCGCTTTCGCCTGGGAGATGCTCCAGCTTCCTTTCTACCAGTCGGGAGGTCTGTCGCCTGCCGAGGCAGCACGTCGCTGCGGCCTGGCCTCGTTCGGCGATGCCGGGATCATGGTGGCCGCTTATCTCGGCGCCTCTGTCGGCAGTGGTAAAACGCCGTGGCTCGTAGACTGGCCGATCTCGCGTTTTGTCGTGTTCCTGGGAATCGGCCTGGCCATTACTGCCATGGTCGAAGTGCTGGCTGTCGGTGCCGACTGGGGGTGGTCCTATAGTGCAATCATGCCGCTTGTGCCCGGGACCAAAATCGGCCTGGTACCGATCGTGATGTGGGTCGCGGTTCCCACGGCCACCTTGTGGCTCGCGCGCCGTCTCGGCACCGGACCCCGCTGATCGCAAACCGGGATCTCCTATCCCTCGACAGCTGCCGGCTGCGGTCCCGATGGTGATCGACTTACCCGAAATCCGGCAATCAGGGCCAGCAGCGTGAGCAATTGCGCGCCGATCGTCTCGACAGTCGGGAAGAAGCCGAGTTCGGCGAGGCGCGGCAAGCCGGCAATGAAAGTGGCGGAAAGAACTCCGGCCTCCTGGAAAGCGCCCACGCCCTTGCCCGCGAGAATGACCGCAAGGATCGCAATCAGGATAGCACTGTAGCGGAAGAACTGGGTGATCGGCAGTTTGCGGCTGTAGCGCAGCATGGCCCATGCAATGAGCGCCAGCAGCGCTACTGCGGACAAGGCACCTGCCAGTATGATGCCGCTGCTCTGCGGGTTCCACAGGGCAGCGTAGAACAGGATAGTCTCGAACGCTTCCCGGTAGACGACCACGAATGCAAGACCAAAGAGAAACCATGCCGATCCGCGCGAAAGCGCCTTGCCCATTTTTTCCTGGATATAGCGCCGCCATTCCTCGGCCTGGGATTTGCCATGCATCCAGATCCCGACCGATACGAGAATGACAGCCGCAAGCAGCGCGCCGATCCCTTCGGTCATCTCGCGGCTCGCCCCGCTGATGCTTACGAAGTAGGTTGCTACGACCCAGGTGGCGACACCTGCGAAAAGAGCAGCGATCCACCCACCATGGATATAGGGCAATACCTCGGAGCGCTGCGACTTTTTCACAAAGGCGATCATGGCGATCACAACCAGAATTGCTTCGATCCCCTCGCGCAGGAGAATGGTGAACGCCCCGAGAAAGGTCGAGATTTCGCTGGCCGCCTCAGGAGCCAACGCTTCCTCGGCTCTTGCCAGCAGACTATCGATGCGAGCCCTTAGTTGCTGTAGTTCGGATGGATTCGCACCGGACTCTATTCCGGCCCGGAATTGCCCGAGCGCCTGTTCTACCTCCCGCATCAAACCGCCATCGCGCGTTGCCAGGAGGGCCTCCAGGGGTTCAAACCCGTCGAGATAGGCAGACAGGGCAAGCTGCCGCGCTTCCTCTCGGTTGCCAGCCCGATAAGCTGACAGGCTGCGATCGAGCGTATCGCGAACGAAGGCGAGCGAACCTGCGTCATTTGCCTGTCCCACCGCATCGGGATTGGCGCGAAGATAGGCCATGACGGCGAGCGCACGGTCCTCGCCGATCTGCTCGGCCAGACTTTCCGGTGTGAGCGCGGCGAGCGTCTCGAGATCGGGGACAAGCTGGCGTATGCCATCATCTTCCCGCCAAATACGCTCGCCCTTGGCCACATCTTCAAAAGCAATGCTGCCGGCATGGAATGCAAGCGCCCAGCGATCCTCGTCGGACAGCGATGCGAAGCTGGCCATGGACGTTCCTTCCAGCCCTTGCGTGATGACCTGGTAAAGCCCGAACGCACTGCGCTGCCGCGCCCGGTCGATATCGGTGAAGTCGATCGGCGGGGGATCAAGTGCCTGCATTGCGGCCGGTGGCGCACTTCCGGCGGCGCCGTGACACGAGGCGCAGTTCTGCGCGAAGAGAGTGCGGGCGCGGTCAAGGTCGGGCGCTTGCGAAGGGGCAAGCGGAACCGGGTAGGCTGTCAGCAACGAGGCTGCCAGCGCGCGCGCTAAGCGCCCAACTCGCTCGGCGGGTTCCTTATTGGCGATCAGAGCTCGCAGCTGGTCCGATCGGCGGATGAGTGCTTGATTGTCTTTAGTATCCGGCAATGCAGCGATCTGCCGCGCCACGACATCGGAAAACTCCACCATTTCGCGATATTCGAATTCGTCGGCAACACGTCCCTCGGAAACGGCGGAGGCGTAGTCGACCGCGATATAATCGAGCAGACGCCAGGTGGTTCGCACGTCGGGTTCTTCCGCGTTCGCGGTGACGGACAGACACAGCGCAAGCGCCAGCAGAATGAGCCGCAGTGCCGGATGGACGGTGGCGGAGACGATGCGATGCATGAGGGGTCTCTATATCTGTTGCAATTAATCCGCAATAGCAGGGTGTAGACGGAAATGTATTTCCTCCAACCCCCGATCGCGGGGATATTCTGGAGTTTAGGTAGAGCGCAGTTCGCCACGGGCCTGTTTGGAGACTTCGGCACTTCCCCACACCGCCAGTCCTGCCATGATGCTCGCCACAACCAGATCGGGCCACGCACGGCCGGTGCCGAAAACGCCAATCGCTGCCGCCAGCACGGCGATATTACCGATCGCGTCGTTGCGCGAACAGATCCACACCGAGCGCATGTTCGCATCGCCCGAGCGATACCGGAACAGCATCGCGGCGACGGCGAGATTTACCGCCAGAGCAAGAGAACCGATGGCGCCCATCGTTCCCGGGTCGGGCGACGCCCCGACAAAGAAACCCCAGATGGCCGAGCCGAGCACCCACAGGCCGAAAGCCAGCATGGTCGCCGCCTTTACGAGAGCCGCACGCGCGCGCCAGACGAGCGCCATCCCCGCTACACCGAGACTGATAGCATAGTTTGCCGCATCACCGAGAAAGTCGAGCGCGTCGGCCTGCAAGGCGCGCGAATCCGCAGCAATGCCTGCCACGATCTCCACGCCGAACATGATTGCATTAAGGCCCAGTGCGATCCACAGAATGCGCCGCCATGTCGGATCGTTGTTGTTTGCACCGGCCTCATCGGGGCCGCAGCAGGTCTTTCCCATTTACTCGACTCCTTGCGTCGATCCGCCCTATGCACCTTGTAGTAACTACAAGGTCAAGCGGCAGGAGCCTTTGTCATGAGAATTGGTCAACTTGCCCGGATAACCGGCGTCAAATCCGAAACAATCCGCTTCTACGAGCGTGAGGGTATCCTCGCTGCCCCTCCACGCACGCGGGCCAATTATCGCGATTATGGACCAGCAGAGGAAGCGCGCCTTAACTTCATACGGCGCGCGCGTGATCTCGGCTTCTCCATGGCACGCATCAGGGAATTGCTCGATCTCTCCGATGATGCCGACCGGTCCTGCGCGGGCATCGACGCTCTGGCCAGAAGCCATCTCGGCGAGGTCGAGCGCAAGATCGCGAGCCTGGAGGCGTTGCGGACGGAACTTGGGCGTATGATCGCTGCCTGCGAGCAAGACACTGTAGGCGATTGCCGCATCATCGATGCACTTGCGGGTACCGCCGAGCCTTGATGTCCGCGCCTCGTGCGCCAGTTCGGTCAGGCTCGCCAATGCACGGCTTTTGTCGGCCGCCCATAAGAGACTTAACTTCGGGAAAGGCCGACGAGTGCGAAGCTGCCCGTGTCGCCATCCCGGGTCTGTCGAACGGGCTATGATGCCGCCGCAGGCCAGTTCCAGACGGCCATTTTTTCAATGCTCATATCCGCCATAGTGTAGGGGATCCCGCCGACGCCAAGCCCGGAGCGGCGCAGCCCTGCAAAAGGCATCCAGTCCACGCGGAATGCCGTATGGTCGTTCACCATCACAGCCGATCCCGCCAGAGACTGTATGCAATGATTGGCGATTGACAGCCGATCGCTGAATACAGCGGCCTGAAAGGCGTAAGGCAGGGCATTGGCCTGCTCGATAGCCAGGTCGATATCGTCATAGCCATACACGCAGATCACGGGGCCGAAGATTTCTTCCCGGGATATCTTGGCACTTTCGGGAGGATCGACAATGACGGTCGGGGAGAAAAGAGTGTCACTCAGACGGCTTCCCCCGCACACCAGGGTGCCTCCTGCTGCGATGGCTTCATCGACCCAGCGTTCGACGCGGTCAACTTCCTCCGTTCGGATCAGGGGTCCGCATTGGGTCTCAGCATCGGCGGGATCGCCCACTACCAGCTTTTCGGCAACTCGCCTTAGGTCATGAGCGAAGTCTTTCAATTCTGCAGCAGGGACGTACACGCGCTGCACGGAAACGCAGACCTGACCCGAATGATAGAACCCGCCTTTGAGCAACGAGGCGATCACTACTGCGCGCTCCACGCCGCTGTCCACGATTACCGGCGCCGCGCCGCCGTGCTCGAGAGCAATGCGGGTTCCCGGCGCCAGCTTCGAGCGAAGCATCCAGCCGATCTTCGCAGAACCGATGAATGAGAAGAACTCCGTGCGCGGATCGGTTACCATTCTTTCGGCAATATCGTTGCCGCAAGGTGCGAACCGGCACCAGGCCTCGGGCAGGCCGGCTTCATGAAGAATGCTCACGAAGCTCTGGCATGACAGAGGCGTTTCCAGCGCAGGCTTGATGAGAACGGGGCACCCGGCTGCTACCGCCGGTCCAACCTGATGGACGATCAGGTTGAGGGGGTGATTGAATGCCGAGATCGCCACGACAGGACCGATCGGTTCGCGGAATGTATATGCCGTCCTTCCCGCACCCGCTTCTGTCAGGTCCATGGGGATCTTGTGACCGCCGCCATCGCTGAGCGCCTGAACGCACAAGTCGACGCTGTTGATTGCGCGACTGGCTTCCACGCGCGCATCGACCAGGGGTTTGCCGCCCTCCCTGACGATCTGGAGAGCCAGATCCTCGGCTCGTTCGCGCATGATATCCGCAGCCCGCCGGAGGATGGCGATACGCTCGTGCACGGCAAGCCAGCCATGGCGGTCGCGGTGGAGCAACTGCGCTTCATTCAGCCATTCATCGATTTGAGCCCAGTCGACAAGCGCTACTTCTGCAATCGGCGAGCGGTCGAAGGGATTGTGAACGATCGTTTTCATAGCTCGCACACCTTTGCGCCGAGTTCGTCGATCAGCACCTTCTTGTTTTCGGAATAATCGACGGGCAGGTCGACAAGGTGCACGCCGCCAGCCTCGAATGCGGCGTTCAGGACCGAAACCAGATCCGCGCTTCGCTCGACACGGTGGCCGGTCGCTCCATAGCTTTGTGCGTAGGTGACAAAGTCGGGATTGGAAAAGGTCAGGCCGTAGTCCGGAAAGCCAAGCTGGTCCTGCTTCCAGCGGATCATCCCGTATGCTGCATCATTCAGAACGAGAACGACAAGGTTCAGTCCAAGCCTGACGGCCGTTTCCAGTTCCTGCGAGTTCATCATGAACCCGCCATCGCCGCATACCGCGAGCACTCTGCGCCCCGGCGCCAGCATCGCAGCCATCATGGCCGATGGAAGGCCCGCGCCCATCGTCGCCAATGCATTGTCGAGCAGGATGGTGCCAGGCTCGTGGGCGATGTAGTTTCTGGCGAACCAGATCTTGTAGATGCCGTTGTCGAGCGCAACGATATCATCGCGCGCCATTACGCTGCGTACGTCGGCAACCACGCGCTGGGGGACCATCGGAAAACGTTCGTCGTCGCTGGTCTCGGAGATGTGCGAAGCAATCTCGTGATGCAGGGCGGTATAATAGCTGCGGTCGCACTGCAGCTTGCCATCGAGGCGGCTTCCCAGCCGCTCGACCGATCCGGCGATGTCGCCGATGACTTCGAGCTGCGGGAAGTAGACCTGATCGACTTCAGCCGCCTTGTAATTGATATGGATGACGGTCTGACCGTCCGGCTCCATGAAGAAGGGCGGCTTCTCCACCACGTCGTGACCGATATTGACGATCAGATCGGCCTTCTCGATCGCGCAGTGAACATAATCGCCCGACGATAGCGCCGCAGTGCCCAGATAGAGTTCGCTATCTTCATCGACCACGCCCTTGCCCATCTGGGTGTCGAAGAAGGGAAAGCCGGTATCAGACACGAATTTGCGCAACGCTTTCGAAGCGCGGCGGCGGTTCGCTCCAGCTCCGATCAATAGCAAGGGCCGTTCCGCAGCAAGAATACGCCGGGCCGCTTCGTCGAGCGCAGCATCTCCGGCGACCGCATAACGCCTGTCATGCGGCGGTATGACCGGTTCGATCGTTTCCTCTTCAGCGATATCTTCGGGCAGTTCCAGGAGGACGGCTCCGGGTCTTTCTTCCTGCGCCAGACGGAACCCTTCGCGAACGAGCGAGGGAATGCGATTGCCGTTCACGATCTGGGTCGAAGCCTTGCAGAGCGGCGTAAACAGGGAAACGACGTCGACAATCTGGAACTGGGCCTGTTTCGAGGTCTTGATCGGTTTCTGCCCGGTAATAATGACGAGCGGAAAGGCCCCGAGCGCGGCATAGGCCGCCGGTGTGGTCAGGTTCGTGGCACCAGGCCCGAGCGTTGCCAGGCACACACCTGCCTTGCCGGTCAGGCGGCCATAGGTCGCCGCCATGAAGCCAGCGCCCTGTTCGTGACGGGCCAGAACCAGCGTGATGGCGGAAGTTCGCAGCGATTCCAGGAGATCCAGGTTCTCTTCGCCTGGAACGGCGAAAACATATTCGACTCCCTCGGCTTCGAGTGCGGCGACCATGAGATCGGATGCTTTCATTCGTTGGTCCTCATTTTACGAGTTGCAGGGCGGTTCATGCCGTGCGCTGCCAAGCTGCTTGCCCACAGCGACCGACCCGATCGCCGCGCTTGTCAATGGTCGTGGTCATGGTGATGGTTCTTCTCGACCTGATGGTCCGGGATCATGTCCGGATCACAGTCCGCAGCGAGACAGGCTTCGAACGTTGCATGGGCGATGGCGTGCTGCGTCTCGAGCATACCGCGAGCCCGCGCCTTCACATCCTCGAAAGCCTGCAACGAAGATTCGGCAGGAACGATATGCGCCTCAAGCGCGCGATAATGCTCGCTGATGCTCCAGATATGGACGTGATGGACGTCGGCCACGCCTTCTGTGTCACGCAGGTCGCACACAATGCGATCGAACTCGCTTTCGTCCGGCACCGCACCCATCAAGAGCCGCACCGTGCGAGGCAACAAAGTGACGCCTTGCCAGATCACATAGGCAGCAATGACCACGGTGATGATCAGATCGGCGATATAAAGTTCGTATCGCAGAATGAGTACGCCAGCCACGATCACACCGACCGAAGCCAGCGCATCGGACACATTGTGCAGAAAGGCGGCTTTCATGTTGAGGGAGTTTTTCGAGCTGGCGTAGACCATCACCGCCGTAACCACGTCGATCACCAACGCTATCCCGGCGACCCAGATTACGGTCCACCCCTCAACGGGTTGAGGGTCTGCGAAACGGTTGATCGCCTCGACGAGCAGATAGAAGCCGATGATAAGCAAAGTCGTCAGATTGATGAGAGCTGCCACGACTTCCGCACGAGCATAGCCGAAGGTCATAAGCTTGTCGGCTGGCCGGCGCCCGATCCGCCTCGCAAACAGAGCCAGTCCAAGCGATGCCGCGTCGCTGAAGTTGTGCAGCGCATCGGCGATCAGTGCGAGCGAACCCGACAATATCCCCCCGATGATCTGGGCAACAGTCAGCAGGACGTTGAGGGCGACGGCCAATACAAGGCGGCCGTCGCTCATGTTCTCTTCGCCGTGACTGTGCCCGGCATGACCGCCGGATTGTGCCATTACCTGCCTCCTTTTTCTCTTCTCTTGGTCGTCGTAACGGACTGCGCGGGGGAATGCTGGAACGTGCTGTTCGAAACATCGAGTTCGCGCGACAGTTCTCCAAGCGCCGAGATCGCGAGGCCGAGCAGGGCGAATCCTCCGACAAATGCCGGGAGCGTCATGTGATTGGCGGCGACCGATCCGGTTCCCATGCGAAGCAGCGCGCGCGCCGATGCAACTATAAGAAAGCCCGGGATAATAGCCGCTAGCCAACCTCGCCCGCTGTCGGTGAATCCGTGCAGCGCCCAAAAGGTCAAGAGAGCGATGCCGATGAAAAGCAGGGAAAAGAGGACAAGTAGCGCAAGCTGGTCCATCCTGCTCACTTGGGCGGATCGGTATTCATCGATCGCCTGGCGTCCTATTTCCAGGTTCGCAAAAACAAGCGCTGCAGACACCGCCACTGCTGTCGTCGCGGATGCCGCAGCGGCAGCACCCAAGAGAACGCTGTAAGGCAGGATTTCGAACGCAATCGACACCGAGATGCGACGAACCAGGGTTGGCCTATCGAAACATCGCTCGGGTCCGTCATCACCCCGTCTGAGTCTTGCGTATCGGCCAAGCTCGCTGAAAAGCAGAAGTAGCAGCCCGCCCGCCAGCATCAAACCAGTGAGTGCCCAGCGGGTGAGAGGGGATTGTCCCAGCGGAAGAGTTAGCAAGACGGCAAGGGCTGTAAAGGCACCCGAAACGCCGCCTGGCAGGAGCGGATGCAGGAAGTTCCAATTGCCTTTCGCCAATTTGCCGCCAATCATGACCCCGATGCCTGCTAGCATCGCCAGGACAAGGACCCGCGAAAGGTCCTGCGCGGCAAACAAAGTATCGAATAGCGTCAATTCCTTTTCTCGCCGTGGACGGTCCCCGCCTCCTCATGCACATCCATATGCGTATCGCGCAGGATCTGCACTCCGCCGTAGAGCGCTATGCAGGCGACCGCTATTCCGACCACCAGATCGGGCCAGTTGGCACCGGTAATCAGCACAACGATGCCGGCGATGATGATCCCGCCATTGGAGATGAAGTCGTTGAAGCTGAACGTTGTCGCCGCCCGCATATTGACGTCCTTGTTCTCCATCTTCTGCAACAGGCGCAGGCAGTAGAGATTCACCAATCCCGCGACGAACGCCATCGCCATCATCAGCATGCCGCCCGGATCGGAACCTTCCACGAACCGACGGTAAGCATCGAAAATGACCCCAGCAGAGAAGATCAGCAGCATGATGCCGGAGAAGCGCGCGGCTCCGCGCTTCCAGGTCCGCGAGCGGGTTAGCGCAAGCAGGCTGAGCGCATAGACGATTGCATCCGATGAATTATCGAGGCCGTTTGCCAACAGCGCGTTGGAATCGGCAAAATACCCGACCGCGAAAAAGCCGATCGCGATGGCCACGTTAAGCCACAGGACAACCCACAGGGTCTTGCGCTTTTCAGGCGACCCGACATCGACCTCATGACCGCCACTCATGCTGCGTCCTCCCCGGTTCGTACCCAGCTTTCGGCATGACTACGCTGTGATGGTTGGAAGAACTTCATTTCGGCGCGGAAGAGCGACGATGACATCTCCGTGCCCCACTCTTCCCATTTGCTGTCACCGATTATGGCGATCCGGCCGAAACAATCCTTATGCCGGACGTCGAACTTGAGATCGCGCCAGAGACCTCCGAGGTCCCAGCCCGAAAAATCAGGCGCGAGCTCGATTACCATCGGGACGGTGCCGGCCTCGCGCTCCGCGATACGTTCGAATTGGGGAACAAAGCGGTTATAGTCTTCATCCTCCAGCCTGCCTCCGGCGCGTATCCAGAGCAGTCCGTTCTCTTCCTTCAGTGCCAGCACCGTATTCTCCTTTCCCGATCGGTCATGCGATGTCCTTCAGTTCGCGCTCTTCATCGCTCGTCACATTGCGACGCAGACGGTCCCACCACTTCTCGCGCCAGCTTCGCTCGTCGTCGGAACTGTGCAGTACGAGCCGCGCGATCACGGGAAGGACGAACAGCGTGAGTGCGGTCGCAGTGATCAGGCCGCCAATGACGACCGTAGCCAAAGGACGCTGCACTTCGGCCCCTGTTCCGGTTGCAAGAGCCATGGGTACAAAGCCGAGTGAGGCCACCAGCGCGGTCATCAACACCGGTCGCAGGCGCGCGAGCGCGCCATCTGCGATCGCGTCATCAAGTGGCATACCACTTTCAAGACGCTGCCGGATCGCGGTCATCATGACGAGACCGTTGAGCACAGCCACACCCGACAGGGCAATAAAGCCGACCGCCGCCGATACCGAGAAGGGCATGCCTCTCAACACGAGGGCAAACACACCGCCCGCCAAGGCCATCGGGATGGCGCTGAACACCGCCAGGGCCGGAACCCATCCACCAAGCGCCATGTACAGCAGGAGCAGGACAACGGCGAAGCAGATGGGCACCACGATCGCGAGCCGAGCCTGCGCTTCCTGCAGGTTCTGATACTGCCCGCCCCACTCGATGAAGGAGGCAGGGGGCAGATCGACCTGGGCCGAAACACCTTCCTGCGCTTCTTCGACAAAGGAACCGAGATCGCGTTCGCGGACGTTGGCGGAAACGATGACGAGCCGGCGACCCTGTTCGCGCCGGACTTCGGCGAGACCATCGACGACCTCAAAATCGGCCAGCGTTCGCAGCGGAACCGTGACGCCGTTTTCGAGGACGATCGGCAGGGCTCCTAGCTGGTCGAAATCGTCGCGCGTTGCGTCTGCCAAGCGTACGACGACATCGAAGCGGCGGTCGCCTTCGAACACCAGGCCCGCCGGTCGGCCGCCAAGGGCGATGGCAACGGATTGCGCCACGTCCTCGACCGTGAGACCGTACCGCGCGATGGTGGGACGATCGAAAGCGATGTCGAGCGTCGGAAAGCCCGTCACCTGCTGCACCTTTACATCGGCCGCACCCTCGACACCGCGAAGTACGCCTGCAACGTCGCCCGCCGCTTCGGTCAGTGCGGTGAGATCGTCGCCGTACAGCTTGACCGCCACATCGCCGCGTACGCCTGCGATCAGTTCGTTGAAACGTAGTTCGATAGGCTGACTGAACTCGTACAGGTTCCCGACAAGACCGCCAAGTGCACTCTCTATCTCGCCAACGAGTTCATCCTTTGGCAAATCCGGGTCTGGCCACTCCTCACGCGGTTTCAGAATGACATAGGCATCCGATGCGTTGGGCGGCATGGGATCGCTGGCGACTTCTGCCGTACCGGTTCGCGAGAAGACCAGCTCGACCTGCGGAAACTCCTCGAGCCTGTCTTCGACCCGCCGCTGCATCGCCAAGGATCGTTCGAGTGAGGTCGAAGGAATCCGAAGCGATTGCACCGCTATGTCGCGCTCGTCGAGCTGGGGAGTGAACTCACTGCCAAGAAAGCCGAACATTATTGCCGCGACAGCAAACAGGCCAGCACCAGCACCGATAACCGGCCAAGGACGCGCAATGGTCTTGCGAATAGCGGGACCGTAGCGATCCTTTGCCATACGGATCGGTTTCACCTCCTTCTCGGTCAGCTTCTTGTTAAGCAGGACCGCAATCATCGCGGGCACGAAGGTGAGTGACAGCACAAAGGCCGAAGCCAGCGCGAGCATGACCGTAATCGCCATTGGCGAAAACGTCTTGCCCTCGACCCCGGTGAAGGTGAGCAGCGGCGCATAGACCAGCAAAATGATTGCCTGTCCGTAGACCGTCGGCTTGATCATCTCCTGCGCGGCAAGCCGCGTCTCGGTAAGGCGTTCGCCCAGGCTGAGCAGCCGGCCTTCGCGATGCTGGCGCGTGGCAAGCCGCGCGACACTGTTCTCGACGATGATCACCGCGCCATCGACGATCAGGCCGAAGTCGAGCGCGCCGAGGCTCATCAAATTGCCCGAGACGCCCAGCCTGTTCATGCCGATGGCCGCCATCAGCATCGAGATCGGGATGACCAGGGCCGCGATAATGGCGGCCCGGATATTGCCGAGCAGGAGGAACAGCACCGCGATAACCAGCAAGGCGCCCTCGACCAGGTTTTTTTCGACCGTGGCGATCGTCGCATCGACAAGCGAAGAGCGGTTATAGACAATTTCTGCCACCACGCCGTCGGGTAGCGATGCGCGCACCTCTTCCAGTCGGTCTGCCGCCTGAGCCGATACGGTGCGGCTGTTCTCACCGCTGCGCATCAACACAGTGCCGACGACCGCTTCGTCGCCATTCAGCGAAGCAGCCCCCGTGCGCAGATCGCCCCCGATTTCGACATTCGCTACATCGCCGATGCGGATGGGCACACCCTCGCGCGTCGCGACGACAGCCTCCTCGATATCGGCGATTCCGCCCAGTCGCGCATCGACGCGAACGAGCAGGGCTTCATCGGCCCGGTCCACGAAATTGGCGCCCGCCGCGAGATTGGCGGCCTCGAGCGCATTGATCAGGGAGTCGAAAGACAGGCCGTAGCCTGTAAGCCGTGCCGGATCGGGCTGAACGAGGAATTGCTTCTCGAAACCGCCGATTGAATCGACCCCGGCCACGCCGTCGATCGAACGCATGAGGGGTGCCACGACCCAGTCCTGCACAGTACGCAGATAGGCAGCCTTGGCGACCTCGCTTTCCAGCCGGTCGCCGCGCTCGGTTATGAAGCTGCCATCTCTCTGCCACCCAGTCCGGCCGCCTGTGGTCGCTCCCTTGCCGCCGGGATGCTCGTATTCGATTGTATACATGAGCACTTCGCCAAGCCCGGTGGAAATTGGCCCCATGGTCGGCTCCGCCCCTTCAGGCAGCGAGGCGCCGATCGGCGCGAGACGTTCGTTCACCTGTTGGCGAGCAAAGTAGATGTCGGTGCCTTCCTCGAAGATGGCGGTGACCTGGCTGAAGCCGTTGCGCGAAATCGATCGGGTCATCTCCAATCCCTCGATCCCGGCAAGCCCGGTTTCGATTGGAAAGGTCACCTGCGTCTCCACCTGAGAAGGCGAAAGCGCAGCCGCGCTGGTATTGATCTGCACCTGTGTGTTGGTGATATCCGGCACCGCGTCGATCGGCAGGCGCAACAGATTGAATGCGCCATAGATTGCCGCGAAAATGGTGAGGACGATAATCGCCCAGCGGAATCGCACGGCAACATCGAGGATCATCCCGATCAGGCCATGGTGATGGCTATTCTCGTCCGAATGGGACGACGTTTGATCAATGGCCATGTTCTGCGCCCTCCTTTTCGAGCTCGGCTTTCAGCAGGAAGGCATTGGCGGTCGCGATACGCTGACCCGTTTCGAGGCCGGACAGGATCGTCACCATCCCGGCGGATCGGCTGCCCGTTTCCACCTCGCGCGCCTGAAACCCGCGGCGAGTCCGGACGAACACCACATCGCGGCCCTCAAGCACCTGCACGGCATCTTCAGGAACCGCGATAAGGGTCTGATCCACTTCTCCCGAAGGGCGGATGCGAGCCTGAAGGAACGAGCCAGGCTGAAGACCTGGAACAGCGCGCGAGATGCTGAGGACAGCTGTCGCGCTTCGGCTTTCAGGATCGAGCGAAGGCGTGACAGAGCGTACGCGCGCGCCGATCTCGCGACCATCGCCAACAATCAGTGCTGCCTCATCGCCGGGCTGGATGCGCGAGGCATCTTCCGACGGTAGCGCGACTTCGACCTGGAGACCGTTCGGATTGACGACCTGATACAGTTCCTCGCCGGCATCGACGAAGGAGCCAAGTACGATTGGCGCAGCCGTCACGCGTCCGGATAGGGGACTGGTGACGGCGAGCGAGCGACCGTCACCGCTTACCCCGGCAGCGCTGACCGCGGCCTGGGCCCGGTTCAATTCGGAACGGGCGACATCGAGATTGGCGCGCGCGGCTTCCAGATCCTGCCGTGCGGTAACATTCGCCTCGAAAAGGCGATGTTCACGATCAAATGCCGACGACAGTTCGGTCACGCGAGCACGAGCTGCACTGAGCTGCGAGGCGAGCGCAGCAGCATCGGCGCTTTCAATCCGTGCAACAGTCTCGCCCTGGCGGACATAATCACCAAGCGTCTTGCCCACAGTGCGTACCACACCCGATGCGCGCGCATCGATACGCGCACTTGCGGTCGGACTAGCGGCTACCGTGGCCGGAAATACCAGGTCGACGGATGCACCATAACGTACTGTACCGATTACAATTTCGGCAGCCCGAATCTGTTCTTCGCCGATCAGAACGAGGCCCTCCGGCAATTCTGTTTCGGCTGCTTCTTCGACGCCACCGGTATCGACTTCACTGTCAGGCCAAAGCATCAGAAGCAAAGCTGTAGCGAAAATGACGATTCCGGCGATGATCGCCAGTTTCTTGCGGTTCATTTGAATATTCCTCATTGTGCGGCCAGCCGGATCAATTCAGCAGCAGCCTGCCCCCGGTCCTGCTGGGCAGCGATCAGGGCTTCACGAATTGCATCGCGCGCTTCGGCAGCGCTCAACACCTCGATCAACGGAAAGCGGCCGTTGCGGTAGCCGATGCGGACAAGCCGCAGCGCCTCTTCGGCCTGGGGCAGCGATGTCCGGGAAAGCGTTTCGACGCGCGCCTCAGCAGCGAGATACTGCGCCCGCGCCCGGGTTACCGATTGTTCAAAATCCGCCAGTGCCACGGCCTCGCGTGCATTTGCGGCGCGAAGCCTCGCTTCTGCAGCCGCGATATTGCCCTGATTGCGATTGCTGAACGGAAGCGGGATCGAGACGCCTACAAGGAATGCGTTGTCGTTGCTTTCTTCGAAACGGCGCACACCGGCCGAGACGACCGGATCGGGAACGCGCAAGCTGCGCTCACGATCAATATCTGCCGCAGCAGCCCTGCTTTCGGCGCGCGCCACCCGCAACTGGAGCCCTCTCGCCGCAGCCAGTGCAACTCCAGGTGGCCGGATGTCCGGAAAGTCCGCCGGGACTACAGGGGGCACGTCCTGAACGCCCCAGAGAGACGCGAGAGCAGTGCGCGCCGCGAGACTGGCCGCTTGAGACGCTTGCAATTCGGCGCGCGCCTCTGCCAGAGCCGCCTCTGCACGCAAGGCGCGCAAAGGTGGCTCACGGCCTACTTCGACCAGCAGTCCTGCAATGCGAGCGAGCTCTTCGTTCCGTTCGACCACATCGCGGGCCAGTTCCACGCGCGATGCAGCGGCCGCCGCTGCGACATATCGCTCGCGGACGAGGTAGCCGAGTTCGACATCGGACAGGTCGGCGCGAAGGTTTGCAAGCTGTGCTTGCGCCCGGGCAGCTTCGACCCGGGTCCCCCGCTTGTTGCCAAGTTCAAGGCGCTGCCCCACCGCAAGCGTGTATTCGGTAGCCCGCAGTCCGGAAAAAGCGCCGCTTCCGGCGATATTCTCGACCTCGAACGAAACTTCGGGGTTCGGTCGGAGACGCGCCTGTCCGACGAGCGAGCGAGCGGCATCCGCTTCGGCGCGCGGTCCCACCATACGCGGGTTCGCGGAGATTTCATCGACTTCGCCCGTGACACCTGAGCGGCTCAGCGCGTCTTCGAGCGTCAGAAGCTCACGCTCCTGCGCCGCCACGGTCGTGGCATGAGCGGCGAGGAACAGCCCTCCAAGGAGGACTCCTCGCCAATGAATGGCTAACATTTTCCGAAAATTCCTCTGCTGACAATCCGAACTGCGCTGCGGCATGCAGCGCGGTGACGGTCGTCAGGCGCGAGGAGGGCGCTTCAGTCGGTCGGTAATGTCGGAAGCGAGCGCCTCGGAGGGAGGCGCATCGGGAACCACAACCAAATGAGGGACCGAATCCTTCTGCACGGTGCTGGCAAAGATTGCCCCATGATGACAATGGCCGTGCCCACACATGCCGTGTTGCTCGGTCGGCGCATCCGAATCACCCGGAACTTCGTCGGTAGCTGCGGATGACGCGGACGCGCTGTCGAGCGAAGCCAGAACGGGCGTGCTTCCGGGCGCCACTTCGGCGCCGCAAGCAGCAGCATCCGCCGCGGTCACGAACACCATCGCGACCAGCATGAGCAGGACGACAAAAGGATGCAGGACAAGGCGACGATAGCTTGTGGTCATGGATTCCGACGGCTCCTAGCAAACCGGATCAAGATTGCAAGCTCCGTAATACAATGAAGTATAAGTCGTTTGTTACAGTATAACAGTCCTCGAATACTGTTTCGGCCTTGCAAGAACGGGACGATCAGGCTGCGCGAAGCTCGGGATGGGGATGCTCACAGCGATGCACTTCGATCGTGACGTGCACATATTCCGCATGCTCTGAAAGTCGGCTCGCATAATGGTCGGGCGCGAGCGGATCACCGGCGATGAGCGAGGCGATGACCGCATACTTGCCAGGGCCGATCCGCCAGATGTGCAGATCGCCGATCGCGGCGTCCCGGTCCTCGAGCGCCTCGCGCACCTCTGTGTACCGTTGAGAGGCCGCTTCGGCGTCCACAAGCACGGCAGCGGTATCGCGCAGCAGTGACCATGACCAGCGCCCGATCACGAATGCACCCACCAGCCCCATTGCCGCGTCCATCCATGCCCAGCCGAGGTACATGCCGGCGAGAAGGGCCACGATAGCCAGGACCGAGGTCAGGGCATCGGCAAGCACGTGGAAATAGGCGGAGCGCAGATTGTTATCGGCATGCGCATGGTGGTGGTGATGATGATGGTCGTGATCATGCCCATGGTGATGATCGGCACCAAGCAGCCAGGCACTCGCGAGGTTCACCACAAGGCCGAGCACGGCGATCCAGATCGCCTCGGTATAGGCAATCGTGAGCGGGCTGACGAACCTTTGAGCCGATTCAACCGCGATCCCGATTGCGAAGATGGCGAGGACAAGCGCGCTCGCGAAGCCGGCGAGGTCGCCCACCTTGCCGGTACCGAATGTGAAACGCGGGTTGTTCGCATGGCGCCTGGCAAACCAGTAGGCGAAGGCCGCGACGCCCAAGGCACCTGCATGGGTCGCCATGTGGATACCATCGGCTAGAAGCGCCATCGATCCGGTCCACAGGCCAGCGACGATCTCGACCACCATCATCGCGGCGGTCAAGGCAACGACATAACGCGTGCTCCGGTCATGGGCGTCGTGCGAGGCGCTCAGGAAGTTGTGATCATGGGCGAGCGGATTGGAGTCGGCGTGGTGCATGCGGGGCTGATAACCCGAGATGCCTTCCCAAGAAATCCCCTCTCCAACCGAAAAGGCAATCGATGACAATTGTCTGAGATGGTCGCCGCAGCCAACCGATGGTAGACATGTTGCAGCGACCAACAGACTATTATCCCTTAGTCTTGGATCCGGACGTCACGGTCCTGCGATCGACCACAGTGATCCGGCGCGTCTTGGCGTCGATCACTAGCCGTTCAGTCACGCCATTGCCCGGAAAGGCGACAACGTAGCGCGGATTGAGCGAGAGCATCTGCTCGTTGCGCTTGAACCCGGCGCGGGCACCAAGACGACGATCGAGCGAAAAGGTCAGCTGCTGGACTTCGCGGCGTTCAGCCCAGCTCGCTGCCAGGCGATCGGCACCCTTGCCGTCGCCGCCATGGACCAGGAAGAGATCGGGAACCGCATCGCGAACCTTGTCGAGCGTAGCCCAGATAGTGTCGGCATAACGCTTCGCATCCTCGGTGCTCCCAAAGGTCTGGCGACCACCGGCAAAGACGATTGGAGTTCCTTCCGGAATCAAAGCGTGACGCCGGTTCTCGGCGCGTGCGCGGAGGAAATCGCGGGCATCGATCACGGCCGATGTGAGGTGGCGTGAATGGCTCGTGCGCGAGCCGGAGACGGGCTTCCACGAGGAACCGGTCTCGTCGCGGTAAAGTGCTGCGGCAGCCTCGCGCATCTGCTCGAAGGCCAGCATGCTGGCTTCGGCGGCCTGCGCGCGCTCTACCTGCTCTTCCAGATTGCTCGAATGCACTTCGGATCCATCGGCCGATGCGAGCAGGACCCGGATCTCGTCGCTGGCCCGGTCAAGCTGAGCCGATTTGCGGCTGGCGGCGCGGTGGAAGAGGTTGACCATACCCCAGGCAATATCTTCGGCATCGGCTTCCAGGGCCGTGTCGGAAAACATCGCGAAAAGGTCGGACCATACGGCGCCAAGCGTCTGGTCGATCGCGTCCTCGCAGGGAAAGTCGGTTTGGCTGAATGGTGCCGGCCTGATGCTGAGGCCTGAAAGGTCGAGGCCGTTCAATTGGTCGATGAAGCTGTCGTACATGGAGTGTCTCCTGATCGCGGGGACAAGGAGAGGAGGCACCATTGCCTCGGTCCTGTCCGCCGGAGCCCGATCAGGGGCCGGGACAAGGGGTGAGGCGCACCGCGTAGCGGGAAACCTGCGGCCCTAGGCTGGCGCGGGCAACACGGGCCGACGGGCCGCAGGTTGCGGCGCGCCCCGACCGGCCCAAGGGCCTCTCCCGGCGGACAGGGACCAGGCAGGATCAGGACCCGGTGTCGCAAGCGGATCGGGAGCGCTCGAAGATCGCTTCGCCATTCGAGAACCGACCTACCAGGCGCAACTCACCAAACAGGTCGATGAACCTACCCGAGACCTGGCCAAGCCAGTGCCGTGCTCTCGCCGTTCGCGGGTTGTAGAAATCAGCCTCCCAGTAGCGAGCGTCATCGCGCTCGGCGAGCCAGATCGCGGCAAGGCCGCACCAGGTCGATATGCCGCAATCGGCGAAGGCGTTGCGCAGGAGAATGCGGTCCTCGCGGCCGCGCCATCCATCGAAGCGTTGAAAAGAAGGAAAGGCGGCTTTCGCGGCATCTATGACCTCGTCGACGAGGCACTCGTAGACCCAGTCGATATCTTCGTCTTCGCCGTCATCAAGCAGGCGAAAGGCCACCACGGAGCCGGTCGGATAGCTGACGGAACGTCCCATCTACCGTCTCCTGTTCAAGCCGCATCGGCGAGATCGAGATCGGCCTCGCTTTCGGAGGATTGGTGACCCCCAAGGTCAAGCAACAAGCTGGCCGCTTCCTCAGCCTTAGCCGCAGCAGTCAGGATCGCGCGCTCGTCCGATTTGAGGATCTTGAGCCAGGAGGCGATGTAGCTGGCGTGATGGTCGAGGTGGGTGACCGGAAGGCCCAGTTCTGCCCCGAGAATGGCTGAGGACAGTTCGGCGATCAGTTCTTCGGCAGCATAGGCGTCGCTACCGAAGCGGTTCTTGAGATCGCGGTCGAGCCGCGATGAATGCCCCGTCCAGTGCGACAGCTCGTGTGCAAGCGTCGCGTAATAGTGGTCATAGGCTTCGAAGAGTTCGGCTGGCGGCATGGTGACCCGGTCGCGCAGCGGCTCGTAATAAGCCTGCGCGCCATGGTGGCGCAGGTCTGCGCCAATATGGGCAAAGAAGGCATCGAGCCGGTCTTCGCGTCCTTCGGGCTCAAGTGCGGCAACCAGCGGCTTGGGATGGTAAAATGCAGGGAGGCCATCGCACTGGTCAGCGTTGAACACGGCATAGGCCTTGAGCACGCGCCGGTTCTCGGTGTCTGCTTCGCCTTCGGCGTTCTCGACCTCTTTGGTGTAGCTCTTGTAGAAGATCGCGATGGTCGATTTTTCACCTTTGCGGACTTGTCCGCCGAGCGCCTGACACTGGCGATAGGTCATCCAGTAAGGCGAGGTATAGCCGCAGCCATCGGCCACCATCCACAACCAGAAAGTGTTCATGCCGCGGTAGGGTGTCCCGCAGGAGCGCAAGGGCCGCGAGACTGGCACGCCGCGCCATGGCTTGACCCAGGGTTTTGTGCCTTGCTCGAGCTTCTCGATGATGGCTGCGGTGATGCGTTGGGCTGGCGAAGTCGATGCAGTGCGGCGGGATTTGGTCATGGGAGGTCTCCTGATTGCCGGGACGGAGATGCCCCGGCTCAGGAAGATCAAAGCTCCCTCCTCTCTCCATTATTTGACGACGCTAAACGCCCACACGCCGGTCGTTGAAGCATTGCCGACGGTGACCTGAATGAGGTCACCGGGTCAGCAGGCTCTATCTCCCCGCAAATGGATCATTCCGGTATGTCCGCATCTACGCGGCGATGACTTGTTCACCGCCGCACAGAATGGTGGGATCCCACTCCTCGCCTGCCTCTGTAAAGGCGTAGAGTTTCGCAATCCGCTTCCCGTCCCACTCGAAACGATAATGCGCTGTCTGTATAGTAGCCCCGAGGCAGCTGTTGTCAGTCACGGCAAGGCAAAGTGCCTTAGGTCGTTCGGGGGTGTAGAAGGCGGCGCCAGCCAATTCTGTAGGCACCTCTTCTCCCGCAGCACGGCAATCGGCGTCGCTCATGCCGATGGGAAGACTTGTAAGGTCTGCAAATGCACCTTCGACCGGGGTTTTCAGCATGCGCATGTCGATGCCGATTGGCGGCTCGCCCGTCCGCCCTAGAAAAATCTCACGCCGCCGTACGGCACGCGCCAGCGCGGTTTGCGGATCGCTGGCCAACTCTAGCGCAGGCAATGTGCTCGGAAAGAACCGCGAGCCCTCGGGATTGATGTAGCGGAAGGGCGCATGGTTCCAGTTCTGCAGCCGCGGCGATCCTTCGCCGCCAAAGCTGACCAACAGCTGCTCCTTTGAGAGTAGACGAGGATTCGTCCGGGCCTCGGCCTCATACAGGGCATCAAAGCGGTCATTCGCGACGAGACCTCGATACACTTCCACCGAAGGAAAGCGCGATGGGATTAGCCGATATCCAAATCCTTTGAACAAATATTCCCTCACTTAGCCACCCCGCTGCGCGTCAAGATATTGTCGCACCGCGAGGATGTCCGCCATGCCCCCGCGCAGCATTACTTCAAGAGCCGATTCGCCGTCGAAAAAGTCGTTCGGTCGAAGCATCCACTCTTCGCCGCGTCGATCATCCGTAAACAGTATTCGGAGCGCTTTCCATATTGCGAGCAAGTGCGAGAGACGTTCTCCGGTGTCCCTGGGCAAACTCCCGCCCTCCTTTTTCCACTTAAAGAATGTCGATCGCCCTGGAGATCCAAGCAGGATGATCTGTTGTTCGGTCGATAGATCCCATCGCTGCGCCATTTCGAAAAATGCTTCTAATTCAGCTGGAATCGATGAAGCCCGTGAGCTCGGGTGAGCACCGGGCAGCGTGTCAGCCGACATACTTGCTCCTCAGTCCATATTTGCACTTGACGTTGCCAATAGTCCAATATCATATTGTCCGTATCGGGACGTTTTCTCGATTCTAGTCCACGATTCGCACGGGTCAAGGCTTTCCGCGCAATCATTAGGACTTGGACGACGAATTTAGATGAAGGGATTAAACAGGTGGAAGGCAACGGCAACGGCAACGGCAACGGCAACGGCAACGGCAACGGCAACGGCAACGGCAACGGCAACGGCGGTTCCGCGATTTCGGTGACAGTCAACTATCAAGCGGCGAGCAAGGTAGAAAGCTTCCCGCGCGGCGCTAAGGTCTCCGAGGTGCTCGCATGGGCAATCACGGCATTCTCAATCGACGACGCCATCGCGACCGAGATCGAACTCGTCGTCACGGGCACGACCGAAGAGCTGCAGGGTTCGAAACCCTTGGCTTCCCTCGCCCCCGGCGGATCGACACTCACCCTCGACCTCGTGCGTGGCGACATTGCCAATGGGAGGCTCTGAGAGTGGAGGATCCCGCCATCGCACTTATTGAAGCTGACCTTGCTTCCGAGGAGTTTCGGACGGGCTGCGACGACGGACGCTGGCGGGTGATAGGTTTCGCTTATCCACGCCTCGACTTCAAGGTTTCAGCAATCGAACCCGACGGTACCGCGACTGAATATGGGTTTCGTGCCGATCTCACCAACTACCCAGGCCTCGCTCCAGAGGTGAAACTCTGGAATCTCGAAGAGGATCGCAAGCCTATCGCTGGCGAGCGACCGTCGGGTGGGAAGCGGGTCGCCGAGACTTTCAAGGACTGGGGATCGGGTACCGTTTATCGGCCGTGGGATCGTCATACCGGGCCGCATAACAACAATGCTGTCGCCAAACCCCACCTAGCGTGGAGCAAGGACCGTGACTTGGCTTTCATCTTCGAGGATCTCTATGGCATATTGGTTAGCAACGGTCGCAAGGTCGCTACTCGGACAGCGGCCTGAGTTGATCTGTGATCGCAAAGTATGGGATGCTGGAGCTGCGGAGCTTTGCCGTCGCACAAACGGCGGTCGACGCGAGAGCGGTGCATTTCTTCTTGGCATCGCAGGCTCGCCCTCAACCATTCGGCAATTCATTTTCTACGACGATATCGATCCCGGTGCCCTCAACAGCGGTATTGTCCTGATCGATGGTCGGCGGCTTGGCGAGCTTTGGGAAATATGCCGAAACGAAGGGATGAGCGTCGTTGCCGACGTTCATGTCCATCCGGGTAGCTTTCGGCAAAGTCCCTCCGACAAGGCGAACCCAATCATCGCGGAGGTCGACCATTTGGCACTGATCCTGCCGAATTTCGCTGAAGGTTCGAATCTTCCAGGCCACATCGGAGTACATCGCTACCTGGGCAACCGTCGATGGCGAGACGAAAGCGACCGCCTTTTTCCTCCCTTTCACGTCGGAAAATATCTGTGGACCTGACCCCCGAGCTATCCCGAATTGCAAAAATGCTGATTGATGCTGAAGGCATTAGTGGCGCGGATGCCGAAGCGCGTCTTCGCGCTATGACTCTGGAAGTCATAGTCGGTGAAAATGCTCACAGTATCGCTGGGCATAATGCGATCCTCACCGCCGTAGCGGTCGGGAAGAAGACCTTTGTCGGCGGCGTCAGTGTCCGGATCGACGACGACGTACCGCTAGTTTCCGCGATGCCAGTCGGTTGCACATCGCTGCGTGAGGCAGTCGATCGGCTGGGCGCTACCAAAAACGTTGGCGTCGCAGCAATCCGTATCATTATCGGAAATGTAATCGGCGGAGCATCAGACGTTCATGCTTGGTGGGATGGCTGGAAAGGCGGAGCAGCGTCGGGACCCAAAATCTCAGGAGACGCGGACAATCCTCTCGCCGGCATTGTAGCTGGCGCGGCGACCGTGGCGTATGCTTTCGCACGGCTGCGAAATGCACATTCGCCTGGGTCTGTAGAGTTTGATCTTTGGCCGCAGAGAGCGGTGAGCAAGCCGCCGCCCTTCGCCAAGGTTTTTCTTCCCAGCGCGCTATGGCTGCTCGGCCTCGGCAATCTTGGTCAAGCATTCATGTGGTCGCTTTCGGCGCTTCCCTATCCCAATCCGCGAGCCGTAAAGCTGGTTTTGCAGGATGCTGACCAGATAAGCGCTGAAAATTGGGGAACTTCCGTGCTCGTACAGTCGGGAGAATACGGCGCCTACAAAACCGCACTCGCGGAGCAATGGGCAAAGCGGAAGGGGTTCGATGTGCGCCGCGTTGATCGCCTATTAGCCCCACATCAACGGGTGCAGGAAAATGAGCCTACGGTGGCGCTTTGCGGCTTCGATTCGATTACCGCTCGAAAACTCATCGACGGCTGCGGCTTCGAATTGGTAATCGACGCTGGTCTCGGTCGCGCCCATACCGACTTCGATGTTTTCCGTGTGACGGTGTTCGATTCTGAGTATTCGGTTGCTGCACACTTTCCAGGAGACGTTCCACGATCGGCTCCTGCGCCACAGGATTATGAGCAACTGCTCGGGTTAGACGGATGTGGAGCCGCCAAGTTTGAAGGCATTGGGATCGCAGCCCCCTTCGTAAGTGCGATTGCTGCGGCGACAACAGTGGCGCGCGCTATTGCGATTTGCAGCGGCGCAGCTGTTCCCCGAAATGAGAAACGGCGGCTGTTCGACGAAGGATCAAAGTTCGCTGCGCCAGCGACAGTGAATGCCCGAGGGATCATGCGCATAGGTTTTTCCTAGGGCGTGATGAGGCCATTAATGTGGCGCGGTTCTACCAGGTGAAGGTGGAGATTGCTTGCCCACGATGGAGCGGTCAATGTCCGCAACTGCTAACGACGGCGGATTAGTATCCCGATCCCTCTTCGGTCTACTTCCCTCTGCTTATATCCCCTGCGACAACGACAGCTTTCGGCGTTGAACGTCGGCAATGGCGGTGCCTACTGTCACGATTTTTTGGCATTTGGACCGTCGACTTTCCGAATTGCTCTTTCTGACACCACATTGGCGGAACATGGCGCAAATACGGCCCAGGTATTGGCATTGAAAAGGCGGCCCGCCCCAAGAGGGGCGGACCGCCTGCCGAGTGACCTGGACCTGTCAGGAGGGGTCAGGCAGCCTGCTCGGCAATCTCGTCAGCCGTAATGTCACTGACCGGCTCTTCGGCTTCGGCGTCAACCGGTTCGCTTTCTTCGGGACCAGCAAAACGCATTATCGAAGGCACCCAGGCCTGCGCCCGTTCCTTGATATCCGCCTCGCCGATGAAGTTGCCCGAGAAAATGCGTTCGGCAGCGCTCGCGAGTTCGGCCTTCTTCGAAGCAGCATAGCGACTGACCAGTTCGGGACCGCCGGCGGCGTCGAGCGCTTCGAGCGTGCGGGCCTTGGCTACGCGGTCGAAGTAGTTGGTCGCCGTGGGACGCCACCAATGCGCGGTCTCGATTTCGAGGAGCGAGCCCAGAGCCTCATGCATAGGCACCGAGCGCTCGCCTTCACAGGCAAGGCTCGCGACAAGGGTGCGCGAGACGAGATGGCCGAGCCAGGCCGAACGCGTCTCGTCGGAAAGTGCCCGAAACCTTGCAAACCGCTCGACATCGCTTGTCCCAGAACGCCAGCTTTCATCGAGCGACCCGACAAACTCGGCCAGAGCAGCGCTTGCCGGTGCGTCCTTGGCTTCGAACCCGGTAACCGGGCCTGATGCCACCGGACCCAGCAGTGTCGATGCCTTCTTGGCGCGCCAATCGTGCCCATCGGCATCGGCAAGCGTGAAGACCATAAAGTCGAGCGCCAGTGCCGGATCGTTGGCGAGATGGATCGCCAGGATATCGCGGCGTTGCATCGCGAGCTCATCGAGTAGGCGCTGCGACAACGAGCTCCCCTTGGGCTTCGCCGCACCGCTCTCTTCAATGGCCTCGACCACGCCTTCGTCAGCGATCACTTCGGTCTCGGTGTAGTACTGTGGAACGAATGTCGGCTCGCCGTTGCGCGAGAGGACTAGGAAGGCACCAGCCTCGGATTTCAGTTCGTCGGCGAGTACGGGGGGACGATCATTGAGCGCGCGCATGGCGCGGTCGATCACCACGAGTTCCTGTTCGGCCTTGGCGACCTCGTCCTCGTCGCTGTCCTCGTCTTCGAGCACGGCGGCGACGCGGTCGTAGTCGGCCTCGAGCTCGCCGAGCTCCTGCGCTTCCTGCTCGGTCATCGGTGCAGGTTCGCAAGGCAGACGGCTCAGACCTTCGACAAGGTCATGGCTGACATAGGTGCCAAGCGTCGGCCGGACCCAGGCAAGGCCATATTCGAGCGCGGCCTTTTCTGCCGCCCCTTCCATGGCCTTGTGCGCGAGGTCCTCGAGCAGCGCGACATCGGTCCAGCTCTCGCTGGCATCATCGTCGAACAATTCGCGCTCGATCCGGCCACCTGCGGCGAGGTACGCATCGCGTCCGACCAGAACGGCTCGCGGATCGGAACCGCGCACCGTGGCATCAAGCACCATGCGGCGGATCGTGTCAGGCGTGATCTGGTACCAGGCGTCCTGCAACTCGGCATAGACATGCGCCTGTCGCTCGATGTCAGAGATTGCGCCGTAGGCCTTGGCCATGTCGAGCGTGATGGTGCCTTCGGCGAGCGCTTCGAAGACGCAGGGTGCGAGACTTGCCAAACGCAGCCGTCCTTCGACAAAACGGACAGTGAGGCCGAAGCGGCGCGCCACGTCTTCTGTGGTAGCCCCCGCCTCGATGATGGAGGCGAAGGCCTGGGCCTCGTCGGCCGGATTCATCGCGAGACGTTGGACGTTTTCGGCAAGGCTGGCTTCACGCACCTCGCTTTCCTCGCCTTCGATCACGAGGCAGGTGACCTCGTGGTTTTGGGACAAGGTGCCCTCTTCGGCCAGTGCCTGCAGCGCGGCGAGCCGACGACCGCCGGCCTCGACCTCGAACTTGCCGCGCTTTCCTTTGCGAACGACGAGGTTCTGCAGCAGACCGCGCGCAGCAATGTCTGCCCGCAGCTGGAGGTCGGCGAGCACGTCGCTCGACTTGCGAACGTTGCGGGGGCTCGGAACGAGCTTCTTCAAGGGGATCGACTGGATCATGGGTTTTCTCCTGATGGAATGAAGGCGCAGGTGAGGATCACGAGGCCCACAAGCCCAAAGGGCTCCCTCCACTCTCTTCAATGGCTGTGGCGAACATCTATACGACCGAGATGGGGCGATCAGGGATCGGCTAAGTTCCGATCATGAGGGCAGTTGTTCTCAATGCGCGAACCCATTCGCAGGCCCGTCATCAGCGGGCACAGGCAGATCAGTCGCCCGGACTTGAGGAAGGACGTGATCGGGCTCCGGCGTACGCGACACGGGAGCTTATCGGTTCATTCAGACACACGAAGGGGAGGAGAGAAGGGGAAACTTAAGCGCAATCGGAGGCAGCGCTCAGTTTCATTCGGACCCTGACCTGTTGAGCGGAGACTCTATCTATCCGCTGCCGAGCAAGCGCTCTTCGAGAAGCGTCCGAAAATCCCGACGCGCATCAGCAATTACGAACACAGTCACCTGACCGGGTGCTGGCTCGGGCTGATATCCGTAGATGATGCGGAAGGGAGAGCGCGACAATTGCCGGAATTCGGTGATCCCGAGAGCCTCAAGTTCCGGTGGAACCGGTCCTTTCTGAGGATTGTCGGAAAGGGACTCGATAGACGCGACGAGGTCATCCAGCAGTGCGTCCGCACCATCGTCGCCATCCGGCCCGCGCTGCGCCACGCGACGCTGCCAGATACCCGCAAGATCACGCTCCGCACCGGAGGTGATCTTGATCGCTAACGCGGCCGTCATCATTCAGTTTGACTTACCCCGTACGCGCTCCGCAAGGCCTGCCACCGGGCGGGTCCGACCAGCGGCAACATCGGCCTGTCCGAGCGCCAGAAGTTTTAGCAGAGCGAGCGTTTCCTGTGCGCGCTCGTAGCTGGCGACATCCTGCAGAACTGCCTTGGCTTCGCCATTCTGCGTGATGACCAGTGGCCCGCCGCCATCTCCAATCTCCCGGATAATTTCGGCGCTGTGGGCCTTCAGATAGCTGATCGGTTTGATGCGCTGGTCCAGCTTCATAGAACACCTTGGGACTGAATTTGGTCTTTATATAGTCCACGACTTGGCAATTGCAAAGCTCAATGCCCGATTGCGATGCCTGGGAGTATCTGGCCTGCCCTCGACACCGGGACGAACAGCCGCGTGCGGTAGCGGATGATCTCGGTGAAGCAGCCCTTGTTCTTGTACCAGTCGAGGCGATCGGGCGAGAACCCGGTCAGTTCAAGGCGCTGTTCGCCGCCTACCAGCGAGCGCTTAACGGTGAGTGGATTGTGGCTTGCGAGGCCCAGCGGTTTGCCGCTGGCAAGGACAAGGTCGCCGATCTGCTCAGCCGATGGTCCGGCAACTCCGGAGAGGCCAAAGGTCTCGGCGATCGCAGCGAGATCGAGATCGAGCACTTCGCGGCCGATGATCGACTGGCCGTCTTCGGCAACGAGCCGGGTGACCCGAACATGATCGCCGGGGAGGCGCTTCCAGACCGGGAGCAGCAGTCCGGTGGCAAGATGGACGCGCTCGGTCACCGGTGACTTGGCCGCTTCCACTTCCTCGGCACGCCAGGCGCTCGTGAACGCAGTGACGCCAATTTCTTCCCATTGGCTCTCAGAGAGTGCCTGAAGTGTCCAGTTCGCGGACTTGAGCGGTCGCAAGAGGCGCCGACGTTCAATCACGGCCCCGTCGTCGGCGATGAGACGCCGGGCTGGAACCGACAGCGCAACCTTGCCCGACCGCGCATTGCGCATCGGGATCGCGTGCGGGCTACCGATCTCGTGCGTCCGCACCAGGCGTTGCAATCGCATAGGCCTAAGGTGCTTGGTCACTTCGAGCGAGACGAGACGGGTCTCGGCTCCGGTCACGGGGTCGGTGCGAAGAAGTTCATCTGTCAGGACCGTAAAGTGATCGACCCTGACGGTCTCCAGTCCCTGGTCGAGCGTTCCGGCTTCACGCGCAGCCTCGATCCGCGCTTCGACGAGGCCGAGATATTCATCGAAGATTGCGTTCTGGAGCGCGATCGGCAGCGCAAGAATGCGGTTGAGCCAGCGCTGGATCGTCGGGAGATTATCGGTCAGTCCACCATCGGGGTTTTCGAGCCGGAGGCCGGTGCGCTCGACGAAGTTGGCAAAGGTGGTGGCTTCGAGCTTGCCGTCATAGAGCAGCTGGAACCAGCGACTGAGCGCGTCGCGCGCATAGTCGCTTTCAAGATTGTCTTGCGGGTCGAACAGGTTCTGTCCGCCGGTCTGGCGCTGGCCGCGCGTCAGCGCGCCCAATGCATCGAGCCTTCGCGCAATAGTCGAGATGAACCGGCGCTCGCCCTTCACATCTGTGGTGACCGGGCGGAACAGAGGGGCCGAGGCCTGATTGGTGCGGTTCGTGCGCCCAAGACCCTGGATGGCGTTGTCGGCGCGCCATCCCGGTTCAAGCAGGAAGTGAATCCGGCGCTGCTGGTTCCTGGCGCCCAAGTCGGCATGGTAGGAACGCCCCGTGCCGCCTGCATCGGAGAAGACCAGGATGCGCTTGGTCCCTTCCATGAAGCTTTGGGCTTCGGCGACATTGGCGCTGGGGCTACGCCGTTCGAGGCGCTGCTCACCATCGCGGCCCAGGACAAGCCTGCGGGTCCGGCCCGTGACTTCGGCCACGGCGTCGGTTCCGAAATGTTCGATAATCGCATCGAGCGCAGTGGCGATGGGCGGCAGTGCGCAAAGCTGTTCGATCAGCGCATCGCGCGCAGCAATGGCGCGCGGGCAGAAAACGGGATTGCCTTCCTCGTCGCTCATCGCCTCGGAGCGAAGATTGCCGTCCTCGTCGGCGAAGACCTGCATCAATCGTACCGGGAAGCTCTTCGTAAGGTAGTCGATGACGTATTCACGCGGGGACAGATCGATATCGAGAGCTTCGCGTTCCTCTTCGGAAAGGTCGGCGAGGCGCCGGTCGAGCATGGCCTCAGCGGTCGAGACCAGCTGCACGACAACCGAATGGTCTTCGCCAAGCGCTGCTTCCATCGCCGGAATCAGGCTCGGCAGTTTCATCGAAAGCAGGAGCTGGGCAAAGAAGCGCTGCTTGGTGCCTTCGAAGATCGATAGCGCCGCAGCCTTGGCGTTGCGATTGAGCGTATCGCCGCTGTCCTCGTCGACCACTCGGGTTGCTTCGAGCGCGGCTTCGAGGTTGCGGTGAATGATCGCCCAGGCATCGGCATAGGCATCGTAGATCCGTACCTGTGCTTCGGTCAGGCTATGTTCGAGGATGTCGTACTCGACCCCAGCGAAGGACAGCGCACGGGCAAGATAGAGACCCTGGGCCTTGAGATCACGGGCGACGAGCTCCATCGCCGCGACGCCGCCGGCGCGGATCTCGGTCGTGAACGCCTCGTGGGTCGGAAAGGCGGTCTCGGGTCCCCAGAGGCCAAGCCGTGAGGTGTAACCGAGGTTGGCGATATCCGAAGCTCCAGTGGCAGACGCGTAGATCACCCGGGCGCGCGGGAGATGGTTCTGCAGCCTGAGGCCCGCCATCCCTTGTTCGGAGCCCTTGACCTTGCCGCGGATTGAAGCGCTCCCGAGTGCATTGGCCATGGCGTGGGCTTCGTCGAAGGCGATCACGCCATCGTAGTCCTCACCCGCCCAGGCAAGGATCTGGTCGAGGCGCGTATCCTCGGCGCGCCCCGAGCGCAGCGTCGGGTAGGTGACGAAGAGGATGCCTTCGGACATCGTCACGGGATGGCCGAGTTTCCAGCGCGAGAGCGGCTGGAGATCGAGCGGTAGCCCGCCAAGCGCTTCCCAATCGCGGCGCGCATCTTCGAGCAGCGCCTCGTTCTTCGTGATCCAGATATGGCGACGCTCGCCGGCGAGCCAGCGATCCATGATGACCGCGGCGATCTGCCGTCCTTTGCCCGCTCCGGTTCCGTCGCCGAGGAAGAAGCCTTGGCGGTAGGAGTGTCCGTCTTCGGCCAGTTCCAGCGAGGTGCCTTCCTGGCTAACCTTGAACTGACCCGGAAGATCGCGCGCAAATGCCTGGGCAGCGTAGACCAGTGTCTCGCATTGCGCTTCGGACAGCAGGCCATCCGCCTGCCAACCTGCGGGAAGGCGCGGGCAAACATCGGGCTGCGGTGCCGCGACCGAACCCATGGCGACCGATTCCACGAGCGGGGTAGGATGAACTGGCGCATCTTCGACGGCGATGCGGCTAGGCCGGTAAGGCAGGTAAATGCCTGCCTGTTCAGGCACCGGTGAGGGTTCGGCGAGGACCGAATAGGTGAGGTCGATCGCAGTTGCTGTGGCTGCAGGAGTCGCCGCGAACGGCGCCACCGGCCGAACCGGCGCGCTTTGGGTCGAAGTCTTGCCAAGGAGGCGCACTGGCTTGCCGACTGGCAGGCGATGGAGGCTGGCGGAGGTCCGCGCTCGTCGCGGTAGCTCCGTGACAATTTCGTGGAGCTCAATTAGGTCGGCAGTATCTCCGATGATCGCTGACGAGGACACAATCGGCGTTTTGTCGAACACGACCAGTCGCACGGCGATCCCCGTCCCTGTCCGGCGAAAAGCCTGCTGCAGCCGGACATTGAGGAGCAGCGACGCTTCGTCCTGTGCCTCGGCGAAGGTGCAAGCATCGAAGCCATTGGGCAAGATGGCGACAATCCTCGCCCCAGCAGCAGCAGACCGGATTGCACTGCGAAGGTGGCGCTGCGCCGTCTCACCGTCCTTTCCGCGTTCCTGGCTGCGGGCGAATGGCGGGTTCATCAGCACGGCCGACGGAACAGCGCCGCGAAGCAGATCGGCGATCAGTTCCCCGTCGTGCGCAGTGATCGTGGCCGCGGGAAAGATGTGGACCAGGCTGTCTCGTCTTGCAGGATCGATCTCGTTGAGGATCAGCGAAGCGTTCTGAACGCTGCCCCACAGCGCAAGGGCGCCATTGCCGGCGGATGGCTCGAGCAGCGTGTCATGCGCAGAGACTGCTGCGGCCTTCGCCATCAGCCAGGCCAGCACCGGCGGGGTCGAGAACTGCTGGAGTTCGACCTGTGCTTCGCTGCGAACGTGCCGCGGCGGCAAGGCTGCTTCGAGCCAGTCGAAAGGCGCTTCTGCTGCGTGCGCGCTTGTCGCCAGATCGATGTGTGAGGACTCGCGAAGCCAGAGCAGTGCGCCGATCTCGACCGCGTTGTTGTAATCGTCGATCGTCCAGGCGCTTCCCCAATCTTGTGCACCGGTCTCTTCGGCAAACAGGCTGGAAATGTCGGTACGGGTGAGATGACGCCCCGACGCAAGAAGCGCGGCAATCCTGGCCCCAATGGCGTGGGCCAGGGGCACTGCCGGCATCTGCTCGCCGGCGGGAAACAGATCTGATTGAAACATGGCAATTCGTCCTCCTGATGAGGGCATCGGGACACGCCCTCTGCCGGATCAGGAATTCGAGAAGCCCACTCTCCTCTACCGCGCCGCCTTGCGGCGCAGCCATGCTGTCAGTTCATCGTTCCAGTCTGTGTCGCGTGACGACGGCTTGCGAACGTGGATCGTCCGCGCATCGCGGGCATAAGCGGCCAGGGCACGCGACGCAGCCAGCTCGCCGCCAGCATCGTGATCGACGAAAAGGTGAAGCTCGGTCACGCTCTCGGGTACGCTGACGAGGCCGAAGCGCTCATTGCCCAAGGTCGCCCAGACGGGAATGCCGGTGAGAGCATAGGCCGACATCGCGCTCTCGACCCCCTCGGCAAGGCCAAGCTTGCCGGAGGCCGGAGCGAAGAGGCGGACAGCTGCTTCGCCGAGCGCGCCGAGCGCGCGCTTCGGTTTGTCGAAATCGGCCTTGGCATTGCCCGAAAGGAACGTGCGATGGATGGCGATCGGCCCCACGTCGAGGCTGACCGCCGCAATCATGGCCGGCAAAAAACGGGTGCGTCCCTTCGGACCAAGAGGCGTTCGTGGATGGAAGCGGAGCGCCGGAGATGCTGCGAGGATGCCGCGGCTCTCGAGGTAGGACTTTGCTGGACTCGCGCGTAACGGCTGTGCGTCGCGCCAGATGCGCAAGGCAGCGGCCGAAGGCTTCGCTGCAGGACCAGTGTCCATCGTGGGCTCGATTGCACCTCCCGAGAACCAGGCTGACGCCGGTACACCTTCACTCACCAGAGCAGCCAGCACGCTCTGCTGATCACATCCCGCAAAACAATGGAAAAGGATCGCTTTTTGGCCGAGCGACACACCGAGTGACGGCGTACGGTCGTCATGCGCAGGGCAGCAGGCCATGCCTTTTGTGCCGGACCATTTGCCGCCCCGGTTTTCACAGATGCGGCGGGCGGCTTCTTCCAAAGAGCTTATCTTGGTGGAATATCGGTGGGACATGGCACATCGCGATCCTTTCGGCTCGCTCACAAAGGCCCTCCTCCCCTCCAGCCCTTCTGTGTTGTAAGAACAGGTCGGAGGGGATTCACGTCTGCACTGCGAGCCCGTCGATTTGAGCGTCACATCGACATCGCCGCTCACCCGCGAGGTCTACCGATTATTCGTAGTGACTTCTCACTAGCGCCATTGATCCTTATTGCTGCCCCACGACCTGGTCAGTTTAGATCATGCGACACGTTACCTAATCGAAAATTCCAGTCCGATCTTTCCTTTTGCAAATCGCGTCGTGCCTTCGAAAGGTAGTCCCGCCAAGTCCGTCGATGAGTGATATGGCTGATTTTGCCGGGCTTGCTCATTCCCGCCATCGCGGCAACCGCCATTCTGCTATGGCCGGGTTGATCATTTTCACGAGCGAATAATGTCTTCGCGCGTTCGATTTCCTCGTCTGAATAATGCATTCGATGCTCCATCGGGTTGGACCTGCGAGAGCGTTCGAACGAAATTCGGCGAACCCTCTGCAGGGTCCGCCGGTTAACCTCCAACTGGAGGACGGGACCTCGGAATTCTTCCGAAGCTGTCGGCTTGTGCCGACATGCGTGACGTTTGCGATATAGTCGCTGAGACAATTCGCGCAACTGCACAGCGACTTTTGAAGTACGATGGTCAAGCCGCGGCCTAGCGACCGCTCACCAGCGCCTCTCCACTCAGTCATGGTCATTGTAAGCCTCGTGCAGGAGGCGGTGAAGCATCTTCCTTCGGTAAATCTGCTTCAAGCGAAAGAGCACAAAAACATGACATATCATTTCTATTTGCGGAATTTCGCATGATATGTCATATATCGGACCATGCCCCGTTCGTCTCGAGCTGCTAGCGGACTACCGCCCCAGAGCCAACGTGCGATTACACGGCTAGGTAAGGATATCGCCCTTGCTCGCCGCCGGAGAAAACTTCCTCAGCGTTTAATGGCCGAGCGCATGATCGTCTCGGTTCAAACGCTGCAACGCCTCGAAGCGGGAGATCCTACCGTGGGCCTCGCGGTTCTGGCGAGCGCCCTGCATGTCCTGGGGATGACACAGCGCCTTGCCGAGCTGGTAACCCCAGACAGTGACCGGGCTGGCATCAGCGAGGATTTGTCCCGCCTGCCCCAGAAGACCCACGCTGTCAGCGACGATGATCTGGATTTCTAGCAAGCCGTGACGACCATCCGCACCTATGTCTTCGTGCATCTTGAGGAGGGGCCTGTTCCGGCAGGCCTTCTCACGATGACCGACGAACCGCGCAACCAGTTTGCTACCTTCGCTTACGGGCGGCGTTATCTGGAACGCCCTGACCGTATTGCGGTCGATCCTGTAGCTCTGCCGTTGCACGAAGCTGGAACTTCTCGAACATTCAGGACGGAAGAAGGCTTTGCCGTGTTCGGTGGCATTCGGGATGCTGCTCCTGACGGCTGGGGCCAATACCTAATGTACAAGGCGATGGGCGATCGCTTGCCGAGCGAAATCGATCTCATTCTGGCCTCGGGCGAACATCGCGTGGGTGCGCTCGCCTTTGGGCCGACGTCCGCCCAGCCTGAGAGAATTACACCATGGGGGGACGGCCCTGCTCCGGGCGAAGAGTTCACGCTCGCAGAGCTAGCAGAAGCCGCCGAACGAGCGCAGCATGTCGACGAACTCGACGAGAACTTGAGGGCGTTGCTAGCCGCCGGGTCATCTCTGGGCGGCGCCCGGCCGAAGGCTGCTACAAAAATCGGCGACAAACCCTGGATCGCGAAATTTCAGAAGCGGGGAGACAGCTTCCCCGAATGCCGGGTCGAACTGGCGACAATGCGGCTTGCCAGCGAATGTGGTCTCGATGTGCCGCCACTCGACTTCCACTGTGTCCTTGATCGCGACATCTATCTGATCGAGCGGTTCGATCGGATTCCTCACGGCAACTGGCTGGAACGCAGGCCCTTTGCTTCGGGGCTCACAATGCTCGGGGCGCATGAGAGCGAGGTCAGCAGCTTCAGCTATGCCGATCTCGCAGGAGCGATCCGGCAATTCGGAACCAAAGTACTTCAGGATCTACACGAGCTATTTCGTCGTATGTTGCTCAATATCCTCGTCACCAATGATGATGATCACCTGCGTAATCATGGCTTCTTGTTCGATGGTGAGGGATGGCGGCTTTCGCCGCTTTACGATGTAGTGCCGAAGCCGCAGCTGGGACTGGAGCGCCGGCTCGTCCTCGGCGTCGGGCCGGAAGGCCGCGCTGCAACGATCGAGAATGCTCTCGCCGGTGCCGCGGTCTTCGACCTCAGCCATGATGACGCGAACGCAATCGCCGAAGACATGAGGAGAATCGTAGCGACACGGTGGGAACACCTATTCACAGAAGCAGGGATAAGCGCGGCTGATCGCAAGCGTTTCGCAACCTGCTTCCGATTGGCAGCACCCGCGTCATGATCGCAAACGCAGAAGTCCGTCCATGGGGGTGCGTGCTTATCAAATTTGGCATGGTGATTACCCGGTGATTGCTAGCCGAGAAAATGGGCATCAAAAAATGCTGATTAATGATTATATATCAGGGTCATACGATAGTATGACCACTAAGGTCTGGTATTTCCGCTATCGTCGGCGCGAGGACCACGCCTGAGGCGGCGCGCGGACAGAGAAGCGCAGCTTCTCGCGCGCAACATATTTTGTCGCTAGGCGGCCCGATCGATTGCGGATAATTTCAACGGCATCATCCCTCCCGGTGAAAGCGCCGCGATGCCCGATTTCAGCAGCTTCGATCTCGTCGCCCTGCTTCCCTTCATCGCGGTGGGCTTCGTAGCCCAGTCGATCGACGGCGCGCTGGGCATGGCCTTTGGCGTCATCACCAACACGATGCTCGTCGCCGTTCTGGGCCTGCCGCCCGCGCAGGCCTCGGCGAAAGTGCATGTGGTGGAGGTGTTCACCACCGCCGTCTCCGGCATCAGCCATTTCCTCAGCGGCAATGTGGAATGGCCGCTCTTCTTCCGCCTGCTCGTTCCCGGTCTGATCGGCGGCGTGACCGGCGCCTATCTGCTCACCAGCATCGATGCGTCCGTGGTGAAACCGTTCGTGCTGGGCTATCTCGCGCTGATGGGCATCTGGCTGCTCGTGCGCGGGCTGCTTTATCCACCCAAGCTGAAGAGCGCGACGGTGATCGCGCCGCTTGGCCTCGTCGGCGGCTTCCTGGACGCCGCGGGCGGGGGCGGTTGGGGGCCGGTCGTCACCTCCAACCTGCTCGTCCAGGGGGCCGAGCCGCGCAAGGTGGTGGGCACGGTGAACAGCGTGGAATTCTTCCTGACGCTGACCGTTTCGGCCACCTTCATCTATCATCTGGGGTTTCAGAGTTTCGCGGGCGCCACCCTGGGCCTGCTGATCGGCGGCGTCATCGCCGCGCCTTTCGGTGCGATCATGGCAAAGCGCTTCAGCCCCAAGGTCATGCTGGTGCTGGTGGGCATCGTGCTGACCGCGACCAGCGCCTATTCGCTGCTGCGCGCACTATCCTGAGCCCGCCCGCCTAGCCAAAGGACTGTTGCGGGCAGGTGTCCGGCGCTATCGTGAGCGGCGGATATCGAAAGGCTATCGCTCATGAAAATCTACGGCTCCTCTTTCTCCCCCTATGCGCGCAAAATCCTGGCATTTTGCGGGGAAGCGGGGATCGATTACGAGTTGCAGGCCGTGGGGCTGGGCTCGGACGATCCCGAATTTCTCGCCGCCTCGCCGCTGCGCAAGATCCCGGCGATGGAGGATGACGGCTTCACGCTCGCCGATTCCAGCGCGATCTGCCATTATCTGGAAGCCAAGCACGATGTCGGCCTGATCCCGCACGATCCCGCGCTGCTCGGCCGTACCGTGTGGTGGGACGAGGTGGCGGACACGGAAATCTTCGCCAACCTGCAACCGCTGTTCTTCAACCGCATCGTCGCCCCGCTATTCCTGCGGCAGGAGGCGGATGAGGCCGCCGCTGCCCGCGCGGAAGAGGAGGCGGTGCCGGCCATGCTCGCTTGGCTGGAAACGCAGATGCCCGAAGACGGTGACTGGCTGGTGGGCGAGCGGCTGACCCTGGCCGATCTCGCGGTGGCAAGCCCGCTGGTGAATTACGCCCACTGCGGCGGCTCGCTCGATGCCTATCCGCGCGTACAGGCGTTCGCCGCGCGCATGCACGCACGGAAAGGATTTGCGAGCAACATCGCCTGGGAAAAGGGCGCGCTGGAAAAGATCCGGGGCGGCTGAAGCCTCGCTCTCACGGAAGGAGCCCGCCGGGCCGTCCCGGCGTCTGAATCGCCGGAACAACAGCTTGGCCCCCCACTCCCTTGCGATAAACTGTTGCCAGATTCGGGCCAATCGGCGACAGATCATTGCGCGGGGGATGTTCATATCCCGGGAGAGGAATGTTGCCGTTTTCACATTTCGACGGCGCTATATTGCCGGAATTGGAGGAACTGCCCAATGATGAAGCACTCGTCAGCTTCATTCTGGGCAATGGCCCATCGCTCATCTTCATCAAAGATGAGGAAAGCCGCATTCTTTACGCCAACAAGGCGTTTCTATCGGTCTACGCACCGGACCAGCGAGAGGCGCTGATCGGCACTACGACGGTCGAAAGCTTTCCTGAGGAGGAGGCCGAGTTGTTCCTCAGCGAGGATCGCCGTGCCTTCAGGGAAGGCCAGACCGAGATCGTCGAAGAGATCACGGACTGGAAGGCGCAGCGCCGCACACTGCTATCGCGCAAGATGGTGTACGAAATGGCCGACGGGCAGAAACGGCTCGTCTGTATTTCAACGGATATCACTGCCCTTGCCGCACGCGAGCGCCGTCTGGTCAGGCTGAACGCGCAGCTGAAGGTCTATTCGCACAGCATCGCGCACGATCTGAAAAACCCCATTTCCAGCATCATCAGCGGGCTGAACATCCTGCAGCGGGACGGGAGCAGCAAATTGAGCGAGCGCGGCGCCGTGGTGGTGAATTCGCTGAAGGACAGCGCGAAGGGTCTGTCGGGATATATTTCGGCGATGCTGAAAGCTGCGACGGGGGAGGTCAGCAAGCTGGATTTCGAGGAATATGACCTGAATATCCTGCTGGAAGAAGTCCGCTTCAACATGTCCGCGGCGATCGAAGCGGCGGATGTCAAACTTAACGTCACGCGTCTGCCCGTCGCCCGGGTGGAACCGAACCTGCTGCGGCAGCTGTTCCAGAACCTGATCGAAAATTCGATCAAATATGCCGGGGTCGACCGGATTATCGTGACGATCCACCACAAGGAAGAAGGTGACGAGCATATCTTCTATGTCGGGGACAATGGCGTCGGCATTCCGGACGACAAGAAGGACATGGTTTTTAGCCAGTTCTTCAAGGACGGGAGTGCGGATGGGTTGGGCTTGGGCCTGACCATCTGCCAGCGCATCGCCAACCTGCATGACGGCACCATGGAAATCTACGACCGCGTCGAGCAGGGTTGCTGCATGGTCGTTCGGATCGCCGCCCGATAGCGATTGCGCCAGAATGTGGCCGCGGCAAATCTGGACCTGCCCGCCGAAGCGATTGCCAAACTCAACGGGATTGGCGCTTAATACCAGTAAGGTGCCACGGAATAATAATCGTAGACGCGCTGCTGATAGGCCATGTCGAGCGCCAGCTCACGGCTCTCGTCGGTAAAGGTGGGGGCGTCGCGCAGTTCCTGTTTGCTTAGGCCCAGGCGATAACCGGCTAGGTTCACATCATAGGCGAACTTTTCCCAAGGGATCGAGTGCAGCTCACCGCCCAGGCCCAGAAATCCGCCGATCGAGACGACGATATCGGTCACCTTTCCGTCCGCCTTTTCGATTACCAACGAATGGACATGGCCCATATGATCGCCGTCCTCGCTGTAGACGGCAGTGCCCTCCACACGGTCGCTGGTGATAGCGTGGTGCCGCTGCGGCGGCGGCTGGATATCGTCCGGGGTGCGAGGGGTCTGCGGGGCGGTTTCGGCGTCGGTCATGGCGCTCTCCTTCGGCAAGAGGGCCGGGATGGTCCGGTCGATAGGAAAACGCGCAGAGGAGCACGCGGTTGCAGCCTTTTCCTCCTACGGGAAAGGGGAAACTAACCCGAATGGTACAAATGGGTTGACATCGTCACGCTCTTTCGGTACATAAGAAGAACATCGAGATGAAGCGATTCGGGGCAGCGGCCTCCGTCCACCGGGCGGGGGCTTTTTTCATGCGCTCCGTCGGGGTTGGGAGGCACTGGATGAGCGAAGAATTGAGGATTGCGCCCATTGCGGGGCATCGGTTGCAGGCGCGCAGATCGCGAGAAGGCATCTGGACCCAAGAGAAGCGCCAACGGTTCTGCGATCATCTGGCAAACAGCTGCAACGTCGTGGACGCGCTGAAGGCCGTCGGAATGGGTTCGTCCGGCGCTTACCGGTTGCGCGTTCGCGATCCGGAGTTCGCAGAACAGTGGCTGTCGGCCCTTCGCGTTGGATATGATCGGCTGGAGGGGGCCCTGCTGAGGCGCGCTCTCCACCTTACCGGTGAAGCCGCTCAGGATTTTCCCGAAGACGGCGCGCCCTTTGCGGAGATGACCCTCGCCCAGGCGATGGACCTGCTCAACAAGCACCGCGGAACCGTTACCGGCGGCGCCTTTCGCGCGCAGGCTCAGGCTACGCAGATGCCGAGTAGCGAGGAGGTCGACCGGCTTATCATAGACAAGATCGCGATCGTGCGCCGCCAGATGAGGACGCGCAAATGAGCGTGGGCCGCCGCAGCGGACGAGCACCGGCCAACGCCCGGAAGAGCAGGCGCAGCCATAGTCCGGATGTGGTGATCCGTGCACTTGCCCGGCTCTCGCTGAAGCAGTTGGCGGCTGTGCTGCGTCGTCTACCGCTCAACCATCGCCGCGAGCTTGTGGGGCGGTGGAAGGGCTTCGAACATGACGGCCAACGCGCGCCCTGCGGCGACTGGCGGGTCTGGCTGATCCGCGCGGGCCGCGGGTTCGGGAAAACGCGAGCGGGCGCGGAATGGGTGAGCGAATATGCGCGGACCCATCCGGACGCGCAGATCGCGCTGGTCGGCGCCAATATCGAAGATGCGCGCCGCGTGATGGTGGAGGGGCGCAGCGGCGTGCTCGCCGTGGCGCGCTCCCACGAAAAGCCGCGCTGGAAGAAGGGGGCGGGCACGGTGCATTTCGATAGCGGCGCGGTGGCCACCATCTTCTCCGCCGAGACGCCCGAGGCGCTGCGCGGACCCGAACACCACGCCGCCTGGTGCGACGAGCTGGCCAAATGGCGGCATGCCAAGCCCGTGTGGGACAATCTGATCCTGGGGCTCCGGCTCGGCGAGCGCCCGCAAGCGGTGGTCACGACCACACCGCGCAGCGTGCCGATCCTGCGCACGATCATGGCGATGGACGGGTTCGTCGAGACCCGCGGGGCCACGCGCGACAATCCGCATCTCTCTGCCCGCGTGGTGGCCGATCTGGAGGCGCAATATGGTACCAGCAATCTCGGGCGGCAGGAGCTGTCTGGTGATCTGATCGACGATGTCGAGGGCGCGCTGTGGAGCCGGGCGCTGCTGGAGGCGCGGCGATGTGCGCCGCCGGAGGAGACGATGCGCGTCGTGGTCGGTGTCGATCCGCCGGCGGGCGCGGGCGAGGGCGATGCCTGCGGGATCATCGTCGCCGCGCTGTTGCCGGGCGGGCGGGCCGTGGTGCTGGCCGATGCCAGCGTGGAGGGCGAGGGGCCGGCGGGCTGGGCCCGCGCCGTCGCTTCGGCTGCGCGCGAATGGGGCGCGGACCGGGTGATCGCGGAGGCAAACCAGGGCGGCGCGATGGTGGAGAGCGTGCTGCGCGCCGCCGACGCCGCGCTGCCGGTGCGTCTGGTCCACGCCAGCCGCGGCAAGGCGGCGCGCGCGGAGCCGGTCGCCGCGCTCTACGAGGCGGACAAGGTGCACCATGCCGGGCACTTTCCCGCGCTGGAGGACCAGCTTTGCGGCCTCATCGCGGGCGGCGGCTATGAAGGCCCCGGCCGCTCCCCGGACCGTGCCGACGCGCTCGTCTGGGCGATCACCGCGTTGCTGCTGAACCGGCGCGGCGAAGTGCAGGTGCGCGGGCTGTAATCAAATCCTCCCCGCGCCGGGGAGGATCAGAAAGGACATACTCATGACCATCCTCGATACCCTGCGCCTCGCCTTCAAGGGCGAGAGCGTGGCCGAGCGGCCGCGTCTGGCGCGCTGGTTCAACTCTCCCTGGGGCGCGGCCTTCACCGATGACGCGCCCTTTTCCTATGATGCTGCCGTGCGCGCCGGTTACGAGCGCAACCCCGTCGCCCAGCGCGCGGTGCGACTGGTGGCCGAGGGCGTAGGCGCCGCGCCGGTCGAGAGCGATACGCCCGGCCTCGCCGCGCTCGCGAATGCATCGAGCGCGGGCCAGCGCCTGTTCGAGACGGTGGCCGCGCAGCTGCTCCTGCATGGCAACGCTTTCGTGCAGATCCTGCGCGGGCCCGGCGGCGAGGCGGCGGAGCTGTTCGCGCTGCGGCCGGACCGCGTCACCATTGTTCCCGATGCGCGCGGCTGGCCCGCCGCCTTCCACTATTGCGCGGGCGATGCGGTGGAGGCGATCGACGCGATCGCCACCGACGGGCGGCCGCAAATCGTCCACATCAAGGGTTATCATCCGCTCGACGATCATTACGGCCTGGGCTGTCTCGGCGCGGCGGCGGAGGCGATCGGCCTGCACAACGCCGCCACCCGCTGGAACCGCGCACTGCTCGACAATGGCGCGCGGCCCAGCGGCGCGCTGGTTTACGATCCGGGCGACGGCTCCACCCTCTCGCCCGAACAGTTCGCGCGGCTGAAGGCCGAACTGGAGGGCGCCTATCAGGGCCCCGGCAATAGCGGGCGGCCCATGTTGCTGGAAGGCGGCCTCAGCTGGCAATCGATGGCGATGAGCCCGGCGGACATGGACTTCGCCGGGCTGAAGGAAGCCGCCGCGCGCGACATCGCGCTAGCCTTCGGGGTGCCGCCGATGCTGCTCGGGCTGCCGGGCGACAACAGCTATGCGAACTACCGCGAGGCGAACAAGGCGCTGTGGCGGCTCACCTTGCTGCCACTGGTGAGCACCATCTGCGAGGCGCTGAGCGAAGGGCTGGCCGACTGGTTTCCGGCGGCGGCGCTGACCGTCGCGGTCGACCGCGTGCCCGCGCTGTCTGAGGACCGCGAGCGGCTGTGGACCAGCGTGACGGCGGCCGATTTCCTCAGCCGCGAGGAAAAGCGGGAGTTGCTGGGGCTGACGGCGAAGGAGGCGGCATGATCACGAACGACATGCTCGCCGGCCTGGCGCTCGAGGCGCGGCGCGAGGGGATCGACGCGGTGACACTGCGCGCGATCGTGGAGGAAGCGAGCGATGCCGGGGCGGCCCGCGCGCTGGAACGGCTCGGCCTCGCGGACCCGCAGGCGCATGGCGACGTGCGCGAGCTGCGCCAGTTGCTCGACGCCTGGCGCGAGGCGAAGCGCGGCGCGCTGAAGGCCGGGCTCGACTGGCTGGTGAAGGCATTGATCGCGCTGATGCTGATCGGCATCGCCGTGCGCATCGGCGTGGGGGAGCTGGTGCGATGAGCTTTTGCAACCAAACCACATCCGTTCGCCCTGAGCTTGTCGAAGGGCCGTACTGTTTTGCCCGACAGAAGGACGGGGCTCCGACAGGCTCAGCCCGAACGGAAGAGGTCGTTCCCGGGGCCCTCCGCATCGCCGGATATGCTGCCATCTTCGGCATCGAGGATCGCGGCGGCGACATCATCGAACCCGGTGCCTTTGCCGCCACCCTCGCCGCGCAGCCATCGGACGGGCTCCCGCTTCTGTGGCAGCACGATCCGCTGCGTCGCATCGGCACCGTCACCTATGCCGCCGAGGATCGCAAGGGGCTGCGCGTTATCGCGCAGCTTACGCCCGAAGGCACCGCGCTCGCCCGCTGCGACTGGGGCGGCGGCCTCAGCTTCGGTTACCGCGCGCGGGCGAGCGTTGGCACCCGTCCCCGCCGCCTGCTCGCGCTGGATCTCGTCGAAGTCAGCCTGGTCCGCCTGCCGATGCAGGCGCTGGCGCGGGTGCATCGTTTGAGCGGCTGAGGGTGTTCTTATCCGTCGCTCCCCACGCCGCCTCAGGGCGGCTTTTTTGTGTCCAAAATCCACCCCGAGAAAAGGAAATCCCATGGATATCATGACCACCAATGCCGCGCCGCAGTCTACGGTGACGCCTGCCGCCGATCCGCTGGAGGCTTCGTTCGACGCGGTGCTGCGCGCCGATGAGCATGAAGCAAAGATTGCGGGCCTGCGCACCGATGTCGATCAGTTGAAAAGCGATGTCGGCGGGCTGCGATCGCGCATGGACAAGGTGGCCGCCGCTGCCGCGCGTCCGGTGCTCGCCTCCACCGTCGCGGGCGAGGGCGGCGAAGCGCCGGTTTCCGCCGCGCCCGAGGTGAAGAGTTTTATCGAGGGCTATTTGCGGCGCGGGCGGGAGACGGAGGTGAAGTCGCTTTCCTCCGCTTCGGGTCCGGAGGGCGGCTATGCGGTGCCCCGCCAGATCGATGCGCTGATCGGGCGGAGCTTGCTCGATATCTCGCCGATCCGCGCCATCGCCACCGTGGTGCAGACCGGCACCGCAGGCTATCGCAAGCTGGTGACCACCGGCGGCACGCCGTCGGGCTGGGTGAGCGAGACGGCGGGGCGGCCCGCCACGGCCACGCCGGATTTTGCCGAAATCGCCCCGCCGACCGGCGAGCTTTACGCCAATCCCGCCGCAACCCAGGCGATGCTCGACGATGCGGCGTTCGACGTGCAGGCTTGGCTGGCGGACGAGATCGCCCGCGAGTTCGCCCGGGCCGAGGGCGCGGCGTTCGTGAACGGCAGCGGGGTGAACCAACCGCGCGGCTTCCTGTCGGTCAGCATGACCGACGAGCCGGATGACGTGCGCGCCTTCGGGGAGCTGCAATATGTCCCCAGCGGTTCGTCCGGCAGCTTCGGCGGTACCAATCCGGAAGATGCGCTGGTCGATCTGGTCCATGCCCTGCGGCCTGCCTACCGGCAAGGCGCGGCGTTCGTGATGAACTCGGCCACGCTGGCGCGCATCCGCAAGTTCAAGACGGCGGACGGCGCGTTCCTGTGGCAGCCCTCGCTCGCCGCGGGGCGGCCGGACACGCTGCTCGGCTATCCGCTGGTGGAGGCGGAGGACATGCCGGACATCGCCGCCGACGCGCCCGCCATCGCCTTCGGCAATTTCCGCGAAGGCTATCTGATCGCGGAGCGCAGCGCGACGAGCATCCTGCGCGATCCCTTCACCAACAAACCGTTCGTGCACTTCTACGCGACGAAGCGCGTGGGCGGTCAGGCGATGAATGCCGAGGCGATCAAAGTGCTGAAGTTCAGCGCTTCGTAAACGCCATATCCTCCCCTCGCTCCGGCGAGGGGAGGGGGACCGTTTGCCGAAGGCAAATGGTGGAGGGGCCATAGCGCTCCGATCCGATCGCACTTAGCGGTGCCGGGCGGTCCTGCCGGCCCCTCCATCCCTCGACTGCGTCGAGCGGTCCCCCTCCCCGAGCCATGCTCGGGGAGGATTTTTTATGTTCCACCTACCCGAAAGGAGCCAAGCTGATGGGCCTCGTCACCAGCACACCGCCCGATCTCGGCCCCGCCGCGCTGGCCGCGCTGAAGCAATATCTGCGCATCACCATCGATGGCGAGGATGCCGCGCTGACCGAGCAACTGCGCAGCGCCTATGAGCAGTGCGAATGCTTTCTCGGCACCACGCTGATCCTGCGCGATTATGCCGAGTTGCTCACCGCTGGTTCCGGCTGGCAGACGCTGACGCATCGGCCCGTGCTGTCGATCGAGACGGTCGACGGGCTGCTCGCGGAAGGATCGGATATCGCGCTGCCGGTCGATGCCTATGCGATCGACATTGCCGCGGACGGCGGCGGGCGTATCCGGATCGAGCGGCCGGGTGCTGCCGGGAGGGTGCGCGTCCATTACAGCGCGGGAATTGCCGGCCATTGGGAGGGCGTGCCCGAAACGCTGCGGCAGGGCATCGTGCGGTTGGCGGCGTTCGGCTATTCGGAGCGCTCGGCGCAAGCAGCCGTCCCCGCTGCCGTCACGGCCTTGTGGCGGCCCTGGCGCCGGGTGGCGATCGCATGAAGGCGGGGCGCATGAGCGGGCTTGCTGGAAGCGGGCGCGCGGCACAGGCGCTGCTGCGGCGCGGTGCGGCGATGGCGGCGCGGCGAGCCGAGCGGCGCGCAGCGCTGCTGGCGCAGATCTATGGCGATGCGCTGCCCGATGCGCAGGTGTCGCGCGATGCGCGCGGCGTGACCGTGAAGGCGCGCGGGTTGCTCGCAAGGTTCATGCGCGATGCACGGCTGCGCTGGCCCGGCGGGTGGCTGCGATGAGCGCCGCGACCTTGCTGCGTGAGGCTGCCTTGGCCGCGCTGCGTGCCGATCCGCTGCTGAGCGCGCGGCTGAACGGCGTCTACGACAGCGTGCCTCCCGGCGCGCAGCCGCCCTTCACCTATCTGCCCGATATCCTGTCGGTCGATTGGGGCACCAAGACCGCGCGGGGCCGCGAGCTGCGGCTCGGCGTCATGGTTGAAGCTCCCGAGGCGAAAGCGCTGCCGGACCTGGCGGACGCCGCCGAAGCCGCGATCCTCGCGCTGCCGCCGGACCTGCCCGGCTGGCGCATCGCCAGCTGCGTGTATCTGCGCAGCCTTGCGAGCGATGAGGGCAAGCAGCGCCGCCGCCTGATCGAATTTCGGGTGCGGATGCTGGAAGGTTGACGCGGCCGAACGCCAAGCCAGCCGCAGCGGACCTTATTCCGCCGGTTCGGCGGGCGCTTCGAGCTTGGGAGGCGCTTCGCAAAGCTCCGGCACCTTTTCGCCGGCGTCCGCCTTCTCGTCGAGCACCGCCTGCGCGGCGAAAACGCCTTGTGCCTTGGCTGCTTCGCTCTGCCCGAGAACGGGCACGATGCGCTCTGCGGGTACGCAGGATCGGATCGTCGTCGGTTCCGGCTGCGGGGCGGGCTCGGGCGCTTCTTGAGCACCAGCGGCGGCGAGCGCGCTCGCCATCAGAAAAATCATCATTTCGTCATCCTCTTGGTGACGGACTTAGCCGAAAATCGAAGGAGAACCAATATGCCGGCCGAAAAGGGCAGTGCCTTTCTACTCAAGATCGGCGATGGGGCGGCGAGCCCCGCTTACGCCACCATCGCGGGTCTGCGCACCACGCAGCTGTCGATCAATGGCGAGGCGGTGAACGTCACCAGCAAGGATAGCGGTGGCTGGCGTGAGCTGCTGTCGGGCGCGGGCGTACGCTCCGTCAGCGTTTCGGGCGCGGGTATTTTCACCGGCTCGGACGCCGAAACGCGGCTGCGCGCCCACGCGCTGGGCGGCGTGATCGACGACTATGAACTGAGGTTCGAGAGCGGCGAACGGATGCGCGGGCGGTTCCTGGTCAGCCGCCTCGATTATGCCGGCGATTATAATGGCGAGCGCAATTACACGCTGAGCCTGGAAAGCTCCGGCGCGGTAGCGAGCTTGTGAGCGTGGCGGCAAACCCCGCGCGGGGCGAAGCTTCGGTGCGTATCGGGGGCGAAGCGTTGCGACTGCGCCCGAGCTTTGCCGCGCTGGTGGCGGCGGAGGAAGAACTCGGCCCGCTGTTCGCGCTGGTCGAGCGCGCCGCGGCGGGGGAGCTTCGGCTCGGTGAACTGGCCGCGCTGTTCTGGCATTGCCTGGCCGATGGGCCGGAGAGCCTCACCCGCGAACGCTTCGGCGAGGCGTTGGCGGAGGCGGGCCTTGCCGCGCTGACCCCGGCGCTCCGCGTGCTGCTGAAGCAGATCTTGCAGGGGCGGTGAGGGGGTGACCTTCGCCGACAGTGCCCTGCGCTTGTCCGCGCTCGCCGCGCACTGGCTTCACTGGCGGCCGGATGATTTCTGGACGGCAACGCCTGCCGAACTGGCAGCCATCCTTTTGCCGCCCGGCGAAACGCATGCGCCGCCCGATCTCGACGATCTGATGGAAAGATTTCCCGATGGATGAAGAACTGGAAACGCTGGTGATCGGCGTGCGCGCCGACACGCAAGGTTTTGCGCGTGATGTGCAGTCGATGCGCGCGCAGCTCGACGGGCCGATGGCGGACGGCATGGAGCGGGCGGGACGCGCCTTGGAACGCGGACTGAGCGCCGCCATCCGGCGTGGTCAGTTCGGTTTTGAGGAGCTGAAGGCCGTGGCGCTTTCCGTGCTGGACGAGATCGCCAGCGCCGCCATCCGCGCAGGCATCGGATCGCTGCTGGGGGGTTCGGGCGGGGGAGGCGCTGGCGCGGCGCTCGGCGGTATTGTCGGTCAACTGCTCGGCGCGCCGGGCCGTGCGACCGGCGGACCGGTGTCGCCCGGCCGGGCTTACCGCGTGGGCGAGCGCGGGCCGGAATGGTTCGTGCCGACAACCAGCGGGCGGGTCGAGGCGACAGGTGCCGCCGCGCCCGCGCCCGTGGTGAACCTCACCGTCCACATCGCCGATCGTGCGGGCAGCGCCCCGCAAGCGCTGCAACGTTCCAGCCGCCAGGTGGCGCAGGCAGTGAAGCGCGCGCTCGAGGCTTAGAAACGCCATTTTCGGGAGAAATCCTCATGCCCCACTGGCTGGCCCGCCCGGACCATGCTGCCGCGGTAGAGCAGGGCCATATGGCCCGCTTCGATGCGCGGTTCTGGACGGTCAATTTTCCGCGCCCGATGATGGCGTCCACCGTCACCACCGGCCCCGGTGCGCTGCGCGTCGATGCGGTGTTCTATAATAGCGACGACCTCGCCGGGTTGATTTGGGAGAGCGAGGATCGCTGGGACCATCCGCTGCTCGCCTATGAAACGGTGCGCGATTATTCGCGGCTGACGCTGCGCTTCCATTGGCGCTCCACCGGCCTGATGCCGCTCGATGCGATCAACGGGCCGACGTTGACGATCGAGGGGCGCGATGCGGCGGGAAGCCCGCGCAGCTGGTATGTGCGCCTGTGGAACTATGCCGTCGGCACGGCGCAGGACGCGGCCATCACGCTGCCGTTCCAGACGCTGGCGGGCGGTTTCCTGCTGCCGGGAGAGGCCGATCCGGTGTATCCCAAGGACATCGACCGGATGTTCATCTCGCTGGTGCCGCCGGGCTATACCGGCGAGGCGGGGCGGCTTGTCCAGCCTGCCGAGGCGCGGGTGGAGATCAGCGATATCGCCTGCGACGGTGAGCGCGCGGTGATCGGCATCGCCGATGCCATGCTGCCCGAACATGCGCTGCGCATGGCGACGGGTTATGACGATGCGTACAATCAGAGCCCCGAGCGGCTGCTGCGCCAAATCCGGGCGCTCGGCTATCGCGGGATCATCAACCATTATGTCGGAATGAGCCATTATTTCCGGCTCGAGAGCAGCGGGCCGGGACTCTATGTTTCGCTGGCCGGCGGCACGCTCAATGCCCCGTGCAGCGCCTGGCACCGCGACTTCGTAGGCCGCGCCCTGGCGATGGGGTTCGAGACGATATTCTCGCTCAGCTTCGAACTGTTCGACGCGCATTGCTGGAACGACTGGAAGCAGCGCGCAGAAAATGGCGATCCGGCGCTCACCGGCTGGGAGCCGCCGTCCACTTTGCTCTCGCCCGCGCATGGCGGCGCGATGGGCTATCTGCGCGCCGTGGGCCGCGCCTTTGCCGCGATCCAGCGCGATGCAGGGCAGGCGGTGCGCTTCCAGATCGGCGAGCCATGGTGGTGGATCATGCCGGACAGGCGCATCTGCCTGTACGATGCGGCGGCGTGGAATGCCTTCGGCAGCGATATCGTCTCGATCCCGTCGATCGACGGCGCGAAGACGGCGGCGCAGCAGGCGATGCTTGACCGCGCGGGAGAAATGCTGGCCGATGCCACCGCCGCACTGGCCGATGCGGTACGGGATGAGGCGGGCAGCGCAGGGGCCACGCTCTATCTGCTGGTCTATCTGCCCACCGTGCTGGACGCTGCCGCCCCCGATGCCCGGCGCGCCAATGTGCCGATCGGCTGGTCCGCCCCGGCCTTCGATGTCCTCCAGTTGGAGGATTATGACTGGACCGTCGCCGCCAACCATGCCGGCACTGAAAGCGGCGTCGCCGCGATGACTGCGCGGCTCGGCTATCCGCTGGCCGCGCAGGAGTTTTTCGCGGGCTTTGTGCTGAAACCGGAAGACGCGCCGCAATGGCAGGCCATCGCCCGCGCGATCGATCTGGCCGAGGCGCGCACGCCGGGCCGCAACTATGTCTGGGCGCTGCCGCAGGTGGCGCGCGACGGCTTCACCTATTTTCAGCTGGAGGAGGACGCCATGCGCGGCTTCGATGATGTGCGCTTTCCGATCGCAATCGGGCGGCACGCCACAGTCACGTCGGAATTTTCGACCGGTATCGTCACCACGCTCTCCGGGCGCGAACGCCGGACGAGCGACTGGGCCGATGCGCGGCTCGCCTTCGATGCCGGGCCGGGGGTGCGCAGCGATGCCGATGCTGCGGAGCTAATCGCCTTTTTCCGCGCGCGGCGCGGCGCGGCGATCGGCTTTCGCTTCACCGATCCCAGCGACAGCAGCTCCGCCGGGATGAATGATGAGCCGGGTCCGTTCGATCAGCGCATCGGCACCGGCGATGGGCTGGCGACCGACTTTCCGTTGGTGAAGATTTATGGCGCGGGGGAGGCGGAGCAGCAGCGGCGGATCACGCGCCCCGTCGCGGGCACGCTGCGCGCCGGCATCGGCGGCGTGGAAACGCAGGGCTTCACGGTGCAGCCGCTCGGGTTCTTACGCTTCGACACGCCGCCGTCGGATGGGGCCGCAATCACCGCGGGCTTCCGCTTCGACGTTCCCGTGCGCTTCGCCGAAGACCGCCTCGATATCGCCAACGCCACCCACGGTGCCGCCGATATCGCCAGCGTGCCGCTGATTGAGGTGAAGGAGTAAGGCCATGCTCCACTGGCTCGACGAACCATGCGCCACCACGGCTTATGCCTGGACGATGATCCGGCGGGACGGGGTGGCGCTGGGTTTTACATCGCATGATCGCGATCTGGTGATCGACGGGCTGCTGCACCGGGCGGGACCCGGCATGGTGCCGAGCGCGATCGTTGAGACCGCGAAACTGGAAGGCGATGGGCTCGATATCGACGGCGGGCTCAGCAGCACTGCGATCAGCGAGGCCGATCTGGACGCGGGGCGCTGGGACGGGGCCACGCTCGAAATACAGCTGGTCGACTGGACCGACACCGCGAACCGCCGCTCGCTTGCCAAGGGTGAGCTGGGAGAACTCAGCCGCAGCGGCGGGGCGTTTAGGGCGGAGCTGCGCGGCCCGGCCGCCGCGCTGGACCGGCCGGTGGCACCGCGCACATCGCCCGGCTGCCGCGCCGTCTTTGCTGGTCCCGAATGCGGGCTCGATCCGGCGCAGTACACGCGCGAATTTCAGGTTACGGTAGCGCAGGACGAACGGCTGGAGATTGCAGGACTGCCCGACGGCGCGCGCTATCGCTTCGGGCGGCTGCGCTTCCTTTCCGGCGCTGCATGCGGACTGAACCACGATATCGCCGACGGGTCGGGCGCTGTGATCTGGCTGGCGGAGCCGCCTCGGCTGCCGCTCGCCCCGGGGGTGCGCGTGGCACTGATCGAAGGCTGCGACCGGTCGATCGGCACCTGCGCGGGCCGTTTCGGCAATGCCGTCAACTTCCGCGGCGAGCCGCCTCTGCCGGGCAATGATCTGCTTACCCGTTATCCGGGTGGGCGCTGATGAACCGGCAGGACATCTGCAACCGTGCCCTGGCATTGGTCGGCACACGCTTCCGGATTGGCGGGCGCGACCGCGCGAGCGGGCTGGATTGCATCGGCCTTGCTGCGATGGCGCTAGGCCGGGAGCTGCCGCTGCCATCGGGCTATCGCTTGCAGGGCGCTTCTGCGGATCGCTGGCACCGCTGGTTTGACCGGCACCAGTTTATCAAAGTGAAGCGGGCGTCGGAGCCCGGCGATCTGGTGCTGGTGCGCGCAGGGCCGGTCCAGTTTCATCTGCTGATCGCGGTGCCGGACGGCTTCGTTCACGCCCATGCGGGCCTGCGCCATGTAGTGTTTTTACCCGGCGACCCCCTTTGGCCAATTGTTTCGGTCTGGCGCGCGCCGTTCATTTCCGGAGATTGACGCATGGCGACCATCGTCTTCAACGCCGTCGGCTTTGCGCTGGGCGGCCCGATCGGTGCTGCCCTCGGCAGCCTTGCCGGACGCGCGCTGGATCAGACCATATTCGGCGGGCCGAAGGGCAGGGAAGGGCCGCGTCTGAAGGAGCTGGACGTGCAAACGTCGAGCTATGGCAGCGAAATTCCGGCCATGTTCGGCACCATGCGCGTGGCGGGCACGGTAATCTGGGCAACGCCGCTCAACGAACATGTCAGCAGCGATGGCGGCGGCAAAAGTCGGCCGAGCCAGACCAATTACAGCTATAGCGCGAGCCTTGCGGTCGCGCTGTCTTCTCGCCCGGCGGCGCAGGTCGGGAGGATATGGGCGGACGGCAATCTGCTGCGCGGCGCGGGCGGGGATTTCAAGGTGGAAACCGGCTTTCGTTTCCACACCGGCCATGGCGATCAAACAGCAGACCCATTGATTGCGCAGGCGGAAGGAGCCGAGGCGCCGGCCTTTCGCGGAATTGCCTTTGCCGTGTTCGAGGATCTGCAGCTCGCCGATTACGGCAACCGCATCCCGTCGCTGAGCTTCGAGCTGATCGAGCGCGACGGATCGGTGCGTCTGGTGGAGATCGCGCGAGAGGCGAGTGCGAGCTACGTGGACGGAGATGCCGGCGATCAGGTGGGCGGCTTCGCGCTGGCTGGCAGTGCGCGGGATGCCGTCTCTTTGATTGCCGAGAGCGCGGCCCTTCGTCTCTCCCGCGATATGGCCGGATACCGGTTCGATGACGAACCTGTTTCCATCGGCAGTGCGGGAGACCCGGTCATCGCGATCGGGCGTGAAGCCGTAGACAGGCCGCAGCGCAGCCGCGCGCCGCTCGCTAATTTTCCGGCGGCGGTGGAGCTTCGCTATTATGACCCCGCGCGGGACTATCAGGCGGGATTGCAACGTGCGCGGCGATCCGGAGGCGGGCAAGACGTGCGGCGGCTCGATTTTCCGGCGGCCATGGACGCGGACGGGGCCGCGAAGCTGGCGGAAACACTTGCCCGGCGCTCTGGCGCGGAGCGTGAGCAACTGCGTATCGCCGTACCTTATGGCGAGCAGGAGCCACGCGCCGGGCGCACGCTGGCGTTTGGCGGAGCAATCTGGGCTATCACCGAAGTCGAGCACCGCCGCGGTGCGATGATGCTCACCGCACGCGCGTTGGGAGCACGCACTCCAATCACTGCAACGGCGGTTCCCGGTCGTGCGATCCGAGAGGTGGACGAGGTGCACGGGCCGACAACGCTGCGATTGGTGGAGTTGCCCGATATCACCCGACGTGGCGTGGACCGACCGTTTGTCGCCGTCGCCGCCAATGGCGCGCAGGCGGGTTGGCGGCGCGCTGCGCTGTCGATCGGCCCGTCGATCGATGCGCTGCGACCAATCGGCCCGACTTCGCCCGCCGCCGTGATGGGCGTACTCGAAACCCCGCTTGCGCGCGGCAGTTTCGGCCTAGTTGATGTCAGGCAAACCGTGATCATCCATTTGATCCGGGACGACCTTGCCCTCCGTGACGCTGACCCCCAGGCGCTTTTTACAGGCGCTAATCTCGCATCCATTGGAGGTGAAGTCGTCCAGTTCGAGCGTGCCGTCGCGCTGGGCGGCGGGCGTTACCGGATCGAGCGTCTCCATCGCGGCCTTTTCGGGAGTGCGGCGAATGGAGCGACAGTGGGTGCGGTTTTCCTGCTTCTGGAGATTGGCAGAATGCGGTTGCTGGACGAACCGGAGATTGCTGCCGGATTGCCGCTCGTCGCCACCGCGGTTGGCGTGGGCGATACAACCCCGGCCGTCGAACGGCTGACGTTGGATGGCCGCGCGACCTTACCACTCGCGCCCGTACATTTGACCGCAATATCGCAGGCCGACGGGGCTTTGAACATCGGTTGGGTCCGTCGCTCGCGCATCGGTGCCGACTGGTCGCTCCAGGTGGAACCACCGCTTGGCGAGGATGTGGAGCGCTATCGGATTGCGATCAGCGGGGCCGGTGGCGTCTCTCTTGTCGATGATGAGTGCGCCGGGCCGGCTTATGCGATCGCGTCAGCTACCGTCGTGGCGTGGCGCGAGCATGGGCGTTCGCCGATTAGGATCGCGGTGCGCCAGATCGGGCGCCACGGGCCTTCTACCGCTGCTGAATTCACCTACCCTCTCTAAACGGAGATTATCATGACCGAACTGGCCAGTAGCCGTTTCGCCCTTCCTTTCCTGGCCTTGGCCCAAGCGCAGAAGGAGACGACGCATAACGAGGCGCTCGCGCTGATCGATATGCTGCTCCACCCGGTTTGCGAGGGAATCGCCGATGACCCTTCAATGCTCATGCCGCAACCGGGCCAATGCTGGTGTGTCGGTGCGCAAGCTTCCGGAGTCTGGAGCGGGCATGCGAACCATTTGGCCGGCTGGACTGCGGGCGGGTGGCGGTTTGCAGCGCCGGTCGAGTCCATGCGCCTTTTCGATCGCTCGTCAGGCGGATCGCTCGTTTACCGGGGCGGGGCATGGTTGGCAGCGGATCATATCGCCCTGCCGTCGGGCGGATCGGTTATTGATGTCGAAGCGCGCGATTCGCTGGCGGCTCTTGTTACGGTCTTGGAACGAGCCGGGATTGTTATTGCTACGATTTCGTAATGATCGCGGCATGACCTGACATGATTTTTGCCCAGGAGGAGCGGAAAAAGTAGACATTTTCGCAACAGTGGGAACCAATGCCCGCTTGCGCCCGTTGCAGCGTCCGGATAGTAGATAACTACCGAATTTAGTTCCTAAATAGATAGAGGGGAATTTAATGCGTAAGCTTGCAATAGGTGTGGCGCTTGCCACCACCGCGCTCACGCCTGCCATGGCGCGTGACGGCGCGTGGTATGCCGGCGTTGAAGGCGGGCCCATGCTCGTCGAAGACACCGACTTCGACGTGAACGGTGTCAACGACGATCTGACGATCGATCATGATTACGGTTACAACTTCGACGGCATCGTCGGTTACGACTTTGGCGCGTTCCGTATCGAAGCTGAAGTTGGTTATCAGCGCGCTGATGCTGATCAAGTCCTTACGGGTTCCCAGGCAGTGCTTGGTGGCAACCTCCCGGCAGGTTCGATCAGCGATGCTAACGGGTACACCGATGCGCTTAGCTTCATGCTGAACGGCATGCTGGACTTCGGCGAAGACGACGGCATTCAGGGCTTCGTCGGCGGCGGTGCTGGTGTTGCTCGCGTCAAGCAGGTTGCAACCATCGCGAACACGTTCGTTGATGATTCCGACACCGGTTTTGCTTGGCAGGCCATCGCGGGCGTTCGCGCTCCGCTGACCACCAACATCGACGTGGGCCTGAAGTATAAGTTCTTCAATGTTCCCAATGTGGATCTGGTGAGCAACTTTGGCGACACTTATGAAGGTCGCTATCGTTCGCACAGCATTCTCGGCAGCCTGATCTTCAACTTCGGCGCTCCTGAGCCCGTGGTTGCGCCGCCGCCGCCCCCGCCGCCGGCAGCAGCTCCGCCGCCGCCCCCGCCGCCCCCGCCGCCGGCTGCAGTGGCCTGCAACGAGGGTCCGTATCTGGTGTTCTTCGACTGGGATAAGTCGAACATCCGTCCGGACGCGGCTACCGTGCTCGACAACGCGGTTGCTCAGTATGCCAACTGTGGTTCGGCGCGCGTCATGCTCGCTGGTTACACCGATACTTCGGGTACCGCACAGTACAACATCGGCCTGTCCGAGCGTCGTAACGCTTCGGTGCAGTCCTATCTGCAGTCGCGCGGCATCCCCGCTGCGCGTATCTCGAGCGAAGCATTCGGCGAAACGGACCTGCGCGTCCCGACCGCCGACGGCGTGCGCGAGCCGCAGAACCGTCGCGTTCGGATCACCTACGGCCCCGGCGCCGGTTACTGATCTCTCGCGATCCAAGCGAAAATGGGAAAGGGCTGGTCGGAAGACCGGCCCTTTTCTTTTTGTATCCGTAGTTCCGGATTATTGGCTCCTTCGCCACACATCTTGATCCGCTGCATTGGCGCGCCAGCCCACCATAATGGCGGTGTTCCATGCTGAGCGATGCTCCGGTCATGCTCAGCGCCTTACACAGTGCTGACTATGGATTTCAGCGGTTCTTCCAGCGGTGTCTCTTCTGCAGCGCTGCCCAAATCGTACATTGCTCGTGCACGGTCCTCCGCAGTTCAGTCAGAGCCGGCTGGCTTTCCTGAAAGCTGAACATCGAACGAGGCTTTCAGCCAAACGCCGTGAGTCAGTCCTGTTTCAGCGCTTTCGCTTCAGTCCGAGGCAATAGCTTAATCAGCGCGAACCCGCTTGTTCGCGCGTCCGCACATAGCGGCCTTATAGCAGGGAGGCGCTAGCCAGCTCCCCCAGCCGGATTTTCACGCCGGAAACTTCAGTGTCCCTCGCTGGTTGAACCGACAACCATCACAGGGAGACAGCTTATGAAAATCATCGCTTTTGCCGCATCGCTCTCGGTCCTGGCATTGGCCGCGTGCGGCGAGCCTGCCTCGCAGGAGGAGACGAGCGAAGTCGCCACTGTTCCCGCCGGCGCGGCGACTTCCCCAACCAGCGGCGAGACTGCCACCGCTATGTTGAAGACAGCCGACGGCAAGTCGGTGGGCGAAGCGAAAGTCATGCAGACCGCTTCGGGACTGGACCTTGTGCTGGACGTCAACGGAATGCCGCCCGGCAATCACGGTGTCCATATCCACACCACCGGACAATGCGATGCGCCGGATTTCAAAAGCGCTGGAGGCCACTGGAACCCGACCAACAAGAGTCACGGCCTGAAAAGTGATAATGGCTCGCACATGGGCGATTTCGTCAACCTTGAGGTAGCCGCAGACGGGACGGGTCACCTAGAGCGTCCGATCGAGAACGCGTCGCTGGAAAACGGCCCTAATGCTTTGTTGGACGCCGATGGCGCAGCGTTCATCGTCCACGAAGGTCAGGACGATCAGATGACCGATCCTTCAGGCGATAGCGGTGCCCGCCTCGCCTGCGGTGTGTTCACCAAGACCGGCTAATCCGCTGCGGTATCAAATGTCCTCGCCGGCCGCCCGGGCGCGCTCTTGTGCGCTCGCTTCTGCGGCCGGCAGTAGACGTGCCGCCATGATTGCGGCGATCAACGCGATGGGCGCTGTCAGCAGTAGCGACAGCACCCCGGTCGAAAGACTGCTCGTCAACGCGGAAACACGTCCCGCAAGATAAGGACCTAAAGCAAGGCCGATCAGGGTCGTGCCAATAAAGAAGCTTGCCGTTGCGGTGCCGCGCATGCGCGGCAGAACCAGATCCTGCGTCGTGGCCGCCGCTGCCCCCAGCGCCGCACTTGCAAGCGCCTGAGCAGGAAACAGCATCGCGAAGAAGAGCGTTGCATTATCGGTCGTGAACGCGATGGCGATTGCCGGGATCGGAGCGATCGCGCCGAAGATTACCACCCATAGCCGTCCCGCCGCATGTTTTACGCGCAGCCGATCGCCCACCCATCCGCCAGCGATAACGCCTAGAAAACCAGCCGATGCGCCAAGGCTGCCGACGATCCAGCCCACCTCGCTCTCAGAGACTGCAAAGGTGCGCAGCGCATAAGGGGATGCCCAGAAGCTGACCGAATAGCTGAGGAAGGCATTCAAGCCATAGGCCAGGACGGTGAGCAGGAAGGCCGGCGTGCCAAGGATCAGCGCGAATGTCGGCGGATCGCTCCGCCGAAGGGCACTCGCCCAGCTATAAACCGCATAAGCACCGATCCCAACGGCACTCCATTGCAGCACCGGTTCGCCCAGAGCGATCAGGCCGCAAACGATGCCTGTGACCAACAGGGCAACCGCGAGGTTGCGCAGGAGGTTGCCCGAGCGCGCGGCGCCGATCAGCGTTAGCGGCGGGAGTATGGTGACGAGTTCGGCGAAAAAGTCCCGAAAGGGATGGGGACGGACCTTGCTTTCGATGCCCTCCGACTGTCCGCGAACGGGCTCACGCAAGGTGAAGACCCACAATGCGAGAAGAAGCCCCGGCAAGCCCACCGCCAGAAACGCCGCTTGCCAGCCCGCCAGTCCCAGCGGTGCCATTGCCTTGACAGGATAGGCCTCATTCCAGTTCTGAACCACCAGTCCACCCAGACCGAGCGACAGGCCGCCGCCAAGATAAAGGCCCGAGCTGTAAAGCGAAAGCGCAAGCCCGCGGCGCTTCTTCGGAAACCAGTCCGAAATCAGCGAATAGGCGCTGGGCGAGGCGGTCGCCTCACCGATTCCGACTCCCACACGCGCCCCCGTCAGCATGGCGCCATTGCGCGCCAAACCGGATAATGCGGTCATGACCGACCACAGGCTGAGGCCCAGCGTCATCAAGCGCACGCGGTGCCAGCTGTCCGCCAATCGGCCGAGGGGAATCCCGAACAGCGCGTAAAACACTCCAAAAGCAGTGCCGTAGAGAAAGCCGATGTCTCCATCGGTCAGGTTCAAGTCACGCTTCACATCTTCGGCTAGAATGCTCAGCACCTGCCGATCGATAAAGTTGAGAATATAAACGAGGATCAGGACCGAGAGCAGATACCAGGCATAAGCAGGCGTCTTGGCATCGGGATCGATCGTCCCCTCTGCCGGTGCGGATGTTTGCATCGGGCCTCTCCTTGCCTCTTCCTGCCACCGCTGTAACAGAGCGTGGACCTTTGGCAATCATGAGGGTCACCGATGACCTTTCGCATTCTTTTCGTCTGTCTCGGCAATATCTGCCGCTCGCCTTTGGCGGAGGTTGCCCTGCGAGATGAAGCCGAGCGGCGCGGCCTTTCGATCGACGTCGACAGCGCGGGCACCGGAGACTGGCATATCGGTGATCCGCCGGACCCTCGCACGATCAAGGCCGCGCAGCGCCATGGCACTGATGCATCGTCTTTGCGGGCGCGGCAGGTCCAGGGAAGCGATTTTCGCGATTTCGACTGGATCGTCGCGATGGACCGCCAGAATCTGGCTGATCTTCAAACGCTGGCGCCGAATGATGGACAGGCCACGCTTCTACTTGCGCTTGATCTGGTTGATGGCCGCGAGGGGGAGAGCGTGCAGGACCCCTATCAATTTGGGGAAGCCGAGTTCGATGCGGCATGGCGCGACGCTGTGCTGATCGCAAACGCCATCGCCGACCGGGTGGAGGCTCAGTCGAGCAAGTAGCCGGCCACCGGCTCGTAATGCGATCCGTGGCGGCTGAGTCGACTTTCGAACAGGGTAAACTCCCGCACCGTGAAGGCTGGCACCCTCAGGGCGGCCTGTGCCGCCAGAAAATCTCCGATCGGACCGCTGCTCGTGTTGAGCCTTGCCAGCGTGATGTGCGGCAGAAACTTGCGGTGCTCATCTTCATGTCCGCAGGCATTGCAGACACGGTCTATCTTGCGCTTGAGCGTCATCAAAGGCTCGCTCGGTAGCACGCGCGCCCATACCGCCTTGGGCTTTCCCTTGCGCTCGAAATGTCCGACGCCCTCGATCGCGACGTCGAACGGCTCCATACGGATCCCGCCCAGTGCTTCGGCCAGCTCATTGGCCTCCGGCCGCGTTACGTCGCCCAGAAAGCGCAAGGTGATGTGAAGCTGGCCATCGTCCTGCCAGCGCGCGTCCTCGATATGCTCCATCGCGTCGAGAAGCGCATCGCGGACATTTTCGGGAGGGCGCAAACCGATGAACAGGCGGTGGGACATGGACGGCGCAGGATAGCGGGAGAAAGCCGCGGCGCAATGACTTGAAAATCACTCGCATAAAGGTGATATTCACCGGGCGTGTGGCAATGCTGTCACATACGAAAACCTTAGGAGTTTCCTTATTATGGCATGGCCCGATCCAAGAGCGACCGGCGCACGTACCTATCCCGGACAGGCCGGTACCGGCGAAGCCTTCGACGAAGGTCTGCGCGCCTATATGTTGAAGATTTACAATTACATGGCGAGCGGCGTTCTGCTGACCGGCGTGGTCGCGATGCTGTTTGCGCGTTCCGGTATGGCCGAGCAGGTTCTGCTTGGCGGCGGCGCGCTGGCATGGATCATCATGCTGTCCCCGCTCGCTATCGTGTTCGCGATGAGCTTCGGTCAGGGCAAGTTCTCTGCCGGAACGCTGCAGGCGATGTATTGGGGCTTTGCGGTGCTGATGGGCCTGTCGCTCAGCAGCATCTTCCTGATGTATACCGGCGCGTCCATCGCCACGACCTTCTTCGCTACGGCAGGCGCCTTCGCGGGTCTCAGCCTTTACGGCTATACCACGAAGAAGGATCTGAGCGGCTGGGGCACATTCCTTATCATGGGTGTGGTCGGCCTGATCGTCGCCAGCATCGTGAATATTTTCCTGGGTTCGACGGTTCTCGATCTCGCGATCAGCGCGATCGGCGTGCTGATTTTCGCAGGCCTCACTGCCTACGATACCCAGAAGCTGAAGAGCCTTTACCAGGCGGTGCGCGGTACGGAATTCATGCAGAAGGTCGTGATCATGGGGGCGCTGAACCTCTATCTCGATTTCATCAACATGTTCCTTTTCCTCCTGCGCTTCATGGGTGCGGCGCGCGATTGAGCGCCAGCCCATTCAGCCTCGATAAACAGACGCCCGGCCAGCCATGCTGCCGGGCGTTTTGTTGTCTCCGTTCGTCACAAGGGGGTTTCCAAAGACTCCCCGCAATGTCACACGGATGGCCAGTGTTTCGAGAGGGTTAAATTTCATGTCGAAGACCGTCGCCCGGGCTGCGTTACTGGCCGGACTGACCACCTTGGCGGCTTGCGCGGCGCCTCCGCCGCCAGCGCCGCCTCCGCCGCCGATCATCGTTCCCTCCGCGGCTCCGCCACGGCCGATCCCGCCGCTCGGCGCGGCCACCGGCATGTATATTCCGCCCAAGGGTGTCGACGATGTGCGGATGACGCCCAATCGCGGCCTGGAAACGGATGAGGTTGTCTGGAACTTCCGATCCGCCTTCAACGTCGCGGCGCTGAACTGTTTGCAGCCGAAATATCTGCGCTTCGCGGATGATTATAAGAACTATCTGAACGCCCATGAGGCTTTGCTCAGCCAGGTCAACCGGCGGTTGGATACGGCCTTTCGCGCCCGCTATCCTGCGGGCGATTCCAAGCGCATTCGCGATACGTCGATGACGGATCTCTACAATTATTTCTCGCTGCCGCCGGTTACCGGCAAGTTCTGCGATCTGATGCTGGAGCTCGCTCCGCAATCGTCGCAGGTTTCGTCTGATCAGCTGCCGGCATTCTCCGCGCAGGCGCTCTCGCAGATCGATAACCTCTTCGTGGAATTCTACGACGATTATGCGGAGTATCAACGCCGCCTTGCTGCCTGGGAAGAGCTCTACGGTAAGCTCGGCCGGGTAACGGTCATCCCTGACGCCCAATAATGGGGAACGAAAAAGGCCGGCGGGCTGCGTCGGCCTTTTTCGTTTGAGGCCGCTGCTGCGCGCCCGCCTGATTGTTCCCTTTGATTACTGCCCTCGAGGCGGCTGCTGCGCGGCCTCCTGAGCACGGCCCTGCGCTTCCGCCTGCCGCGCCGCATCCTCCACCGCGCGCTCGATCTGGTCGCGCCGTCGATCGAGCTGATCCAGGCGACGCTGCGTCTCCTCATTCGGCTGGATGCGCACGCCTTCCCGTCCAATCCTGACGGCATTGCCGTTGATGTTGCCTTCGACCGACAGATCGCCATCCGGCCCGATGTCCAGGTTACCGGGCAGCTCGAAATCGGGGATGATATCCCCTTCCTCTTCGATCGGTGCAGGCTCTGGCGCGACGCGCGGCGCTGCGCCGGGGATCGCCCCAATCATGAAATCCTTCCACATCCGCGCAGGCACGCCGCCGCCGCTGGCGCGGCCCAGGGAGCTGTTGTCGTCCTTGCCGATCCAGACGCCCACGACCAGATCGCCCGCAAAACCCACGAACAGTGCATCGCGGCTGTCCTGGCTTGTACCGGTCTTGCCGAATGCCGGGATCCCGAGCGCGGCGGCACGTCCGGTCCCGCTGGTGATATTGGCGGCCAGCAGATCGCGCATTTCCTCGCGGGTGCGCGAGCCGATGTCCTGCTTGCCGTCGAGCAGCTTGTCGAAAAATCCCTTTTCGCTGCGCGGGAGAGCGTGCGGTTCCACCGGGGCATAGTCCGCTGCGATGCCGGCGAAGGCGGCGGTGAGATCCACCAGACTGACGCCCGCGGTGCCTAGGGCCACGCTGGCATTGGCGGGCAAATCTTCGTCTATGCCGAGAGACCGCGCGGCGCGGGCGATCGCGTCCGAACCCAGCTGCTTGTACAGCTTGACCGCGACGACATTGCTGGACGCCGCGAATGCGTCGCGCAGCGTGATTTGCCCGCGGTAGCGACCGCCCGCATTTTCAGGCCGGTAGTCTCCGCTCGTGATCGGGCTGTCGTCGACAATGGTGTCGGGCGTCATTCCGCTCTGTAGCGCCGCGAGATACACGATAAGCTTGAAAGTGGACCCAGGCTGGCGGCGTGCCTGTACGGCGCGGTTGAACTTGGAAGTCTCATAATCCTTGCCGCCGACCATGGCGACCACGTCCCCATTCGTCCGCATCGCGACGATTGCCACCTGCGCGCCTGCCGGTGTGGAACGGCGCGCAATCCGCTGCGCGAGGGCCTGCAGGCGCCGGTCGAGCGTCGTGCGGACATGCACCGTTTCATAGCCCGCATCCTCGGTCACCGCGCGCGCCTGGCCGAGCGCCCAGTCCGCGAAATAGGAGCCTGCGGGGGTCGTCTGATCTGCACGGTGGTCGATCACCGCCGGTCTGACTGCACGCGCCGCATCGGGCGTCAGATAGCCCGCATCAGCCATGGCGGAGAGAACCACCTTCTCGCGCGCCACCGCCCCCTTGTAATTGCGCGTGGGCGCCAGCGTGGACGGAGCCTTCACCAGCCCCGCCAGCATTGCCGCCTGCGTTAGCGTCAGCCGCTCCGGCTGGCGGTAGAAATAATGGAGCGAGGCGGCGCGCAGGCCGTAAACATTGTCGCCGAAATAAGCGTTGGAGAGATAGCGCTCCAGAATCTCGTCCTTGGTCAGCCACGCCTCCAGCCACAGCGCGATCGGCACCTCCTTCAGCTTGCGCGCGACCGTGCGATCGAGCTTCAGATAGCTGAGCTTGGCGAGCTGCTGCGTAATCGTGCTGCCGCCCTGTTGCTCGTCCGAGCTGATATTGGTCCAGAGCGCGCGCGCAATGCCACGCGGATCGATGCCCCAATGGTCGTAGAAACGGCGGTCTTCAGTGGCGAGGAAGGCATCGACCACATGGGGCGGGAGTTTCGCGATATCGACCGGCGCGGCCATGATCGGCCCTTTGCGCGCAATCGCCTGCCCGTCGGAGGTTTCAAGGACAATCTGCGGCGGCACCAGCGGCTTGGCCGTACGCGAGACCGGCACGAACAGCAGCAGCCAGCAAAGCAGCAGTACAAACGCCGCGAACGCGGCATAGCCTGTCCATTTAAGGTAGCGCCAACGCCAATGGCGGCGCAGCCAGCCGCGCTTCGGCTGCTTTTCCTCGAGCGGAGGCAGAGGCGCGGCCCCGGCACCGTAATCGTCCCAGTCCGTCGTGCCTGCGGGACCGGGCTGTGCGTACCCGCCGCCGCGGGGCAAGTCTCTGTAGCCTTCGCTCATCTTTACTGTGTTAGAGTAATAGGACAGATCGGGCGAGGATTATTTCGCATTGCGCCGCGCCGTTGGACGAGGACGCCTTGCCCAGCGCTGAACCAGGCGGTCACTCGGCCACTTGCGCCGCCTGCCATGCATGAAACGCATCGATATCGTCCGACTGGCGCAGGATCTTGGCGTGTGGATCGAGCACGACATGCGCGTCGGGCGAGGGCAGCTCAACGCTGCCGCGGTTGTCCTCCATATCGACCGTTAACGGCGTGCCGTCCGCCCAGATTTCGACCGGCATGGGGAAAGGGAGATCGTCCGGCGTCTGCCAAACAAGCTCCAGCGTCGTGCCGTTGCGGCTCGTGACCAGCTTGGGCAATTCCGCCCGGCGCAGATAGATATCGAAGAACCAACCGAGATCGCGGCCCGCCTCTTCGCTGGCGATCCGCTGAAATTCGGTGCTGGAGCCGAAGCGCGGTTCGAAATTGCCGGGCGCCGGATCGGGCCGACCGTAAACTTCGCGCCGCAGCGTCCGGAAAAAAGCTTCGTCGCCGATCAGTTCGCGCAAGCTGTGCGCGACCCAGCTGCCCTTCACGTAGATATCGAGCCCCGGGCCATCCGCATCATTATAGACCTGATCTTCGGTTCGCGGTTGGCCTGAGACGAGCGGGAAGCGATTCTTGATCTGCGCGCGTTGCTTGGCGAGCGCGGCCATATAAGGCATCTCGCCGCCGCGCCAACGCAGGTAAAGCGGCTGCATGTAGCTGCCGAGCCCTTCGTGCAGCCACATATCGTCCCAATTCTCATTGGTGAGCTGGTTGCCGAACCATTCGTGGCTGAATTCGTGGTGGAACAGCCAGTCATAGCCCTCGGCGGACTTCTTATAGCCATTGCCGTAAGCGTTGATCGTCTGGTGCTCCATGCCGAGATGCGGCGTCTCCACCACCCCCATCTTTTCATCGCCGAAGGGGTAGGGGCCGATGGTGCTTTCGAAGAAATCGAGCGTCGGCGCGAACTCGCTGAACAACTCCTTCGCCTGCGCCTCTTCGCCGGGCAGGAACCAGTAGGTCATCGGAATGACGTTGCCGAAGCGGCTGCGATAGTCCGCGCCGATGCTTTCATAGGGCGCGATGTTGAGCGCGATGGCATAGTTGTTCGGATGCTGCGCGCGCCAGTTCCAAGTGACGGTGCCGTCGGCATTGTCCTGCTTGCCGATGAAGCGGCCGTTCGAAGGCGCGGCGAGACCTTGCGGCACGGTGATGTGGAGATCGACCGTATCGATCTCGATCTCGCTGCTGTCGAAGCAGGGCCAGAACAGATCGCAGCCTTCGCCCTGCACGGCGGTTGCGATCCACGGCGCGCCGCCGGGCGTCTCGGACCAGACGAAGCCGCCATCCCACGGCGCGCGGACCGCAACATGCGGCGTGCCGGCATAGCGGATGCGCAGCTTCAGTTCTTCGCCTGCCCGATAGTTTCGGGGTAGGCGGATGGTGAGCTGGCCTTCCGGATTGTTCCATGCGGACGCGGGGCGGGGCTTGCCGTCCACATCGATCGCAGAGACCGGCAGATTGCGGTCGAGGTCGAACTGGATCGTGCGGATCGGTTTTTCCACCTTCAACGTCAGTGTCGCGTCGCCGGTAATGCTCTGCGTCTCCGGATCGATGCGCCAGCTCAGGTCCGCATGGGTGAAATCGACGGATTGCTGCTCGGGCGTCAAAGGCAGGCCGGTTTCGGCGGTGCGCTCCGTCAGCGGCGGCTGGCCGGGCTCGGCCGCGAGGGCGGGGGAGGCAAGCGCCGCAATCAGCGCCAGTGGCGGAAGCGGGAAACGGAGCATGGCGATCCTGTGAAGCGGGAAGGGGGCCGTCAGCTTGTGCGCGCGAATTTTCCGTGCCGCAAGAAATGCACGATCTGACCCTGTACCGTGCGGTTCCACATCATTCCGCTGTGCGACACTGGCAGCACGACATGGTCGTCCTCGCCCTCCAAATGGGTAGAGGCGACGGACACCGCTCCGTCATGCGGGCCGGACATGATGCGCTGCGAGATGAAGGGCAGGCCATAAGGCCGGTCGCCCGCGATGATGCCGAGCGGATAATCGGGCTGGCCCATCAGGTTCTCGACCCGCTCAGGCCTTCGCAGCGACAAAACTTCCTCGGCAGGACCGAAAAAGGCACCGCCGATGCGCGCGGCGGCGAGCAGGTCCACCCACTCGCTGCCATGGTGCGGGGGGCCCAGCATCACGACCTTGCCCATTTCCGCAGGTCTTGCTCGCGCGATCAGCGCGCGTGCCACCAGCCCGCCCATGCTGTGCGTTACGAAATGGACCGGGCCTTTGCCAGCGCCGCGTAGCGCCGGCAGCAGGTCTTCGACGATCTGCTCGAAGGCGTGCGCACGCGATCGATAGGGCGGTGAGGCTGTATCGAACCCTGCCTTTCGCAGCGCGCGCTCCACCGGCAGCATGGTGATCGGCCGCATGAAGAAGCCATGCAGCAGGATGACGGTGCCGGGATCGGTCATGATGATGAATGCAGAAAGGGCGGCGAACCGATCGGTCCGCCGCCCTGGCTTTCTTATTCCGCTTCGCTCGGCTTCTTGGGCTTGGTCTTTTTCTTCTTCTTGCCTTTGCCCTTGGGCGGTGCCGGCGTGATTTCGAAGGTCGGTTGGTCGTCCTTCACACGCACGCTCACCTCACCGCCATGTTCCAGCTTGCCGAACAACAGTTCCTCTGCGAGCGGCTGCTTGATCTTCTCCTGAATGAGGCGGCCCATCGGGCGCGCGCCATAGAGGCGGTCATAACCGCGTTCGGTGAGCCAAGCCTTGGCATCCTCGTCCAAGCTGATGTGAACGCCCTGGTCTTCCAGCTGCATTTCAAGCTGCAGGATGAATTTTTCCACGACGCGGCCGACGACCTCCGTCGGCAGATAGGCGAACGGGACGATTGCATCGAGGCGGTTGCGGAACTCCGGGGAGAACAGGTTTTTTACCGCCTCTTCGCTGGCATCTTCCTTCGAAATGTTGGTGCCGAAGCCGATGCCTTCCTTGGCCATGTCGCTGGCGCCCGCATTGGTCGTCATGATCAGGATAACGTTGCGGAAATCGACCGTCTTGCCGTGGTGATCGGTCAGGCGGCCATTATCCATCACCTGCAACAGGATGTTGAACAGGTCCGGATGGGCTTTCTCGATCTCGTCGAGCAGCAGCACCGAATGCGGATTCTGGTCCACCGCGTCGGTCAGGAGGCCGCCCTGATCATAGCCGACATAGCCCGGAGGCGCGCCGATCAGGCGGGAGACGCTGTGGCGCTCCATATATTCGCTCATGTCGAAGCGCTTTAGCGGAATGCCGAGGATCGAACTGAGCTGACGCGCCACTTCCGTCTTGCCGACGCCGGTTGGGCCGGAGAAGAGGTAGTTGCCGATCGGCTTGTCCGGATCGCGCAGGCCTGCCCGGCTCAGTTTGATCGCGCTGGACAGAACTTCGATCGCCTTGTCCTGGCCGAACACGACGCGCTTCAGATCGCTCTCCAGATTGGCGAGCGAGGACTTGTCATCGCTCGACACCTGTTTGGGCGGGATGCGCGCCATCGTCGCGATCACCTTCTCGATCTCGGCGGGCGTGATCATCTTGCGGCGGCGGCTCTGCGGCAGCAGCATTTGCATTGCGCCGACTTCATCGATCACGTCGATCGCCTTGTCCGGTAACTTGCGGTCATTGATATAGCGCGCCGAAAGCTCCACCGCGCTGCGGATCGCATCGGGCGTGTACTTCACATTATGATGTTCTTCGAATGCGCTGCGAAGTCCTGCGAGGATCTTCACGGTGTCCTCGATCGTCGGCTCGTTCACGTCGATCTTCTGGAAGCGGCGCAGCAGCGCGCGATCCTTTTCGAAATGGTTGCGGAACTCCTTGTAGGTGGTGGAGCCGACGCAGCGGATCGAGCCGTTGGAGAGCGCAGGCTTCAGCAGGTTCGAGGCATCCATGGCCCCGCCGCTGGTTGCGCCCGCACCGATCACGGTGTGAATTTCGTCGATGAACAGCACCGCATGTGGCAGCTTTTCCAGCTCCGAGACGACCGATTTCAGCCGCTCCTCAAAATCGCCGCGATAGCGGGTGCCGGCGAGCAGCGCGCCCATGTCGAGCGAGTAGATCGTCGCTTCCTTCAGCACGTCGGGCACATTGCCTTCGTGAATGCGACGCGCGAGCCCTTCGGCGATGGCGGTCTTGCCCACGCCCGGTTCGCCCACATAGAGCGGATTGTTCTTGGAGCGGCGGCACAGGATCTGGATGGTGCGGTCCACCTCCAGCGACCGGCCGATCAGCGGATCGATCTTGCCGGCGGCGGCCTTGGCGTTGAGATCGACGGTGAATTGTTCGAGCGCGCCGTCTTTCTTGGACTTGCCGTCCTTGTCTTCGGCTTTTTCGCCCTGTTCGGCGGGCTCTTCGCTGGCCTCGACCGCGCCGTTCTTGCCGACGCCGTGGCTGATGAAGCTGACCGCATCGAGGCGGCTCATATCCTGCTGCTGCAGGAAATAGACGGCATAGCTTTCGCGTTCGGAAAAGAGCGCCACCAAGACATTGGCACCGGTGACGAGGTCCTTGCCAGAGCTTTGCACATGCAGAATCGCGCGCTGGACCACGCGCTGAAATCCGCTGGTGGGAGAGGGGTCCACCTTCTTGCCCGTGACGCGCAAGCTGTCGAGCTCGGTATCGAGATAGGTGGTGACGGCCTCGCCCAGTTCACCCAGATCGACGCCGCAGCTCTGCATGACCTTGGCGGCATCATTGTCCTCGATCAGCGCGAGGAGGAGGTGCTCGAGCGTGGCATATTCGTGCCGCCGGTCCGAGGCGTTCATGAGCGCCTGGTGCAGTGTCTTTTCGAGCGATTCAGTGAAGCTAGGCATGCTGGTCTCCGGGAGCGGCCGGCGGGCCGCGATGGGTGCGAGCGGTCGGTTCACATGATGACCGGCTTTCGCAATGGTTCAAGGATAATGTCGGAAATGCGGGGCCGACTTTCAACGGGTGGCCCGTCGCGGACGGCGGAAGGACGCGGAAGGACGGCCGGCGCGCTCGCCCGAAGCGTTCAACGTTTGAACAGCGCGTCGGCACTCGCGCGGTGATGGACCGCGGCCTTCTTCTTCGCCTCGCAGCGCGCGATTTCGCCGTGGAGCGCAGCGATGCGGGCATCGAGCTCGGTCACCGACAACGGGTCCAGGTCCTCACGCAGCAGCTGCGTTAGCGGCTCGGAGGGGCGCGGTTCGTCGGGCTCGGTCATCAGGGGAAATGTTGACGCGGGGGCGGCATATGTCAATAACCCGGCCGGATATCGCGGCGGGGGGCCGCTGATGTGACAAAAGGGCAAGTGCGATGAGCCGAAGTGCCGATCTTCCCGGGACCATGACCTGCGTCGAGATCGGCGAGCCGGGCGGGCCGGATGCGCTGAAACCGGCCGAGCGAGCGCTTCCGCGCCCGCAGGAGGGTGAAGTGCTGATCCGCGTTGCCGCCGCCGGTGTGAACCGGCCCGACGTGCTCCAGCGCAAGGGGAATTACCCCCCGCCGCCCGGTGCTTCCGATCTGCCTGGCCTGGAAATTGCCGGAGAAATCGTCGCATTGGGTGAAGGCGTGGGCGAGGAAATGCTCGGCCAGCCGGTTTGTGCCCTGGTGTCCGGCGGCGGCTATGCCGAATATTGCACGGCCCCTGTCGGCCAGTGCCTGTCCGTGCCCGAAGGTGTGAGCATGGAGGAAGCTGCCGCGCTTCCCGAGACGCTGTTCACCGTGTGGCACAATGTGTTCGAACGCGGTTATGCGGCGCAGGGCGAACGGCTGCTCGTCCATGGCGGCACCAGCGGCATCGGAACCATGGCGATTAAGCTCGCCAAGCTATTTGGCATCACCGTGTACGTCACCTGCGGATCGGACGAGAAATGCGAAGCCGCCGAGAAAGTAGGCGCGGACGCTGCGATCAATTACAAGTCGAGCGATTTCGTCGAAGAGATCAAACGGTTGACCGACGGGAACGGCGTGAATGTCGTTCTGGACATGGTGGGCGGGGATTATGTGCCGCGCAATATCCAGTGCCTCGCCGAAGACGGGCGGCACGTATCGATTGCGTTTCAGCGCGGTATGAGTGCGGAGATTTCCATCGTCCAGATCATGCAGCGACGTCTGGTCTTGACGGGTTCGACCTTGCGCGCGCGGGATACCGGCTTCAAGACGCTTCTGGCGGACGAGATCGCGAACAATGTCTGGCCGTTCGTGGAAGAGGGCAAGCTGCGCGCGGAAATCGACAAGGTCTTTCCGCTAAAAGAAGCGGCGGCGGCCCACGCGCACATGGAAGCGGGCGACCATATCGGAAAGATTATCCTCAAGACCTGACAAGTCTTGTCTGGCGCCCGCGGCAGTAAACAGAATGTCGGCGACAGGTGAAATGTCAAAAAACTTTCACCGCATCTCGCTTCCTCTGTCATAAACCCCGTGCATCGGACGGTTCCGGGAACCGAATGATCTGGGAAGGGGAGCGTCGATGAATGCTCTGGCCGACTTTTCCGCCGCGCTCGATGAAAAGCTATATGACGAACGCCTGCGTCTGCAGCCGAAGGCGCGCGACATTCATCGGAAGAAATATCGCACCGTCTGGATTTCGGACGTTCATCTCGGAACGCGCGGCTGCAACGCGGAACTCCTCATCGATTTCCTCGACCATGTCGACAGTGAAACGATGTATCTGGTCGGCGACATCATCGACGGCTGGCGCCTCAAGAAGAAGTTCTACTGGCCCGCGGCGCATAACGACATCGTCTGGCGGATCCTGAAACGCGCCAAGCGCGGCACGCGGATCGTCTACGTGCCTGGCAATCATGACGAGATGTTCCGCCAGTTCACCGGCCTCAATTTCGGCGGGGTGGAGATCAAGCGCGCCGCCTTCCACGATACCGCGGACGGGCGGCGCCTGCTGATCCTGCACGGCGATGAGTTCGACACGATCATGCTGGCTCACCGCTGGCTCGCCTTCGTGGGGGACACAGCTTATGAGCTGATGATGCGGCTCAACCACGTCACCAATCTGGTGCGCAAGCGGCTGGGGATGCCTTATTGGTCGCTGTCCAAGGCGGCCAAGCACAAGGTTAAGAATGCGGTGGAGTTCATCTCCCGCTTCGAGGAGCTGGTCGCGCGAGCGGCGCAGAACCGCGGCGTTGACGGCGTGGTCGCCGGCCACATCCACACCGCCGAATACCGCCGGATCGACGGCATCGATTACTATAATGATGGCGATTGGGTGGAAGGGTGCACCGCGCTGGTCGAACATTTCGATGGCCGCATGGAAATCCTGCACTGGGCCGATGAAGTCGCCCAGCGTGCGCATGAGGATGCGCTGGAGGCTGAGCCCATGCTGGAAGCCGCCGAGTGATCCCGGATCGCGACCATCGCCGGAGCTTTCGCGGCCCGGCTAGGTTTTAAGGCGATGAAGATCGCCATCGTCACCGATGCCTGGCACCCGCAGGTCAACGGCGTGGTCCGCACGTTGACCAGCGTGAGCCGGCAATTGCGCGATATGGGTCATGATATCCTTGTGATCTCGCCCGATCAGTTCGCCAATTTTCCCTGTCCGACCTATCCGGAAATTCGCCTCGCGCTCGCCAGCAGCCGTACGGTTGGACAAATGCTGGAGGCGTTTGCGCCTGATGCGATCCACCTTTCCACCGAAGGGCCGCTCTGCTTTGCCGCCAGACGCTGGTGCATTCGCGAAGGCCATGCCTTCACCACCGCCTTCCACACCATGTTTCCCGATTATGTCGCGCGGCGAACGGGCATGTCGCCGGACTGGATCTGGCCACTCATACGCCGTTTTCATGCGCGTTCCGCCCGCGTGATGGTGGCTACCGACAGCATCGCAGAGCAGCTTCGCGCACATGGCATCACGCATCTGGCGCACTGGGGCAGGGGCGTCGATCTGGATGACTTTTCACCCACCGCGCCGCGCCCTGCGCTGTTTGACGATCTGCCGCGCCCCATCCTGCTCTATGTCGGCCGCGTGGCGGTGGAGAAGAATGTCGAGGCTTTCCTCGCGGCTGATGTGCCGGGCAGCAAGGTGGTGGTGGGCGATGGACCCGCACGCGAGGAGCTGGAGGCGAAGTTCGGCGAGGCACATTTCCTTGGCCCCAAGTCGGGCGCGGGCCTGGCCGGTTGCTACGCCGGGGCGGATTGCTTCGTCTTCCCCTCGCGCACCGACACCTTCGGGCTTGTCATGATCGAGGCTCTGGCCTGCGGCACGCCCGTTGCCGCCTATCCGGTGCCAGGCCCGCTCGACGTTCTGGAAGCGCAGGTCGGGGCAATGTCCGAGCGGCTGGAGGAGGCCATTGCCGCCGCCCATCCACTCGATCGCGCCGACTGCGCCGCTTATGGATCGCGTTTCACCTGGGAGGCGAGCGCACGCCAGTTTCTCTCCGCGCTGGAGCCTTCGGTGGACGCGCTGGCTGCCGATCGAGCGGCCTGAACGCGGGCGCTGTCACTGGGCGCTTGCCGCAAGCCCGGCTTTGCCCTACATTGTCACCATGCATGGCCATCCCGCGAGGGGTGGCCCTTATTGTTTGGAGACGATGCGATGGCCGAAAAAGCCACCCCCTTGATGCCCCACGCGACCGCCGCCTGGCTTGTCGACAACAGCTCGCTCGGCTTCGACCAGATCGCCGATTTCTGCGGCCTCCATATCCTGGAAGTCCAGGCGATGGCCGACGACATGACCAGCAGCAAATATACCGGTCGCGATCCGGTGCGCGCGGGCGAACTGACGCTGGAAGAGATCGAGCGCGGCCAGGCCGATGCCGATTACAAACTGAAGATCCAGAAGGGGCCCGAGCAGGTGCGCCGCACAAAGGGCCCACGCTATACGCCGGTTTCCAAGCGTCAGGACAAGCCGGACGGCATTGCCTGGCTGCTGCGCAATCACCCCGAAATTTCGGATGCGCAGGTCTGCAAGCTGATCGGCACCACCCGCAACACGATCAACGCGATCCGTGAGCGCAGCCACTGGAACATCACGGAAATTCAGCCGAAGGATCCGGTGACGCTTGGTCTCTGCTCGCAGCGTGAGCTTGATGCGGTGGTCGCCAAGGCGGCAAAGAAGGCCGGTATCGAGGAGCAGGGCATCGACGAAGAGAAGCGCGGTGTGGACCGTGCGGCCCTGATCGAGGAACTGCGCGCCGAACGCGCCGAGGAAAAGCGCCTCGCCGAAGAAGCGCTGCGCGAAGGCGAAGAAGGCGAAGCGGCCGAGGGCAGCGAAGCCCCCCGTACCGAAGAGCTGACCGCGGAAAATCTTTTCAAGCGCTGATCGGCGCGCTTCGCGCTAGCGAGAGCTGGCCGCGGCGTCGGAAAAACAACCAAGGCCCGTCGTTCCGGTTTGTGCCGGAGCGGCGGGCCTTTTCTTTTGGATATTCCGGCACTCCGGTAGGTCGAACCGCCGAAACGGACCGTTGCTCCCAGACTTTTGCTCGCTTACATGACTGTCAACTAGGAGACAGGACATGAGCGACAGCATCTGGAACGGGGCGACCTATCGGCACCCTCATGACTGGAAGCAGGATTTCCCGCCGCTTACCATGCCGCAGATGTTCGCGCGTTCGGTACGCGAGAATGGCGATGCACCGCTGGTCGATTTCATGGGCCGCAAGTTCAGCTATGATTATCTCGGTAGCCGGGCGATGCAGGTTGCCGCCGGTCTGATTGGGCTTGGCCTGAAGCCGGGCGATAGGGTCGGTCTGTTTCTGCCCAACGTGCCGCATTATATCGCGGGCTATTATGGTGCGATGATTGCGGGAATGACGGTGGTCAATTTCTCGCCGCTCTACAGCCCCGCCGAACTGGCCCATCAGGTTGAGGATTCGGGTACCAAGCTGCTGATCACGGTGGACGCCAAGGCGCTTCTGCCGACGGCATTGAAGGTGCTCAAGGACAGCTCGCTCGAGCGGCTGGTGGTCGGCTCCGTTGCCGAAGCGCTGCCGACGGCCAAGGGCATTGCCTATCGCCTGCTGAAACGCGCCGACATCGCGCAGATTCCCAAGGACAAGGCGGTAACGCGTTGGTCTGCTCTGGTGGACAATGATGGCCAGTTGGACCTGCCCGAAGCGCATCCGGATGAGGTGGCGCTGCTACAATATACAGGCGGCACGACCGGGACGCCAAAGGGCGCGATGCTGACGCATCAGAGCCTGACCGCCAATGCACGGCAGGTGCAGTTGATCGATCCCGGCCTCGATCCGGTCGATCGGATCATGGGCGTGCTGCCGCTGTTCCATGTGTTCGCCAACACCTGCGTACTCAACCGCACCGTACTGCGCGGCGGGGAGATCGTCATGCTGCCGCGCTTTGATGCGGGCGATGCGCTGAAGGCTATCCAGCGCACGCGGCCTGTGTCGATGCCGGGCGTGCCGACCATGTATCAGGCGCTGCTGGACCATCCGGCGATCGAAAAGACCGACTTCACGTCGCTGAAATACTGCATTTCCGGCGGCGCGCCGCTGACCGAGACCGTGAAGAAGCGGTGGGAGGAGTTGACTGGCTCTACGCTGATCGAGGGTTATGGGCTGACCGAAAGCTCAGGCGTCGTCTCCAGCAATCCCTATGCGCGTGAGGGGAAGATCGGCACCATCGGCCAGCCGCTTCCCGGCACCCGCATCAAGCTGCTCGACAAGGAGGACCCCTCGAAGCCCGCTCCCGATGGCGAGCCCGGCGAACTGGTTTTTGCTGGGCCGCAGGTGATGAAGGGTTACTGGAACCGCCCGGATGCGGACGCCAAAGTGTTTAGCGGCGAATATCTGCGCACCGGCGACGTGGCGACGATTGATGCAGACGGTTTTGTCGCCATTGTCGACAGGTTGAAGGATATGATCGCCGTGGGCGGCTTCAAGGTTTTCCCGAGCCATATCGAAGACGTGCTTTACACGCATGAGGCTGTGCGCGACGCTCTCGTGATCGGTGTTCCCGACGATTATCATGGCGAGCTGCCCAAGGCGTTCGTGACGCTGAACGAAGGCGCGGACGTTGACGGCGAAACGCTTACCGCCTGGCTGAACCCCAAGGTCGGCAAGCATGAGCGGGTGCAGGCCGTGGTGGTTCGTGACGAACTGCCCAAGACCATGATCGGCAAACTGGACCGCAAGGCGCTGCGTACGGAAGAGGGCGTCTGAGGGCATCAATACGGATGCATCCGTGCAAAAGCCGCATGATCTTTGTTGTAAATCTGCCAGATGAACGCCCTGGCGGTTGTGGTGACCAGCAGGCTTTATTAGGTCGCCATCATGAATGACAGTAGTGATTGGTTTATCGGTTGGGATGCGCTTGGCGATGTCCTGATCTCAGCATTATTATTCTATCTGCTGATCGTGATTCTGGTGCGCGTAATGGGCAAACGCACGACCGCGCAGCTCAACAATTTCGACTGGATCATCAACATCACCGTGGGAAGTCTTGCCGCTTCGGGCATACTTCTCGACAGCGTCCCCGCCACGCATGCCGCCGATGCGATCATTGTCATCGCCTTGCTGCAGTTCGCGCTGACCTGGCTCGCGGTTCGATCCGACTTCGTGACCAAGTTGATCAAGGCATCGCCAACCCTGCTGACGCACAAGGGAAATGTCCTTGAAAATTCGATGCTTGGCGCGCGCATATCGCAGGCCGAGCTATACAGCGTTCTGAGGGCGCACGGGATTACTGATGTGAAAGACGCGAACTGGGTGATCCTGGAGTCGGACGGCTCGATGACCGTGCTCCCCCGCAACGAAACCGATCTTCACGATGCAGGATCGATGGGGAATGTCGACACGCCCGAAGATCTGCCCGAACCTGCCGAGCGGTCGCAGAACTGAGCAAAATCGTCCGGCGCTCCCGCCATTCAGGAGCGCCGGATGTATCTCGAACAGTTCGTGCCGGTTCAGCTGGCAAACACGGTCTTCGCATTCATGAATTCGTGCAGGCCGAAAGCGCTGAGTTCGCGGCCATAGCCGGAGCGCTTGATGCCGCCGAAGGGGGCTTCGGGCATGGATGCGAGCACCTGATTGAACGCGGTCATGCCCGATTCGATTTCGTTGGCGAAGCGCTGCTGTTCATCCTCGTCCTGCGTGAAGACGGCCGATCCCAGCCCATAAGGGGAGGCGTTGGCGATGCGGATCGCGTCGTCCGCGTCCTTCGCCTTGAAGACCATCGCGACGGGGCCGAACAGTTCTTCTTCCATCAGTGGATTGTCGGTGGTCATGCCGGAAATAATACCAGCGTCCATGAACGCGCCGTCATCGCCCATCGCTTCGCCGCCAAATTCGACGGTGGCGTCCGTCTGGCGAACCTTTTCGATCTGATCGAGTACGGTATCGCGCTGATCGAAGCTGGAGAGTGGCCCCATGTCGGTGTTTTCATCGAACGGATCGCCCCAGGTCACGGCCTTCATACCCGCGCGGAACTTGTCCATGAACGCGTCATAGACATCTGCGTGGACGATCATGCGCTTGCCGCAGATGCAGCTCTGGCCGGTGTTCTGGATGCGCGCCTTCACCGCCTTTTCCGCTGCATCGGAAATGTCGGCGGACGGCATGACGATGAACGGATCGGAGCCGCCCAGTTCCAGCACCATTTTTTTCAGACACTTGCCCGCCGTCTCCGCAACCGCGGAGCCGGCACCTTCGCTGCCGGTCAAGGTGGCGGCGACGATCCGGTCATCCTCCACAATGGCCGCCACCGCATCGGATTTGATCACGAGGTTCTGGAAGAGGCCCTCCGGCGCACCCGCATCGCGCAGCACCTGGTCCATCAGTTCGGCGCAGCCCATGGTTACGCTGGCATGTTTCAGCAGGCCGACATTGCCGGCCATGATGGTCGGCGCGAGAAAGCGGACAGCCTGCCAGAGCGGGAAGTTCCAGGGCATGACGGCCAGTACCGGGCCCATCGGCAGGTAGCGGGTATAGACCTTGCCGTCGGCACGCTCCCACGGCTGATCCTCCAGTAGCGCGGGGCCGTTTTCGGCGTAGAAGCGGAAGGCTGTAGCGCATTTCTCCGCTTCCGCTTTGGCCGAGGCGAAGGTCTTGCCCATTTCCAGCGTAATCTGACGGCCCAGCTCTTCGCTGCGGCTTTCGAATGCATCGGCGATGGAGGCGAGGAGATCGGTGCGAGTCTTGTAATCGCTCTGGCGCCAATCGGCATAGCGGTCTGCCGCCTTGGCAAGCTTGGTCTCGATCTCACCCTCGGTCAGCTCGGCATAGCTTTCCAGCTGTTCGCCGGTGGCGGGATTGCGGGTATCAATGGTCATGGGAGGGCTCCTGCGTGCTTTGCTATTCAAAGCGCCGGAGCCGAGCGATCGTTCCCGTTATTCGGCGGCAGTCTCCGGATCGCCGCCGCTATCGGCAGGCGCACTGCCGTCGGCAGAAGTCTCTTCGGGCGCTGCCGCGTCACCGGGGGGCAGGGAAAGGCCGTCTTCAACCTTCGCCCCTTCCGTCCGGATGTCGTCGATCGAGATCATATCGTCGCTGATAGTGCCCTGCAGATCATCGACATTGTCCATCACCGTCTCGGTAACCTGCCTGTCCTGCGGGCTCTCATCGGCGGCTTTCTCTCCGCAGCCGGCGAGGATCAGCAGCGCGGCGAGCGGCCAGAGCGTCTTCATGTCTTGTCTCCACAAGCGCCGCCGACCGTCGCCAGAAACGCATCGAAATGGCGTTTCAGCGCCGCGTCGAAATCGGCCATCGTCGCGTCGATACCGAGGGCGGCCATGCTCGTCACCGGAAATTCGCTGATGCCGCAGGGCACGATGCCGCCAAAATTCGTCAGATCCGGATCGATATTGACGGCAAAGCCATGCGCGGTGACCCAGCGGCGCACACGCACCCCGATCGCGCCGATCTTGGCTTCGCGGCCCTGCTGATCATCGCACCAGATGCCGATCCGCCCTTCTGCGCGGCGCGCGGCGATGCCGAAATCGGACAGCGCGGCGATCACCCAGCCTTCCAGGGCGTGCACATAACAGCGCACATCGCGGCCTCGCTCGCCAAGATTGATCATCACATAGCCAACCCGCTGTCCGGGCCCATGATAGGTATAGCGCCCGCCGCGCCCGCTTTCGTAAACCGGGAAGCGGGCGGACAGCAGCTCGGCCGGATCGGCGCTGGTACCGGCGGTATAGAGCGGGGGATGTTCGAGTAGCCAGACGAGCTCGCGCTCCTCGCCTTCCCGGATCGCAGCCTGCCGCGCGTCCATGCGGGCCACGGCATCCGGATAGAGCACCCGTCCATCGGCGATTTCCCAATCCACCGAAGAACCGGCCACGAGCCCGGCCGCGTCATTTGCCATCGCATTTTCCATCGATGGCCCAGATGGACCGACGAACGACGAGCGACAAGCCTTGTCTCTCCGTGGCCTGCGCTTTACCAATCGGCCTTTACAGGACCAGGGGGTTATACATGGCGCAGAAGCTGGATTTTTCGGAGGCGTGGAGCGAAGCGCTCGCGCTGATTTCCGCGCATAAGGAGGCCGCACTCGCCATCGCAGGGGTGTTCCTCTTCCTACCGCAGGTGGCCTTGGGCTATTTCGCAGGGCAGATGGATACTGCGGGTATCGAGACGTCGGATCAGATGATGACGATGTACGAAAACTGGTTCGCCGCAAATGGCCTCCTGCTGTTCATCGGCACGCTCGTGTCGCTGATCGGATCGATCGCGCTCTATGTCATCTTTCTGCGTGGCCAACAGACGATCGGGGAGGCACTCGCCACCGCGGTGAAGCTGTTTATTCCTTTCCTGTTGCTAGGCATCCTTACCGCAATCGCGGTGGGCATCGGCTTCATTCTGCTGATCATTCCGGGTATTTACCTGGCGATAAAATTCACGCTCGGCGGTACGGTGATCGCGGCGGAAGACGTGAAGAACCCGATCGAGGCAATGAAGCGCAGCTGGCAGCTGACAAAAGGCAACAGCCTGCGGATTTTCTTCTTCCTGCTCATCATCTTCATTGTCGGCATCATCGCGCTGGCGGCCATCGGCGCGGTGATCGGCATTCCGATCAGCCTGCTTTTGCCCGCAGAAGCCGCGCTTTTCGCCAACAATCTGGTAAGTTCGGTGACGAGCTCGATCTTCAGCGTGGTGCTGGCTGCGGTGTATGCCGCAATCTATCGCCAGCTCGCCGGCCGGTTCGACCAGCGCGAGCTGGAAGAAACGTTCTAACAGACCGCGCCGATAATCCTGTCGGCCTGGCGCCGCTCAGTCCCAGCGGGCGAGCGGCGGCAGGCTCATCAAAATTGCATCGATATTGCCGCCGGTCTTCAGGCCGAACAACGTACCGCGATCGTAGATCAGGTTGAATTCGGCGTAGCGCCCGCGCCAGGCGAGCTGCGTGGCGGTATCAGCCTCGGTGAAGTCCGCGTTCATCCGCCGCCGCACGATCGCAGGATAGGCATCCAGAAAGGCCTCGCCTACGTCGCGGGTGAAGTGGAAGTTGCGCTCAAACTGCGCGTCGCTGTCGCATTCCAGATGATCGTAGAAAATGCCGCCCACGCCGCGATGCACGCCGCGATGGGGGATGTAGAAATAGTCGTCCGCCCATTTGGCATAGCGTTCGTAAACATCCGGGCCGTAAGGGCTGCAGGCCGCGCGCAGGCGGGCATGAAAGCTGTCGGTATCTTCCTGATAGGGGATCGGCGGATTGAGATCGGCGCCGCCGCCGAACCAGCGCTTGGTGGTGGTAAGGAAGCGCGTGTTCATGTGCACCGCGGGCACATGCGGGTTGGCCATGTGCGCGACCAGACTGATCCCGGTGGCCAGAAAACTGGGGTCTTCATCAGCGCCGTTGATCGATTTTGCGAATTCCGGATTGAAGCTGCCGCCGACGGTGGAAACATTGACGCCCACCTTTTCGAAAACCTTGCCCTTCATCACACCGCGCACGCCGCCGCCGCCAGGCGCGCCGCCTTCATCTTCCCGGTTCCAGGCCAGATAATCGAAGCTCGCATTGGAGCCCGCTTCGCGCTCGATCGCCTCGAATTCGGCGCAGATGCGGCTGCGAAGATCCTCGAACCAGCTGCGGGCCTCGGTCTGCTGCGCATCGAGTTCCAGGCCGGTGGTGTCGGGTGTCAGGTCGGTCATGGGGCTCCTCTTTCAAATCGGCCCGTCCGGCGTAGCGCCTCGCCGAGCGCGATGCCAGCGGCGACGGCGACGTTGAGCGAACGAAAGCCCGCTTCCATCGGGATGCGCACGGCGGCGGTGCAGGCATCGCGTACATCGTCCGGCACGCCCGCGCTTTCCGAGCCCAGAATCAGCCGGTCATCGGGCTCGAACGGGAAATCGTAAAGCGAGGCGCTTGCCTTGCTGCTGAGCAGTACGAGCCTGCTGCCTGCCTGACCGGCATGATAGGCTGACCAGTCGGCATGGCGCGTCCAGTCTGCAGCGGCTGCATAGTCCATGCCTGCCCGGCGCAGCGCACGGTCAGAAAAAGGAAAACCACATGGCTCGATCACGTCGCACGGCACGCCAAAGCAGGCGGCCAGCCGCAGGATCGTGCCGACATTACCGGCGATGTCCGGCTGATAAAGTGCGATACGCATGGAGCGTGTCCTTAATGCCACAAGCGGTAGAGGTGTAGTCCCGATCGATAGGCCTTACTGCCGCGAAACGGCAGATATTGCGGTTTGTTACGGCACCGAAGCGGTCTCAAAAAGCGGTTGGCAGGCGCTGGCTCGGCAGCTATCAGGCCCGCTGAATCGAAGCGCTGGATCGACGAACCGATCCGCCTCGGCCCCCAGGAAGCCCGTGTCTCCCCGGCCCAGGTCTCCTAGGCAGGTCAGATATGGCGCAGGGCAACTGCAAGGAATTTACATGGTTACGGTCAAAGAGGCTGATCCATTCCTGAAGGAAAGCGGCGAGGGGCTGCGGCGGCGTGAGTTCATCAATATCGCCGCGGTCGGCGTTGCCGGCGTCGGCGCGACCATCGCGGTGATTCCGCTGGTCAACCAGATGAACCCGAGCGCGGACGTGCTCGCTCTGTCCTCGACCGAGATCGACATCAGCGCGATCGAGCCGGGGCAGGCAATCAAGAGCACCTGGCGCAAGCAGCCGATCTTCGTGCGCAATCTGACGCCGCAGGAAATTCGCGAAGCCAATGAAGTGCCAGTGGATTCGCTGCGCGATCCGCAGACATTGGCCGAGCGTACCGAGGAAGGCCATGAGAACTGGCTGATCACGCTGGCCGTCTGCACCCATCTGGGCTGCATTCCGCTCGGCGCGGGCGAGGGCGAGAACAAAGGGCCGTTCGGCGGCTATTTCTGCCCGTGCCACGGTTCGGCATACGATACGGCTGCGCGCATCCGGCAAGGGCCGGCACCGCGGAACCTCGAAGTCCCGCCGTACACCTTCACTTCCGACACCGTCGTTCAGATAGGCTGAGGACCGACCTATGAGCTTTCCCTGGGCCACTCATTACGAGCCGAAAAATCCGGCCATGCGCTGGATCGATGAGCGTCTGCCGCTGCCGCGTCTGGTCTATAACGCGGTCGGCGCAGGCTATCCCGTGCCGCGCAACTTGAACTATTTCTGGAACTTCGGCGTCCTCGCGGGCGTCGCACTGATGATCCAGATCCTTACCGGCGTCATTCTGGCGATGCACTATACCGCCAATATCGACACGGCGTTCAACAGCGTCGAGGCGATCATGCGCGACGTGAACTCGGGCTGGCTGATGCGCTATGCGCATGCCAATGGCGCAAGCTTCTTCTTCATCGTGGTCTATATCCACATCTTCCGCGGCCTCTTCTACGGAAGCTATAAGGCCCCGCGCGAGATGATCTGGTTGCTCGGCCTCGTGATCTTCCTGCTCATGATGGCCACCGCCTTCATGGGTTATGTTCTTCCCTGGGGCCAGATGAGCTTCTGGGGGGCGCAGGTGATCACCGGTTTCTTCTCGGCCATTCCCGTGGTCGGTGAGCCGATCCGCCAGTGGCTGCTGGGCGGCTTCGTGCCGGACCAGGCCGCGCTGAACCGCTTCTTCTCGCTGCACTATCTGCTGCCCTTCGTGATTGCAGGGACCATCATCCTGCACATCTGGGCGCTGCACATTCCCGGCTCGAACAACCCGACCGGCGTCAGCGTGAAGGGCCCTCAGGATACCGTACCGTTCCATCCGTACTACACGGCAAAGGATGGTTTCGGGCTGGGCGTGTTCCTGATCCTGTTCTCCATCATGGTGTTCTTCCTGCCCAATGCGCTGGGCCACCCTGACAACTACATCATGGCGAACCCGCTCTCCACGCCGGCGCACATCGTCCCGGAATGGTATTTCTGGCCGTTCTACGCGATCCTGCGCGCCTTCACCGTGGACCTGAGCTTCTTCGGCCTGTTTACGATCGTCGAAGCCAAGCTGCTGGGCGTCATCGCGATGTTCGCCTCGATCCTGATCCTGTTCTTCTTGCCGTGGCTGGACAACAGCCCCGTGCGTTCGGGCAATTATCGCCCGAAGTTCAAGATCGCCTTCTGGGTGCTCGTTGCCGACGTGCTGGTGCTCGGCTTCTGCGGTCAGATGCCGGCGGAAGAGCCGTGGGTGATGCTGAGCCAGCTCGCCGCCGCTTATTATTTCGCGCACTTCCTGCTCGTGCTGCCGCTGATCTCTCACTTCGAGAAGCCGCTGCCGCTGCCGGGTTCGATCACCGAAGCGGTGCTGCAGAAGCACAACATCAAGGGCGAGCGCGAAGCGCTTCCGGGCATGGGCAGCGACACCCAGCCGCAGCCGGCCGAATAAGAGGATAGAAGACTTCCGATGAAACTCCTTCTCAATCTTATCGGCGCCTTTTTTGTCGCCATGCTGGTCTGGTCGTTCGGCGCGGGGCTATACAGCTTCATCACGGAGCCGCCCAAGGAAGACGTGGTCCATGAGTTCCATGAGGAGCCGTTGGACATTCATTATCCGAGCGACGGCCCGCTGGGCACGTTCGACAAGGCGCAGCTGCAGCGCGGCCTCAAGGTCTTCCGCGAAGTTTGCGCCGCCTGCCATAGCCTCAACCAGGTGACCTTCCGCAGCCTGACCGATCTCGGCTATTCCGAGGATCAGGTGAAGACGATTGCCGCCGAATGGCCGATCGAGACGCCGTCGATCAATCCCGACACCGGCGAGGCTGCCACGCGCCCGCCGCTGCCGATCGACCATTTCCCGGCGCCTTATCCGAACGACGTCGCTGCGCGCGCAGCCAACAACAATGCCGTTCCGCCGGATCTCTCGCTTATCACCAAGGCGCGTGAGGGCGGGGCCGAATATGTGGATTCGCTCCTGCGCGGCTATCGTCCGGTGCCAGCCGATCTGCCTGAAGTGAACCGCCCGACCGCCGGGCTGCATTATAACCCGTGGTTTGCAAACCTGAACATCGCCATGCCACCGCCGCTGACCAGCGACGGACAGGTAACCTATGACGATGGTACCGCGTCGACCGTGGAACAGATGTCGAAGGACGTCAGCGCATTCCTGATCTGGACGGCGGAGCCCAAGCTGCCTGCGCGCAAGCAAACCGGCTGGGCAGTGATCCTGTTCCTGATCTTCGCGACGGCACTAGGATACATGGCCTATCGCAACATCTGGATCGACCAGAAGCATTGATCCGATGCGGCCACAGCCGCTTCGAAAAACCTAAAAAGAAGGGGGCCGCCGAGCCCCCTTTTTCATGTCCGATGATGCGCGCCCGGGCTGGACAGTTTTCTCGTCTATCCGAGCGCTTTGGCCAACGTATCGTGCCATTGGTTCAGACGCCGCTCGCGCGTGCTGGCGGTCATGCGCGGCTCGAAAACCGTAAGTTGACCGCGCATTTCATCAGCTGCCTCGCTGATATGCTCGCACATTTCTGCGCCGCACGCTGCCAGCATTGCCGCGCCTAGCGCCGTCGTTTCAATAAAATTCGGTCGCTCCACCGGCAGATCCAATATGTCGGCAAGGTCCTGCGCCATCCAGTCGTTTGCGGCCATGCCGCCATCGATCGACAGCCCGTTCCACGCGACGCCGTCTGCAGCGAAGGCGGCCTGCAGGTCGCTCGCCTGGTGTGCAATGGCCTCGAGAGCCGCGCGCGCAAGATGCGCGGCGCCGGTCGAAAAATCGAGCCCGTCCAGCATCCCGCGCACATCGGGACGCCAGTGTGGTGCCCCCAATCCTGATAAGGCGGGCACCATCATTACGCCGCCATTGTCGGGTACGGAGGCTGCGAGCTGCGCTGTTTCCGCTGCACTACGTAAGATTCCGAGGCCGTCGCGCAGCCATTTGATGAGGCTGCCGGCCACGAAGATCGATCCTTCCAGCGCGTATTCGCGCTCCCCGTCCTGCTGGAAAAGGACGGTCGAGAGTAGGCGGTTGGCAGAGCGCACGGGCTCGCTTCCGCTGTGGGTAAGGATGAACGCCCCTGTCCCGAAAGTGGCCTTGGTATCCCCCGGTGCGAGTCGTGCCTGCCCAATGCTCGCCGCCTGCTGATCGCCAGCCATGCCGCAGATCGGAATAGGCGCACCAAGAACTTTGGGATCGGTGCTCGCATAACAGCCATGGCTATCGACGATGGCAGGCAGGGATGCTCTGGGTACGCCGAAAAGCTCCAGCATTTCCGCATCCCAGTCGTCGCCCCCCAGCGCCATCAGCGAAGTACGGCTGGCGTTCGACGCGTCCGATATGTGCAGGCCCCCGGTCAGCTTGAACGCGATCCAAGACTCAATCGTCCCGAAGCACAGATCGTCGCCCGCCTCCGCGACCGAAGATTCATTCTCCAGCAACCAGCGCATCTTGGTGGCGGAAAAATAGGGATCGAGCAGCAGGCCGGTACGCTCCTGAACCAGCGCTTCCAAACCCCTTTCGCGAAGCTGCGAGCATTGATCTGCGGTCCGCCGGTCCTGCCAGACGATGGCGCGCCCCAGTGGTTCACCGGTCTTGCGGTTCCATGCGACCACGGTTTCGCGCTGGTTGGTAATACCGATCGCGAGTATGCGCCGTGCACCGCCCGCACGTTCGATCACCGTGCGGCAGCAGGCGAGCGTCTTGTCCCAGATTTCACCAGCATCCTGCTCGACATGGCCGGGCGCCGGGAAGTGCTGGGTGATCTCCATCTGCGCGATGTCGCGGCACTCACCGGACCGCGTGAAAAGCATCGCTCGTGTCGAGGTCGTCCCCTCATCGATCACCAGGATATGTTCGGCCATCGCCTTGCCCCTCGCCCGCCTGCCATGCGTTTATTGGTTCACCGTATCACGAGCGGCTGCAAAGGAAAGCGTGCCATGATAGGGGGATTCAATGTTCGATATTGCGATCATTGGCGGCGGTGTGAACGGTTGCGGGATTGCCCGCGATGCGGCGGGGCGGGGACTATCCGTGCTGCTGCTGGAGAAGGATGATCTCGCCAGCCATACCAGCTCGGCCGCGACCAAGCTGATCCACGGCGGCTTGCGCTATCTGGAGCAATATGAATTTCGCTTGGTGCGCAAGGCGCTGAAGGAGCGCGAGGTGCTATTGGCTGCAGCGCCGCACATCATCTGGCCGCTGCGCTTCGTGCTGCCCGTGGATGAGGGGATGAGGCCTGCATGGATGCTGCGTGCCGGGCTGTTCCTCTATGATCATCTGGGCGGGCGGGAGCTTCTGCCGGGAACTGAGCGGCATGATCTGACGACATCTCGCATGGGCGCGCCCCTGGAGAAGCGGCTGACGCGTGGTTTCAGCTATTCGGATTGCTGGGTAGAGGACGCCAGGCTGGTCACGCTGAACGCGCTGGATGCGCGTGAGCGCGGCGCGCAGGTTCGCACCCGCACCGCCTGCACCGGGCTGGAGCGCCGCAATGATCGCTGGATGATCACCGCCGGGGAGGAGCGTTTCGAAGCGCGCGCGCTCGTCAACGCCGCCGGCCCTTGGGCGGACGCGGTGGCAGGGCTTTCGCGCCCGGAGGCCGGGCATGACCTGCGCCTCGTCAAGGGTAGCCATATTGTCGTGCGCCGCGCTTATGAGGGCGATCAGGCCTATATTTTCCAGAACGGCGATGGGCGCGTTATCTTTGCCATTCCTTATGAGCATGATTTCACGCTGATCGGCACAACAGACCGGCCGCATGACGATCCGTCTGTCGCACCGGAAGCGAGCGAGGAGGAAATCGTCTATCTCCTCAATGCCGTGAACGAATATTTCGAACGCGATCTGATTCGCGAGGATGTGGTCTGGACCTATAGCGGCGTGCGTCCGTTGGTGGATGATCATGAGGCCGATGCCTCGGACGTGACACGCGATTATGTGCTGCGGCTGCAGGCCGAAGGCGGCGCGCCGATGCTGTCCGTGCTGGGCGGCAAGCTGACCACCTATCGCGTGCTCGCCGAGGACGCGCTGGAGCAGCTCGCCCCGCTCCTGGGCAACCATGCGCAACGATGGACGCATGATGCCACGCTTCCCGGCGGTGATTTTCCGGTGGACGGTTTTGCCCGACTGGCCAAGCGTTATGCGCGCCACTGGCCGTGGCTGGGCGATGTCACGGCCGCGCGTTACGCACGCGCATATGGAACGCGCACCGAGCGTCTGATGGAGGGCGCTTATGGCGAAGACGATATGGGACGCAGCTTCGGCGCAGGGCTTACCGAGCGGGAGGCGCGCTATCTGGTGCAGGAGGAGTTTGCCCGCACCGCCGAGGACATTCTCTGGCGCCGCTCCAAACTGGGCCTGCACATGACCGAGGCGGAGCGGACGGAATTTGCGCAGTGGATGGAAACAAGCCGGTTCGCGCCCAATTGACGAACCGCCCCGCGGCTGGCAAAAGCGCCGCCACCGGGCGGGTATAGCTTAGTGGTAAAGCCCTAGCCTTCCAAGCTAGTTATGCGGGTTCGATTCCCGCTACCCGCTCCACAATTCCTGAAGTTCCGCAGAAATCCGCCATTGAAAGGCAGGATTGCGGATGACTTACCCCATAGCTGGACACATAGCCTCCCACATCCCGGGACACGCAGCAGAAAAGCGCCTCGCGCGCCTTGCCGTCGGCGGGAGCAAAAGCTGATGCGCCGCCAGACGTATCTCGTCCGAAAAGGGGCCCGCTATCATTTCCGCCGACGGATTGGGCAGTTGGGCATAAACCATCCTATAACCATAGCTCTTAACACTTCCGATCCGGACGAGGCCCGTCTTCTGGCTCGCCGGCTCGCGGTAAGATGGGACGAGATCGAGATGGGAATGGTGAGGCAGATCGAGCGTGGCACGCTCACATTGAACCAAATCGACGCGCTCATGCGTCAGGGCATGGAAGAGGAGCTGGCGCATGCAACCCGGCACCTGACGGCACCCATAGGTGCCGGGCTGCCTGTTCCGAATGGCTATCATAAAATTTTGGAGGCCGCGTTCCGGATTGTGGCCCGCGTACCGGATGACACCGAGGTCATCGACGAAACGATCATAGCTACCGAACTCGACGACAGCTGGACCGAGCAGGAAGCTCGTCTCTTACGAACCGCCCTGAAACTCTACGTTACACCGATGTATGTGAGCCGCATCAAGGCACGATCGGCCCTCGATCAATTCGAATGTCCCGTAAACGATGGCACGATAGGCGAAGCCAGATCGCAGCTTCTTCGCGGTCACGCCGAAGCCCATCGCCGAGCTGGCTTGCTCGATACGCGGGAGGTCCAAAGATCCGGCCGCGGAGTCATGGCTCTCGTAGACGATACCATCGTCGGTAGAGCGTTTCTCGAAGAGCGTGGAGAACCCGAGACTTCCACGGTCTCGAACCCTTCATCTAGCGCCGCAGCATCTTCGCACCCGGAAAGCATCTATGCGAAGCCCAGCAACGTCAAATTCAGCGAGGTCATCGGACCGTTGCTGGAAAAGATGGAGAAGGAAAGAGGCTGGAAGAACGACTATGGTCAGCGTCGTTCCGCGTGCGAGAGGGCGGCGTGGATTTGCGGTGACAAGCCGCTTTGCGACTGGAGCGCCCACGATGCCGAGTACTTTGCCGAGATGCTGGCTCAGTTCCCCACGAATTATAAATGGGGGAGGCTCAACGAGAGCGGCAACATGGCGACGCCGTTCGACAAGAGCCGAATTCCGCCGGTCAAGCCCGGCAAGGAACGCAAGCCCCGCACAATCAACCGCGATCTCAGCATCTTGCAGACAATTTCAGCGCGCCTGTCCAAAACCCACTGGAAGTTGAAATATGGAGGGGGCATCGAGGTCGACTTTGGCGAATATATGATCAAGGTCGAGGACGATCCGGATAATCCCGACCGCATGCCTTGGACCCCCGCTCATTTGCGCACCCTTTATGGGCTGCCTCTGTGGCAAGGCGGCGGCGGTTCGCTCGCACGCCTAAAGACACCCGGCTCGTTGAAGGTCTGGATGGACGCGGCTTACTGGGTGGCGATCATCGGCACCTACACCGGAGCTAGCCGCGAGGAGATCTGCGGGCTCGAGGTCGACGACTTCAATTTCGAATGTGAGGTCCCGTATCTGGTTATAAAGAAGAATGTGCTGCGCGGGCTGAAGACCCTTAATCGCAATCGCGTCATGCCTCTTCACCCAGAGCTTCTGAGGCTAAACTTGCAAGGTTACATCAATGCCGTTTCGACGGAAAACATTGAGGTCAAAGGCGGTATGCCGGCCTTCCCAGAACTTTATGACGACAGTGCGAAGAGAAGTGCGGAAGGTAAAGAAGCACCAAAGATTGGCGGCCGTCAGTTTTACTCGATCGCCTGGTCTTTCATTGTCGATGCAACGCACGCTGTCATGGCGCTTCCGGAAACACGAGATGGAAAGAAAGCCGATTTCCATTCGCAACGGACCTACAACCAGAGTGTTCTTGCATCGCCTGACGTGGCGCAGTCTATTATCGACCGGCACATGGGGCATGCTTCTGAAGGGACAGGGCCCAGAATTTATAATCGCAGGGCGCTTGCACTCGGTGAAGCTCTAAATTTGAAGGAGCGTCTCACGATCATGATGCGCGAAATGCCGGACGTCACGTCGCACGTGCCCCGACAGGAGAAACCGAACCTTCTTGCTCTGAACAAGCGCTCGCGTGTCGGATCGGCACCAGGCCGTAGGGCAAAGCAGAATTTCTGCAAATGACCAATCCTACGTTTCTGCTAGGTAAACAAAAGAACTGGCGGAACAGCTTTGTGTGACTTTTTCAATGGTCGATTACCCCATAGCCGTTCATCATCAGAAAAATATGCTGCCGCACATAGTTAAACCATCGGCGCTGCTGCGCTGGCTAGCATTGCTGTAACCACAGGCCACATTATTCTACATGTCTATCCCGCTCCAACAGATAGCCCGCGTCGCTCCTGAAATTACGATGTTGCAGACGCAGCCAAGATAGGAGGGGGTCGGCTGTCCTCGGTTAGATGTTCGAAGCTTCCTTCCTGCATTGTCAGGGCCAGATCATGCCTCATGAAGATTGCCCGTCAGGCTCCAAACTCGTCAGCTGAGTATCCGCGATCGTTAAGCGCTTCACATGCGCTACCCATGGATCGTTGGTCATTCGCCAGCAGACACCACGTGTGCCACGAACGCGCCTGACACGTCGCGGACCCAAGCAGCATCGAAGCCAAGGCTTTCTGCATGAAGGACCCGCTCGGTCATGCGGCTGACGTCAGGCACGCCGAACGGACGCCCGTCGGATGCAGCCTTCTGCCGTCCACCGGCTGACCAATCGTTGTCGAGAGGTAACTCGACGCCGAATGTCATCCGTGAAGCGAGCCTATCAAGCGCGTCCATGGGCCACCTCCCTTCCGTTCGCCTTGCGCTCGAGCGACCCACTCCAGCGGACGAGAATGATACCGATGACAACGATTGCGGCTCCAACATAAGGCGCGGCTTGCAAGCCCATCTGCTCAACAACGTGGCCACCGACCCACGCACCGAAGGCGATGCCCAGATTAAAGGCGCCGATGTTCATGCCCGACGCGACGTCGGTCGCTTCCGGCGAAACCTCGCGCGCAATCTGGACGACATAGGATTGCAGCGGCGGAACATTGCCGAACGCGAAGCCACCCCAGAAGAGCGTGACGGCAATCGCAGCCCAAGACGAGGTCAGCCCTAACCCAAGAAGAATGAGCGAGAGCGCCAGGCCTCCAAAGACGATTGTCAGCGCGGGAACCGGGCCGATCCGGTCGGCGAGCTTGCCACCAAGGATGTTTCCAACGGCGACCGACACGCCGTAAAGCAGGATCACGAGGCTCACGGAGCCTTCGGACAGCCCTGTGACGTCGGTCAACATCGGCGCGAGATAGGTGAAGGCGATAAAGTTGCCTCCGTATCCCACCGCCGTGATCAGGTAGACCAGAAGCAGGCGAGGAGACGTGAGGACCTGCGCTTGCTGGCGCAGACTCGGTGGTTCATCGCTCTCCAGGTTGGACGGAATAAGCCAGGCACTGGCACCGAGCCCGATCAGGGCGAGCACGACCACTCCGAAAAAGGTCGCATGCCAACCGAAGTTCTGGCCGATCCACGTTCCGAGCGGAACGCCGGTAACCAGTGCCACCGTCAGGCCGAGAAACACCAAGGCAATGGCGCTGGATTCCTTGTCCTTCGGCACGAGCTTGGTCGCGATCGTCGAAGCAATTGCGAAGAACACACCGTGTGCCAGTCCCGTGATAAAGCGGGCCGTGACGAGGGCTAGATAACTCGGCGCGAAAGCCGCAAGCAGATTACCCACGGTAAACAGCACCAGCAAGGAGAGAAGCAGCGTCCTGCGCGGAAGCTTGCCGGTCAATGCCGTCAGAATTGGCGCCCCAATCGTGACACCAAGCGCGTAGAGGCTGACGAGAAGGCCTGCCGAGGGAAGGGATACGCCAAGATCGCTGGCGATTGTGGGTATGAGACCGACGATTACGAATTCGGTCGTGCCGACTGCGAAGGCGCTGATGGTGAGCGCCCACAGAGCGAGCGGCATAGTCTTCTTTCCGACCATGATACACTCCAAGTTCGAGAATTGGTTCGACGACGACGTAAGCCGGAGGTATCGTTCGAAAAACCGCACGAAAGACAATGCACCATTGCCGCAAAAGCACGAATTGCCTGACCTGAAGGAGATCACTGCTTTCATAGCGGTGGCTGAAGATGGCGGTTTCGCCGAGGCTGCCCGAAGGCTGGGCGTTGCGCCTTCTTCGTTAAGCCGTTCCGTCGCGCGGCTCGAAGCGCGGCTGGGCTTCAACGTTTTCCGCCGCACGACACGACAGGTCAGCTTGACCGAAGAGGGTGCTGCCACCTTGGCACGGGCGCGGGATCTCATCGCAACTGCCGAGAAGTTTGCTGACCTCGGTTCGGTGCGAGGAAAACCCGCAGGCGTGATCAACCTCAACGCGCCGGTGCCCTTTATCCTCCACGCTATCGCGCCAAGGATACATGAATTCTGCTCGGCTTATCCGGGCGTGACGGTCAGACTGTCGATGACCGACACGCTGGTCGATCTCATCTCCGCCCATGCCGATGTCGCCATACGTTTTGGCGAGCTGGAGGATTCATCGCTTCTTTATCGGCACCTCGGACGGTCGGCGTGGAGACTGGTGAGTGCTCCCTCGCTGATCGAAACCCGCGGCATGCCCAAGGAGATTTCCGATCTCGAGAATTTCGAGCAAGTGGCTTTCATGAATCCTGCTCGCCTCAATGACCTGTGGTTCGAAGGCCGCTCGAAACCGCTCCGCCTTCAACCTGCCATTCATGCCGACAACGGAGAAGCTGTTCGCGCCTTGGTCCTGGCAGGCAACGGGATTGCGCAATTTTCCGACTACATGATTGATGCCGACATCAGATCGGGGAAGGCAGTCTCGCTTTTGCAGGAAAAGCTGCGAACCCCAGCCATTCCGGTAAATGCGCTTTACTCCGAGCCAGCAGGAAGGCTCGGCCGGATGAAGGTGTTTCTGGACTGGCTAAGTCATGTAACGGTCGAGCTCTTTGCCGGTTAGGGACGCCCGGCGATCTTTCGAACGGAGAATCTTGCGGCAGCTTTGCGCCCAACATTCCGCTATTTCGCGTCTCCGTCGTCAGCCATAAAACCTGCCGTTCGTTCAAGCGGCGAGAAATCGGATGGCCGTGTCACAATTCTGCTCGAAAGCAAAGACGAGGTAAGCGCAGACGGCGGAAGACCACACCCATGAAGGCTAGGCTGCTGCTAAGCGATAACGTCGCTCTTGCTCGACCTGCTCGACGACGATGATCCGGCCACTTGCCCGTAAGGTCGAAAGTGCCGAATGGACCGAGTTCGCTTTCCAGCCGGTCAGATCAACGATTTCCTTGATGCTTGCGCCACCTTCACGTGCGAGCATTCCGACCAGCAGTGCCTGCTTCGTTGCGACGCGCGTCAAAGTCAGTGCCCCCCTCGATCGGTAGCGGTTGTCCACTGAATACGATTAGATTGTCCGGCTCTGATGCAAACCACGCATAGCTGCCCCATGCTAGGCTGCTCACCGTCTTGCGAAACGTCGCGGAGGCGCGATCAAGATAAGCGGTCACAAACGCAACATGATCCGGCGCGAAGCCTGCTCCTTCGGCGATCTGCAAGAGCGCGGTCTTTCGCGCGTCATTCACGGGGCCATCGGTATGGACGACTTCGATGAAAACCATCAACGGATGGGCAGGGCCAAGATCGACCAGCACGATGTCTGGCAAGCTCTTGTCCGCAGGGATCGTCAGGCCAATCGCCTTGGCAAGCTCGTCATCGCGGGCGACGACCTTGTTGCCGCTTTCGCTAAGCGCGATCACACCCGGCTTTTCGAGGAACTTGGTCGCGAAGACCTCGATGACCGCTTTGGAAATGTCGGTACTGGCTCCCGGCGACATGCGGCGGGTTTCCCCGTTGGGGAATGTCACCAGCTCATATTCGCCGCCACGAGTCGCGCCCTTGCGGACGATCGCGATGCGGGCGAGTGCGCCGACGGACAGATGCTTTTCCCGCCAAGCAGTCGCCTTGGCGTGGAAAGCGGCCTCGTCAAGACCGGGCGCAAGAAGTTCGGCAAAACCGGCTTGTAGGGCGTAGCGGCCCGCAGGTGAGGTGGTCGGGAGACCTGGGCGCTCGATCACTGCGCCATTCTGGATCAAGGCGTAGCGGATCGTGTCGTCGCGGATAGATTCCCGCGTGTTCACCGCATACCAGCGGCCCGCCACGTCCGCCTTGCTCGGCTTAATGGACGCAACCGCCCAGCCATCGCGCGCGCCGTCATCGGTTTGCGCGGCCTGATCGTCGGTCATGCGCGTGACCTGATCGGGGCGTATCCAGCGATCCGCATTTTCAATCGCGCCGACATAGAGCATCACGAAGATAGTCTTGGCTGCGATTTCCCAAATGGAATGCTCGCGATTGGCCTGCCCTTCCGGGAAGATCACGGGAAGGCGGCTGTGGATTTCGGTCCATGAAGACAGTGCGGGCAGTGTCATGATTTTACGTCATAGAGACTGCGCAGCGCCTCTTCGACTGCCGCCCGCGTCGCGCCTTTGGCGATCAGGCGCTCGATCGGCGCCATCGCCGCTGCCGGGGGCAAGGGAATGGATTCCAGCTCGAACGCCGACACCGCAACGCTTCCGCTGATGCAGCGGAATACCTGATCGACGACATTGCTGTTTAGAATGGCGGCGACCACTGCAGGCGAAACATTCGGCTTCCCTACGGCGCGCACCATGTTGAGATGGTTTTCGACCACAACTCCGCCATGAATATCGATAAAAGATTGCGGCAGCTCGGCCGCGATCAGGCGGCGCAACTGTTCCTTAGCAGTCGTGCGCTGCACGAGCACACAGCCCCTATCGACAACCAGCCAGTCATCCCCGGCTTCCGTCTTGAAATAGGGCGCGTGGTTCTTCTTGTCGGCGCGGAAAATGAAACGCCCGTCCGCCGTCACTGCTTCCGCCCATATCAGCGGATGCAACCCTCGTGCGGCACGGCCACGCATCTGCGGCTTAAACCTGTTCCACACTAGCGGACCCGTCGAAACGCCATAGCCCCAATCGGAGAAGCGGGCCGACATACCTTCGGTCGCCTTTATGAGAGCGACATGGGCAGGTTCGCGCGGCGCGAGCCAGGGCGCGCCAGCATCGTCAGGCAGACCGACTTTGCCGTTCTTGGTCAAGCGCGCCTCGCGCTCGTTCTCGACGTTAAGATAGTGAACCTGAAAACGCTCGGGTTTTCCGCCTTTTCGATAGAGCGCCAGCAGGGTTTCCTGCAGTACGTCTTCAAAGACGCCGCGTCGTGCATGCACGAAATCGATCGCCACGGGCGGGGCTTCGGCGGCAAGAAGCCGGCGCAGAGCGGTATAATACTGTCCGCCGAGCACGCTGGTCGGCGTTAGATAGGCGATGACGCCGCCAGGGCGCGCCCAGCGCAGGGCGATGTCGGTGAAAACGCCATAAAGGTTGGCATGACCGTAGAGGCCGCGCGCATAGCGTGCACGTTGCGCGGCCGTCAGCGTCACGCGGCCATATGGGGGGTTGCCGACTACGAGATCGAACTGCGCGACAGGCGTTTCCTCCAATGTGTCGCAGACCTTCACGCAAATGGGCGCAGGGCGGCCGCTTGCTGCACTCAAGTCGGAAAGGAGAATTTCAAGAGCGGCTTGCGATAGCGCGGCCGCATGAGGATCAAGTTCCAGCCCCGACAGGCGCGTGCCGAGCTGCGCGAGGATGAAAGCCGCCTCGCTACCTTCGAGCGCGCCACGTATGCGCATCGCCGCTTCCAGAAGGAAGGCCCCACCGCCACTCGCCGGATCGAGCACGCGCGCGGTGGACCAGTCAACGCCGCCCTCGACAGCTAGATCGAGAAGGCGCTGTGCGAGTGCAGGGGGCGTATAGAATGCGCCAAGCGCGCTGCGATCCTTGCCCGGCAATAACGTCGTGTAGAGGCTTGTCAGGAAATAGCAGCCTTCCATAAGGGGAAGGGCTGTAGCTTCGCGGCCGATTGACGCGGCGAGCTGGCGTGCAGTGGCGTCGAGCTTGCCCCGCACCGACACGAAGGGCGGGCTTAGAGTAAGGGCGGGCGCGACCTCGGCGGCAAAAGCCTGGATCGCGGCGCGCGAGAACAGAGCCGCTTGCGCCGTGCGGCGACCTTCGGCGATCGTTTTCGACCAAGCACGGGCTATGACCCGCGCGCGGGAAAGTTCTATACGCTTGGCATCGAGTGCAACGACCGTTTCGGGTGATGCGGTTTTCTTGAGCCTTGCCGACAATTTCATGCCGCCTTGCCTTTCTCGGCGTCGAGCGCGCGATACGATGTTGAGCGGCCGACCTGCGTCGTCTGCGCTATATCAGAGGGTCTTTCGCCGGGTTCTAACGAGGCGCGCGCATGGCGCACCTGCCCGGCCGACATGGCGCGCTTGCGTCCAATACGCACGCCGCGCGATCGCTCAGCAGCCAGGCCAGCCTTGGAGCGTTTAGCGATCAGCGCGCGCTCAAAGTCGACAAGCGCGCCTATGAGGTGAAAGACGAGGTGGCCGCCCGCCCTCATCGTGTCGATATTTGCAAAAAGAGACCGGAATCCGCAACGACGCTTGCTCAGCTCGCGGATTACTTCGATCAGGTGCGGAAGCGATAGGCCGAGGCGATCGAGCTTCCAGACCATCAGGACGTCGCCATCGCCACATTGGGCAAGGGCTTCGTCGAGGCCAGAGCGCTTGGTCACGGTGCCGGATATGTGATCTTTAAATACCTTATCGCATCCCGCGGCGCTCAATGCGAGGCGCTGCTTATCGAGGTTCTGATCCACTGTAGATACCCGTGCATAGCCCCATTTCATGCGGTTATTTTGGGACAGAGTCTTGGGACGCGCAAGCATATGTTTTTGTTATGTTCGCAAAATTGGCCCTCACACTGTCCTTTGTGAGAAAAATTTAAAGCCCACTCATTATGCCGCACGTTCGGTAATCGCCTGAAACCATCCAAGGATTTCGCCACCGGCATCGACCTCGCGGAGCTGTGCGAGTGTCATGCTGGACGCTACGGCATTGTTTAGACGGGTTTTTGCGCGTGACTGTTTTTTGCTTTGCTTTTCATGATCGAGCTGATCCCAAGGGTTTGCCGCGCCACTGGTGAAATGGACGTGCTCCGCGACCAGGGCGGGCACGTCGCACCAATCGGTAAAAGCCGGCTCGGCGGGGTATTGGAATTCGGCAGCGATGCCGGCGGGATGCAGATAATTCTCCATTTCCCTGCGTTGCGTCAGGAACGCGATATCACGCGAACCGCGGCTGTTCACCGCGTCGACGTGCGCACCGTACTTCGGATTGTCCTGCGTATCGCGGTCGTAAATGTGAACCTCGATCATGCCTGCGTTGGCTAGATATTGGCGCTCTACCCAATGCTTAAGATTGCCGCCGCCGGTCGGGATGAAAGCGATCCGATGATCGCTTGTCAGATCAACAAGCGCGGGGTCATGGGCGGAATAGAGCTTCGATACATGGCCAAGGAAGCTGACATCATGCGGGCCTTCGACATAAACGGCCACCTTCGCTCGCTTGTCGGGATAGACGCCAAGGCTCGCCGCGACCTTCTCCAAAACGCCATCCGCGCCTTCCTCGACTTGCGGATAGCCATCGTTGTCGCGCGTGACGAAGCGTACCGAGTCTGTGGGGACCATGCCGGCAATTGCGGGCACATGCGTCGTCATCATGACCTGGGTATCCGGATCATCGGCCAAGGCAATCAGGGCTTTGACAAGCATGATCTGATTATCAGGATGCTGTGAGCTTTCCGGCTCTTCCACCGCATAGATAACGCGCTGCGTGTTGCTGCCTTCGCGCTTCCGCTCGGCTTCGGCCCGGAAGAAATTGAGTAGGATGAGGCGGCGTACACCGCTGCCGCGCTTGTTGATAGGAATTTGATCGTCGCCCGTCAGGCTGAGCTTGAAACCATCCCATTTCGGCTCGGCCTTGAACGATGGCGTCAGTTGGCGCGCGAGATTGGGGTCCATTTCCTGAAGCTTGGCGAGGGTACGCTGCGCCACCTCCATCGCGCTGCGCTGTACGCGTTCCTTAATCGCTTCCAGATCAGCCTCGACCTCGCGCACGGCGGCGGCGACAGCGATCTTCATGGGGTCGGCGATTTCGGGATCATCGTCCTTGCTCGGCCGGTCAGCCTGAAACAACGCGAAGGCAGGCAGGTTCCTTTGAAGCTGATCCCAGACCTTTTTTCCATCTTCGTCCGTCAGCGGCACAAGTGTCTCCGCGCGATCGGCATCGCCGACGGTTGCGCGGATAGCGCCGCGCAACGAGGCGTTTGAACGCTGGTCGACGCCGGCAGCGAGGTCGACATTAAATTCGCGCGCACGCGCTTTCAATGCGTCGTTCTTGAGCTTGAGAAGGTCGGCAAGCGGCTCGGCCGTGGGGTGTTTTGCCCGCGCGAAGACCTCCTCCTTGGGCGTTTTCGTGGTGCACTTGAAGCGTTTCACGATTTCAAGATGACCGTGGGCATTTAGAAGATGTTCGGCTTCTAACGTCGTTATTGAGCGCGCATCAAGGGTGAGTGCTTCAGGGTAAAGATCAAACACGCACCCGATTTCAACGATCTTGCTTTCGTTATGAACGCAGGGGTCGGACTGGTCGATCTTCACGAGCGCGTTGTTGAAGAAGACTTCCAGCGCCTCAAGGATGGTGCTCTTGCCGACATCGTTGCGGCCCATCAAGGCGGTGAAGTCGCCGATGTTGACGGTGACGCGATCCTTATAGGAACGGAAATTTTCGATACTTACTGACAGCAGCCTCATGGTGTCCCCCCGAGCTAAATTGTTTAGCCGCAGTCTAGGGTATGAGCGGACCGCCTGCCAGCACGTTAGGGGCATGCGTTAGCCAAACAGTCGCCGGCAGAACCCAAAATTGCTTGCCGTATGCAGTGGAGGGGCGGCGCACGTGACCGAAGCCGCCAGCGGGAAGGGCAGCTCGTCATAGTTTTCTCTCCGAACCTGCCAGTCTGCTACCGGCTCAAATTCAGCCGTGACGAAGTGGTCTCGCATACAACTCGATTTACTGCCGGGCTTCCGCTGCAAAAGCATCGTCGAGATAAGCGGCAAGCCGAATCCCGCCCTGCATCAAGCGCTGCTCGACGAAGGGCAGCTGCCGATATTGATAATCGTAGCTGAGCGAAGGCGTGCCGCCATCGGCAGGCGCGGCCGGATAGGCCTGCTTCCGCACCTCGATGCTTTCCGCGATCCAGACGAGCGGATCGGCCCTCCACCAGTCGATGACGTTCTGCGGCGTCATCTCCCGTTTTAGGCGCGCAGTATATTCGGTGTAGCTGAGGTTCTGCCCTTCGATCAGCGCGGTATCCCAGACGCTGTGCAGGTTCGTCCGGTCACCGAAGAAGGTGACGCGCACATCGTTTCCGCCCCGGTCGGTCCCATCGCCAACATGCATCGGCTGGTGGAGATCGCCGACCAGGTGCACCACGAATGCCAGCGCAACGCGCTTGTCGGCTTGTGAGGCTGCAGAATTGCGCAGGACCGCGGTAAAACGCTCCAACGCACTATAGGCGTCGCCCTCGGGCGGTGCGCCGACATCGGCATAGGTCTCACCATCGGGAATGGTGACATAGTGCCATGGCGTCGCTTCCTTCTGCCAGAAGGGCGCCGGGTTGGAGCGCTCTTCGTCCGCGAAGGTGGAAAGCGTGGCCAGATCCTCGTCTCCGATAATCTGTTCGATCGCGGCGCGAGATCGGCCGTCGATATTATCCTGCGCGATTTGACCGATGATCCGGTGACCGTTCTGACCCCATGCAATGGCGGCAGACGGCGTAGACATTACGAGGGCTGCGAGAATGAGGGGCAATTTCATTCGCCCTCAATATCGCCGCCCTCAGCTTCTGTCATGCGGCAGAAGCTTACGCAGTTTCTGCAGGTACAACCGCAATGGTGCTTTCAGTCACCTTGGCGGCTTGGACAAAATTGCCCACATCGATTGTCCGCTATCGAGCGACCTACAAATGACGGCGGATGACCGAAACTGGGTTGGAAAGCGGTCGTTGCTAACCTTGCAACGAATGCTACTCTGAAAGCTATGTTCGAAGTTCTCTTGATCGCGATTGGTACGCTGTTCATCATTTTTCCGCAGTGGAAGGAAAAACGCACAAAGAAGCGGCTTGATGAATTACGAGGGGGCGCAAGTGAGGCCTATTTTGAGGAGCATCGCTCGCTTGAAGCTTATTCCCCGGCAGGTAAATGGCAAACTCGACTGCTCGGGAGCGTCTTCCTCGCCTTTGCCGTCATCAGTCTGGTGCTGAATCATTCCAATTGAACGACCGCATCGGGGTCGTTTCCCGAGAAGCCGGTTTCGATATGGAAAGCGGCGATAGCGGACGGGGGGATGGCGAACAGAACTTGTCCACGCGGCCTAGAAGCGAGGGGGAGCAATTCAAATGGGTAAGCCGGTCTTTTTATCGAAGCGGCAAATACGCGATCGTGCCGCCGGCCATCTTGCCGATCGGCGTTTGCGCAACGACGCCTTCCCGGACCTTACGTTTGGCGATCACTCGTGGGATATCCTGCTTATTCTCTTCATCGCCGAACTCGATGAGCGCGCAATGATCATCGCCGATCTCTCACGGGAGAGCTCCGCCCCGGAAACCACCCTTCTTCGGCACATTTCAGCATTGGAAGCTAAGGGCATGGTCGCCAAGCGACGCGATAAGACCGATGCGCGGTTTAGGTACATCCGTCTCACCGACAAAGGCAGCGCGGCAATGGACCGCTGGGCGCATGCGGAGTTCGACGACTAGTGTGGATGTTCGGCGGATGCTCTCCACCGTCATTCTCGACTACCTTCCTTTCGTATCAGCTGAGAATCTTTTGGCCGCCATCGGCAAGTTCCAGCTCGGGGAAGCTGTCGACGAAACGCTGCGCCGTAACCGGATCGCGAAAATAGAACGCCGTGGCATCCGATCCGATCGCGGTGGTGCTGTGGACCGCGCAGTCGTTCTCTCCGACCTCTTCTCGGAGCCAGATAAGTATCTGATCGAACGCCTGTCCAAAGCCTCGCGTCGGCGTCCTGATCTTCACCCGCACCGGAAAAAGGGCGTCGTCTCGCTTCGCTGTTGGTATCGTGCGTCGGGCCACGTTCGCGTCTCCTTGATTCGTAGCGGCATATAGAACGAAGCAGGAACATGATCGAGAATCTTGGCAAGCTGATCGATTGCGATCATGCTGTGCGGCATGTGCAACCTGTACCGAATGACCGCGACGGTCGCCGAGATTGCGAAGCTGTTCGGCTCCTTCGATGGCGATCGTTCGAACCTGCCGAGCTTCGAGGCGATCTATCCCAATCGTGACGCGCCAATCTTGCGCAACGTCGACGGAAAGCTGACGCTCGAAACGATGACATGGGGTGTCCCGCCCCCGGCGAAGGCCAGCCGACCGGTGACGAACGTGCGCAATCTCAAAAGCCCGTTCTGGCGCTCGATGCTGAACACCCCTGAGAGGCGATGCCTGGTCCCGGTAACGTCATTCTGCGAATGGGAAGGCGAGGCAGGTTCCAAGCGGAAGGTGTGGTTCGGTAGGACCGACACGCCGCTGTTCTCGTTCGCGGGGATATGGCGCCCTACCGAAGAAGGACCGCGGATGGCGTTCCTTACGACCGAGGCGAACGACACTGTCGGAGCGGTGCATCCGAAAGCGATGCCCGTGCTGCTGAAGCAGGAGGATCACGAGACCTGGCTGACCGCCGACTATGACGATGCCACTTCGCTGGCTCGGCCGTTTGACGACGCTTTGGTGGAGGTGGTTGAACGGGAGAGCGACAGTTGATCATTGCCTTAGCTTCATTTGGGCGGGTGACGCTCGTTCCATTCACATGATAGCCAGCTACCCGGTCTCGATCGGCCGGTCCGCAAACGCCAGCTGCATCAGATGTTCGCTGAGTGCCCGCCCGCCGTCGGTCGCGGCTATCTCGCTCCATGCGTCCCAGCGGTCGACCCGCTCGTGCAGCCACAGATAGAACCGATCGCGCGCGTGATCGTCTGGGAATGTCATCGACCAGATGGTTCGGCGCAGCGGGATCGCTGGACCGAAGCCCTCGCCAATCAACACGATGGCTGGAAGATCGGCGATGGTCTTGCGTGCAAACCGGCAGGCGAGCTGGTCTGCAAACGCCTCCTGCTCGGCAAGCAGTTCTTTCAGGCGGGTACGGGTGTTGCCGCGGTCGAGACCACGCCGAGCTTTCACCCAGCCTAGACCGATCGGGATCGGAGCATGCTCCGGTGACCGGGTGGAGGCCAGCATAAGCAGCACCGCCTTGCCTTCGGCGGTCAGCGGACCGTGGGGGCGGCCGCGCCTCTCATAGACGATCAGCCGCTGTGTGATCAGCCATTGGCCGTAATGCTGGCCGACGTTCCAGTCGTTGTCGAACAGGTCGTGGACATACTCCTCGATCCCCATGGTCCGGCGGTCGATGACCGCCAGCATGGTAAGCAGGAACTCCAGCGCCTCTTCCTGCTCCGGTGCGCTCAGCAGCGCCATACCGAGCCGGGACAGCCAGAAGTGGTCGCGCACCGAGCGCCAGCGCTCGCCTGCCTCATCCACGATGCGCTCATCGCCCTGGTTGTCGTGCATCAGCCAGTAGCCCCAGGGCAAATTGGGGTTGCGGACATCTTCGTAATCCGGTGCTTCGTCGAACATGCTCATCAGTCGGTCCCCCCGATCGGAGGAATGGTCTGCTGCAGGTGAGCCGGGATCGGGATGTCGATCCCGGTCTCGATGCGATGCAGCTGCGCGGCCAGCTTGATGCATTCGCGGTAGACGTATGCCTGGTCTCGATAGACCTTGCCGTCGTGGATCCGCTGACCCTCGGGGACGCGCTCGTTCGGCACGAAGTCGTAGACATGGTTCGTATCGAACCCGAACCACCATAGGTCGCCGTCATGTGCGAACCGGTCCGGCATGTCGGTATGGGGCCGCTTCGGCGGCTCTACATGGCATACCGAGATCGCTTCGGGCATCGTCTGGTTGCAGGCTTCTGCGTAGTTCAGCCCGCCATGCGATACCACGCGCAGCTCGGATGGAATGGCATCATGATTATAGCCATAAAGCGGATGACCGGGCTCTACGGCAGCATAGCCGCTCAGCGTCCCGTTCGCCTGGCGCAGAATGATGCAGGGTGTTCCGGTGCGCTCATCGATCCAGGCGATCTTGTCGGCCTCGTCGTCCCATGGTCCCTCACCATGCGGATGCCGGGCGGGGATCTTGAACAATTGTGTTGCCGCAATGGCGGTGTTCGCGATGGCGTAGCTGTCAAGGCCGACGCTCGTGGCGAGCGCATGGGTTGGTGTTTTGTTCTTCGGCATTGGGTATATCCTTTAGGCATAAAAATAGCCGCATCCGTCTTCGTGACGGGCGGCCTGTGGGTGCTCGGTCTGGCGAGCCTTTGGGCGTGCGCGTGATGGTTTACCGGACGCGCTCCGGTGCGCTGTGATGGCTACATCTGCGTTTCCTCCTCCTTTTTGTAGTTGATCTTCAGCGCAGCGATCAGTTGAGCGCGGCTTCAGCCAACGATACCTTTTGGCCTCGCACCTTCGTCGCCTGTCCGGAAGCCCAGGGCACAAGATCGCGGTTCACGAACCTGCTGTACGGGATCGTCTCGGATGCAGCCTCTGCAACGGCCGTAACGCTTTTGGCGCGGTCGCAGCTGATCAGTTCGCGAGCAGCAAGGTGCCGCAGCGCGATGATCGTGGTGGTGAGCACGTCAGCTGCCACCTGTTCTCGCACCTTGCCCCATTCGCCTTGCTCGGCCAGCAGGCCGATCTGCTTCGACGGGATCGGCTTCGACGGGATCGAGCTTGCCGCGGCATATTCCGATAGATGCACCGGCGTCGCCTGGACGCAGACATCCCGGCACAGATCGAGCCGCTGCGGGGCGTGCGGAGAGCTGGGCCTGAGCTGCATGGGAAGGATCAGGTCATGGACCGCAGCGCGGTGCCGCAGGACCGCCAGGTCACGTGCTTCCCCGCCCCAGGTGACGAGGATCGATGACGGGCTTCGATGCAGCGCCGCGAACAGGTTTTCGAGCAGGTCCCGTTCGCTCATGGTCTCCAGCAATAGAACGGTCGGCCCGGTGATCTCTGGCACATCGCTCGTCGAAGAAAAATGTGCCGTCATCCAGCAAGCCGCGGCCACCTGGTGGAACGGCCAGCGGATGTCATCGCAGGCCGTGGTGCCTTCGCAAATCTTGTAGCCGGCATGGGCATTGCGGTCCCAGAGGAACTCCAGGTCGAGTACGGTGATCGAACTGGTTTTGGGTTCTGCCTTTTCGCCATTCTGGCCTTCGAACTGGCGGGCTTCCTTCTCCAGCATCTGCTCGAGCATGTTGAGGGTATTTTGCATGTCGTATCTCCTAAAAAGCACAAAGCCCGCCAGAGGCGGGCTTGTGCTGCGTTGTCGGTAATCAGTTAGGTTGGTTCAGCGATGGCGTTCGCTGGCGGTCACGTTGCGTTTTGCGAGCGATGGCAGGCCGTTGCGGTAAGCCCAGGCTTCCTCGAACGGCACGCTGTCTTCAGGCAGTTCTTTTTGCCAGAACTTCCCGGTGGCGTTCCAGCTATAGCCCCGCGCCTTCAGCAGACCCTTCTTGTCGTACGGTGCACCACGCGCTTCGACCAGGACGCTCGGCCTGTCCGACGCCTCGATCAACCGTGACAAATGCGTTCGCACACGATCGCCGTTCGGATCGGTCTGGCGCTGCTGCAGGAGCCAGAACAGTGACCACACATCATCGCCCGCCCGGTGCGCCTTGCTGAACCAACCTGCCTGCATCAGCAGGTGCTGCTGAGCGCGCCCATCGAAGCCCAATGCCAGCCAATCGATCTCGCTGCAGGAACAGGCCCAAGGCTTGCCCGCGATCTGCGGATAACGACGTTCGATAAGGCTCAAGTCGCAGGGTGCGTTGTGAGCCACGATGAGGTCAGCCCGGGCGAGCATTTTCCATGCGAACTCATCGTCGATCATCTGGCCCCGAAGATCCTCATCCTCCAGCCCTGTGATCATGCTGATCCGGTGATCGAGAACGACTTTGGGATCCTGCAGCCAACTGATCGGTCCGAGATGCCCCAGCACCCTACCATTGTCGCCGACGAACAGCAGCATGATTGCAAGCTCGACGATGCTGTCCTTCTCGGGATCGAGACCCGTCGTCTCGGTATCGACGATCGCGACACAGCGGCCGTCCGGAGGCGTGCCGTCCTCCGGCATTTTGGTAAAGCGATCGGGGACCGCGCGCAGCACGCGGTAGCGCTCATTGCGCTCCAGCTGCCTGGCCAGCTGCTCGCTGGCCTCGTTTGAATGATCTTCGTTCATAAAATTGCCTTTCGGTTCGTGTTCGAACCGGCGAGGCAGGAGCCGAGCATCTAAGCTCTTTTCCCTTCACCTTGCCGGTTCACTTCCGGCAATTTCTTCACTCCTAAATCTGCTGATGGAGCGGCCGCTGCGCGGCTCGCTTTTTATTCTTAAGACCAAAATGTTGATCCCTTTGCGAACGACGCTGACGTCCTCCCCCACAGATTTGATTCTTCCTGCAGTAGGACCCGCTGCAAGAGTTTCGGAAAGACCGAATTGGATTAGCTTAGACGAAAATAGGATTGCTCCGTTGCTACGGGTGACGCCTTAAAGCAGCCGGGCGATAGGCCGCAAGAAAGGCTTTCAGAAATATTTTGAAGAATCGATCCTGGTAGCGTATATATGACCAGTGCCAAGTAAAAAACACTCAGCACGCCGCTGCAAGCTGGCGATGAGGCCGAGGACGCGAGAGTGTTTCCATCGGAGTAGAATAACTTCGCCTTTTCTAGTTGCAGTAGGAATGGTGAGCCGAATTTTCTATGTCACTGAGCTTCCGAGCAACGCATTGGTTTTTCTTCCAAAGTTCTGGCTGATGCGCACTCCCCCTCGCTGGGTAAAAGTTTTCCGACTTCTTATTAGGCAGATGCGAAATCCGCCTGTCAGGCACTCCACGCTTTAAGGCATCGGCATGATCGACAGAATCGGTTTGCAGCGAGGTAGGCGTGCAAACTTTAGAATGATCATGCGAGATGGCCGGTAGACTTTGCACATTGCGAAGTGGGTGAGATGAGCGAACTGAGCTAACGCACTTCGCGCACTTCGCGCACTTCGCGCACTTCGCGCACACCGGTTCCTCGCCCGAAGAGCGAGTTCACTACAGATGAGAAAAGATGATCTTACACAAGAGGTTGTAAACAAAACCGCCGAGATGCTGATGGCAAAAAAGAACCTTCGGCCTGGGGAGGTCACAGGCTACGCGGTGGGAAAGGCTCTTGGCAAAGCAGGTGGAAACCATTCGGTACAGAGTAAAGTCCAAACATGGCGGCGTGCAAAGGAAGCTGAGCTAGCTAGGCCCGTTGTTCAGGTTCCCAGCGCAGCAAAAGATGCTCTAAAAAAGGTTGTCGACGACCACGCCGAAGCCTTTCTCGAAGCGGCTGTCAAAGTGCTGAGTGACGGATACACCGCTATGCAGGCGGCAGCTGAGCTCAAAAACGCTGCCATCACGCAGGTAGCTTCCGACGCCGACTTGGTGCGGCAGGATCTCATGAACACGCTGGAACAAACCGAAGCGGATTTGGAGCGGGCTTGCGTAGAAAGAGATGAGTGGGAGGCCAAATTCAAGGCAGCCGAGAAGGAAGCATCTGACCTCCACGCTAGTAACGCCACCCTTCGCGAGCTGTTCGCGGCGCACTGTGAGGCGCCGCATTCTGAGGATAAGGGGACATCGCCAGCGGTGAAGCGGCTGAGTGATGAGACATCTGCCGGTCGCGCCGCGCCAGCGACAGAAGCTGATAGCGAACCGAAGATAACGACGGTCGACGAGACGAATGATAAGGTTTCCAGTGCCCCGGCTCAGCGCGAGCCGAAGGCGCCACACGGCAACCAGAGTGTCGAGCGCCGTCAGAATGCTCTACCGCTCATCGATCCGGCCGTGGTTCCGCCCCAACGGCCTGCCTATCCGAGCAGCGCAACGGCTACAGTGCAACGACCAGCTTCACCGCGCCCGAACGAGAAACCGCAAGATGAAGCGAGCGGGTCTGACGATCCGGATGCGAGGGAGGGCGGAGCGTGAACTCCACTCGCCGAGCACCATCGCGCGAGGAGATCTGGCGCCAAATCGATGAGTACAATCAGAGCGAAGGAAAAGCTCCTTCCACTCGTTACTTACGCGCGCTCAATGACAAATGCGGATCGCTGGCGACCTATTCCTCAGAGCTCGCCCATTGGAAAAAACATCGACGTTCAAGGCCTGATAGCGATAGTCCTGCAACAGACGGATCCCGCGGTAGTGTTATGCGGGCCGAAACCACCGAGACCGGTCCTTCTGCGGTAGAGGGTTCGACAGCGATCTCCCCAAATGGAAAACGTCTCGGCCGCCCGAAGAAAGCTACGCTTGCTGGGGACAGGAGCTTCGAAGAGCTTTTCGCCGAGATGCGCGAGTTGGAGGAGGGGCAGGCAAACACCTCCAACAACCAAGACGCCGATGTTGGGGGCAAAGCCAGCATAAGCGGCGAGGAACTCGATGCCGCTAAGCTCGACTATGTCGCTGCGAACGCGGTCGGCATCATCGACTATGATGATGAGGGCAACGAGGATTTGGCTCCGTTCATCCCGCCGCTTGTCGACGACGAGCGCAAACAGCGCGAGACCAACGAGTGGCAGCAGCGTCAAAACGCTGCCTGGCGAGCAGGGCAAAAGAACGACGCGACAGCGTCGCCGCCTCCAGGCGGCTCGTTCAGCGATGAAGACCTACTTGAAGAGTTGCTGGTTCATCAGGCCGATCGGACCGGCGCCGAAGGCGCTGTGTCATCGATCGGCCTGACCGCGCCATCGGCGCCCGGAACCAGCTCCACAGACAGGAGCGAGTGATGACACAGTCAGCCGAAATCCTGTCGAACGCAATGCCCGTGACGGGCTTGCTGACCCCGCAGTATCGCGCAGGGGGCACCGACTTACGCTGCGAACCGGCAGCGTCTCACGGGGCTTTTCCGAAGGATAAGCCCGGAGTGAGTGTTCTAGATAATTACTATCTCCAGGCTGTACACTTCGTTTGGGAAGCTAGGTCATGACCCCGAAGGTTCCGGAACGCAGCCTCAGCCGTAAGCAATATGCAATCATGCGGATCGGAAAGCTGAAGGACTTTCCCGAACTGTGCGAGGCCATGCGGCATAACACTCGCAACCAACAGGTAAGCTTCACAGATGCAAATCGACCCGGCCCGGTCGAACTACTGCCGGGTGCGAAAGGTACGATCGAAGCACGAGCAAAGGCGGTGCTAGAAGCAAAGAAAATCAAAAGCGTCGAGGGGAAGAATCTTGCCGTCGAGCTTCTTTGCACGGCATCGCCGGGCTGGTGGCAGCAGGCGCAGGAAGATCAAAAGCGGGAGTTCATAATCCAGTCCTATCGGTTCGCGAAAGACAAGCTGGGGGACGGCCTCATCTCGTGCATGGTTCATCTAGACGAAGGGACGCCGCATATCCATGCAATCGGCCTACCAATCTACCAAAAGAAGAAGGGAATCAGGGGGGCGAAGCCCACCACAAAAGAGGGTGTAGCCAAACGCGTCGCAGCTCTGAAGGCTCAGCCGATCGTCTGGATGCTGTCCTATGACAAAGTGATCAGCGGGAGCAGCAGGGCTTTCGCGGATCATCAGACCCAGTTCCACCAATATGTCTATCATCTCGGTTTAGCACGCGGCGAAGACACGGTTGGGCAGTACAAGCACCATAATTCACTGAAATCTTATCGTAGAGAGCTTCACGAACGGCAGCTCGAACTCGATGAACGCGACAAAATGCTAAGCGACCGTCATCGCGCTCAAAACGAGATACAGGCGCTGATCGATCATGATGCACGCGATCAGCAACGTCGCTCGGATGTTTTGATGGCGCGTGAGCAGCAAATGGACATGCGAGAGGAGAAAGTAGAGCGCCAGGAACTACGATCTCGATCCGATAAAGAGGAAATCGATGCGCAGCGCCGTCAGCTTGGGTTCGATCGCGATCGACTGGAGGAGCAAAGCCGAGTCCGGGAAAGCGCCGCAGCCGATCGAGAGCGTCGAAACGAATTAATCGGCGAAGTGCTGAAGCATGTACTTGATGGGACCGCCGAAGCAACCGTCGTAGCAGGACATGACATTGTCGATGTTACGGGCCCCGCCATCGATGACAAACAGCAAAACGAAGCGATGGGCCGGTGGCCAAAGTGGGCCATAAAAGCAGCTGAACTTGTGAAGAAGCTGCTGGAACGCCTGCGCGTTATAGAAGATCGCGAAAAAGCTGCAGAAGAGCGAGAACGGACCCTTGATCAGAGGGATGCCCGTATCACGGACCTGGCGAAGGCGCTGAAAATACGGGAAGACGCCATTGCCACCAGGTTGACCGAGGTTCGATCTCTCGAGCAAGCCCTGCCGGATGCTCGGTCAGAACTTGTAGCGATCAAACAGGAGGTATCGGCCAAGGAGAAGCAACTCGCGGGCATCAATCAAACCCTCCACGAGAAGCAGGCCGTTCAGGCGTCGCTGTCGCAAACGGCCGAAGACATTGTGAAGGCAAAAGCTACCCTCGCGGAGCAACGCGCCAAGATTGTAGATCAGGAAAGGCAGATCGCCAATCACGGTGCGTCAATGTACCGGCAAGCTGAGGCGCAGGCTGCAGCGGAGGCTGCGGCACGAGCCGCCATTTGCAGGAGAGATGCAGCCATAGCCGAGCGCGACGAGGCCATCAGAAAGGCTGCGAATGATCGGCAAGGCGACATCGATGCCGAGGTCGCGCGGCGAACGGCACTGGCAGAAGAGCAAACACGGGCTCGGTTGGCGGCTCAGGATCGAGCCCATCAAGATAATCAAATGCGCTCTCGACGCGAAGCCGCTGATCTGGAAGCATCGATCGTCGAAAAGAAGGCTGAGCGGGCCAGTCTGGACGCAGGGCTGCTACACTTGCGCACGCAGAAGCAGCAATTGGAAGCCGAGATAATTCAGCATGGTCGTGTGGCATCGCAGATTGCTGCGGAGAGGGTCGATGTGGATGCTGCCAAGAAAGTCTTGGAAGGCGACCGAACGAAACTAGACGCCGATAGGACGAAGCATGCCGAAGCTTTGCGCCTCATGGCCGAAATGACCGAGCCCGGAACAACTGTCACTGTCACTGCAAGAGCGATACTTTTGAATTACGCAAAAGAAGAAAAATCTGTGGCGATCTTCAAGGAAGACTATCCTGCATGGTTATCGAAAGCGGCTGAGCAGGTCGTCGCTATGCAAAAGGTCACAAAGGAGGCGGGCGAGGCTGTCGCCAAGTTCGCAGCTGTTCACGAGAAGGTTGAGCCCTTTCTGCCGAAAGATGATCCAGTAGCGATCGAGGCGAAAAAAGCCGCGTTGGCAGCGAGGCGCCATATCGAATCGCAAAAGGGACAGGGCTGGTAAGAAGCACTGCCGGTGATCATCGGGCGGCATATCACATCGTGATATTGACCTTCTCACATGGCAGGCTACAAGACGTTTCCCGATTGGAAAACGTCGAGGTTTTCTGCGGCTTTCAGCTTTTGTGCGATGTGGAGCGGAATCCCGCTACCCGCTCCACGATTCCTGAAATTCCGTAGAAATCCGCCATTGAAAGGCAGGATTGCGGATGACTTACCCGATAGCTGGACACGTGGCCTCCGCCCAATAGCTGTCGTCAGAAAAATCCATCGGTTTGTAACTTGAGTTAGGTCGACACCCTACCTGCCGATTGAAGCTAGCCAAGGATCGTTACGGCGAAAAATGCCGGTGACCGCGATAGCTGTGCGCCATGGAGTTACCGCTCCCAACTTCAGACGGGAATTTCGGAAGAACACACCGTTCGCAACCAAACTCACTGCAAAGCGCTGGTCTGACGGCAACAGGGAGTCCGTCATGGCAGCACGCGCATATTGGACCGGACAGATCAGGCTGGCGCTCGTCTCGATACCGGTTGAAATCTACACCGCCACCAAATCTGGCGCGAAGATCGCATTCAACCAGATTCACGAGCCGAGCGGCAAGCGCGTCCGGTACGAAAAGACAGTGGAGGGCCTAGGCCCGGTCGACCGCGACGAAATCATCAAGGGCTATCAGCTTTCCAAGGGCAATTACGTCCTGCTGGAAGACGAGGAGATCGAGGCGGTCAAGATCGAGAGCAAGAAGACGCTGGAGTTGGTCCAGTTCGTCGATGCTTGCGAGATCGATCCGCTCTATTTCGAGAAGCCCTATTATGTCGTGCCCGCCGACGATCTGGCCGAGGAAGCCTTTATCGTGCTGCGCGAGGCACTCCGCCAGGCGCAGAAGGTGGCGCTCGGCCAGCTCTCGGTGCGCGGGCAGGAGAAACTGGTCGCGATCAAGCCGTGCGGCAAGGGCATGCTGCTGGAGATCCTGCGCTATGCCGACGAGGTGAAGAAGGGGCAGAGCTTCTTCGACGACATCCCGGATGACAAACCGGAGGCCGAGCTGCTCGACCTGGCCACCACGCTGATCGAAAAGAAAAGCGCGCCGTTCGATGCCGGCGAGTTCCGCGATCGCTACGCCGATGCGCTGCAGAAGCTCATCGACAAGAAGGCGAAGTCGAAGAGCAACCAAGCGATCATCGAGGAGGATGACGAGCCTTCGTCCGGCGGTAAGGGCAATGTCGTAGACCTGATGGCCGCGCTCAAGAAGTCTGTCGGCAGCGAGGGCAAGGCATCGGCACCGAAGAAGAAGAAGGCTGCGGCCAAGCAAAAGACCGCCTGAGATGGCGCGCAAGTCCGATCCGCTCGCGACCTACAACGCCAAGCGCGATTTCGCACGCACCGCCGAGCCTTCGGGTCAGCGTGCGAGCAGCGCAAACGGCAACATCTTCATGGTGCAGAAGCACGATGCCACGCGGCTCCACTGGGACCTTCGACTGGAAGCAGACGGCGTGCTGAAAAGCTGGGCCGTAACCAAGGGACCCTCGCCCGATCCAGACATCAAGCGGCTCGCGGTGCGCACCGAGGATCACCCGCTATCCTATGCCAACTTCGAGGGTACGATCCCGCAAAAGGAATATGGCGGGGGCACGGTGATGCTGTGGGACCGCGGAACGTGGGAGCCGGTGGAGGGAAAGAGCTGGAAGGATATCGATAAGGGGCATCTCCATTTCACACTGTACGGCGAGCGAATGAAGGGCGAGTGGGTCCTGATCCGGCTGAAACCGAAGGCGAAAGAAAAGCGCGAGAATTGGCTGCTGCGCAAGCTGCAGGACGACCATGCCGAGGCGGGCGACGGGCTGGTCGCGCACGCGCTCACGAGCATCGCCACCGGACGCTCGATGGCCGAGATCGCCGCCGACACGGACGGCGAGTTCGCGCTGGAAGGCAAGACGGGCAAGGCTTTTGCCGAGCAGATGGCTGAGGCGAAGACGCACCGCGATGCGGCAGCCAAGAAACCGGCGAAACGCAAACGCAAGACCGCCGGCAAACCGCCCAAATTCCGCAAGCCTCAGCTCGCCACGCTGGTCGATGCGGTTCCCGCGGGCAATGGCTGGATGCACGAGATCAAGTTCGATGGCTATCGCGCGCTGATTGCTGCCGCCGGCGACACCGTGCACATCTACACCCGCAGCGGCAAGGACTGGACCGACAAGTTCGGACCGCTGGTCGAGGCGGTGGCCGCGCTCGACCTGCCGCCCTGCCTGATCGACGGGGAGATCACTGCGCCCGGCAGGGATGGCAATCCCGATTTCTCCAGCCTGCAGGCGGTGCTGAAGCGCGGCCACGGATCGCAGAGGCCGGGAGACGCGCTCACCTATCACGCGTTCGACCTGCTCGAGCTGGATGGCGAGGACTTGGCCGGCCTTACCAATATAGAGCGAAAGGAGCGGCTCGAAGTGCTGCTTGCCGATGCGAACGAGCCGATCCTCGTGGCCGATCATGTTATCGGCGCGGGCGAAAAGCTCTACCGCGCTATGTGCGATGCGGGGCAGGAGGGGATCATCTCCAAGACGATCGACGGTCGCTATCGGGCCACGCGCAGCAAGGCTTGGGTCAAGGTGAAGTGCACTCGGCGGCAGGAATTCGTGATTGCCGGCTGGAGCGAGAGCAGCGCGCGCGGGCGGCCCTTCGCTTCGCTCGCTCTCGCCCAACATGAAGGCGGCGATCTTGTCTATAAGGGCAAGGTGGGTACCGGCTTCGATGCCGACACGCTGGACGATCTCGCCGCGAAAATGCGCCCGCTCGCGCGTAAGACCGCGCCGGTGGAGGCCGACCGGGCGCAGGCACGCGGCGTCCACTGGATCACGCCGAAACTCGTCGCCGAGATCGCCTTCGCCGAATTCACCGCTGACGGCAACGTCCGCCACGCCAGTTTCCTAGGCCTGCGCGGCGACAAGACGGCGGACGAGGTGAAGCCGGAGAAACCCGCAAAAGTGCCCGCCGAGGCCATGAGCGTCGCTATTTCCAGCCGGGACCGCGTCGTCTTTCCCGACAGCGGCCAGACCAAGGGGCAGCTCGCCGATTATTACGAGACTGTTGCGCCCTTGATGCTGCCCTTCGCCGCGGACCGCCCGGTCAGTCTGGTGCGCTGTCCGCAGGGGCGCGCAAAGAAATGCTTCTTCCAGAAACATGACAGCGGCTCGTTCGGCGATGCCGTCCACCATGTGCCGATCCGCGACAAGGACGGCGCCGCCGAAGACTATCTTTATGTCGAGGACGAGCGCGGCATCCTGCAATGCGTGCAGATGGGATCGATCGAGTTTCACGGCTGGGGCGCGCGAGCCAAGGACGTGGAGGCACCCGACCGGATGATCTTCGATCTCGATCCTGACGAAGGGCTGGACTTCGGCGACGTAAAGGCGGCTGCGGCCGACATTCGCAAGACGCTGGCCGATTTGGGTCTCGTCAGCTTCGCGATGCTGTCCGGCGGCAAGGGCGTGCATGTGGTGGTGCCGCTGACGCTGGGCCATGAGTGGGACCAGCATAAGGATTTCGCACGCCGCTTCGCCGAAGCGCTGGCGATGCGCGAACCCGACCGGTTCACCGCGACGATGAGCAAGGCCAAGCGCAAGGGCAAAATCTTCATCGATTGGCTGCGCAACCAGCGCGGTGCCACTGCTGTCCTGCCCTATTCCGCCCGCGCCCGCAGGGGTGCCCCCGTCGCCGTGCCAATAGCCTGGGGCGAACTTGGAGATATGAAGGACGCTCATCCCTTTTCGATCAACGATGCCGGCCAGCTCGTCGAACGCGCCGGAGGCAAGGCGCTGAGGGGCTGGGGAGTGGCCGAGCAGAACCTGCCGGACCTCTGACCGGATTGCTCAGGCCTTAATCAGATAAATCTCAGGATCGTCGTCCGTCTGCTTAGCGCCCTAATTTCGGTCGTTCGAGCCCGCTCGTGTTCTTCCCGCAAGCTGCCGTTGATCGGGCGCCAGCTTAGCGGCAGCTTTGCTCTAATCCCGGTCAGTCGGAAAACGGTCTCGACGACCTTAAAGCCAGCTATTGAAACTTAGCGCGAGACTAACCGGCTATCGCGTCCAGCGCTGCCAAGGCTCCATCGGGGAGATGAAGATTGGCCGCCGCGACGTTTTGCCGCAGGTGCTCCACCGAACTTGTACCCGGAATCAGCAAAATATTGGGAGACCGCTGGAGCAACCACGCGAGTGCAACTTGCATTGGAGTAGCTTGGAGGCCTTTCGCAGCGCTTTTCAGTGTGTCCGATTGCAGGGAATTAAAGCCCCCAAGCGGGAAGAACGGCACATAGGCAATCCCCTCCCTAGCAAGATAATCGATCAGGTCATCGTCGCGCCGATTGGCGAGATTGTACATGTTCTGTACGCAGACGATCTTGGTCATCGAACGCGCGGCTTCCACCTGTTCGGGCAAGGCGTTGCTGATACCGAGCGCGCCGATCCGGTCCCGCTCTTTCAGCGCGATGAGGGGTTCGAGCAGAGGGCGCACATCGCCGGGCGTAGGCCCAGCATCGCCTTCCCCAAACATCAGCCGCAGGTTGGCGATCTCGATCCGCTCAATGCCGAGATTATCGCAATTGCTCTGGACCGCATCGATCAATTCTTTGGGTTGCATCGCCGGCAGCCAGGCGCCCTCATCGTCACGCCGCGCGCCCAGCTTGGTCACCAGAGTGAGATCGGTGGAATAAGGGGCAAGTGCATCGCGGATGACGCGATTGGTATGGTGCGGGCCATAAAAGTCGCTTGTGTCGATATGGTCGATGCCGAGGGCTACTGCTTCGCGAAGCACGGCCATCGCGCCGTCACGGTCTTCGGGCGGTCCGAATACGTGCGGTCCGGCCAGTTGCATCGCGCCGTATCCCATGCGGTGAACGGTGCGATGACCGAGCGCGAAGGTGCCGGAATTGGCGACGGCGTTGTGTGTGTCGAGCATGGCGAGGTCTTTCAAATGTGGTGGGATGCTGTTGCGGGAGCGAGTTCGGCGGCGAGAATGTCGCCCATCGAACGGGGTGGGCGGCCAAGCAACTTTTCGAGCGCCGGGTCGACCAAGTCGAAATCACCGCGGCGCGCGGCGCGAAAGGTGCCGAGCAACATTTCTGCGTAGAGTTCGGGCACGCCCGCCGCGATCTTCGCCTCCTTCCACTCAGCGTCCGAAACGACGGTGTGCAGGATCTCGCGCCCCGTTACCTGCGAGGCGAGTTCGGCGATCTCGGCCATGGTCTGCGCCTTGGCTGCGGTGAGTGGCGGCGTCGCACCGTCGAACGTCGCCTCGCCCACCAGTAGCGCGGCGTCAGCTTCTGCCAAATCGGCGCGTGCCGTCCAATTGATCGGGCCATCTTCCGGCACGCGCAGTTCGCCGGTCCTTAGATCGCTACCAATCATATGGAGGCAGCTTTCGGCGTAGAACCCGTGGCGCAGTGCCGTGAACGGCGTGTCGGCGGCGGCGAGGTCCGCCTCGGTCGCCGCATGTTGGTCGGCGGGGGCGAAGGGCGATCCCTCGCGAGCGCCTGCATGAGAGGTGTAGAAAATTTGCGCGACACCGGCTGAGCACGCCGTATGGATCGCATTGCGGTGCAGGTTCCGGGCTTCCTCTCCAAGCTTGTCGACGGAGATTATCTCGATGCGATCTACGTCCGCGAAAGCCTCGGCCAAACCGGCAGGATCGGAGAAGTCCGCCCGCCGCATTGCAACCCTATCCGGAACGGCGAGGGATCCCGGTTCGCGTGACCCCGCCACGATCTCCTCCGGCGGATTGCGGTTTATGAGAGCTTCTATGACCGCCCGACCGAGATGGCCGTTGGCACCTGTTACCATGAGCATAACAGCAATCCTTCCAGTGATACACACGTCTTGTTACCATTGATAACAGAGATAAGCGATCGGCGCTATCAAAGTTCCTGTAGCGTTGATATTATCCGGCCATGCCAACGGACGACGCCACCGATATCGACACCCGAACGGCGGTACTCGATGCCGCGGCCGAACTTGTCGCGCTTGGGGGAACGAGCGCACTGACGACACGCGCCGTGGCGATGAAAGCCTCGATCCAGCCGCCTACGCTCTATCGCATCTTTGGCGACAAACGCGGACTGCTCGCTGCCTTGGCGCAGGACAGACTGGCGCGTTTCGTGAGCGAAAAGGAGGCGGATGCGCCGCATCCCGATCCGGTGGAGGATCTGCGGAACGGATGGGACCGCTATGTCGCCTTCGGTCTAGAAAATCCGGACATCTTCGCGATCATGAACGAGATCGGCTCGCCGCTGGCCCAGTCTCCAGCGGCGCTTGCCGGTATGGCTGCCCTGCGGCGCCGAGTGGCGAAGATAGCGCAGGCCGGACGCCTTCGGGTCGCGGAAGAGCGGGCCATCGCGCTGGTTCACGCATCCGCGGTAGGCATCGTCACCACCCTCCTCGCCTTGCCGCTAGAGGAGCGGGACAAGCGGTTGATCGTCCTTGCTCGCGATGGGGCCTTGGCGACGATCGTCAATAAGGAAGCCGAGTCGGACCGAAACGGTGCAGCGACCCATGCTATTGCACTGCGTGCACATCTCGACGGTATCGGCTCGCTTTCGGCGGCGGAGAAATCGCTGATGCGTGAATGGCTGGACCGTTTGGCGGACAGCTGACGTAGCGTTCTACGCGGCGAACGACGACCGCCGATCGATAGCGAAAAGTGGTGACTGCAGGGTGATCGTTCACCCTCGAGGATCTGCCCAGAGAGACCGGAGTTCTTCCTCGCTTTCGGCAAGGCGAGAAAGAAGGTCCGGTTCGCCATCTTCCAGCCAGGCGGTCGTGACCATTGCGAAGGCGGCGATGCCCGTTGTCGCCGCGAGCCGGGCGCGCAGATCGGTTTTCGCGCGCGCCTTCAACGCCTCGGTCATCGCGTCGACCAGAACCGTCAGCTTGGCGGCCTCCCGCTCTTTCAGGGCCGGGTTGGCCGCGATTATCCGTTGGCGCGGTTGCGAGAAGGGACGGTTGGCCTCAAGCAGCGGCACGACGCTGCGAAACGCATGGAACAGGGCAGCAAGTTCGCCGGCGCTGCTCGGCGCCTCCGCAAGTCCCGCCTCCAGCGCCGCCAGCAACACGTTCTGCCCGTCGAACAACACCTCGCGCTTGTCGGGAAAGTGGCGGAAGAAGGTCCGCTCGGTCACTCCGGCACGCGCGGCGATTTGCGCAGCCGTCACCGTTTCGAACCCGTCGCTGGCAAACAGGTCGATCGCGGCCTGTTGCAAGCGCAGACGTGAATCACCAGCCATCCTACTTCATCCTCTTGTCAGTCACTGACATGACGACTATGTCAGTAACTGACATATGGTGTAGCGGTTTTCGCTTCGCCGCTAAAGGAGAATGGTCATGCGCGTTTTTCTTACAGGAGCCAGCGGCTGGATCGGCAGCCTGGTCGCCCAAGAATTGCTGGAAGGGGGCCATTCGGTCGTCGGTCTGGTCCGCTCGCCGGCCAAGGCGGAAACGGCGAAGGCGGCAGGGATCGAGCCGGTGATCGGGACGCTAGGGGACTTGGACATGCTGCGTGAATGCGCTTCCGAGGCCGATGGCGTGATCCACACGGCATTCGGCCTCGAGATTTCGCGGATCGACGAACTCGCCGCTGAAGACGCTGGAGCCATAGAAGCGTTTGGCGCAGCGTTCGGGGGTTCCACCCGCCCCATCGTTGTCACCGACGGGTTCATCCAGACCGACGGTAGCATGGCTTTCGAAAGCGATCGCCCGGCCATCAAACCTGATTTCCCCCGCGCATCGCAGCAGACGGCGTTCGCACTGGCCGAACGCGGCCTTCATGCCAGCGTCGTGCGCAATCCCCGATCCGTCCACGGCCATGGCGAAACGCATGGCTTCGTGCCTATGCTCGCTGCGGTGGCGCGGCAGAAAGGCTTCGCGGGCTATATCGGCGAGGGAGACAATCTATGGCCCGCCGTACACCGCCGCGACGCCGCACGGCTCTATCGCCTCGCCCTGGAACGCGGCGCGCGCGGCGAGGCGTATCACAACGTTGCCGAACAAGGCGTCCCCTACCGCGCTATCGCAGAAGCGATCGGTCGCCAAACCGGATTGCCCGCGCGCTCGTTAACGCCGGAAGAAGCCGAGGATCACTTCGGTCCGCTCGCCATGTGGGTCGGCAATAACGGCCCGGTTTCGAACGCATGGACCCGCGATACGCTTGGCTGGACGCCTACGCATCTCGGGATCGTCGCAGATATCGAACGGCCGGACTATTCACCCGCCAGATCTATATGACCACTCGCCAGTATCCCCGCCTAATCGAAGCGTCGGTGACCGCCACCGGTTTGCGCAAATTTGAGTGTGGTACCCATTCGCCGCATCGGACGAAGCCGCGGTGATTTACTATGCCAAAGACAACATGCGCGCGATTCAGATACTCCTTGGACATCCGAGAAGCGAAAACTGCGCCCGCTCCCTGGCGTCACCGTCAAAGATGCACTGCTCGTGGCGGAGCAGACTGAAATCTGAAAAGAAAGCGGTCGACTTGGTAGCTTGATCGGCCGCTTTCAAGCGAGCACCGGCATGAACTGAGCGACCGATTATCGGGTGCCCCCCGTTTGGCACCTTTAAGAACGGAGATGGCGACAACTGTCACCGGCCGCACACTAACCCTATCATCGCACTTGAGCCGAAGGCGAAGCCGGGCGCGCCCTGATCCCGGCCATTACCTCGTCCCTGATGCTAAGTAATTCGCGCTCGTCCGCGCCGTCGCGCGCCTGGATGGCCATGCCTTGCTGGACTGCCAGCAGGTAGGCAGCAAGGCGGCCTGCTTCGCGAGGCTCCAGCCAACGGCTCAGGCCGTCCGCAATCCGGCTTCGCAGATCCAAGCGGCGATCGCGCAATTCGCGGGCAAGCTCCTGCTGCACTGCTCCTCCCTCGACCAGGCCGGTGGAGATCATGCAGCCACGCTCGTCGGTAAGCACAGCCCTGATCGCTGCGGTCAGCAAGCCCGAAACAGCCTGTTCCAGAGTGTCGGCGCCGGCCATCCCATCGACCGCGCCCGGAAGCGCCGTGTAGCGATCGAGCGCTTCGCGATAGAGCCCCGCCTTGCTCCCGAAAGCTGCGTACAGGCTGGGTGGCGCGATGCCGATGGCACCAGTCAGGTCCGCTATCGAAACGCCTTCATATCCGTGACGCCGGAACAGCCGCATCGCGGTGTCCACGGCTTGATCCCTATCAAAAGTGCGCGGGCCGGACCGTCGGCGGGTGGGCGGTTTATCCATAGCGATCACTAAACACAGCTTGACGCCAGAGGGCAACGGCTTAGTTTGTAGCGATCACTAAAGATAGGAGTTCGCATATGACTTCATTGCCCTTCCCGACCCTCGAGGGGTTTGGCTCAGTTCGCGACGTACCGGCGTTGCCGGACGGCTTTACCGATGTTTTCGAAAGCTATTCGGTGCCCACTGGCGAGATCGCGCTGCATGCGGTGATCGGGGGCGAAGGTCCGCCGCTCCTTCTGCTCGGCGGATGGCCGCAGAACTGGTACATCTGGCGCGATGTGATGCTTCCGCTTGCGGAAGACTTCACTCTTGTTGTGCCCGATCCCCGTGGACTCGGGATCTCGGACAAACCGGAGGGTGGTTACGACAAGGGCACAATCGGTCAGGACCTGTTCGGCCTGATGACGGCGCTCGGCCATGAACGGTTTGCGATGGTCGGCCACGATTGCGGCATGTGGGTCGGCTACGCAATGGCGGCGGACCAGCCGGAGCGGATCGAGCGGATCGCGCTCGGCGAAGCCATCATCCCGGGTGTCGCCGAATCACCTCCGCTGATCCCGGACGAGCGTCCGCTCAACGACTTCCTGTGGCACAACAATTTCTGCCGGGTGCGCGGCGTGACCGAAGAGTTGGTGGTCGGCCGGGAGGAGATCTTTTTCGACTATCAGTTCACCAAGATCCCCGTTCCCAATCCCATCCCAGCCGAGGTGCGAGCCTTCTACATCGACCTCATCAAGCAGGATCGCCGCACCCTGACCGCCAGCTTCGATTATTATCGCGCGATCGACGAGGACATCCCGGCGAACCACAAACGAATGGAGAGCAAGCTGCAGATGCCGGTTCTAGGCTTTGCAGGAGAGTTGGCCTGCGCGGCTGCGGTGGAAGAGCAGCTGAGGCAGGTGGCTGATCACGTGGCTTGCGCCATCATTCCCGATTGCGGGCATTTCGTACCGGAAGAGATGCCGCAAGCGCTTCTCGAGCTGCTGACGCCCTTCCTGGAGCCATATCGATCGCGCTGAGGTCCCGGAAAGCGGATGCAGACACCTCTTGACCCGAACAGGATCACGTATCATATCAAGATACATGAAATGCGATAGCAGATTATCCGGCGTACTCCATGTACTGCTGCATATGGCCGAAATGGATCGTCCGGTAACTTCCGAGACCATGGCGGCGATCATGGGGAGCAACCCGGCTACGATGCGGCGCACGATGGCGGGCCTACGCAAGGCGGGGTTTGTCAGATCCGAAAAGGGCCACGGAGGTGGCTGGTCGATCGAGCGGCCACTTTCGGACGTCACGCTGCGTGACATCTACACATGGTTGGATAGCCCCGAACTCTTCGCGATGGGCAACCGAACCGATGCGCCGGGATGCCTGGTCGAAGAGGCCGTCAACGAGGCGCTGGGCAGCGCTTACGACGAGGCGCGAAGCGTGCTGCTCGACCGTTTCGACAGCGTAACGTTAGCTCAGCTGAGCTACGACTTCCATCGCCGCATGAGCGCACGTGCCCATGGTTCCGATCAGGAGATTACAAATGAACTATGATGCCGTCGTCATCGGGGGGAGCTATGCAGGTCTGTCGGCGGCGATGCAGATCGCCCGTGGGCGCCGATCGGTATGCGTCCTCGACACGGGCGAGCCGCGCAACCGGTTCGCGGACGCCTCGCACGGTTTCTTCGGCCAGGACGGTGCAGCGCCCGAGGCCATGATCGTCAACGCCCGCGACCAGCTCGCAGCCTATCCAACCGTTCGCATGATCGCCCACATGGCGTGCGATGCGACACGGGTCGATGGCGGTTTCGAGGTGACGCTTGCAAGTGGTGGAGCGCTCACAGGAAGAAAACTGGTGCTGGCGTTCGGGATTTCCGACGTGCTTCCCGCAATTTCGGGCCTGTCCGAACGGTGGGGCGATAGCGTGCTGCACTGCCCCTATTGCCATGGATACGAATATCGGGACGGTAGGCTCGGTGTGCTGTGGACTGCACCCCTGTCGGCGCATCAGGCGGCGCTGATTGCCGATTGGGGAGCGACGACGCTCTATCTGAACGGCAACCCTCATCCCGAGGGGGATGCGCGGACGCTTCTCGACCGGCGCGGGGTATCGATCGAAGCCGCCTCGATACAGGAGCTGCGGGGCAAGGACCGCACGCTGACATCGTTGCTGCTCGACGACGGCCGCGAGGCAGCGATCGATGCGCTGTTTCTCGCGCCGCGCTCGAAGCTCAACAGTCCGATCGCCGAACGGCTCGGCTGCGCGCTCGACGACGGACCCTTCGGCCCGATGGTCCGGACCGATGCCGCCCAGCTCACCAGCGAACCCGGCGTATACGCAGCCGGCGACATCGCCCGCGCGCCCCATAATGCGAGCTGGGCTTCGGCCGACGGCGTGACCGCGGGCATCTCGCTCCACCAGTCGCTGGTATTCGAGCCATCCATGGCCGGAGCCGCCGCATGAGCATGACCCTCTACGAACTGGAATGGGGCCTCTATCCTCGCCGCGTCGGCATCTATCTCGCCGAAAAGGGGGTCGCGGATATCGACCGGATCGCGTTCGATATCTCGGCTGGATGGCCGCCCCCCGAACTGGAGCGACTGAGCCCGCTCGCGACCGTTCCGATCTTGCGGACCGAAGACGGCACGCTGGTCCGCTCCTCGATCGCTATCCTCGAATATCTGGAAGAGCGCTACCCTTCGCCTGACATGCTGGGCGCGACGCCGGAACTGCGCGCGCGGACGCGCGAACTGGTCGCGGTCATCGACGAGGCCGCGCTGCAATTCGGGATCTGGTGCCACAAGGGCAGTCCGGCATTCGCAGGACGCGAGGAACAAAGCCGGGAAGCTGCAACCATTGCGGCGGATGCCTATTACGGTCGCCTGCGTCTGCTTGACACGCTGGCAAGCGAAACCGCCGGCACGTTCCTCGCTGGTGACGGGGTAACCATCGCCGATTGCATCGCCATGGCCACGCTTCAGTTTGCCGAAAAACTCTATGGCGTTCCCCTGCCTGAAGGCTGCGCTGTTCTACGCGACTGGTACGATATGTTCAGCAATCGCGCGAGCGCCGCAGCGCCGTCCTACCCAAAGCCGCTCCTCGCGGTCGCCCAGGGTTTGCCGAACGCCTGTCCACCGACTTTGCTGTAGCGTCGCTCACGGCGTCATTTCTTGTCACCCGATCAGGTATCAAAGTGGCATCAATATACTCTCGCTGTTTTGCAAGCGCAGGATGTCTTGTCTTGGTGGGGCGCCGAACAGTCTGGAGTATTCGCGGCTGAACTGTGAGGGGCTGTCGTAGCCAACTGCGAACCCAGCTGACCCTGCGCTCACCCCTTCCGAAAGCATGAGCCGCCGCGCTTCCTGAAGCCGCAACTGCTTCTGGTATTCGAGGGGCGTCATCTGCGTGACCGCCTTGAAATGCGCATGGAGCGAGGAGGGGCTCATGCCCGCCGCCGCAGCGATCTCGTCGATACGCAAGCATTGATCGAAAGCGGAGCGGATTGTGCTGATGGCCCGGCTCACTTGACTGAGGTGACTGTCGGCCACCGCCATATAACGCAATGTCGGCCCATGCGGTCCTGTCAGTAGGCGGTAAAGAATTTCACGCTCGATCAATGGAGCCAAGGCAGGGATTCCTTCCGGACGATCGAGCAGCCGCACCAGTCGACACGCGGCATCCACCAAATCGTCGTCACTGCGATAGACGGCCAGTGCCGGCTGGTTGGCTTTTGGCGCCCGTTCGCCCTCCTCCATAATGAGGTCAGCCAATGTGGATTGATCGATGTCGATTTTCGCACAAAGGTAGGGCGCTTCGGAACTGGCCTGCGTCACGTGCCCTACCAATGGCAAGTCCAGCGACACCAAGAGATAATGCTCAGCGTCATAGGTCAGGCACTGATCGGCAAGCGATACACGCTTCGAACCTTGGGCGATCAGGCAAAGCGAGGCTTCGTAAACCGTGGGCAGCGGCATTGTCGGCTCGTCAGCGCGAAACAGGGACAACCGCGAGATTGCCGTATCGGCCATCCCCGTGCGGGCAACATGCCGCGCGATCTGTGCAGCCAGTTCGGAATGCTTGTACATTACCCCGCCTTGCCATTGCCCAGAGCCAATTCGCAATCCGTCGAGGTTAAATTCTGGAGGATCGTGCAAGGGTTTCGGCGGATCGAGATCACGCCCTCCTGACCATCGTCCTATCTGTCGTGCAACCAGGCAGAATGAAAGGAACTGGCATGAGTAAGACCATCGATAAGACCGTGCTGATTACCGGCGCATCAAGCGGGATCGGCGAGGCAACCGTGAGAGAACTGGCCGAGACGGGCGCGAAGCTGTTTATCGGCGCGCGGCGCACCGATCGCCTGGAAAGGCTCACGGAAGAATTGGGCGAGGTTGTGGCGTGGCAATCGCTGGACGTGACGGATGCCGAGAACTTTCAGGCTTTCGTTGCGGCGGCGCAGAAACGCTTCGGAAGCGTCGACGTGCTCATCAACAATGCCGGCGTCATGCCACTCTCACCCCTTGCTGCGCTGAAACAGGATGAGTGGTCTCGAATGATCGACGTCAACATTCGCGGCGTGCTGAACGGGATCGCGGCGGTCCTGCCTGGCTTCATCGCTCAACGCTCCGGGCATGTGGTCAATGTGGCCTCGATAGCGGCGCATCTCGTGATGCCAAGCGCGGCGGTCTATTGTGCAACCAAATACGCGGTGTGGGCACTCACGGAAGGACTTCGGCAGGAGCACGACGATATTCGCACCACGATTATCTCGCCAGGTGTCGTAGAGACAGAGCTGGGCAACGACATAACCGATCCGCAGATTGCATCCGCGCTGACCGCTTGGAGGGAAAAATCGCTGACGCCGGATGCCATTGCAAGGGCGATCCGTTATGCTCTGGAACAACCGGAGGGTGTCGACATCAACGAGGTAATCGTGCGCCCGACTGCAGCTGGAATGTAGCTTGATACCTCAGGAGCGCCGAGTTTGGTTAAGCGCCGATGTTGGCGCTCCTAGACCTCTGAACCTATTCCAGATAGCCGGGGATGTCAGCTTTGGTAGGCATCCCACTCAGAAGCTGTGATTCCGCTAACGGCCCAATTCTTGTCTATCGGTTTCGAGCCCCAATCTCATACATCCAAAGTCACCGATCTGGTCCCGTAACCTGACATCCGTTCAAGCCGATTGGCTCGGCAAGAGTGGGTGGAAGGCGAAACGGCTGCTTCGGCTGGCGGACCACGGCACATGCGTGTTAGTAGTCGGTTTCGTCGAGAGCCCCACGCTGCTCCAGCCCAGAGGCATATGGTGACTACGAACGGCGCGAAATCGCGCGAACCATTCATTGCTTCAGGTCTGTTGGGCCAAAAACCCAGTTGAGATAGTCCCCGAGCCGTATACCGCCTTGCTCGTGCCCGCGTCGAGATCGCGGCTGGGATGCAGAACTGGAATCGTGCGAAGCCGCACTCGGCATTTGGCTACGCACCCCGGCTGCGATCGCCGCCGAGCTTGAGCCGCGTTGATGCGTAAAACAACGGCCCCGCTCTGATTCCAGCTGGGGAAACCTGGGGGGCACGTCAAATGGTCAGGCTAGCCCTACCAGCAAGTTAATTTCATGCTGTGAGTACCAGCCCTTGCAACTAAACAGGAATTTCGGATTGATCCCATGGATCAGCCCCGCCAATCACTCGGCGATATCCCGAAGCGATTCATTTTGTCATAAAGCGTCTTTCGCGGTAGTTCGAGCAGAACCATGGTTTGCCTGATATCGCCGCCCGTGCGGCACAGCGCGTGGACGATTTGCTGCTTTTCGAATGACGCCACGCGCTCGCGGAGCGATAAAATCCCGACCGGGGCGTCCGTGTCTTCGAAATCTTTCAGGCCCAGCACATGGCGTTCCGCCAAATGCATGAGCTCTCGCACATTTCCGGGCCAGGTGTCTGTGTCGAACCGGCGCCATAACCCCGGTCCAATGTCCGGGACTGTTCGCTTCTGCCGCGCAGCCGCTTCGTCCAGGAAATGCGCGAATAGCACCGGGATATCGCTCCGTCTCTCGCGCAGCGGCGGAACTTGCAGCGTCACAGCGTTCAGGCGGTAGTAGAGCGCGCCGAGAAAACGTCCCTCGGCAACCTCCCGTCCGAGGTCGCGCTCGCTTGCAGCAATCAAGCGCACGTCGATCGGCTCGACCCTGTCACTGCCGAGAGGAAGGATGACGCGGTCTTCGATCAGGCGCAGCAGCTTGGGTTGAATCGCAAGCGGTAACGCATCGAGGTTATCGATGAACAGCGTGCCGTAATTTGCGCTCATCACACGCCCGCTGCGCGAATGCTGTGCGCCAGGAAAGGCGCCGGCATAGTGACCGAACAGTTCGCTCTCCACGCTCGCCTCGGGCAAGGCTGCGGCGTCGAGGGTCACCATTGGCTTGCCGCCGCGTCCGCTGGCACGGTGGAGCAGTCCAGCGACGAGCGACTTTCCGGTTCCCGTCTCCCCCTCGATCAGGATGTCGATCTCTGCCGGACCGAGCTGGTCGATCGTCCGCCGCAGGAGTTCGGTTTGCGGTGATGGGCCAATCAAGGCGGAGGAGGTTGCCGCGCGTTCCGCCTCCGCGCGCAGACGGCGGTTGTCGAGCACCAGCGAGCGCTGTTCGAGCGCGCGTCGCAGCGAGCGGAGTAATGTTTCGGGATGGTAGGGCTTGGTCAGGAAATCATAGGCGCCGTCGCGGATCGCCTTCACCGCCAGAGGGACATCGCCGTGCCCGGTGATGAGGACGACCGGCAGGTCCGGGTCGCGCTCGCGCAAGGCGGCAAGCAGCTGCATGCCGTCCATGCCCGGCATCCGTAGATCGGTTACGACCACACCCTCGAAATCGCGATCGATCCGGGCGAGCGCGTCGTCGCCGCTCGCAAAAGGCTGCGGTACCAGCCCTTCCAGTTCCAGGCTCTGTATATTGGCGCGGCGCAGATCGGCATCGTCGTCGACGAACGCGACGCGGGAACAGGCGACGCGGCTCACTGGCGCACGGTCCGCAGGGTAAGGCGGAACACAACGCGATCGCCCTCCGGCACGAACCGCAGATCGCCGCCAAATTCGCGCATGATCTCCTGCGATATCACCAGCCCGAGGCCGAGGCCGTCCTTCTTGCCGGAGTTGAACGGTCTGAACAGGTTCCGAGCGACGTCGGCCGCTATCGGCGGTCCATTGTTGGAGATTGTGAGGTCGATCGCCTCGCCGGCTGCGGAGATGGCGATCGCGATCAACGAGGTGCTTTCACTTCGCAAGGCGTCGAGCGCATTGCCGAGCAGGTTGACGAGCACCTGTTCCAACCGCACGCGCTCGGCCAGCACGATCAACCCGGCGGTCGGATCGACCGTCACCGCGACGCCCTGCCGCTCGATCCGATCATGCAGCAGCATCAACGCGCCGTCGATCGCGTCGGAGAGCAGCATTGGCTTCGGCGCGCCGCTCGTCTTTCGGGAGAAGCTGCGCAGTTCGCCGGTGATCGTGCCGATCCGATCGGTCATTTCGGCAATCACCGAAAAATTCGCCTCCGCGTCTTCGGTGCGGCCACGGCCGAGGAGCGTGCGTCCGTTGTCGGCATAGCTGCGGATGGCGGCGACGGGCTGCGCGATCTCGTGGGCGACGCCCGCGGTGATCTGGCCAAGCGAGGCCAGCTTGTTCGCTTGCACCAGCTGTTCGCGCGTTTCCTGCAACCGCGCCTCGCTCGCGCGGCGGTCCGACATTTCCCGTTTCAGATCGCGATTGGCGGAGCGCACGTCGGCGGTTCTTGCCTCGACCTCCCGTTCCAACGCGATCCGCGCCTCGGCTTCGCGTTCGATCCTGAGGCGCTGCCGCTGCCGGCGACGTGCCACGAAGAGGACGATGGCCAAGATGAGAACCAAGGCCATCGCCATGGCGACTCGGGCGCCGTTCTCCGCGACCGCGATCGCGCCTTGCGTCGGATAAAGGAGATGGAGTGTCCAGCCGCGCGTTCCCGTCGGCGCGGTCACGGGTACGAACGGGCTCCTTCCTTCCACCTCCAGGAGCGGCCGGCCATTGTACGATCGCTCTGCGAGGTCCAGCGGCGAAAGCGGCGCTTGTCCGTAATCGAGGCTGGCGCGCATATGGTCCTTCACCAACTCGGGAAGCGGGCGCAGGCTGTGGAAGCGCCATTCCGGCCGGCTGCTCACCAGCACCACACCGAGGGCATCGGTCACGAATGCGGGTTCGTCCGAACGCGCCCATTCTTGTTCCAGACGATCGAACTCGACCTTGACGACGATGACGCCGCCGCCCGCCGCGCTGTCTATCCGCCGCGCGATGTATAGCCCGGGATGGCGGCTAACGGTGCCGAGCGCGAACTGCTCCGCTGCTCCGTCACGGTACGCGCGCCGAAAATAGTCTCGAAACGCATAGTTAGAACCGATGAAGCTGTCCGCGCGGTTCCAGTTGCTTGCGGCGATCGTCGTACCGCTGCTGTCGATCAAATAGATGGCGGCTGCGTCAATCGCACCGCTCAGTTGCTCGAGCTTCCGATCGAAGTCGGTCAGGCGGGAGGGGTCGGCGATCCTGACCGCTTCGACGGCGTCAGGATCGCTGGCCAGAGCGAAGGGCAGCAGGCGGTACTTCTCCAACTCGCTGCGAAGAACGGCACTGTGCAGCGCTGCGGACGCTTCGGCGCTGCGGTGCAAGCGATCGACAGCGTGCGTTCCCGCGATCCGGCCCGCACCCCAGACGAGGACACCGCTTAGAATGACCAAGGCTAGCACGAACGCCATGGAAGAAGCCCCAAAGCGCGTGGGAATTTTTTCTAACGACATGGAAATCGGCCTGTGTGCGGAAATCGGCACGATGTCCACCGGTATGATGCGGATTACCGCACAATCGCATTAAGGCCCGTCCCAGTTTTATTCTATTATCAAATAGTTACAGAAATTTTCAAATCGGTGGTCCGAAGTTTGCAGCCGCCCTATGTTTTGTGGGCGAAACGCGACTGATCGCAGGTGGCGGCGCCAGGGAGAGTGATAATGTTGGCTACAGCCGAGCCGCCGGCAGAGCGGAAACGCCCGTGGTGGGCGCATCTTTACGTGCAGGTACTGGTGGCAATCGCACTCGGCGCGGTGATCGGCCATGTCTGGCCCGACGTCGGCACTTCGCTCAAACCGCTGGGCGACGGGTTCATCAAGCTCGTAAAGATGATCATCGCGCCGGTGATCTTTTTGACGCTCGTCACCGGCATCGCTGGGATCAAGGACCTTGCCGAGGTCGGCCGCGTCGCGCTGAAGGCGTTCGTCTACTTCTTGTTCTTCTCCACGCTGGCGCTGATCATCGGCATGATCGTCGCCAACGTCGTGCAGCCGGGCGCGGGGCTCGCCATCGATCCCGCCACGCTCGATGGCGGCGCGGTGAGCGATTATGCCGCAAAGGCGCATGACGTTTCGTTGCAGGGCTTCCTTCTCGACATCATCCCGGACTCGCTCGTCTCCCCGCTGGTCGGCGAGAACATCCTGCAGGTGCTGCTGGTCTCGATCCTGACCGGGGTCGCGATCGTGCTGGTGGGCGAGCCGGCCAAGCCCGTACTGACCATGCTCGATCGGCTGAGCGCCATCGTGTTCCGGATCGTCGGCCTGCTGATGCGCCTGGCCCCCATCGGCGCGTTCGGGGCGATCGCGTTTACCGTCGGCAATTACGGCGTGGAGAGCCTCGCCAACCTCGCCGAGCTGGTTGGGCTGTTCTACCTCACTGCCGCGCTGTTTGTCATCGTGGTACTCGGCACGGTCGCGCGGCTCACTGGCTTCTCGATCTTCAAGCTGATCCGCTATCTGAAAGCCGAGCTGCTGCTGGTGCTGGGCACGTCGTCCTCGGAGGCTGCACTACCTGCGCTGATAGGCAAGATGGAGCGGGCGGGCTGCGACAAGGCGGTGGTCGGCCTCGTCGTGCCGACCGGTTACTCATTCAACCTCGACGGCACCAACATCTACATGACGCTGGCGGCGCTATTCATCGCGCAGGCGACGGGCATCGACCTTTCAATAGGCGAGCAGATCGCGCTGCTCGCGGTGGCAATGCTTTCGTCCAAGGGCGCTGCAGGGGTGACCGGGGCGGGGTTTATAACGCTCGCTGCAACGCTGTCGATCGTGCCCGCGGTACCGGTCGCGGGCATGGCGCTCATCCTAGGCATCGACCGGTTCATGAGTGAATGCCGTAGCCTAACAAACTTTATCGGCAATGCGGTCGCCACCGTGGTGGTCGCGCGCTGGGAAGGCCAGCTCGACCGCACCAAGCTCGATGCCGCCATGAACGGGCGCCTCGACGATATCGACTCCGAACTACCACCGGCTGCGAAAGTCGACGCTCGCTAAACAACGCAAACCAAGAAATACCGCGGGTTAATCGCGGCGAACGGGAGAGGAAGAATGAAGTCGATCAAACGGGCCGTTATGGCCTCCACCGCCCTCTGCTCCATAGGGAGTCCCGCTCTGGCGCAGCAGGACGCCACCGCGCAGACCTCGGATACAGCGACCACTCCAGCCGAAGAAGCACCTGCGATCGTTGTGGTTGGCACGCAAATTCGCGGAACCCAAGTAACTAACGCGCTACCGGTGACCGTCGTTGACGCCAAGGCGATCGATGCGACGGGGGCAGTTTCGGGTGACGAACTAATACGTTCTATCCCCCAAATGGGCGACGTGGACTTCAACTCTTCCAACGGTCCGCAAACAAGCAATTCGGCACGCGGCGACGTCAACTCGATCGACCTGCGCAACTTGGGCCCTGGTAATACCCTCGTCCTCATCAACGGCCGTCGCATGGTGCAACATCCCGTCAGCCAGGCCGGCATCGCCAACGTGCCGGTGCTTACCTACAACGCCAACGCTTTGCCGGTTGGCGCGATCGAACGCTTAGAGGTTCTGCGCGATGGAGCCGCCGCCATCTACGGCGCGGACGCGGTGGCCGGCGTGGTCAATGTGGTTTTGAAAGACGATTATCAAGGCGCGCGCGTCAACGCCCGCTATGGGCTTGTTGAGAACAGCAGCGCGCACGAGTTCAATACCAACGCCGTGGCCGGGTTCAATTTCGCAGACGGGCGGGGTAACCTGACGGTGATGGGCGAATATACTCATCGAACCGCGCAGAATTCGGCTGACTTCCCATTTACCCGGACCGGCGATTTGCGGTCCTATTTTGCAGACCTTCCCGGATTTGCAGACAGCAACGCCCCGGACAATCGATCCAGCTACACACCGTTTGCAAATTTCACAGTCGTAGGAAATGTAGGAGTCCGGCAAAATGGGCGTGCTATCACTTCCGGTGCCGGTTCGTTCCATATCCAACCAACCAATGTTGCCGGGTGTACGGCTAGCCTTCCAAGCGGCGTGTGCATCGCCAGCGGAGCACTTTCCTACGGCAGAAATCGTGACCTCCGGTTTGATGACGCTCTGAATACAACTGTCCGTCCATCAGTTGATCGCATTAACGTCTACGCTAGTGCGCATTATGATGTAAGCGATGACATCACCGCCTTTGCAGAAGGCGGATATTATCATGCGAATTCCCACATGGTGCAGCCGCCGGTAATCGCGCTCAACGATATCGTAGTACCCGCATCGAATTACTATAATCCATTCGGCGCGATAACCTTGCCAGACGGCACGCCCAATCCCAACCGGCTCCCCGGCCTCACGAACGTTCCAGCCGCAGGCCTGCCCGTCACACTCACTCGCTATCGGTTTGTCGATACCGGACAGCAAGATGTGGACGTCACAAATTCACAATCGCGAATAGTCGGAGGTCTGCGCGGCTATCTCGGCGGGTTTGATTGGGAGACAACGCTTACCTACTCAGAAGCACGGGCAACCGATCTGTCTGACGCGGTAAACAGCACCGCGCTCCAACGGCAGCTCGCACTCGCCACGCCGGACGCATACAACCCATTCAACGGCGGCGGGTGCAATGGCGTACCGAGCAATGGCGATTGCACGCCAAGTTCCGCGGCAGCGATTGACCCCATCCTGTTCCGCCTGCGCCGAGAAAATCGAACCACATTGACGTTGGCAGAAGCGAAGCTGTCCAGGCCTGACCTTCTCAATCTTCCGGGGGGAGATGTCGGCATTGCTGTCGGCGTTGCTTTCCGCCACGAAAGCCAAGAAGACAACCGCGACGAAAACCTGGACGGAACGATCACCTTTACTGATTCCGTCACGGGCGCGACCAATGAGAGCAACGTCATCGCAGTGAGTCCGACACCGGACACCTTCGGTTCGCGCAATGTTTTCTCGGCTTACGGCGAACTCGCGGTTCCAGTGATCTCGCCCGAGATGAACATTCCGCTGGTTCGCAAGATCGAATTGCAGCTCGCCGGTCGCTACGAAAATTACAGCGACTTCGGTTCGATCTTCCGCCCGAAGATTGCAGGTGCCTGGGACATCATCGATGGCGTGCGCATTCGGGCGAGTTATTCCGAAGGCTTCCGTGCGCCCAATCTCGAACAGATCAATGCCGCCGAATATGGCCGGCTCAGCACGAATAACGACTATATCCGCTGCGAGGCCGACCTTCGTGCCGGGCGTATAGCAAACTTCAACGAATGCTCCCAGCCGGTCGGCTATTCGATCCGTGTTGCCGGCAACCCGGATCTGGAGCCTGAACTCAGCAATGATCGCTCTGTCGGCATCGTGCTGCAGCCGCGCTTCATTCCACCGCGGTTCGGCCGACTGACGCTGACAGCCGACTATTGGGAAATTCGCCAAACGGGTATCGTCGGCCAGTTCGGCGGCAGTAATTCGCTGGTGCTCGATTATTTGAACCGCCTGAACGGGACTAGCAACCCTAACGTCGTGCGCGCCGCTCCCACCGCGGACGACATTGCCTTTTTCCAAGGTACCGGGATCGATCCCGTGGGCCAAATCTTGACCGTGAACGATAGATTCGTGAATCTACTGCCTCAGACGGTGCGCGGGATTGATCTCGCACTGCTTTACAATGTTCGCGACACCGGTATCGGCGATTTCGATTTCGCGCTGAACGCGGCTCATCTGATCGAATTCTCGCGGGACACAGGTGATGCAGTTCAGCAGCTATTTGATGCGCGTGATGCAGGACAGATCAACGCAGCGACGCCGTTATCTGATGCGGAAGACCTGCTGGCTCGTGGCGGACGACCCAAATGGAAGGCGACGGCAACGCTTACCTGGACGCTCGACCAGTTCGAGTTGGGTGCACTTGGCCAGTATACGGGCGTCATCTACGACAACAGTTTTCTTTCCGATGAAGGCGAGCCATACCGAGTCGGATCGCAGTTCACCGCCAATCTCTACCTGCAATTCACCGTGGACAGCACCCGTAGCCCGTTCAATGAAATGCGTTTCCGGATTGGCGCGCGGAACATTACCAACGAATATCCCCTAATTTCGCAAGGCGGTTATTTCGGTTCGCTCTACCAACCTTACGGCCGATACCTCTATGCTTCTGTGGGGTTGGGGCTGTGATCCGTCCGTTCGTACTCACCGCCGCGCTGGCGACTTTGGCTGGATGCACGAGCGTCTCAGCTGCCGCCCCGCCTGCAGGACCTGTATTGGCTGTCGAGGCCGCCGATCCCAAACCGCAAACCGTCCTCTTTATCGGCAATAGCTTCACCTTTGGAGCCCACTCGCCGGCTCAGGTCTACCGTGCCGGTACGGTAGAGGACCTCAACGGAGACGGTATCGGAGGCGTCCCGGCGCTGTTCCAGCTTCTCACCGAAGAGGCGGGGTTGAACTACCGCACGAGCTTGGAAACCTCGCCCGGTAAGAGTTTGGAATGGCATTGGAACAATCGCCGTGGCGTGGTCGATCGCAGCTGGGATCATGTCGTCATGCAAGAGTACAGCACCCTGGACCGCGCCGATCCGGGGAATCCGTCCAAGCTGACTGATTATTCCGGACGGTTCGCAGACATGTTTGCCGCACGCAATTCGAAGGTGGACATCAGCCTTACCTCAACCTGGGGGCGTCCCGATCAGGTCTATAGCTCAGAAGGACGCTGGAAAGGCACATCGATCGAGCAAATGGCTTTGGACCTTCGTGCAGGTTACGACCACGCAAAAGCAGCGAACGCGCGTATCACACGCGTAAACCCGGTCGGAGAGGCTTTTAGTTGTGCCGTCGTGGCTGGATATGCCGATCCGAACCCCTACGACGGTATCTCGTATGATCAGCTCGATCTGTGGACCTACGACCATTATCACGCCAGCGCGGCAGGCTATTATCTTGAGGCGCTTATCATTTTCGGCGGTTTAACGGGTGAGGACCCAAGGCAATTCGGCGTTAATGAGAAAGGAGCGGACGAACTAGGGTTGTCTCCGTTGGAAACCTTGCGCTTACAACAGGTGGCATGGGCGGAACTAAACGATATTGATTGTTCGCGTCTTCAGTCGCCCAAGTTGCCATGAATTTCATTACTGCCTAGATTCGAATATGAGCAGAGGAACTGGGGTGGACAAGCGCGCCTCGATGGGCTGGTCGGCGATCGTGGATCGCCTGTTCGAGCGCATCGAGAACGAACCCGGCATGCGTCGTTCAGCTGACCCGCCACCCCACGATGGTGCGGGCATAGATGTCGATCACGAACGCGACATAGACAAAGCCCGCCCAGGTCGCGACGTAGGTAAAGTCCAACACCCACAGCATGTTCGGCGTCGGCGCAACTGCCGGTTGACCTGATCGAGCGGACAGGGTGCCGCTTTGTCGGCGATCCTCGTCTTCACTGGCTTGCCGCGTATCGGCCTTGCAGGCCGAGATCGCACATCTGCCGATCCACCGTACAGCGGGTAACACCGAACCCCTCGCGGTTCATCTGCCGCCAGACCTTTCGCACGCCGTAGACGCGCAGCACTTCGGGCTTCAGCGCCACATCGCGCTGGGCGCGCAGTGATTTCCGCAACGGATCGTGGCGCTGGGCGACACGCTTGTAATAGGTGGATAAGGCGATCGGCAGAACCCTGCAGATCGGCTCTACACCATACTCCTCGCGATGCTCATCGATGAACCGCGTCATCTCCTGAACGGGCGCCAGAAATTTTCGGCTCGCTGCACCGGCGCAAAATTTGCGGATGCCTTTCGCAGGATCTCATTCGCCTGACGCAACTCGCGGTTCTCGCGCTTCAGCACCTTGAGCTTCTCGGCCACCTCACTGGGCACAAAGGCGCGACTGCCGCTATCGACGTCGGCCTTCTTCAGCCACTCGTTCAGCGTCTGCGCCGAGCAGCCGATCTTCGGAGCGATCGACACCACCGCTGCCCATCGCGAACCATGCCCGCCCTGGTTCTCCAGCACCATCCGAACCACGCGCTCGCGGACTTCCGGTGCATATTTGTTCGTTTTCTTGCTCATCGTGCCCCCTTCCTCTCAGAAGCCGGGGCCCCCGGCAAAGCCCGGGCCGGTTCAAGCCGCCTCCGCAAACTCGCTGCCGCAATAGAATCTGAGCCTCGACGACATCTGGCTTTGCTTAGCCGGTCGAACAAATCGCGCTGCAAGTTCTCAAAACAGGTAGCACAAACCCACTTGACGTGTATCGTATTTCAACGCACGTTTGATATACAAACCATAAGAGGGGTATCACGGTGAAAACTCAGTTGCTACTTACCACTGCGCTTATGATCGGTTGGGCGCTGCCCGCGCATGCACAAGACGCTGCACCAATTGATGAACAGGCTTCGGCGACCACCGATTCAGAACTCGACAGTGAGCAAGGTCCCGTCGTTACCAATCCTGGCGCGGATATCGTTGTCACCGGATCTTATATTCGTTCGCAGTCAAGCCGCGTTTCACCTGTAACCTTGGTCGATTCGGAGGCATTGAATGCGCAGGCGGCGTTCAGCCCTGCAAATCTTGTCAGCAACCTACCGGTAAATTCCGGCGCCCAGAACAATACCGACGGTGGCGGGCTGCCGTTCTCGATTGGTACGAGCAATGTCAATCTGCGCGGCTTGGGAGTGAGCTCGACACTTACTTTGCTAAATGGCAGGCGTCAGGTGCTGAGCGGGGCGGCCGATCCCTTCGGCAACCAGTTTGTCGACCTCAACTCTCTGGTGCCGACCGTGGCGATCCAAAGGGTCGAGGTGCTGAAGGACGGTGCATCTTCGACCTATGGGTCCGATGCGGTTGCTGGCGTGGTGAACTTCATCACTTATAAGCGCTTCGACGGATTGCGGGTTGCCGGGAACGTTTCTCTTACGGGGCGCGATGGTCAAACGGATACGACTATCGGCGCGCTGGCCGGGACAGCGCTGGGCAATCTCGACATCGTGGTATCAGCCAGCTTTTTCGATCGCACACCGCTGTCGGCTGCCAAGCGTGACTTTCCGCTTCGCTCATCGCTGAGCAATTTCGGTAATCCCCCGACTTTCCTTGTAGGCGGCGTTCCGCGTCCCGACCCTAGTTGTGCCAGCGTTGCCGCGACCAACCCCAATGTCGTGGCACCGCCCGGTCCCGTTGGCTTCTGCCAGTTCGACTTTGGTGATTTCTTCAGCCTTGTCGCCAAGGAGCGGCGTTATCTCGGTAATGTCGACCTGACCTATAATCTCGGTTCTTCGACAAAAGCCTATGCAACGATCGGCTTCGCGGACAACGATATTCGCAGCCAAGCGGCTGCTTCCCAACCAGTGCTAACCCCCCCGCTCGTCCCGGCCAACAATCCTGGAAATCTCTACGGCAGGCCGATTGTCTATTTCGGAAGGCCGCTGGGTGACAACTTCAGCCCTTCGGAAGTGATCAACACGTCGAAGACATGGCGCGCCACCGGCGGTCTTCGCGGCGATGTCGGCAATCTAAGCTATGATGTCAGCTATACCCACGCTGAAAACCGCTACACGCTGGCTTATCCGGATACGCTGCGCGACCGTTTTCAAGCTGCGCTCAACGGGCGCGGCGGGCCTAATAACAATCAGTTTTTCAACCCGCTATATGGTGCCAGCAACGATCTTGCGGTCATCGATGACTTCATAGGGGCCTATTCGTTCGTCGCGCGATCGAAACTTAATGTAATCGACGCGGTCGTTTCAACAGAATTGGCGGAGCTTCCCGGAGGGTCACTTGGCATCGCAGTGGGCGGACAGTATCGCAACGACTCGCTTGCGATAAATTACGACGCCAACGCGAACAGGAACAATTACTATTTCTTCATCGGGAATACGGATTTCTCAGGCGCTCAAGACGTTTATGCTGCCTTCACCGAAGTCTCGGCACCGATTCTTGACACCCTTACTTTGACCGGTGCTCTTCGTTACGAGGACTTTGGTGACGGGGTCGACACGCTCGACCCGAAAATCGGCGTGCTTTTCCGCCCGACCGATTTCCTTAGCTTCCGCGGTACGTACGGGACGTCATTCCGTGCGCCTTCGGTCTTCCAGCGTTTTGGCAGCCTGGTAGTACCAGCGCGGGTATTCGATCCGCTTACAAACACGCAGGCTTCGATTTCGCAGCGTACGCTAGCCGACCCCAACCTGCCGCTTGCTCCGCAATCTGCGGATACATACAATGCGGGCGTAACGCTGCGTATTCCCGGTTTGAACCTCAATGTGGATTACTGGCGCTTCGAATATCGAAATTTCATCACGCCAGAAAACGCATCTGCACTCGTCGCCTCAAATCCTAATGGGCCACAGATAGTTCGTGCTGGAAACACCCTTACCAATGTCACGACCTTCTTCCGCAATGCGGGTGAACTGACCACCGACGGCCTTGATTTCCAGGGCACTTACAATTTGTCGACGTCTGCCGGTGATTTCACACTGGATGGCAATGCGACACGAGTGTTAACCTATGAACTGGAAGATCCGGTTCTCGGGAGAATCGACGGTCTCGGCAATCGCAACTATACCAATTTCGGATCGCCTGCCCCCAAATGGCGCGGGAACATCGGCTTACTATGGTCCCTCGATCCGTTTTCCGCCAATGTATATGTTCGTTACATCGATGGCTATGACGACGACAATAACAACGGCCAGCGGATTGACAACTTCACCACTGTAGATCTGCAGTTCGGCGTCGAAATTCCGCCCTTCATGACAGGCGGGCCTACCAGCAGGCTTTCCTTCGGCGCTAAAAATCTGTTCGACGTCGACGCGCCCGACGCGCTCGATCGGTCCGGCTTCGATCCGCTCGTTTCCAATCCGCTCGGCCGCATTTTCTATACCGCGCTAGAGGCCAATTTCTGACCTCAAGATCACCGGCAGCGCTCAATCTCAAGAAAGAAGCATTGTTACATGACCGCCAGTCAAATCCTCCACCGACCGAAGATCGCCGCCTCCGGGTCCAAAGTTACGGCCGGGGAGGGCATTGCTATGTTGATACACCATTGGGGCATCCATACGGTTTTTGGTGTCATCAGCATCCACAATATGCCGATTCTGGACCCGCTGGGGCGGCGCGGAGAGGTTCGCTATATTGCCGCGCGAGGGGAAGCGGGCGCGGCAAATATGGCGGATGCCTACGCCCGTGTGTCCGGTCAGTTGGGCGTTGTCTTTACAAGCACCGGAACTGCGGCAGGCAATGCTGCTGGCGCGATGGTGGAAGCTCTGACGGCGGGATCGCCAGTCCTACATATTACGGGGCAGGTACCGTCAGACCATCTCGGTCAAGACAGGGCCTATATTCATGAGGCACCTGATCAAGCCTCCATGCTTGCCGCAATAAGCAAGGAGGCATTCACGGTTTCAAGGCCGGAAGACGTTCTCCCGACCATCGCGAAGGCTGCTAAGGTTGCGTTGTCCGCCCCAACCGGACCCGTGAGTGTCGAGATCACCATCGATGCGCAGGCCGGCGAAATCGATCTTCCCGATGAGTTACCGGCTCTCGACCTGCCGGAGCCAGAAATTGACGCGGCGGTCGTCGAAGAAATTGCACAGCGCCTCCGCGGTGCAAGGCGTCCGGTGATTCTGCTCGGCGGCGGAGCTCGCGATGCAGACGATGCAGCGCAGCGACTTGCCGATCGTGGTATTGCTATCGTGACCAGCACAAATGGTAGGGGAATTGTCGACGAGCAGCATCCGATGTCGCTCGGCGCGTTCAACTGCACTCGGGAACTGCAAGCCTTTTACGAAGACTGCGATTTGATGGTGATTTGCGGCTCCCGGCTTCGCGGCAATGAGACGTGGACTTATCGCCTCGATTTGCCAAGTCCCCGGATCGTGATCGATCTGGATACCGGTGCCGATGGGCGCACCTATGACAATGACGGCTTTTACGCGGTAGATTGTCGCCCACTTCTCGAAGGTCTCGCAGAAGCGCTATCCGACTACGAACCGGCTTCGGACTATCGCGATGCGGTAGCTGCGCTGAAAGAAACGATGCGAAATGGTCTTGCCAAGGACATGCAACCTTACACCCCGATGGTAGAAGCGCTGCAGAAGGCCATGCCGGACAGCGCGGCCTGGGTGCGCGACGTGACTATTTCGAACAGCATGTGGGGCAACCGCTATCTTATGTTGCAGCATGATCGCGCCGGCGTTCATGCCGTGGGCGGCGGGATAGGGCAGGGATTGCCGATGGCGATTGGTGCGGCCTTCGGTAATGAAGCGGCTGGACGTAGCGGCGGAGCGATTGCGCTGTCAGGTGACGGAGGTCTCAACCTGTGTCTTGGCGAACTTGTCACCGCGGTGGACGAGAAGGCGGACCTCAAGCTGATCTTGATGAACGATAGCGGCTACGGCGTCATTCGAAACATTCAGGACGCGCAATATGGCGGTCGCAAATATTATTCGAATATCAAGGTTCCCGATTTTGCGTTGGTCGCCCAGTCGATCGATCTGCCGCATATGCGCGTCGCCAAGATAGATGATTTTGATGGCGTCCTTCGGCAGGCTCTCGCCACCCCCGGACCGGTAATGATTGAAGTGGATATGACCAGCATCGGTCATTACTCGGCTCGCTTTGCCGGGCCACCCGTTCGTACCAGCTGAAGCAAATGTATGGAAAGACGCTCCGGGCGTGCCCCGGGGCGTCAACTTATTCTGAAATTTGAATGCCTCAGGCTGTCAGGCGTGCGTAAAGCCGCCGTTCACGGGCAGAACCTGACCGGTCAAGAAACCTGCCGCATCGGACAGTAGGAACAACGCTGCGCCCACCACGTCTTCCGGCAGCCCTGGCCGTTTTAATGCGCTGCCGTCAACATAAAGGTCCTTGCGCTCATCCGGCACATATTCGGTAGACGGCGTACGGATGAGACCCGGCGCGATCGCGTTTACGGTGACCCCGTCTTCTCCAAGCTCTCGAGACAGCGCATAGGTCATCGACATGACCGCTCCCTTGCTGGCTACATAATGTAACAGCCGCGGCGCCCCCCAGATAGCGGTGTCGGAAGCAAGGTTCACGATCCGGCCGCCTATCTTCGATGCCTTGAGCATAGGGGCCATTGCGCGCGTCATCAGCCACGTCCCCCGCACGTTGACCGTCATCACTCGGTCCCATGTCCCAAGATCGATCTCGTCATAGGTCTTGCCACCGATCGCGGTGGCGACCGCCGCATTATTGATCAGACCATCGACACTAGGCATGTGCTCGGGAAGCTGAGCGGCGAATGCGTCAATCGCTTCCGGCTGGGCAAGGTCAACTTCGGCGAACGAGGCGGAATAGCCTGCTTCCAGCAATTCTATGACCCGCAGCTGCCCCGCTTCGCGATCGCGATCGGCCAGCAGAACATGCTGGGCGCCTGCTGCGGCTACACCCTCGGCAAAAGCTGCACCAAGACCAGCTGCCGCGCCGGTGACCACGATGCAACGATCCTGCAGCATCACAGGTCCAGCACCAGGCGATCGCCGCGACACCGCGAAACGCAGACCATCATCGTCTTGTTCGCTGCCCGCTCGGCCTTGCTCAGCACGCTGTCGCGGTGGTCGGGCTCGCCTCCAAGTACGGGCGTTTCGCAGGTCCCGCATATACCTTCTTGGCAGGACAGTTCGACGGCGACGCCGGCCTCGGCAAGTGCCTCCGCTATTGTGCGGTCTTCGGTCACATGCACTTCTATTCCGGAGGTTCGGCATTCGACATCGAACGCGTTGTTCGACGCGCTATCGTCCTGAGCCTTTGGCGCAAAATATTCCAGATGCACGCGGTCTTCCGGAAGAGCCTCGGTTGCCTCTTCGAACGCGGCGAGCATCGGCCCAGGGCCGCAACAATAAAAGTCTGAGTCTGGATGGCTTGCGATAATCTCACCCAAATCCATCGGACAGCCTCTTTCTGCATCAATATGCTGCGTGAAGCCGCCTTTCAGCGCGACGATGTCCTCCACGAACGCAGCGCGCGCGGCCTCCCGCACCCCATAATATAGGTGAAAGCTTTGGTCTGCTGCGGCAAGACGACGCATCATTGCGAGCATCGGCGTGATTCCAATTCCGCCAGCGATCAGAACATGGCTTTGGGCATTTTCGTTCAGCGGGAAATTGTTGCGTGGGCCGGCAACCTTCACTGCGGCACCAACCCGCAAGCGATCGTGGACGAACCGCGAACCACCCTGGCTGTTCGCATCGAGCCCAACCGCTACAACATAGCGATGGCGTTCCGCTGGATCGTTGAGCAGCGAATAGCTGCGCGTCATCCCGTTGGGCAGGATCAGATCAATATGACTGCCCGCGCTGAAAGGTTGCAGTTCGGCTCCGTGCGGGTCTCGCAGTTCCACCGAAAGCACGCCCTCTGCCTCGCGGCGCATCGCTTCGACACGCAGTTCTTTCGTCTCAGTCATTTAACCTCACATCCAACCGGGCGACGGCATCTATCTCAACTTCGATTTGCGGAAAGGCGAATGCAGAAACCGCCATCAGTGTGGAACAGGGATAGACCGGTCCGAACCTTTCGGTGCGCACCCTGTTTACGGCATCCTTGTCAGCGATATCCGTCAGGTAGATCGTCAATTTAACAATATTGTCCGCACTGCCGCCGCACGCATCCAGTAGCGCATCCAGCTTATTGAGCAGCGCGCGCATCTGAGCCTCAACGCCCTCCGGAACACTGCCGTCGGAATGGCGCGCATGTAGGCCGGAGACGATCAACTCATCGCCGAGCTTCAGCGCTTCGGACCAGCTTGCACCGGGGGGAGCGTTGCCGACCGGTTCGGCCCGAAGGGTCATTCCGCAGCGATCGCGGCCGGTTCAGCGTTCGCTTCCAATTGCGCTTTCGCCTTTTGCCGGAAGTAGCGCCGCAAACGAACAAGCCCCATGTCGTGCTGATAGAGAATTTCGCGCTTATTGGCTTCTGGATCCATGTCTTCCAGCAGAACACGGTCCTGTTCCAGCACATGCCAGTGGCGCTTTTCCAGTCGGTTCTTGTAAAGGAAGCGCCATGCGTCGCGGTGCCAGCCCGAAACTTTGCGGAGCCGCCAGTGAAACACCGCACTCCAACCTGGCTGCATGGGGGAGTAAATGCCGACGATTCTGAAATTACCTCCCGGCCCCCCCGTTGGCGGATAGGGAATTTCCAAGCTCAGCCAGTGTGCGCCGCGATCTTCAAACTCCGTCCAGTCGAAGTTGATATCGCGCTGCCCTTCCTTCTCGAAGCAAAAACCATGATCGGTTTCGCGGACCCGAAAATTGGCGGTAGTCTCACCGAACGACATCGAATGCGACTGCCGGTGGAGGAAGGCACCGTGCATCGGGTCCATCACATTGTCATAGACGTAGCGATAGTCACCGCCCCATTCGGTATAGCACAGGAAGCTACTCCATTCGTCCGACTCTAGTTCGGCCGGCAGCTCAAGCTGTGTGGCGGGAGTATCTTTGTTTTCCCCGAAGAACAGAAAAATAGCTTCGCAGCGCTCTTCAATCGGGAAAGATCGGGTCGCAGCCATTCCCTCCAGCCTGCACCCTGGGCTGCCTGGCACAGAGACCGCAACGCCGGCTCCGCTGACTTGCACGCCGTGATAGCCGCACGCGATCCGGTCTCCCATAGGGATACCGTGCGAGAGCGGGGCACCGCGATGGGGGCAGAAATCCTCCAACGCATAAAGCTTTCCACCCTGGTCGCGCCACAGCACGATCCGGAAACCGCAGCGATAGATGGAAATCGGCTTGGTCGTCACAAATTTGGACGGCAGCACGGGGTGCCAGGTGTTGCGCAAACCTTCGGACAGCCGCTGTTCGATTGCTTCGTTTGATACACTCACTTTCAATCTCCCTTCGACGGTTCAGGCGCCAAGGCGCGCAAGTTCGGATTTCAGCAATTCGGGTGACCAGCTGTCGCCGGCAGGTACGGGGACGGCGCGCGCACGCAGGATGTCGACCACGCCCTCGATATCGTGGATATGCTGTCCGAAGGCGTCTTCCAGCGCGTCTCCAAGCAAATTCTCATACGCATCGGGCGCTCGCTCGCGGCTCTGATGGGGTTCGTTATAGGGGGCGAAGTTCTTGACCATCATTGGCCTCCATTCTTGACGCGTTCACGGATCCGCTCGCGCACCGGGACAAAATCATAGGCGGGGAAAATTTCGGTGGTGAAGACGCCCCAGGCAGAGCGTTCCAATTCGACATTCACCGCGGCTAAGCGGCTCGCAGGCAGGCTGAGCGTTACTATCTGGCCCAACCCCATAGCCACGACCCAAGATACGATTTCGCAGCCTTCGGGCGGAAATCGTTCCCACCAATCTGCCGCCTTCAGCTTGGCTTGGACAGCGTCCAGATTGTTCGACTGATCATGCTTCAGCAGGATCGTAAGCAGCATCTGGTTTGCATCCTTGCCCATCACGTCACTCGGTTAGAAACGCGCGATTGACGTCGCCAGCCTGGCGCTGCCGACGGCTGTTGCCGTCTAGGCCGCCGCTGATCGCCCATTCGGCGAACTTGGTAGGCCCCGGCTCAATAGCGCGCGGCGTCCAATTTTCAGTTAGATAGTCCTCGTCCGAATAATATTCGATCAGCCCACCAGCTGGATTATGAAAATACCAGAAATAGGCAGACGAGATTGGGTGGCGTCCAGGGCCAAGCTGGGTGTCCCAACCGCAACGCGACATGTGCAGGCCGCCGCCGAAAATCTCGTGAATGTCGCGAACGGTGAATGCCAAGTGGTTCAACCCGTGGCGACCCTGCGGCGTTTCCAGCAAAAATAAATCATGATGACCGCCGCGCTCGGCGCACCGCAGAAATTGGCCACGCCCGGGATATTCGTCGGACAGGTGGAAACCGATGCTGCGATAAAACGCCCCGGCCGCCTCCAGATTATTTGTGAAAAGAACTGCGTGACCGATTTCGATCGGCTGCGCGCGCTCATAGACAGTCGAGGGGGTATCGACGCGGCGTACCCGGCCCCAGCTGTTCGTTTCCGAAGGCTCGATATCAACGTCCCGCGTGCGGGTGACGCGAAAGGCGACGCTCAGACCGTTTGGATCGGTCCCACGCAACGTACCATCCTGCTCGTCAAAACCCGGTGTCTCGGAAAGCACAGGACGCAGATGGTCGAGATCAGCCACGCTGTCGACGCCCCAAATGATCTCGCGGATTGTATTACCGTCCTCGAACGCGGCGGGCAGCGCCGGGTCATCGATCGGACGTAAAGAAACGATGCTCCCGTTAAGCGTCGCCCAGTCATCTCCCGTTTCCCCATCCGAAACGCTCTCAAGACCCCAATCGCGGAAAAAGTCGCGACAGCGCGGGAGATCGTCGACGCCGAAGCAGACTTGATCGATACCGGTGATTGCCATGACCATCCTCGTTTTGCATATAAAACTTTTGTTCAGATCGCAACTGTGTGTACAGTAGCGGGACGGTAATGTAAATGTGGCAAAAGAAGATTGTATGATATGAACCGTATCGCCGCGCCCCGTTCCGCGACAGATGAGTTAAGCGTTGTCGGGCGCGAAACGCCGATCGACCCCACTATGCGGACCCGTCTGCGGGCATGGCTACGTCACCATTGCGACGAGTGGCGGTACAATCCGGACCTTGGCGGGGATCTGGACCGTGTGCAGCTTCTGATAGATGGCGGAGCGGCGGTGCTTCCAGAAGATGCCGGCGCAGCGGCGAAAATTCGCGAAGCGCTGGACCGTGTATTCGATGAGGGTGGTGATCCGGTATCAATCTATCGATCGGAATGTCCGGGAAAAAGCGAGCCGTTCCATGCCATCGACACATCACGTTCGCCCGAGCTCGACGAATATGTCGGCCGTCTGGAACGCGAAAACGCGTTCGAACTTGCCGAAACATTTGATCATAGACTCGATGAGTTGAGCGGCCATATTGAGCGTAGGATCGCGGCCGAAAGCTTATTCTATCGCGCGCGGCTTGGTATCGTTCAGCGCTACGCCCGGCCTGGTGAAACCTGGGAGAGGAAGGTTCGGTATCAGCCATTCGGCGGGCGTAAAATGACCGCGCCGCCGCCTCCTTTCGCGCCCGCGGGTCGCGCGAACAGGCAAGGCATAGCGGTACTCTATATGGCCTCCGATGTTCCCACCGCGGTGGCGGAGATACGTCCGCACCCTTCTCACCTCATCTCGGTTGCAGAATTCGTTGCCACCCGTACCTTACGTATCGCTGATTTTGGCACGCTGGATTTCGAGGACTGGTGGCGCGACGACAACAGCATCTCGTTGTATCATTTCGCGATGTCGCTGGACGCAGCTCTGTCGGAAGCGGTCGTGCCCGAACACCGCCACCGCTATACTGTGACCCAGCTCCTGGCCGAATTGCTGCGGCAGCGCGGCTTCGATGGCATCCGTTTTAGAAGTGCTGTCGGGACGGGGACGAACCTTTGCATCTTCCGCCCTAGTTTGTTCGCGGAGCGCGATGCTGCTGCACAGGTCTTGAGGGTTCAGTCACTACGCTATGATTTTGAGAAATTGCCGACTGTGGTCATGCCCGACGCAGACGATCGCCCACTGGACCACGAGGACTAGAGCCCGCGCCGCACGCCGCCGCCAACGTCCAAGGCGGCGCCCGTGATGAAGCCTGCATTGGGTGAAGCCAAGAATGTGATGGCGTGCGCCGCTTCGACTGCCTTTCCAAACCGGCCACGCGGAATGTGACGCTTACGTGCCTCCTCCGCCACCCATGCCGCATAATCCTGCGATCGGTCCTCACGTGCTTCGAAACGGCGCTGCCACTGGCCCGACTCCACCGTTCCAATCAGGATCGAATTCACGCGGATATCGCGGTCCGCGAACTCGTTCGCCAGGGATTTGCTGAGATTTAGTAGTGCGGCACGGGCCGCCGATGTTGCAACCATATGGGGTTCCGGCTGCAGGGCGAGAGCCGAATTGACGTTTACGATCGCAGCATCCTGCTGGCTTTCCAACTGCGGGAGGAAGGCGCGAACCGGATAGGTGACGCCAAAAATCTTCAGCCGCAGTTCGTCGTGCCATGCTTCATCCGTAGTGCTGTCGAATGTCGATAGTCGTCCTTGACCAGCATTGTTGACCAGCACTGCTGCCGGACCCAGCGCGGCTGCACTGGCGTCCGCGAAGTCGGTGACCGCCTGCGGGTCTAATACATCGCAAGGCTGCGCATGGATCGCGGCGGCTGGAAACTCATCCCGCAGCGCTTTGCTGGCGGCCTCTACCTTGTCGCCTGAGCGCGAACAGATTGCAACGCGTGCGCCTTCGCCCGCCATCAGGCGCGCGACAGCGAAACCGATACCGGATGTTGCGCCGGTAACGACGACCGTGCGGTCACGAAAACCCATGTCCATACCGTTAGCCCTCCAGCTGAATGAGGTGATTACCCAAGAGTTGCGCAAAGCGTTCGGGCTGTTCGACGTAGCAGGCATGGCCCGCACGTTCGATTAGCGTGAACGGAGCGTCCAAGCGCCTTGCCAGCGCAGCCGCTGGTTCCGGCGGTGTTATGGAATCCAGTTCGCCCGAAACGAAAGCAAGCGGGCCGTTCCAATCGTGAAGATCGTCTTCCAGCTGTCCGCTAGCCAACATCGCAACGGCGGCGGCGTATCCGGTTTCGGTAAGCGAAGCCATTGCGTTGCGGACGGTTTCCCGGGCGGCCGGCCCTGCATAATCGGACAGCAGCCGCGGCGAGCGTTTGGCCGCATGATCGGCTGCCCCCAGTTGCTTCAGGCGTTCTACGCGTTCGCTGATCATGGCAGCACGTTCTGATGCTGGCTGGTTACGATATCCCATCGCGGGATCGGCGAGAAATAGGCTGCTGACACGGTGGGGGGCTTCTCGCGCCAGCGCGGCGGCAACCAGCGCGCCCAGCGAATGGCCGACCACATGTGCTCGCTCGATCTCCGCTTCATCGAGCACTGCCAGTGCGCGCGCGGCGTAATCTGCAGCCTCCGGCTCCCCAGCGGCCAATGGTATCGATTCGCCATAGCCGGGTGCATCCCAAGCGAGGCAATGGACGTCGTTCAGCCGCTGCACCATCGCCTGCCAGCCTCGCGCCCGCGATCCAATGCCGTGAAGGAGCAGCACCGGGCCGCGTCCGCCGACCGTCTCTTCCACTACGGTCCCGGCAAGGGTCCGGATCGCGGACGTGCTCACGGCCGTTTAATCTTCGACAGCGGATGATCGTCCGGATAGGTCGGTTTGACCGGCTTCGGATTGCCGATCATCACGCACATCAGCGCCTCTTCCTGACCTTCATTTATCAAGCCGCGATAAACACCAGGGGGAATTGAGATGAGGTCTCGTTCCTTCAGTACCGTTTCAGCGGTGTCGTCGCCGTCCTGCAGGGTCAGGCGGATCGAGCCCTTCAACATAAAGAATACCTCTTCGGCATCCGTATGCACATGCGGCGGCCCCTCGCAGCCGGCGGGAAGGCACATGGTCGAAAAAGTGAAATGTTCGGCGGGAACGACATTTTCGTCATGGGCCACGCCGGTGGCACCGGTGCCCATATAACGAATTTGGGCCCGGCGGTATTTTGGATCGTAATCGGCCTGAAATTTCAGGGCGTTCCAATCATAGCGGCGCGTCTCGAAACGGGCGACGCGCTCCTTCAATATCTGTTCGAGCGGCTTGTTGTGATCATGCGGAGCCGTGGTTTGATCGGTCATCGGATATTGCTTTCGTTGGCGGCGGGAACAAGGCCGGGCGTGCGGACCGGCACGGGGTCATGCAATTCTTCGGCAGTTGGAAAACGCGGCAGCAACAGCATTAATCCGCTGGCCGTTGTCCCGAGTAGCGCGCACAGGATGAACACCGGTCCATAGCTTTGCGCGATATCGCGCATCGTGCCGTACAATAGCGGCCCGGTCGCAGCGCCCAGGATGAAGATGGATAGCAGACTGCCATAGATCGCACCGAAATGGCGGTAGCCCCAGTAGCGGCTGGCTAGATAACCGATCAAATCGCTTTCAGCACCGAAGCCAAGGCCCATCAAGATGCCAGCGATAAGCAGGCCGGTCCATCCAAGCCCTCCGAACACCGTCCATGCGGCAAGAGCATAACCTAGAGCGGCTGCGAAGAAGATGATGCTCGTTACTCGCGGCGCAAAGAAGCGGTCGAAAAGCCAGCCCACGACCAGGCGGCCGATGAGCGTTGCGATCCCGAACACGGACGCGATCGTTGCTGCCTGGGCCGTGGTGAAAGAAAGATCTTTCGAAACGTTGGCGAACTGGGGAACGATGCCGGTCGCGATGATCGAAACAAGAAAGATGGCAATGGCCAAAAGCCAGAAATAGCGCGTCGTAACCGCCTGCCGCAATGTGCGGCCCACCGGATCGCTCCGGGCTTCATTCCCCTTGGCTTCGCGGTCTGGACGCGGGTGCGCAACGAAGAGGTTCACCACGAGGGGCAGTAGAAGAATGATCGCCGCTAGCAGCAGTGTGGTTCCGCCAGGCCCATAGGCCGCCATGCCGAATCCGATGATCAGCGGGAGAATGGAATAACCAAGGCCAAGGCCTGAGGAGGCAATTCCCAGTACGAGCCCCCGATTGGCGTCAAACCAGCCGGTCAGCAATTTGTTGTAGGTGAGGCTTTGCGCACCGACGGTGGAGAAGCCAAAAAGGGCACACACCGCGTACAACGCCGGAAGGCTCGTAACGCCGTATCCAATTGCCAGCAGACAAAGCGCCATCGCTATCAGCGAGGGAAACAACAATGTCCGCGCTCCGAACCGGTCGATAAGCCGTCCTGCAAACGGCGCGGCGACGATGGTGGCCAGATTGAGAATGGTGAGGCTGAACATGATCGCCCCAAACGACCATCCGTATCGCTGAGCGTATACCGGGGCGTAAGCTCCGATGAGCAAGAGCGAAACCGGCCCGGGACTGAAGGCAAGGCCTACCGCAGCTCCCAGGAGTACGCGCCAGCCGAAATAGCCAGGGGTCGCTTCAGGGTTGCGTGCGGGTGCGGCATCGTTGTTCATATATCAACCGCTAGTTGATATCAGAACTTTTGCGATGTCAACTACTGATCGGGTGCGTTGTAGCCCAAGGCACGCGATATATCCGATGCCGCTTGCTCAACCCGCTCGCGTATTGCGTTCTCGAAGCGCTCCTGCGGGTAGGTATCGATCGGACAGGTCGCGATTACCGCAGCTTCAACGACCGAAGCGCGATTCATGACAGGTGATGCCAAGCTGGAGATGCCGGGATCGAAATAACCCCAACTCACCAAGCTTGGTTTGCGGCGATCCTCTTCCAGCTGAGAAATGAGCTGACCCAGACTGGAGATCGTCGATTGGGTGTACTGCTTGAACTGATATGTCTCGTAGAGCCCGACAACTTCGCTGATCGGCATATGAGCCAGGATTAGACGGCCAGTGACAGTGGCATGCGCCGGAAGCCGCGTGCCCACGGTGATGCCGCTTACCAGCCGCGTGTTGCCGCTACACCGCGCCACGTAGACGATCTCGGTTCCCTCACGCACGACAAGATGTGTCGAGCAGTGGGTGTCGTCGCGCAAACGCTCCAATATCGGCGTAGCGACGTCGACAAGTTCACGACCTGCCAAGAAACTGTATCCCAGATAAAGAACCTTGGTGCCGAGCCGGTAGGTCTTGGATTCGCCTATCCGTTCCAGATAGCCGATTGCTTCCAGAGTGTAGACCAACCGAAAGGTGGTCGATCGAGAAAGTTCGGCGCGGGCAGCCATCTGTGCGATTGACTGTTCCTGACGCTCGCGGCTGAATCCCTCGAGGATTTTCAGCCCGCGCATTAGCCCGGGGACCAGATAACGTTCGTCTATTTCGCGTACATTCTTGCCCAATTGGTCAAGATCAGTCTCAGCCGGCATTTGCTTTCCTTCGTTAGCGCGCCGGCGCTTTGCCATCAAAACTCCCTGGTTTGCAATCAAACTCCAGCCCAGGGGTGTGGGGCGTCAGCCATATTCCAGTAGATGGATTTCTGATGCTGATATCCGCGTATGCCTTCGCGTCCTTTTTCGCGCCCCATACCGCTCAGCTTCCATCCTCCAAAGGGGGTGGAAATACTGAATTGCTTGTAGGTATTTATCCAAACGGTACCCGCCTCAATTCGCCGGGCAATCCGCCAGGAGCGCGCGGCATCGCGCGACCAGATGCCGCACGCCAGTCCATAGACGCTATCATTGGCCTGAGCGATAAGATCTTCATCGTCCTGAAACGGAAGTACTGCGAGGACTGGCCCGAAGATCTCCTCGCGAAGTGCTTCGGCATCTGGAGCGAGATCGGCGATGATCGTGGGCATATAGAATGCGCCTTTGCGAAGCTTGCCGCCCGGTATGGTGCCGCCGCAAAGGACCTTGCCGCCCTCATCTCGCGCGCGCTCGACATAGGCAGCGACCTTATCGCGATGCGAATGATCCGCCATCGAGGCTACTTGGGTTTGGCTGTCGCGCGGATTGCCGACCTTCAACGAACGCGTCGCCGAAACCAACCGATCGACAAACTCCGCGTAAAGCGACTGGGCAACGAAAAGACGTGATCCGGCGATGCAGGACTGTCCGGTGGAACTGAAGATGCCGAACAGGATACCTGCGATAGCACGCTCAATGTCGGCGTCGTCGCAAACGATCGTTGGCGATTTACCGCCCAGTTCCAGCGACACAGGCATAAGCTTCGCGGCGGCCGACCGGGCGATGGTCAAACCGGTCTGCGTACCGCCGGTGAAACTGACCTTGCCGATTGCGGGATGACTGACGATCGCCGCACCCGTTTCTCTGCCATGACCAGGAAGGATCGACAAAAGACCCGGAGGCAACCCTGCCTCCTCGCAAAGCCTCCCGAGCGCTAGGGAAACCAGTGGCGTCCATTCCGCCGGCTTTAGGATTACCGCATTGCCGGCGGCCAGCGCTGGGGCAATTTTCTGGGCATCGCTGGCGATCGGTGAGTTCCATGGTGTGATCGCGCCGACCACGCCGATAGGTTCGTGCACCGACATGGTCAGATATTCGCCGCGACTGGGCGTTATCGCGTCTTCCAATGTTTCGAGCGCAGCGGCATAATATCTGAAGGTGCCCGCCGCGCTAGCTGCCAGAGCGCCGGTTTCCGTCAGCGTTTTGCCGGTATCTAAGGTCTGCAGTGACGCAATCGCTTCCGCGTTCTCTTCGATCTTGTCGCCGATTCGGTACAATAATCGTGCGCGGTTATGCGGGAGCATTTCGCGCCAGGCTGCGTCTGTCTGCGCTGTTTTGGCACCAGCGACGGCCTCCTCGACATCGGACGCATCAGTGAAGCGAAGCTCTGTAATTTGAGAGCCGTCAAATGGATTGCGGGATTGGACGAGATCCCCGCTGCCTTGCCGCCATTTGCCTGCGACCAGGGCGCGCGTTTCGATGCGATCCATCAGGTAAAATCTCCAAACTCGACGATCGCCTGCGCTACGCTGTGAGCGGTCAGCATCGACGTCTTCGGATTGTCCGGAGAAGGATTGCCGCACATGCGGAAATTGAAATCTCCATCGGCGCCTGAAAAGCTAATCTCATGCGTGTTCTGGGACGCCTGCGGATCTGCAATCAGTTCGACATCGGTCTCATCAAGCCCCAGACCTGCAAGCGCCACGGATGCTGCGACATTGGCGTTTTTCGGGAACATACGCGCCGCCTCGCGCGCCGAGCCGGCAAAGATGACCGTCGGTTTGTCAAGGATTGCAAGGTCCACCTCAAGTTCCCCCGTGCTCGCCTCCCAACTCGAAGAAGGTTTGCGGGCACGGTAGGTAACTTTGGTGAGCCCACCGCGCCGCGCGGCGCGCAAAGCGTCCAAGCCGCCGACAGCGCCGGACACCAGAACCAATTGAGCGCCGCTTTGCTGCGCCGCGCCGTTCAACCGTTCATGCAGGCTGTCGTCACAAAGCGCGCCGATTGATACGACCATCAGGGAGACGCCTGCGGAAAGAATTCTCTCCCCGTAAGCAGCGATTGCCGAATGGCTTGCACATTCCACGATCAGATGCGGAGACTGTTCAAGAAGCGCGTCTATGTCCTCGAAAGTACCGCTTTTGCAATCACTCCCGCTGCGAACCAGAGTTCCAACGGTCCGGACGTTTAGATGGCTTGCTTCATCAAGAGCCTTCTGGGCAGCCTTCGCGATTCCGCCATTACCGATAAAGCCGACCTTTAGCATCTTACCTCCAATCGCGGTTGTTATAGCAACCGTCGGTTCAGATGCAAAACGTATTATCCTTCGTCGGCTGCCTTGATTTTCTGCTGAATACGTCTGAGTGACCCATGAAACGGTTGGTAAGCACTGCCGGTGATCATCGGGCCGCTGTTCTCATCGGGACATTGACCTTCCCACTCGGCAGGATACAAGACGTTTCCTGATTGGAGAGCGTTGAGGTTTTCTGCGGCTTTCAGCCTTTGTGCGATGTGGAGCGGATTCCCGCTACCCGCTCCATTTTTATCATGTCGCTGCCTTGCCCCTGCCGTGCTAGGCGTGCCGACATGTTCTTTCCCGATGATATCTGGCTCGACGTTCTACTCCGCGGAACGATACTGACGATCATTGCGCTGTTGTTCGTTGTATTCACGATTCGCATCGTGGGTCTGCGCAGCCTTTCCAAGATGACCAATTTCGACTTCGTATCGACAGTCGCGACCGGCTCGCTGCTGGCGAGCGCGGCGACGGTGAGTGAATGGCCTGCTTTCGTGCAGTGCCTTGTAGCCATCGTGTTCTTGTTCGCAGGGCAGTTTGTGCTCGCGAAAATGCGCAAGGGCACGGACGATATCGAGAATGTGCTCAGCAACAAGCCGCGCCTGTTGATGCGCGACGGGGTGATGAACGAAGAGGCGCTGAAGGCGGCGCGCGTAACAAAAAGCGATGTGATCGCCAAGCTGCGCGAGAGCAATGCGCTCGATTTCGATAAGGTACGCGCGGTGATCCTCGAATCGACCGGCGACATCTCGGTCCTGCACGGCGATCATTTCGACGATCGCCTGCTGGAGAATGTACGCGGCTTTGACGACTGACGAAGTCCGTCGGCGTTACAATTTGCGACAATTTCGCCCGTCGTCGGCAAACTTGCGCGACATATCTTCTCTATTCCGGCCACTGTGACGAGACCCCTGCAAGGGTCTGTCCGTTCAACGGATGGAATTGGAGTAGAGTATGATGAAGAAATCGATCCTTTTGGGCGGCGCGGCGCTTCTGGCGACGGCGACCGCCGCTTTCGCTCAGGGCAGCCCGCGCGATCAGGCGCCTGCCAACCGTGCCGAGGTTGCCGCCAAGGTGGATGCGCGCTTCGCCAAGATGGACGCCAATAGCGACGGTGTTGTCGATCAGGCCGATCGCGCGGCCCGGATGCAGCAGCGGTTTGCCGCGCTCGATACGGACAATAATGGCGAACTCACCCAGGCTGAGCTGAAGGCCGGGCGCGATGCAATGCGCGCGAAACGGCAGGAGCGCCGTGCCGAGCGGCGCGCGAATCGCCCGGAGCCGACCGCCGAGCAGAAGCAGAAATGGGCCGAGCGCCGTGCAGCGCGCGGTGAGCGCAAGGGCGAGCGAGGCGCGAAGCGGTTCGCGGCGCTGGACAAGGACGGCAATGGCGCGCTCAGTCTCGCCGAGTTCACGGATCGTCCGGCGCGCGGCGATCGCGCGGAAGCAGCGGGCAAGCGCGGCGGCGGGCATCATCGCGGCGCGATGCGCATGATGAAAAGGGCTGACGCAAATCGGGACGGTGCGCTTTCTTTGCAAGAAATGCGTAACGCGGCTCTTGCACGTTTCGACAAGGTCGATACGGACGGCGACGGAACCATCTCCGCCGCCGAGCGCGAGGCGGCTCGCGATGCGCGCAAGGCGCGCCGGGCCCAGCGTCAGGCCGGCTGAACCGGAACGGTGTCCGCTCATCCTCCCCCCGAGCGTGGCATCGTGGAAGGCGTAGTCCAACTCTTCGGAGAAAGACTGCGCCTTCCGAACCGACCGGCGTCGCAGGCATTATGCGGCAATTGATATGAACGGCAGGCGCCACCTTCTGCTCGTCGACGACGAAGCATCGATTCGCGATCCCCTGGCACGCTATCTGGAGCGTCAGGGTTTCCGCGTGACCGAAGCCGCCAATGCCGCCGCGGCGCGGCAGGCGCTTGGAGCCTATGGCATCGATCTTGTCCTCCTCGACATCATGATGCCCGGTGAAGACGGCCTAAGCCTGACGCGCCATATCCGGGAGCAGGGCGAAATTCCGGTGATCCTGCTCACCGCCCGGTCCGAGGAGACCGATCGGATCGTGGGGCTGGAAATGGGCGCGGACGATTATGTGGTGAAACCGTTCAGCCCGCGCGAACTGGTGGCGCGAATCAAGACGATCCTGCGACGCGCGGCGCAGGGGCCGCGGGCGGAACAAGGCAGCTCCACCGATTATCGCTTCGCCGGTTGGACGCTGAAACCGGCCGAGCAGGAGCTTTATTCCGAGGATGGCACATTGGTGCCGATTTCCAGCGGCGAATATCGTCTGCTGGAGGCGCTGGTGCAACGGCCCCGGCAGGTACTAAGCCGCGATCAGCTACTCGATCTCACCCAAGGGCGCGAGGCAGGACCTTTCGACCGCGCAATCGACAATCAGATCAGCCGGCTGCGCAAGAAGATTGAGGCCGATCCGCGCAATCCCGCGCTCATCAAGACGGTATGGGGCGGGGGATATCGGTTGGCCGCGGACGTACGCACATCGTGAGGCTTTTGCGGCGACTGTGGCCCCGCACGCTGGTCGGGCAGATCCTGATGGCGGCGGCGCTGGCATTGGGTTTCGCGCAGCTCGTCAACTTCACGCTGTTGCTGCGGGCGAGCGATCAGCAGGCGATGACGCAGGCGAGTGCCTTTGCGGGCGGCCGCCTGATTTTTGCCGCGGATCGCGCGGAGCGGCTGGCCGCGCGCGGCGATCGCCCGTCCGCCCGCCGCCGCGGCAGAAGGGTTATGCCCATGCTCAGCGAAGTTCCGCCGCAACCGGACGGAGTCCCTCAGCCCGATCTGGCGCTGCGCGTGATGGAGGCCGCGCAAGCGAACGGCACCTCTTTTCGTGCGGTTCGGGTGGAGCGGGTCGATCGGGACCATGTGCCGCGGGAACTGCGCCGCCGTCCGGGGCGGCGGGGTTCGCTACGTGAGCGGATGCGCGACGAAGCACCGCGCGCCACTGAGGCGCTGATCGTATCCGCGCAGCTTCCCTCCGGCCTGTGGATCAGCACCTCCGCGCCGCTGCCGGTGCGCGGTGCTCCGGCGATCGGCTGGCTAATCCTGCAAACGCTGATCCTGTATCTGGCGGTGCTCGTGCCGCTCGCTTTTATTGCGCTGCGCGTCACCCGGCCGCTGCGCGCGCTCACCCGCCGCGCCAACGCCTTCACCGCCAGCGGCGCGGACGAACCGTTTCCCGAGGAGGGGCCTGAGGATTTGCGAAGCTTGATCGTGGCGATGAATGCCATGGAGGCGCGGGTGAGCGCGCTCCTCGGCGAAAAGGACGTCATGCTGGGAGCGATCGGGCATGATTTGAAAACACCGCTCGCCGCACTGCGGGTGCGCATCGAATCGGTTGAGGACGATGCCGAACGTGGGCGCATGGCCGAATCGATCGACGAGATGGTCGGTATCCTCGACGATATCCTGATGCTCGCGCGGCTTGGCCGGTCGGGAGAGGAGATGCGGCGTACCGATCTTGCGGCGCTGGCCGAGACCGTTGTGGAAGAGTTCGTCGATCGCGGCGGCGCAGTGACGCTGGCAGAGCCTGCGGCGCCGGTTACGACCGCGCTGCGTCCGGTGCTCGTGCGACGCGCGCTGCGCAACCTGATCGGCAATGCGCTGAAATATGGTGGCGCTGCGCGGGTCACGGTGCTGCGAGAGGGCGTGGATACGCTGGTGCGGATCGAGGATGACGGGCCGGGGATCGATCCGGCGCGCATCGAGGCGATGTTCGAACCGTTCGCCCGTGCCGAGGCCTCGCGCAACCGCGCGACGGGCGGCAGCGGTCTGGGCCTTACCATCGCTCGCGCGATCGCCCGCGCACATGGCGGCACGGTGACGCTGACGAACCGGGTGGGCGGCGGACTGACGGCGGAGTTGAGACTGCCGGGCTGATCGAAAAGGTCCCAGCATGCGGGCGGACGGGACTCGACCGAGCTCAGCTACGGCCCCCTTGCTTAGAAATTTCATCGCATTTCGGCCGCGAAACCGCATATTGGCATCATGCCGAGCCCAAGCGACACCGACAGCCTTCCCCCCGCCACTCCCGCAGCGACCGTCGTCATTTTTCGCACCGATCCGGACGGCGGGCCGCCGCTGCTGTGCATGGTCGAGCGGTCGGCCAAAATGGCGTTCGCACCGGGGGCCGCGGTGTTTCCCGGCGGCCGCGTCGATCCCGACGACTATGACCTGGCCGAACGGTTGGCACCGGAGCTGGAACGTGAGGAAGGGGCTGCGCGCATCGCCGCCATTCGCGAAACGCTTGAAGAGACCGGGCTTTCGATCGGAATCATCGCTGGCGGTGCGCATCCGGGCAGCCGGGAACGCGCCGAGGTGCGCGCCGCGCTGAACGATGGCGTGCTGTTTTCTGAACTGCTGGAGGAGCGCGGCTGGTCGCTCGATCTGGCGCGCTTCACCTATTGGGCGCGCTGGCGGCCGCCGGGGACCATCGAAAAACGCGTGTTCGATACGCGCTTCTATATCGCCGATGCGGGTGACGCCGTGCTGCGCGGAGAGGCCGACCGCACGGAGAATACATCGCTATTCTGGGCAAGCGCCCAGGAAGTGCTGCGCCGCGCCGATGCGGGAGAGATCAGCGTGATCTTTCCTACGCGCCGCAATCTTGAACGGCTCGCGCTCTTTTCCGATTTCGAAGCTGCGCGCGTGCATGCCGATAGCGTGCCCGTGCGCATGGTGCTGACCTATGTCGAGGAGCGCGCGGACGGGGAATATATCTGTCTGCCGGACGGCCATGGCTATCCGGTGCTGGAAGAACCGATGTCCCGCGCGCTCAGGGGATAAGAAAGATCGGAGAGCTCAATCTTCCGCTGCGATCGTGACCTTCAGGCCGTCGAGCGCGTCGGTGATGGGGATCTGGCAGGACAGCCGCGAATATTCGTTGCGATGATCCGAACTTTCCAGAAGGTCGTCTTCGTCCATGTCCATTTCGGGCAGCTTGTCCATATAGGACGGATCGACATGCACATGGCAGGTGGCGCATGAGCAGCAGCCGCCGCACAGCGCCAGCAGTTCGTCGAAGCCATTGTCGCGGATCGTTTCCATCAGCGTGAAGCCGTCTTCCGCCTCGACCGCTTTTTCTTCCCCGTCGCGTCCTGTCACCCTGATCGTCGGCATGTTGGCTCCTGTTTCGTCTCTATTTGCGGCCGGACATAGGGAGATCGAACGGGGTTGGAAAGGGCGATTGCCTTAGCCCCACGCGCCATCTATGGGCGCGGGCAGGCCATGGGTTTCCGCGGGCGACCGCGGGACGAAGAGGGAAGTCGGTGGGGGTGTGATCCCGAATCCGGCGCTGCCCCCGCAACTGTGACCGGCGAGCGCGCGCTTCGATTTGCCACTGGAGACATCCGGGAAGGTGGAGCGCGATGCGGTGACCCGGGAGCCAGGAGACCTGCCCATAGCCGCTGTCTTTTCGGCCGGGCGGGGTGCACCGGAAGAAACGAGGGCTCTCCTTCGCGCGACGGCATGGTTTTGGTCGTCGACGTGAAAGGACAATATAGTGCGACTATCGATCTCTCTCCTGCTGGCAGGCATTTGCCTGCCGGCCTCTCTCCATGCGCAGGATCTGGGCAATCTGCCGCAGGATACGCAGGACCCTACCATCGTGGTCACCGCGTCGGGCCTGGAACAGCCGGCGGATGATACCGGCCAGGCCGTCACGGTTATCACCCGCGACGAAATTCAGGACTTCCGCTCGCTCGACGAGGCGCTGGCCCGCACGCCGGGAATCACCGTGGCGCGCAACGGCGGCATCGGCCAGACCGCAGGCGTCTTCATCCGCGGCGCCGAGAGCTATCAGACGCTGGTGCTGCTCGATGGGGTGAAGATCAACGATCCCTCCGCGCCGCAGGGCGGGGTGGATTTCGGCCAGCTGCTGGCCGGCAACATCGCGCGGATCGAAGTGCTGCGCGGGCCAAGCGGCATCGTCTGGGGCAGTCAGGCGATCGGCGGCGTCGTCAACATCGTCTCCGACCAGCCGACGGACGGCTTTGAGGCGCGTGGCCGCGCTGAATATGGTTATCGCGATAGCGCGCAAGGCTTTGCCAATATCGCCGGCACCAGCGGCATCCTGGAAGGTAGCGCGGGTGCGGGCTATCTGCGCACCGACGGTATTTCCGCCTTCGACGAGAATCTCGGCGGGACGGAGCGCGACGGCTATCGCAACTTCACCGCGAACGGGAAGCTGCGCGTGAACCTGTCCGAGGCGCTCAGCCTCGATGCGCGCGGCTATTATATCGACGCGAAGACCGAATTTGACGGCTTTCCGCCGCCCAATTTCACGCTGGCCGACACCGGTGATTTTTCGAAAAACAAGCTGTTCGTCGGTTATACCGGCGCGAACCTCGCCCTTCTGAACGGACGGTTCAAAAACCGTTTCGCCTATACCTATACCGATGTGAGCCGCGATAATTTTGAGCGGTCCGGCGGGGCGGACGTGCCCAGCTTCCTTAGCCAGGGCAAGCTCGACCGGTTCGAATATCGCGGAGAGCTGTCGCCGGTCAGCGCCGTGACGCTGCTGTTCGGTGCGGAGACGGAGCTGTCGCGGTTGGACACCATCTCGCCCGCCTTCGAGACGCAGCCCAACCGCTATTCCCAGCGTCAGAATGCGATTTATGGCGAGGCGATTGTCCGGCCGTTCACCGGCCTTACCGTCACCGGCGGGCTTCGCTACGACGATCAGGAAAAGGGCGAGAGCGAGACCACCTTCGGCGCGAACGCCGCCTACAGCCCCAATGGCGGTGCCACTGTGCTGCGCGCCACTTATGCAGAGGGCTTCCGGGCGCCGTCGCTGTTCGAAAAGTTCAGCGCCTATGGCACAGCGTCGCTCGCCGCCGAGCGGGCGCACAGCTATGATTTCGGGATCGAGCAGAACTTCCTGCGCAATGCGGCGCAGGCGCGCGTCACCTATTTCAACCGCGATACCGAAAACCAGATCGCGTTCGATAACGCCACCTTCACCTATCTCAACATCGCCGCCACTCATGCGGAGGGCGTGGAAGCGGCGCTGCGGCTGCGGCCGACCGACCGGCTGGATGTGACCGGCCAGTATAGCTGGGTCGATACCACCAACCGTTCGCCCGGCGCAAATTTCGGCAATGATCTTGCCCGGCGGCCCGAACAGACGGTGAGCGTTTCCGCCGATTGGCAGAGCCCCTGGGGCATCGGCCTGGGCGCGGGCGTGCTGGTGGTCGGCGACAGCTTCGACAATGCGGCCAACACCGTTCGGCTGGACGGCTACGCCATCGCCGATGTGCGCGCATCCTATGGCATCACCGAGGGGATCGAGCTCTACGGGCGCATCGAGAACCTGTTCGATGCGCAATATGAAACGGTTGCCAATTACGGCACGCCGGGCCGCGCGGCCTATGCGGGCGTCAGGGCGCGGTTCTGATGCAAATGAGGGCGGCGCTTCTGCTGGTTTGCGGGCTTGGCGCCTGCGCACCGGCAGCGGCGCCGCCCGCCAGCCCTCCGCACGATCCGCAGCGGATCGTCTCGCTCAATCCTTGCACCGACGCGATCCTGACAAAGCTGGTGGAGCCGGGGCGGATCGCGGCGATCAGCGCCTATTCGCAGGACCCGCAGGCAAGCTCCATGGATGTCGACGAAGCCCGCCGGTTCGACAGCGTCGGCGGCACGGCGGAAGAGGTGATTGCCCTGAAACCCGATCTGGTGGTGACGGGCGCACATCTATCTCCGGCCACGCGCAACGCGCTCGATCGGCAGGGGATCGCGGTGCAGGTCTTCGGCGTGCCTGCCACAATCGCGGAGAGCCGCCAGCAGATTGCGGACATGGCGCAGGCGCTGGATGCCCCGGAACGCGGGCGCGCGCTGCTTGCCCGGATCGATGCGGCGCTGGCGGCTGCGCAGTCGGACGCGAAAACACCGGCACTGGTTTGGCTCGGCGACGGGCTGGTGCCGGGGCAGGGCACGCTGGTGGGCGACGTGATGAACCATAGCGGCTTTCGCAACGCGAGCGCGGATTATGGCCTTGCCAGCTGGGACGTGCTGCCCAGCGAATATGTGGTCGCGCATCCGCCGCGCGTGGTGTTCATGGACCGGCGCGGTAGCTCTGCCGCATCCGGATCGCGCGAGGACGGCGCACGCCGCCGCCGCATCGATGCACTGCAAGCGAGCGGGCAGCGGGTGCAGATCGAGGATTTCCCGCAGAACCTGCTCTATTGCGGCGGCCCGACGCTGATCCCGTTGGCGAAGCGCCTTGCGCAGGCGCGGCAGGGCCTGCGCTGATGGTTATGAACCGCCCCGCAAAGCTCGCGCTGCTCACCGCGCTCACGCTCCTTCTATTCGCGGGCTCGCTGATGGCGGGAAAGGTCTGGGTGCCGCTGTCCGCATGGTTCAGCGCCGATCCGCGCTGGTGGATCATCATGGAACTGCGCCTGCCGCGCGCGATCCTGGGTCTCGCCATCGGCGGGATGCTGGGGCTCTCGGGAGCGGTCTTGCAGGGTTATATGCGCAATCCGTTGGCCGACCCCGGCGTGCTCGGCATCAGCTCGGGCGCTGCCTTCGGCGCGGTGGCGGCGATCTTTTTCGGCGTGGGAGGCAGCCTTCCGGCCCTGTTTGGCAGCGCGATGGCGGGGGCGGGCGCGGCGATCCTACTGCTCGGCCTGTTCGTCGGCCGATCGGCCAGCGCGGTCTCGCTGATCCTGGCGGGCACCATCCTCGCCAGCCTGGGCGGCGCGCTCACCGCTTTCCTCATCTCCATCTCGCCCAATCCCTTCGCGACCAGCGAGATCGTGACCTGGATCATGGGCGCGCTCACGGACCGCGGTTATGCGGAGGCCGCCTGGGCGCTGCCCTGCATCGCGCTCTCCGCGGCGCTGCTTCTCACCACCGGCCGCGCGCTGGATGCGCTGGCGCTGGGGGAGGAAAGCGCGAAATCGCTGGGCGTCCATATGGGCCGGCTGCAAGTGCTGATCGTTTGTGCTGTCGGCCTCGGCGTGGGGGCCGGCGTTGCGGTGACGGGTGTGGTCGGTTTTGTGGGGCTAATCGTGCCGCATCTGCTGCGCCCTTGGTTCGGTGAGCGCCCGTCCGCCCTGCTGCTACCCAGCACCCTGGGCGGCGCGGCGCTGCTGCTGGCGGCGGACAGTCTGGTGCGGCTGGCCCCCGGCGCGAACGAAGTGAAGCTGGGCGTTGCCATGGCGATGATCGGCGCGCCCTTCTTCTTCTGGCTCCTCTTGCGGCACAAGGGGCGCATTCTGTGGAATTGAAGGCGGAGGATATTGTGCTTCGCCTGGGCGGAGCGAGCGTGCTGGACGGCGTATCAGCGAGCTTTGCGTGCGGCCGCATCACCGTGCTGCTCGGCCCCAATGGCGCTGGCAAATCCAGCCTGCTTAAATGCCTGACCGGTCTGGTCGCGCCGGAAAGCGGCAGGGCAATCCTGAATGGCGCGCCGCTCGCCTCCACGCCGGGGCGGGAACGGGCAAGGCATCTGGCCTATGTTGCGCAGGATCCGGTGGTGCACTGGAACCTTGCCGTGCGCGAGCTAGTGGCGCTTGGCCGCCTGCCGCATCGCGGCCCGTTCGGCGGCCCGTCACCGGTTGATCTGGCTGCGGTGGACAAGGCCATGGCCGATACCGAGACGACCGTTTTCGCGGACCGGCCCGTGCACAGCCTATCCGGCGGGGAGCGTGCGCGCGTTCTGTTGGCGCGGCTGCTGGCGGGGGAGCCGCAATGGCTGCTCGCCGATGAGCCGCTCGCCATCCTTGATCCTGCGCATCAGCTCGACATGCTGAAATTGTTTCGCCGCGCCGCCAATGCGGGGGCCGGGGTTGTGCTGGTGCTGCACGATCTGAATCAGGCCGCCCGGATTGCGGACGACGTGCTGGTGCTGAAGACGGGGCGGGTGGTGGCAAACGGCCCTTCTGCCACCACGCTCGATGCCGCGCTCCTCAGCGATGTGTATGAAACGCGGATCGAGGAGACGACCGGCCCGGATGGTCGGCGGCTGTTCTTCACCGTCTAAACGCTGCCGATCAACGCTGCGGGGCCAGCAGGACCACAGCCTCCGTGCTGTCCGGTACCACCGGCTGCGTCGTGGGATTGCGCGGATAGGCATTCCCGTCGAACCGCATCCACGCCTCGGCGGGCGCGGCGCCGCCCCCGCCGATGGTCACGCCGAGATCGTGCCAGCCATTCGTCATGCTGCCGAGTTGCCGCACCGGCAGACGGGAAACGGACATCCGCGTCACCTCACGGTAGCGGCCATCCTCCGGGGTCAGGATCAGCAATGAGCAGCCGCCGGAGCCGCAGTTTCCCGGTGCCGAGAGATAGATGACGGCCTCGAACGTGCCGTCGCCGTTCAGATCGCTGAAGGTGCTGCGGAAATCGTCGGCCCCCGCCTTCGGCGCTGTTCGGGCAAGATAAGCGGCCACCGTTTCGGTTTCGGCAACGCTGTTGCCTTGTGTCATCGCGCAGGATGCGGTGAGGACAGCAGGCAGAAGCGCCGCCGCCTTTCGGATGGTTCGTAAACGGATCATCGGACTGCCATAGCACGGCTTGCCCATAGCCAAAATCATCGGCCTTGGCCCGCACCGGGTTCCTGCCTATGTCCCGTGCCAACAGATATTCGGAGTGTTTTCATGTCCACGCATCATCTCAGCGACGCGCGCTATGCGCCGGTGATCATCATCGGATCGGGCCCGGCCGGCTATACCGCCGCCGTTTACGCCGCGCGCGCCAATCTCTCGCCGATGATTATCTCGGGCGTCGATCTTGGCGGCCAGCTGATGACCACGACCGATGTCGACAACTGGCCAGGCGACGATGCCGGCGTGCTTGGCCCCGACCTGATGGAGCGGATGAAGAAGCATGCGGAGCGCTTCGGCACTGCGCTCGTCACCGATCATATCGACGAGGTGGACTTTTCGCAGCGTCCGTTCAAGCTGAAGGGCGGGGCGGGGCATTACCTTGCCGACGCAGTGATCATCGCGACGGGCGCGAGCGCACAATATCTCGGTCTGCCGTCGGAAGAAGCGTTCATGGGCAAGGGTGTGTCCGCCTGCGCCACCTGCGACGGCTTCTTTTACAAGAACAAGCCCGTGGCGGTCATCGGCGGCGGCAACACCGCGGTGGAGGAGGCGCTCTATCTCTCCAACATCGCCAGCCACGTCACCCTGGTCCACCGCCGCGACAAGCTGCGCAGCGAGAAAATCCTCCAGGACCGGCTGTTCGAGCGGGAGGCCGAGGGCAAGGTGACCATCCTGTGGGATCATGTGCTGGACGAGGTGCTGGGCGACCCGATGGGCGTCAACGGCATGCGGGTGAAGTCCGTGAAGGACGATTCGACCCGCGATATCGAACTGCACGGCGTATTCATCGCCATCGGGCACAAGCCCAATACGGGACTGTTCGAGGGTCATCTGGAAATGAACGGTGGCTATATTCGCGTCGAAAGCGGCCTTAACGGCAATGCCACGCAAACCAGCGTTCCAGGCGTCTTTGCGTGCGGCGATGTGATGGATCACGTCTATCGCCAAGCAGTTACGTCCGCCGGCACCGGGTGCATGGCCGCGCTCGATGCCGAGAAATTCCTTGAAATCGAGGGCGTTTCCGACCGCATAAATGTTGCAGTCTGATGGCTTAGTCGCGCTTGCGGAACGCTTTATCCGCGTCTATGGCGAAAATCGATCGGGAACCGCAGCCCTATCGACCCATTGATGCGCTGAGCGCGGAGCCGTAACAACGGCCCGTCTACACGCTAAGGAGTGAAAGTTATGAAGAAGTTCGTTATTCTGCCCGTCATCGGTGCCGCCGCCCTCGCCGCTTGCTCGCCGAGCGCCGACGAAACCGCAACCGACACCATGACCACCGACACCATGGAAACCACCGACATGGCCACCACGGACATGATGACCGGTGACATGATGACCGGCGAAATGGCCACTGGCGACATGATGACCGGTGACACCATGGCGACCCCGGCTGCCGAGGCAACCACCGAAGCCATGTAAGACTTTTCGCAAAGCGCAGCGCTTTGCGACAGTTTTCAGCCGCGTCGGAGCATATCGCTCCGGCGCGGTTTTCTTTTGGGTTTCAGCGACGTGGGAATTGGCCGGGGTAGGCTCGTGGTTAAGCCGGATTAGATGATGCGGCGTTTCGAAGACCAACGCAGGCAGCGGAATCAGATACCGGCATACCATTCGTAGCGGGCGACATCTTCCCAATAGCCGCCCTTGCCGCCGTAGATGCCATCGAGGCTCTCCACCGCTTCGATACCTTGCACGAACTTCGCCTGTTTATAGCCTAGCTGCCGCTCGATTCGCATGCGGACCGGCGCGCCATGGCCAATGGGCAGCCGTTCGCCGTTCATCTGCCACGCCAGAATCGTCTGCGGATGGAAGGCGTCGACCAGATCGATCGATTCATAATAGGGCCGGTCACCGAAATTGTCGGCGCAGCGGAAGACGATGTAGCGCGCCTTGTCGCTCAAGCCCGCCATCTTCAGGATCGGACCCAGCTGCGGGCCTTGCCATTGGCCAATCGCGCTCCATCCCTCCACACAGTCGTGCCGGGTAATTTGCGAGCGCTGCGGGAGCGACCGGATGCGCTCAATGCTGAGTTCCAGCGGCCGCGCAACCAACCCGGTAACGGGAATGCTCCAGTCCGCGAAGTTCGTGGCCATATGCCGCAGATACGCCGCCGAATCGGGAAAGGTGTTCCCGTTCGTTCGGAAAAGGGGGCTGCGCTCGCCCGGACGATATTCCTTCGCCAAAGCTTCGCGCGGGGATACGGCGCGCTGGAAGCGGCGATTGAGCCCGCCGACCTGATCCAGCATGTCGGCAGCGACGGGGCTCTGAACGATCGCATCGCAGCCTGACAGCAGGAGACCCCCGGTGCCTGCGGCGGCGCCGGTCAGGAAGCGGCGGCGTGGCAGGATGAACTTGTCGGTCATGCCCGTTCCTCCGTCTCGCCGCGATCCGGCAGCCGATAACGTCCGGTGATGATCGAGCGGAGTTCGTTCAGCGGGCCGGCCAGGATCACCATCGCGATATGTACGAAGAAGAAGGCGACGAGCGCCCAGCAGGTGATGAAATGGATGGAACGCGCGCTCTGCCGCCCACCGAACAGATCCAGCAGGAAGCCCCAGCCCGCGTCCATCTGGGGCGACATGGTGAGGCCGGTCAGGACCATCAGCGGCAACGCGATGAAAATCACGCCGATATAGCTGAATTTTTGCAGGATATTGTAGGTGCCGGGCTCACCCGTATCGAACCGCAGCTTCGCATGCGCACGGATGTCGCGCCAGATATGGGAGGGTCGCCACTCGCGTTTTCGGATGTGCAGATCGCGCGCGATATGGCGGTTGGCAAGCGACCAGAGCATGTAGAACAATAGGCCGAAGCCCAAAATCCAGGCAAATGCGAGGTGCCAGCGCCGCCCTTCCGCCAGGCTGTAGCCCGAAGGAATGGTGATCCATCCCGGAAACGCCCAGGCCTGCCGCTGGCCCTGATCGTTCGTCCAGACGCCCAGCACGCCGGTCGTGTCCACACTCGCCTCGCCGATCCGCAGATAGCCTTCGCCATTCCGCTGGCCGATCTCCAGCCAGGCGGGATCGGGATTGGCACCATATTGGCCCCAATAGAGCCGCGGATGCGCGTTGAAGATCATCAGGCCGCTCATGAACATCACGATCAGTGTGACGAAGTTCACCCAGTGCCAGACGCGTGTCGACAGCCGGTGACGCTTGATCACCGTTCCGGGCGGCAGGCTTTCGGCTTCTTTGTCCATGTGCTTCACCTAATTCCCTTCGATCCGGCGCGCCGGAAAGTTTCAGCCCAGCGCAATCTGCAACACCGCGCCGCCGCCCCATAAAGCGATTAGCAGCACTGATTCCCAGCCGATACTGGCTGGACCGCGCCGTTCGCGGCGCAGCAGACCCATCAGAAGAATAGCGGTCATGACCGCCACCAGCGCCATCCAGAACACCGTGCGATCGCTGATCGCGTTGTAGATGCTGCCGTCTCGATAGGCCACGTCGCTCGCGGCGATGAACAGTGCATCGAACATGTTGCCGCCGATAATGCCGCCAACGGCCAGTTGGAGCGCGCCGCGGCGCACTGCCGCTACCGTGGTCACGAGTTCGGGCAGCGAGGTGACGATCGCCGTGCCGAGCGCGCCGACCACGCCGCCGCTGATGCCGAGCCGTCCCGAAAGCGCGATCCCCGTCTCCCCGACCAGCCAGCCGGCAATGCCGACGATCAGGACCAGCCCCAGAAACATCGAAACCAGCAGGGAAAGCGGTCGCATATCCTCGCACTCGTCATCCGCTTCGCTGCGCGTCTCATCGGTCTGGCGCGGCGTCCACATCGGTTGTTCGTGGATGCGGTGGGCGTTGTGCAGGCCGACGAGGTAAACCACCACCAGCACCGGCGTCATCGGGTGAACACCTAAGAAAGCGACCGGCGGGGCCATCGCGGCCATGATCGGCAGCACGATCAGGATGATCAGCAGCGTTGCTTGTCCCAGATTGACCGGGCTGGCCGCGGCATGTTCCAGATTGACCTTGCGGTAGAAGATGTCGGCCAGCGCCAGAAACATGGTCTGCGCCGCAATGCCGCCGAGCGCGTTGGAAACGCTGAGGTCCGCTGCGCCGCTCGCCGCGGTGCTGGCCGACGTAACGATGCCGGCGATGCTGGTGCCCGCGCCGAGCAGGACCGATCCGATCAGCGCCTCGCCCAAGCCGGTGCGATCCGCGATCACATCGGCCAGTCCAGCCATCCGCGTGCCCAGAAGCGCAATGACCAGGGCCGTTCCCAGGAATATGCCGGCAATGGCCGCAGTCGAAAGGCTGGCGATATCCGGCAGGGGGCAGGTCTCCGGTGAAGACCCTTCTGTTAGGTGGGTGGCGAGGGTCTGGCAACAGACCGAACGTCCGCAATTTTTGGCGTGATTATTTTAGCGTTTTGCCGCGATCACGCCTTCAACCAGGCGAGGGCCTCATCGCGGTCGGTGAAGAGCTCCATCTTTGCGATGACATTCTCTGACTGAATGATTCGGCGGAACTGCATCCGGCTGGTGCCTTCCCCGAACAGGATCGCGACCTTTTTCGACGGCAATTTCGTGTTCTGGCTGTAGTCCACGAACGCGTGGATGAGCTCCTGGGGTTGAATGCGCAGTTGCCGGATATCCATCAAGGTAGAGTGATCGCTTGCCGGCGGACCCAAAGACCGGACCGCGTCGTTTTTCGAAGTCTGCAATTCCCAACCCTCGTCGGCATCGAGATTCGCGCCGATGATCAACATGACGATCCGGTGGCGCCGATCAACCTCAACCGTATACACCAATTCTCTCCACTACTTCGTTTCGCTGCCGAATCTCCTCCGCTTCTGCCGGGCGATCTATACTGTGGATGTTTAACTTTCGGTCAAGCGGAGGCCGGACCTACCGCCGCACGATGTTACGCTGCCCGCGCTCTGGCCGTATCGGCTTGTCAGCCCGCTACGGACGCCGCATGGGCGGGCCATGGCCGCGCTTCCTCTCACCCGCCGCTCCATCTTCGCGCAAGCCTGGCCGATCATGGTTGGCCAGGCGTCGGTGCCGCTGGTTGGCATCGTGGATGCCACGGTGATCGGGCGGACCGGAGACGCCGCGGCGCTGGCCGGTGTGGCGCTGGGCGCAACGATCGTAAACCTGCTGTTCTGGAGCTTCGGCTTCCTGCGCATGGGCACTACCGGGCTGGTGGCGCAGGCCGACGGGCGGGCGGACGATTGGGAGGTGCGCGCGTTGCTCCTGCGCTCGCTCGCATTGGGGGCGGGCTTCGGCTTTTTGCTGCTGGCGCTGCAATGGCCGCTGTCGAAGCTCGCCTTCGCTCTGCTTTCGGGCGGAGAGGCTGTGACGGGCGAGGCGGGGGCTTATGTTGCCGCGCGCTTCTGGGGCGCACCCGCCGCGCTATCTGTTTTCGCCATCAACGGCTGGCTGCTGGGGCTGGGCCGGACGCGCACGGCTTTGGCGCTGCAAATTTTGCTGAACGCCGTCAATATCGGACTGGATGTCGCCCTCGTCTGGGGACTTGGTCTGGGCGCGGCGGGCGTCGGTGCCGGAACGGCTGGGGCCGAAGGGACCGCCGCACTCGCAGGCCTGATCCTCTGCCTGCGCTTTTCCGGGCTGGACCTGCGCGCCATGCTCGCCCCTGCATCCCGCAAGGCCGTGTTCGCTTGGGACGCGATGAGGCGGCTGATGGCGGTGAACGGGGACATCATGATCCGCACCATCGCGCTGCTGTTTCTGTTCGCCTGGTTCGCCAATGCCGGGGCGCGGCTCGGCACCGCGCCGCTCGCCGCGAACCATGTGCTGCTCCAGTTCGTGAGCGTGGCCGCTTTCATCCTCGATGCCTTTGCGTTCACCGCGGAAAGCCGCATCGGCAATGCGGTGGGCCTGGGCTCGCGCGCGCAATTTATGCGCGCAATCCGGCTGACGGGCGAGTTTTCTGCACTCGGCGGCGCATTGCTGGCGCTGGCTTTCTGGACGGCGGGGCCGGGCGCGATCGCTCTCATCACGACGGACCCGGCGGTGCGGAACATCGCAGAAGCCTTCCTACCGTTCGTCGTCGCCATTCCACTCATCGGTATGCCCAGCTGGTTGCTCGATGGCATCTTCATCGGTGCAACGCGGGGCCGGGCGTTGCGCAACGCGGCGCTGCTATCGACCGGGCTCTATCTCGCGCTCGATCTGGTCCTGCGCGGGGACCATTCGCTGGGCGGCAATGGCGGCGTATGGACGGCGTTTCTGATGAGCTATGTGTTCCGCGCGGGGGCGCTCGCGCTGTATTTTCCCGGACTGCTGCGTTCCCTGAAAGGTGAAAGCGCGCTTGATAGGCGCGGCGCGGCGGACTAGCGCGAACCGCGTCTAGACAAGGAGTTCTCCCGCCATGGCCAGCAAGCCCCAGAAAGTCGTCCTCGCATATTCCGGGGGACTCGACACCAGTGTCATCCTGAAATGGCTGCAGGTGGAGCGAGGCTGCGAGGTGGTGACCTTCACCGCCGATCTGGGGCAGGGCGAAGAGCTTGGGCCGGCCCGCGACAAGGCCGTGAAGATGGGCGTGCCGGACGATCACATCTTCATCGAGGACCTGCGCGAAGAGTTCGTGAAGGACTATGTCTTCCCGATGATGCGCGCCAATGCGCGGTACGAGGGCGACTATCTGCTCGGCACCTCGATCGCGCGGCCGCTGATTTCCAAGCGCCTGATCGAGATCGCGCGCGAAACCGGCGCGGACGCCATCGCGCACGGCGCGACGGGCAAGGGCAACGATCAGGTCCGCTTCGAACTTAGCGCTTATGCGCTGAACCCGGACATCAAGATCATCGCCCCCTGGCGCGAATGGGATCTGACGAGCCGCACGCGCCTCATTGAATGGGCCGAAGAGCATCACATCGACGTGCCCAAGGACAAGCGCGGTGAAGCGCCGTTCAGCACGGACGCGAACCTGCTCCACACCTCGTCCGAAGGGCTGGTGCTGGAAGATCCATGGGAAGAGACGCCCGATTACGTCTATTCGCGCACCGTCAATCCGTGGGATGCGCCCGATACCCCGCGCGATATCGTGATCGGCTTCGAAAAGGGCGACGGCGTGTCGTTGGACGGCGAGGCGATGTCGCCCGCCACGCTGCTGACCGCGCTCAACGAGCTGGGCCGCGAGCATGGCATCGGCCGGCTCGATCTGGTCGAGAACCGCTTCGTCGGCATGAAATCGCGCGGCATGTACGAAACGCCGGGCGGCACGATCTACGCCGCCGCGCACCGCGCGATCGAGCAGCTGACGCTGGACCGGGGCGCTGCGCATTTGAAGGACGAGATGATGCCGCGCTACGCCGAGCTCATCTACAACGGCTTCTGGTTCAGCCCAGAGCGCGAGATGCTGCAGGCCGCGATCGACCACAGCCAGCAGAAGGTAACCGGCGAGGTTCGCCTGAAGCTTTACAAGGGCGGGGTCCACATCACCGGTCGCCGCGCGGATGTGAATTTCGATCTCTATTCCAAGGACGTGGTCACGTTCGAGGATGATGCCGGCAAATATGACCAGCGCGATGCGGAAGGCTTCATCAAGCTGAACGCCCTGCGCTTGCGCCTGCTCGGCCGCCGCCCGAAATAAGCATGCTGGCCGCCTCGCTCGCACTGGTGGCAGGGCTCGTCCTGCTGGTCGGCGGCGGCGAGTTTCTCGTACGCGGCGCGGTGGCGCTGGCCGAGAAAGCGGGGCTGAGCCAGCTGCTCATCGGCCTGACGATCGTAGCCTTCGGCACCTCGGCGCCCGAACTGGTCGCCAGTATCGAGGCGGTGCGCTCCAACGCGCCGGCGATCGCCTGGGGCAATATCATCGGATCGAACCTCGCCAACAGCCTGCTCATTCTTGGGTTGGCCGCGGTGATCTTTCCGCTGGCGGTGGAGAGAAAGCCGCTGTGGCGCGATGCCGGGCTGGCGCTGGCGGTCACCGCCATGCTGTATCTCGGGGCACTGGCGAACTTGATCGGGACGGTGGCCGGCATCGCCGCGCTTATGCTCCTCGCCGCCTATATCGTGTTCGCCTATTTCAGCGAGCGCGCCAGCGGTGCCGCCCAAAAGGAAGCGCGCGCCGCCGCGTCGGACGGAGAGGAAAACGCCAAGACCACGCCGCTGTGGCGATCGGTGCTGTATCTGATCGGCGGGCTGGCGGGCATCGGCTTTGGCGGCGAGTGGCTGATTTCCGGCGCGGTGGACATCGCCACCTATTTCGGCCTGTCGCAGACCACCATCGGCCTTACCATCGTGGCGATCGGCACCTCGCTGCCCGAGGCGGTGACCACGATCATCGCCGCTATGAAAAAGGCAAGCGCGGTGGCGCTAGGCAATATCCTGGGATCGAACCTGTTCAACCTGCTCCTGATCGGCGGCGTCACCGCCTTGGCGGCCCCCAATTCCATGCCCGCGGAGCTGATTTCCTTCGGTCTGCCCTATCTGCTGGCGATCACGGTCATTATGCTGTTCTTCGCCGTGACGCATTACCGCGTCGGACGGCGTGAGGGCGGGGTGCTGCTGGCGCTGTTTGTGGTGCAGCTCGTCTTCAGCGTCCATTCCGCCTGAGCGATCAAGGCTTCGACTTCGGTCCAAAACGGCGATAGGCTTGGACCATGGATGAACCCAAGCCGAAGACCCTGCCACCGCTCGTCATCGCACTGACCGCCGCGGGGGTCATTCCATTCGCGGCGGGCGCGCTGTACCTGATCGTGCCGATCGGCCCGGAGGGTTATTACCCGCTCGTCCGCACGGCCTTTGCCTGGTGGGCGGTGATTATCCTCAGCTTCATGGCGGGCACCTTTTGGGGCCTTGCGATCGCGCGCCGGGCCGATCCGCTGCTTCTCATCGGAAGCAATATCGCGGCGATTGCGGCGTGGCTCGCGCTTCTGTTTCTTCCTGCGAACGTGATTCCGCTGGCCATCTCGGTGCTGTTCGCGCTGCTTCTGCTTTTAGACTGGCGCGCTTATTCGCAGGGCACCGTGCCGCTTTCCTACCTGCGGCTGCGTATGGCGATTACAAGCGCGGTGGTAATCTGCCTCGGCGTGCTGGTGGCCGCCAACTGAGGGACAATCGATGAGCGAGCATCTGCTGAGAGATGCGGTGCCGCGCCGGGCGCCGTATCCCGGCACCGCGCGGCGGCTAGCCGCCGAAGCGCTGGGCAGCTTCTTCCTGTTCGGCACGGTCATCGGATCGGGCATCATGGGCGAAACGCTGGCGGGCGGGAATGTCGCCATCGCGCTTCTGGGCAATACGCTGGCGACGGGCGCGATCCTGTTCGTCCTTATCACCATGCTGGCCCCCATCTCCGGCGCGCATTTCAACCCTGCGGTGACGCTTACCGCGCTGATCCGGCGAGAGATCGGGGCAGGCGAGGCGGGCCTCTATACGCTGGTCCAGCTGGCGGGCGGCATCCTGGGCGTCTGGGCGGCACATCTGATGTTCGAACTTCCAGTGATCCAGTTCTCCACCCATGTGCGCTCAGGCGCGGCGCAGGCGTTCAGCGAGGGGATTGCCACCTTCGGGCTGATCGTCACCATCCTCGGTACGGTGCGCTATCGGCCTGCCTGGATTGCGCCCGCCGTCGGGGCCTATATCAGCGCGGGCTACTGGTTTACGAGCTCCACCAGCTTCGCCAATCCCGCGATTACCGTGGCGCGCGCGCTCAGCGACACTTTTGCCGGCATTGCCCTGCCCGATGTGCCGCTGTTCCTTGCCGGACAGATTGTCGGCACCTTGGTGGCGGTTGTGCTCTGCCAGTGGCTGTTCGTTGCGGAGCCTGACGAAGGTTAAGCCGTCTTCACCGTCCGCTTACCTTCTTCGGTTAAGCGAGCGGGCATGAGCGATCGCGCATCATCGGTCCGCCCGGCATCTGCCGTGGGTATCGGCGTCGGCCTGTCCGGACTGACGGGCCTCGCTATCTGGGTGATGATCGCACGCAATTTCGGTGCGCTGGCCGATATCCTTGGCTTTCCAGGCCTCCCGGAGCGGGCGAGCGGGCCGAATGCGGCGCTGCTCGGCATCATCGCTTGCGGCGCCCCCATGATCCTCTGGTCGCTTCTGATCGAGAAGGTGCATCGGCGGCCGAGCACGGGGATCGACTGGTCGCTGAAGCGCCCGCTGGCGGACGTGGTCGATATTTCCATCGTGAAGATCACCGGTTTCTGGGCGACCTGGGGGCTGATAGCCGCGGTCTATGCGGTGGGGCGCTTTTGGTGGAGTACGCGCTTTGCCGACTATCCGTTCTCGATGCAGCTGTTCGAGATTGCCCTGGTGCCGCTGATCGTCCTGTCCGTTCCCTATATCGTCTGGTTGGACCGGCACCTGATCGAGCCGAAGGACGGCGCCTGGCATTTCGGTGCCTGGATCGCGGGGCGTGACGGCTGGGACCGCGAAATGATCCACCACCACCTGCGCGCCTGGGCAGTGAAGGGATTTTTCCTGGCGTTCATGCTGGCCATCGTGCCGTCGGGCTTCAGCACCGTTGTGAATTTCGATCTTTCCGAAATCGCGCGAAATCCCGTCTGGATCGCCAGTGCGCTGATCACCACCATGTTTCTGGTCGACGTTCAGCTCGCCACCGTCGGCTATCTGCTGACGATGCGTCCGCTCGACAGCCATATCCGTACCGCCAACCCCTATCTCGCCGGCTGGGTGGCCGCGCTGATCTGCTATCCGCCCTTCACGCTGATGAACGGCGGCGGGCCGCTGGATTATCAGGTGGGCACGGCCAGCTGGTCGAGCTGGTTCGCGGGCTACCCGGCGCTGCTAGCCATCTGGGGCGCGCTGCTGGTGGTTCTGACCGGCGTCTACGCCTACGCCACCGTCGCCATCGGCTTGCGCTTTTCCAACCTCACCCATCGCGGGATTTTGACGCATGGCCCTTACAAGTGGACGCGGCATCCGGCCTATCTCGCCAAAAACGCTTATTGGTGGGCGGCGACCTTACCGTTCATCGTGACCAGCGGCAGCCTGACCGATGCCTTACGCAATAGCGCGCTGATGGCGCTGGTGAGCGCGGTCTATTACTGGCGCGCCCGGACCGAGGAGAAGCATCTCCTCGCCGATCCTGTCTATCAGGCTTATTATGACTGGTCGGAAGAAAACGCCGTCTGGCGGCGCTTCCTGCGCAAATTCAGCGGCGGCCGACTGGGACAGCGCACGCGGCCCACGGCGGAGATCGTGCCAGCGGAATAGCGGCGCGATCTTAAAAACTTTCCTCGTCATAGACATGGCTGACATCGCCGTTCCAGCGGCCATGATAATGATCCAGCATGCGCTCGGCATGGGTCTTACCGCTGGCGACCACTTCGTGGAGGGGATCGAGGAAGCCGGTTTCATTGTCGCCGCTGCTGTTCAGGCGGGCGCGGGCGGTGAGGCCCTGCGCGGCGATGGCAAGCACCTCACGCGCCAGATCGCGCAGCGTGCCGCCGCCGGGGATCGGCGCTTTCAGGGCGTGCTTCGGCACGGCATCGCGCAATTCCTGCCGCTCATCGATCGTCCAGTCCTTGACCAGATTCCAAGCCGCATCGAGCGCGTTCTGATCGTAGAGCAGGCCGACCCACAGCGCGGGCAGGGCGCAAATGCGGTTCCACGGGCCGCCGTCGGCGCCGCGCATTTCGAGGAAGCTTTTCAGGCGCACTTCGGGGAAGGCGGTGGACAGATGGTCCACCCAGTCGCTCTCGGTCGGCCGCTCCCCCGGCAGCACGGATAGCTTTCCGTCGAGGAAATCCCGGAAACTGAGGCCCGCCGCATCGACATAACGGCCCTCGCGGAACACGAAATACATCGGCACATCGAGCATATATTCGACATAGCGATCATAGCCGAAGCCGTCCTCGAACACGAAAGGCAGCATGCCGGTGCGGTGCGGATCGGTGTCCGACCAGATGTGGCTGCGATAGCTGAGATAACCGTTCGGCTTACCCTCGGTAAACGGCGAGTTGGCGAACAAGGCGGTGGCGAGCGGCTGGAGGGCGAGGCCGGTGCGGAATTTCTGCACCATGTCCGCTTCCGAAGCGTAATCAAGGTTCACCTGGATGGTGCAGGTGCGCAGCATCATATCGAGGCCCAGGGTGCCGACGCGCGGCATATGGTCCATCATGATCTTGTAGCGGCCCTTGGGCATGACGGGCAAATCGCTGCGCGCCTTGTCCGGCCACATGCCGAGGCCCAGGAAACCCTTGCCGGTTTCCGCGCCGATCCTCTTCACCTGGTTGAGATGGCGCCCTGCCTCCGCGCAGGTCTGGTGCAGATTGTCGAGCGGCGCTCCGGACAGTTCCAGCTGCCCGGCAGGCTCCAGGCTGACGGTGCCGTCCTCACCGCTCATGGCGATAACGTTCATCTTGCCGTCCGGGCCCAGCTCCTCGACCGGGGACCAGCCGAACTGCTCGAGCGACAGCAGAAGATCGCGAATTCCGCCCTCTTCGGCATAGCTGGGCGCGGCATGCGTATCGCGCGAGAAGACGAACTTCTCGTGCTCCGTGCCGATCCGCCAGCGATCCTTCGGCTTTTCGCCTCCGATCATGGGGGCCAGAAGGTCGTCCCGGCTCTCGATAACCGGATCGTTGCTCGTCGAATTGGACCGCGTGCTCATGCGCGCTGCTGTAGGAAGCCGTGGCCGCTATGGAAAGGGGTTGGGTGGCAAAGCGGGACTTAGTCGTGAAGATCTCAGCCCCAGTCTCCGCGTCCGGCCATCCACAGGCTTACCGCGGCAACGGCGGCGGTGTCGGCGCGCAGGATGCGGGGACCCAAGGAAACCGGCACTGCCTGCGGGCATGCCCGGATCGCCGCATTCTCCTCGTCGCTGAAGCCGCCTTCAGGGCCGATCAGGATCGCCGCGGGGCCTTCATGCGCCCTTAGCGCCGAACGGAAGGAGCCGCCGCCGCGCTCGTCGCAAAAAAATAGGTGTCGGCCTTCCGGCCAAGCGGCGAGCATCGCGGACAGCTGGGTGAGTTCTCCAAGTTCGGGCAGCGCGTTGCGTTCGCACTGTTCGGCGGCCTCGATCATGTGCGCGCGCAGGCGATCATCTTTCACCTTGTCCACGACGGCGCGCGCCGTCGCCACCGGCTGAAACCGGCGCACGCCGAGCTCGCTCGCCTTTTCGGCCACCCAGTCGAAACGCTGGCGCTTGATCGGTGCGGCGCAGAGCCAGAGATCCGGTACGTCTTCGCGCGGGCGCAGGCGCTTGCCCGCCCGCACGGTGAGATCGCGCTTGCCCGTCTGCACCACCGTTGCGGCATAGTCGCCGGTCTTGTCGTCGAACAGGGTGAGCGGGGCGCCTTCGCCCAGCCGCATGACCTTGAGCAGATAATGCGCCGCGGGGCCGTCCAGCGCCACCTCGGTGCCTTCATTCAATTCCTGCTCGACGAAAAGTCTCGGCGCGGAGCGCGGTGGCCAGGCGGGCGTTGCGGGCATGAATTTCCCTCTTTCAATCCGTTTGCCGCCGAGCTTGCCGACGATGGCGCGGCACAGCGATGTCTGTTTTCCCTCAGCGAATCATGACAACCGAACAGGGCTTCGACAAGCTCAACCCGAACGGTGTAGGGGGCAGGAATGACTCAGAATGATCGATCCGGCGCGGAGGCCGGGCGCGGACGTAGCGGCGTACCGGACAGCGAACATCGCGGGCTCATCGGCCTCCTCCCACCCGCCGCGCGTCCGTTTGCACTTCTGGCGCGGTTTGACCGGCCGATCGGCTGGTGGCTGCTGTTCTGGCCCTGTGCTTTCGGGCTTGCCCTGGCAGGCGGCGCGGCAGCGCGCTGGGATCTGCTGCTGTGGCTGCTGCTCGGTGCCATCGCGATGCGCGGCGCGGGATGCGTCTATAATGACATCATCGACCGAGATCTGGACCGGCAGGTTGCGCGCACCGCATCGCGCCCGCTCGCGAGCGGAGCGGTTTCGCGCAAGGCGGCATGGATCTGGCTGGGCATGCTATGCCTGATCGGACTGATCACCTGGCTGCAGCTGAATTGGACCGCGCGCCTCGTGGCGCTCGGCAGCCTCGCGCTGGTCGCGGCCTATCCCTTCATGAAGCGCATTACCTGGTGGCCGCAGGCATGGCTGGGCCTCGTGTTTTCATGGGGCGCGCTGGTCGGCTGGAGCGCCTTTACCGGCACAGTGCCGCTGGGCGCGATCCTGCTTTATGCTGGATGCGTCTTCTGGGTGATCGGTTATGACACTATCTATGCGTTACAGGACCGTGAGGACGACGCGCTCGTCGGCATTCGCTCCAGCGCGTTGCGACTGGGCAAGAACGTACGCGTTGGCGTCGCCAGCTGCTATCTGGCAACGCTTGCGCTGTGGCTCATGGCTTTCGGGCAGCGTTTCCCTGACCCGTTCGCCTATCTGGCGCTGTTGCCCGTCGCCGCGCACCTTGCGTGGCAAGTGGCAACGCTCCGCCCCGAAGATGGAGCGGACGCATTGGCCAAATTTCGGTCGAACAGGTTCGCGGGGCTATTGATGGCCCTTGCCTGCTTCGTGGTGGGAACCGCCTGAACCCGTCAGACGGCGGCGCAATCAGGGAAGCGCTTTTTCCAGGAACACCACATCGTCCTGTTCTGCCACGCGCATCATGGCGCCGCATCCGCTCGGTACGATCGGGCTGGGGGATTTCATGTCGTCAACCAAGCCACCCTTCAGGGCATCTGCTTCGGCGTCGGTGAAAATGTAAAAGTCGGTCTGATCTAGTTGTTGCATGCCAATGATATAGCATGCCTCCCCCAAAATTGCAAATCGCTGCAATAATCTTACTCCGCTGCGAGCAATTCCTCAGCAGCGTTGAGGTCCACCGAGACGAGCCTGCTCACACCATGTTCCATCATGGTGACACCGAATAAACGGTCCATCCGGCTCATCGTCACCGCATTATGCGTCACGATCAAATAGCGCGTTTCGGTTTCTTGGGTCATTCTTTCCAAAAGCCCGCAAAAGCGTTCGATATTGGCATCGTCCAGCGGTGCATCGACTTCGTCCAGCACGCAAATCGGTGCGGGGTTTGTGAGGAACAGGCCGAAGATCAGGGCGACCGCAGTCAGGGCCTGTTCGCCCCCTGAAAGCAGCGTCAACGCCGCCAGCTTCTTGCCCGGCGGCTGGGCCATGATTTCCAGCCCCGCTTCCAGCGGATCGTCGCTCTCGATCAGCTCCAGATGCGCCGCGCCGCCTTCAAACAGCGTGGTGAACAGCCGCTGGAAATGGCCGTTCACCGCCTCGAAGGCGGCGAGCAGGCGCTGGCGGCCTTCGCGGTTGAGGCTGCCGATCGATCCTCGCAGTCGCGCGATCGCCTGGGCCAGCTCGTCCGCCTCGGCGCGGCTGGTGCCGATCTCGGCAGTCAGCTCCTCCAGTTCGCTGTCGGCGACCAGATTGACCGGCCCGATCCGCTCGCGCGAAGCCTGCAGCTTTTCCAGCTGGGCCGAAATTTCCAAGGCGTCGCGGTCTTCGGACGCATCGAAATCATGCACCTGCGGCAGTGCTTGCGGCGCACATTGGAAGCGTTCGGAGGCAATGCGAACCATTTCGGCGCGGCGCAGTTCCTGATTGTCCGCCCGCGCAGCCGCACCCGCACGCTCTTCGCGGGCACCGGACAGCGCCTCCTCCGCCTCGGCCAGCTCAGCCTCGAGCGCGCGCAGCTTTTCATCGGACTGGGTGAACTCGCTCTCATGGCTCGCCAGCGCCTGCGTTGCCCCAGACGCCTCGCGTTCGAGACCTGCAATCTCCTCGTCCAACTGATCGGGTCTGTCGGCGATCGTATCGAGCTGCCGGGCGGTGTCTTTCCGGCGCTTTGCGAGCGCGGACTGGCGCTCCACGGCATCGCTCTTGCGGCTCTCATGCGATCGGATGTCGGCCTGTGTCCCGGCGCGGCGCTCACGGGTGGCGGCGATCGACTGGTCCAGCGCGGAGAGGCCTGCCTGCCGCGTGCGCAAAAGATCGCGCAGCGTGTCGCCCGACCGTTCGAGTTCTCCTGTCCGCTCGCGCAGCGCTGCGTCATCGGGCAGTTGCGCGAGCGCGCCTTGCGCATCGGCCAATTGCTGCTCGGCCTCGCCGCGCCGCTCCGCATTGGCGGAAATGCGCGCCTCCAGATCGGCGCTGAGGCCCTCGCTGCGTTCGATACGGCCTTCCGCCCGGTCGCGCTCCCGTTTTGCTTCCCGTTCCGCTTCCTCGGCAGCGCGCACGCGCTGGCGGGCACCGGCAATCACTTCGTCGATCTGCCCGCGCTGCTCGGCGATCTGCGTCTCGCGCCTTTCCAGCTCGGTGATCTCGGTCTGCTGGCTTTCGGTCAGGGTACCCAGTTCGCGCAGCCGGTTGCGCCGCACCAATTGCTCGGCAAGGTCGCCCGCTGCGGGAACGGTGGCGATAAAGCCGTCCCAACGCCGCATGAGCCCAGTGCGCGTCACCAGCCGCTGGCCTAGGGCAAGCGGCTGGCCATGGTCTTGTTCCACAACCCAGATTTGCGACAGGCGTGCGCCCAGCGCGGCGGGGGCCTCGACATGATCGGACAGTCGCTCGGCACCCTCCGGCCCGGCATCCTCGTGCGACGGCGCGCCGCCCCAGTACCGCGCCGCGCCTGCCTCCAGCGCGGCATGGAGATCATCCCCCAGCGCCGCTGCCAGCGCGGTTTCAAAGCCCGGTTCGGCGCGCACCGCATCGACCGCGCGTTTGCCGCCGCCTTTTTGGGACGCGAGCGCCTGTTCGATCGCCTTGGCTTCGCCGCGAAGGCCTGCCAGGCGGGAGCGCGCGGCGGATAGGGTCTGCGCCATTTCATCCGCGGCGAGGCGTGCAGTCTCACGCTCTTCGCGTGCGGCGTCCCACTGTGCATCCGCATCCGCCGCGGCTTTTTTATGCGACGCGATCTGCGCTTCCGCTTCGGTCAGCGCCTGCTTCAGCGCCGCGATGTCCGGCAGTTCGGCCAAAGCGGTCTGCGTGCGCTGGCGATCCGCATCCACTTCCGCCAGCCGCCGTTCCGCCGCCGCGCGCGCGGCGTTCGCGACCTGCCGATCTGCATCGATCCGGGCCAGCTCGGCACGTGCCTTGGCGAGCGCCAGCTCGTTCTCGCGCGCGGCGCGGTCGGCGGCGTCGAGTTCGCGTTCCAGTGCGGGGCGCTCTTCCTCGAGCCGGGTAAGCTCGGTGCCCACCTCCGCCACGCTGACGCGCAGCGCCTCCAGCCGCTCCACCGCATCGCGCCCGCGCCGGTCCTCTTCTGTCAGATCCTCCTCGATCTGTTCGCTCTGGCGGCGCAGGTCTTCGATCCGCGCCCCCAACTGGGCGCGCTCGGCACGCAGGGAGGCGAGGCGCGAATCGATCCGAGCCGCTTCTTCGCGCGCACGGCCCTGCCGTTCGCGGGCGCTCTCCAGCGCCTTGGCCGCGCCGTGGCGATCGATCTGCAGCCGCTCGCGCCGCTGCGCCGCCTGCTTCGCTTTCGCTTCAGCAGCGTCCGCTTCGGCACGCGCTGCTTCCGCCGCGCGGCGGGCATCGCGCCAGCGGACATGGATCAGCATGGCCTCGGCTTGCAAAATTTCCGCCGAAAGGGCCTTGTAGCGCATCGCCGCCTTGGCCTGCCGCCGCAGCGTTCCGGCGCGCGTGTCCATATCGCCCAGCATGGTATCGACGCGCTGCAGATTGGTTTCGGCCCCGCGCAATTTTTGCTCGGCATCCTTGCGGCGCGCGTGAAGGCCGGCGATTCCGGCTGCTTCTTCCAGCATCATGCGCCGCTCGGCAGGCTTTGCGGCGATCACCGCGGCGATGCGTCCTTGGCTGACGAGCGCGGGGCTGTGCGCTCCGGTGGAGGCATCGGCAAACAGCAGCGCCACGTCCTTTGCGCGTACATCGCGGCCATTGGCGCGATAGGCGGAGCCTGCGCCTCGCTCGATGCGGCGCACGACCTCAATCTCGCCTCCGTCTGCGGAGATCGGCCCAGCGGTGTCTTCGCCAATTTCCGCGAGCAGCGAAACCTCGGCGAACTGGCGCTGCGGGCGGGTGGCGGTGCCCGCGAAGATCACGTCTTCCATGCCCCCGCCGCGCATGGATTTCGGGCTGTTTTCGCCCATCACCCAGCGGATCGCTTCGAGCAGGTTCGATTTGCCGCAGCCATTGGGGCCGACGACGCCGGTCAGCCCCGGCTCAATGCGCAGTTCGGCGGGTTCGACGAAGCTTTTGAAACCGGCGAGGCGAAGCTTCTTCAGGCGCATGGAGCTATGCCCCCGCAGACCGTATCGAAGCTCCTCCGCGCCAAGCGGCGTTACCGCCTCAGCGGGCGCCGGCGGCCATCAGCGCTTCGCTAACGCCCTGATAGCTGTTGGCGTCGATCTTCTTGCCATTCAGGATGAAAGTCGGCGTGCCGCCAACCTGGAATTCGCTGCTGCCCTTCTCCGCGCTGTCGGACAGTGCCTTGATTCGCGCCGGATCCTGCAGGCAGGCGATCGCCTGCGGTTCGGACAGGCCGCGCGCTTTCACGAAATCGAGATAACCCAGGCCCTTGGCGATGATGGTGGCGACCTTGCCCGGATCGTTCTCGACCGCCTGCAGCTGCTGCTGCGGCAGATCGCCCGTCTTGTCGAGGAAGGTCTGCTGGTTCGCCATCATCTGGTCCAGCATCGGGAAAAAGGCCGACGGCTCCACGCAGGTGCCAAGCAGGCTGGGCGCCAGATCCAGCGCGCCGTGCACCGGATAATCGCGGAATTCGTAGCTGACCTTGCCGGTGGAGATGAAGTTTTTCTTCAGCGGCTCCATGCCCTCGCTGTCGAATTTTGCGCAAGTGGGGCAGGTGCGCGAACCATATTCGACCAGCTTGATCGGCGCATTGGGGTTGCCCATCAGGAAGCCGCCATCGTTCGTCTTGGCGACCGTCTCGGTCCAACTGCTGCCGCTCGGCGCCGCTACCGCGGCCACCGGTTCACCGCTGGTCGAGCCGCTATCCCCGCTTCCGCCGGAACAAGCCGCGAGCGCGAGGGTGAGCGTGGCGAGGGCGATGGTCGGCTTGATCATGTCGGTTCCTGTATCGGCTTATGGTCTGTCGTTATTCTCGCCGCATTACTGCGCGCCGAGCGCGGCGTCGAGGCGCGGCTTCATCTCAGCCCATTTGTCGGTCTGGATCTTCTCGCCGTTCAGGAAGAAGGTCGGCGTCCCGGTCACCCCGTCGCTCACGCCCTTCTCCGTGGTGGCGACGAGCTGCTCGATCGCGCTCTGATCGGACAGGCAGGCCTTGGCCTTCTGCTCGCTCACTCCGCGCGATGCGAAGAAATCGACCACGCCCATGGCCTTGCCGAGATTGTAGAAGCGCTCATTGAGCGGCGCGTTCATCGCATCCTGCAGCGCCTGAGGGTTGCTCTGCGAGAGCTGGATGGCAGGCTGCATCAGCGCTTCCTGCTCCCCGAAGACGGCCTCGGTCAGCGGATAATAGCGATCCGGCCCCTCGCACTGCGTGAGCAGCGTGATCGGAATGTCGAACGGGCTCAGGATGAAGTTGCGCAGCTCGAACCGCACCTTCCCGCTGTCGACATAGTCCTTTTTCATCGGCGCGAAGGCGGACTGTTCGAACGCGGCGCAGTGACTGCAGGTGACCGCGCCATATTCGACAAGAGTCACCGGCGCGTCGGGATCGCCCATCGCATAGCCGCCCTCGGGCGTTTTCACGACCACATCGCTCCACTCCTGCCCGGCGGCGCGGGTGGGCTTGGCGGAGGGCACGGCGCTATCGCCGGTCGCCGCGGCGGCAGGCGTAGCCGCCTTCGCTTCGCTCTCGGGCGCGTCCTGATTGCCGCAACCGGCGAGGATGATCGCCAGCGCGAAGGGGGCGGTGGCCAGAGCGTTCTTGATCGTCATGCAGCGTTCGTCCTTGTTCTCAGGATGCGGGCAATAGCGGCTTCAGCGCCTGCCAGCTATAGACCCCGTCGAGCAGCTTGCCGTTCAGCATGAAGCTCGGCGTACCCTTCACGCCCTGTTTCTGGGCGTCCTCCGTCATCGCCGCGACGGTTTTTTGCGCTGCTTCGTCGGACAGGCAACTGTTGAGCTGCGCCGCTGTATAACCGTTCGAGAGCATCAGCTTGTAGAGCCCGGTGTCTTTGGCGATCTCGCCCATGCGTTCGCCATAGCTGCCTTCAAACCAGCTTTTGCGGGTTCCGGGGGTGGATGTCTGCGCGGCGGACAGCCAGACCGGCTGGTTGCGCATGATCAGCTCATGATTGGCGAAGAAGCGCGATGTCGGGCCGCAGCGCGCCAGCAGCGCGGCGGTCAGGTCCACCGGATCGCGGATCAGGTTGCGTAGCTCGAAGCTCGCCAGGCCGCGGCGGACATAGTTCGCCTTGATGACAGGCGCGCCCTCCGCCTCGAACATCGCGCAATGCGGGCAGGTGTAGCTCGCATATTCGATGATCTTGGTGCGCGCCTTGGGGCTGCCTAGCAGATGCCCGCCGATCGGCGTGATCGTGACCGGAGTGACGGTTTTCTGGGATGCAGCCTTTTGGGGCTGCGGGGCGGCAGCGGCCAGCAAGGGCGCGGCAAGGGCGAGGGAGGTGAGGGCAAACAGGCTACGCAGTCTCATGTCTATTCCTTGTCGGCCATCTGCCGTGCCAGCGATTCGAGCACGGCGGCCAGTTCGGGATCGGCAATATCGCGCAGCCCCTCGCCGAGTTCCATCGGCACGGGCTTCAGCGTGGGCGGGCCGGCGTCCCGTTTCGCCGGCTTGTCCTTGGGCGGCTCTATGACGCCGTGGATGAACTTCAGCTTGTCGACTGCGCCATAACCGAAAAACCGGTTCACCCGCTCGATAATCTCCGGCGCGACATGCTGCATCAGCGTGGCATGGGCGCCCGACACCGTAAGTTCCAGCGTGCCGCCAGACCGCTTGCCGGAGGGGAAGCGGATCGCCTGCGGGGCGCTGACTTCGGCATAGCGCTCGCCCACAATCTCCGGCCAGCGGGTGACGACCGAGCTTTGCACGAAACCGTAGCGGCGGAAGGCGGCGCGGCCGATTTCAGGCATCAGATCGCTGATCGCCTTCGCCTCGCCGCCGCGCGGACGCGTATAGCTGCGCGGACCGCCCTTTTTCTTCGCGGCAGCCTTTTTCGGCTTGTCGGTGTTCGCGCCCTGTTCAACCATGGCCGTCCCCATGCCATATCGGCGCGATGCCCGTCACCCGGAAAGATGCCGCGCTCTCCGAGCGCCTGCTGGCCCATTATGATCGCCACCGCCGCACGCTGCCCTGGCGCGCGCTGCCGGGGGAGGCGGCGAACCCCTATGCCGTCTGGCTGTCGGAAGTAATGCTGCAGCAGACCACGGTGGCCGCCGTCGCGCCGCGTTTCGCCCGCTTTCTGGAACGTTGGCCCACGCTGGAGGCGCTAGCCGCTGCGGACGAAGCCGATGTGATGGCCGAATGGGCGGGCTTCGGCTATTATTCGCGGGCGCGAAATCTGATTGCCTGCGCGCGTGAGGTGACCGAGCGGCATGGCGGCGTTCTGCCGTGCGAGGAAGCCGCGCTGCGCAAGCTGCCGGGGATCGGCGATTATACCGCCGCCGCCATCGCGGCGATCGCTTTCGGCCGGCGCGCGGTGGTGGTGGATGCCAATGTCGAGCGGGTGGTGTCCCGTCTGTTCGCGATCGATGAGCCGCTTCCGGGGGCGAAGAAGGCGATTCGCGCAGCCACCGATTTGATCACGCCGGACGCGCGGGCGGGGGATTTCGCGCAAGGCTTGATGGACCTCGGCTCCTCGATCTGCACCGTCCGCGCGCCGCAATGCCTGATCTGTCCGCTGCGTCAGGATTGCGCGGCCCATGCCGGCGGCAATCCGGAACGCTATCCGGTAAAGGCGGCGAAGAAAGCGAAGCCCGAACGGCGCGGTACGGTCTATTGGATCGAGCGAGACGGCAAGGTCGCGCTGGTAACGCGCCCGCCCAAGGGCATGCTCGGTGGCATGCGCGCGCTGCCGGATGATGGCTGGCGTGCCGGGGCGGACGGTAACGGCGTGCCTCCGGTCGAAGCCGAATGGCGCATCGCCCGCGGCGTCGTTCGGCATGGCTTCACGCATTTCACGATCATTCTCGATTTGGCGCTTTGCTGCGACGCGCCAGCCGATATGCTGGAGGCCGATTGGTGGCCGGTGACGGAGCTGGCCGATGCGGGACTGCCGACGTTGTTTGCCAAGGCCGCCCGCGCATTCGGGGAGATGAGAGACGATGCGGCATGATCGGTTGAGCGCGGTGGATCGGCGCGGATTTCTGGGGCTCGGTACGCTTCTGGGCCTCGGTGCGCTGGCCGCGCCGTCGCCTCTGATGGCGATGCTGCACCAGGTTGCGGCCTGGCCCACCGTCACGAAGAACATTCATTCTTATGTCGACACCCGCAAAGTGGCTGGGATGATGGCAACGATCGGCTGGGGCACGGACGAGCCAATGAATCTAACCGCGGGGCATCAGTCGCTCGATCCCTCACCGCAGGTCGATCAGGACACACTTTGGCGGCTCTATTCGATGACGAAGCCCATTACCGGCATGGCCGCGATGATGCTGATCGGCGACGGGAAAATGCGGCTCGACCAGCCGGTGGCCGATTTCATTCCAGAGTTTGCAGACATGCGCGTGCTGACCGATCCAGCGAACAGCCTCGATTCGGTGCCCGCGAAAAATCCGATCACGATCCGCAATCTTCTCACGCACACGGCGGGGCTCGGTTATTCGATCGTGACCAAGGGGCCGCTCCTGCAGGCTTATCTCGATAACGGCATCTTGCCGGGTGTGGTCAGTCGCCAATCGATCCCCGGGTTCGAGGGCGGGGCCGAGGTGCCGTCGCTGGACGAGTTCGCACGCCGCGTGGGCGGCCTGCCGCTGATCGCGGAGCCGGGCACCAAATGGAGCTACTCGATCGGCCTCGACATCATGGGCCGCGTGATCGAAGTCGCCAGCGGGATGAGCTTCGATGCGTTTCTGCAGACCCGCATCTTCGATCCTCTGGATATGACCAGCACCTTCTTCCAGGTGCCGGAGAGCGAGGCGCATCGCCTTGCCACCAATTATGCCGTGATCGGCGGGCTGCTGATCCCGATCGATCCGGGCCAGAACAGCATCTTCCTCGATAAGCCCGCTTTCCCCTTCGGCGGCGCAGGCCTTGTCGGTTCGGCGCGCGATTATGATCGCTTCCTCGCCATGCTGATGGGCGACGGCACGCTGGACGGCGCCGAGGTGATGAGCCGCGCAATGGTGGATCTCGGCACATCGAACCTACTGCCGGACGGTGTCGATCTGACCGGCACCTGGGTGGCGGGTCAGGGCTTCGGCGCGGGCGGCCGCGTCGGCCTGGGGCCGCGTGCGGGCACCTATGGCTGGGCGGGGGCGGCGGGCACCGTCGGCGGGATCGATCGCCAGCGCGGACTGCGTGCCTCTGGTTACACCCAGTATATGCCGAGCGAGGTCTATCCCTTTCAGGGCGCCTTCTACGAATGGGTCTATGCCGATGCCGCGGCGATGGCTCAGGCGAAGGCCGCCGCCTGATGGCTGCCGATCCGGGTTTCTGTGCGCCGGGGCTGGACCGGGCGGACCGGCTGCGTAGCGATCCCGATGGATTGCGGGCCGCTATGATGCGTCCGTCCGCGCGGCTCCTGCGAATGAACGGCCTCGATCCGGTGATCAGCGATCATGGCGCGCTCGATTGGGGCAGCATCGCCGAGGCGGACCCGGAATGCGATCTCATCCTGCTCGGCCTGGACGGGGAGACGTCGTGCTTTGCCGCAGTGCCGCAGCACATTGGCCCCGGCCAACCGGTGCGGCAGCTTTGGCAAGGCCTTGCCAGCTTTCCGGAGCGTGACGCGGCGATCTATGCTGCCGCCCGTAGCCTGGTCGATTGGCATGCGCGCCATCGCTTCTGCGCGCGCTGCGGCGGAGAAACGCGCGCCGAGAAGGGCGGCTGGGCACGGCGCTGCACCGCCTGCGGCGCGGAGCATTTCCCGCGCACCGACCCCGTCGTCATCATGCTCGCCGAACATGACGGGCGCGTGCTGCTGGGCCGCCAGCCGCAATTCCCCGCGCGCCGCCTGTCCGCGCTGGCCGGTTTCGTCGAGCCGGGCGAAACCATCGAAGGTGCCGTGGCGCGCGAACTGCACGAGGAGGCGGGCATCCATGTGCGCGATATCCGCTATGTGAAGAGCCAGCCCTGGCCCTTTCCCAGTTCGCTGATGATCGGCTGCTTCGCGGTGGCCGAGGACGATGTTCTCACCATCGACGAGACCGAACTGGAGGAGGCCGTCTGGATCGATGAAGACGGCGTGCGCGCGGCGCTGAACGAGGCGCCGGATGCGCCCTTCATCGCGCCGCCGCGGCTTGCCGTCGCGCATCATCTGCTCGCACGCTGGCTGGAGGAGCGGGGCTGATACGAAACAAATCAGGGTCAACGAAATCGTAACCCGTGCTTGCGCATAGAGAACAAAGTGCAAGTACCAGAGGACGCTTCATGGCCCACATTATCATCGCCGACGACGACGAAATCGTCACCGAGATCGTGAGCGAGGCATTCCGTTCCTACGGGCATTCGATCGGTGTGGTCGGCAACGGTGAAGAGGCGCTCATCGCGATCAGCGCCAAATCGCCCGATCTCGTCATCCTCGACTGCAATATGCCCAAAATGGGCGGCCTCAATACTTTGCACGCGATTCGCACGCACCCCAAATTCTACCGCGTGCCGATCATGATGCTGACCGGCAACACCAGCAGCAAGGATCAGGACATCGCCCGCTATACCGGGGCCGATGCCTATATCACCAAGCCGTTCGACCCCGATTTTCTGGTGTTCGAGGCTGAGGATCTGATCTCGAAATACCGTCAGGCTGCCTGAGCCCACACCCTCTCGTTTTCAGACGAGCCCCAATTTGGTCAGCTCGCCGATCATGTGCGCGGGCATTTCGGCCATCGCGTCTTGGTCTCCGTCGAGGTCCGGCGGCGCGTCATTCTCCTCCAGATAACGCCAGCCCTGATGCGCCCTTTTCGCGCGGCTGCGCACGGGGATCAGCTTCGGGGACAGTAGAATGTGCGTGCGCCCGTCCGGCGCTTCCTTGAAGCCCAAAATTTCGCTGCGCGCCATGATGCGGTGCGCGATAATCCAGTAGAGCGAACCGCCGACCATCTCCTCGTGCCGCTTGGGGCGATAGCGGGTGCTGTGAAACAACCCGCCCTCCGCCGCGGCGCGTGCTTCCAGCCGTTCGCGCAGCTCGGCAAAGCTGTCGATGCGAAAGGCGATCTTGGTCATGTTGAGCGGCATGGCAGGCGATGTGGCGACTGCTTAAGCGGCGCGCAATATGAGAGGGGACGGTTTCGTGCCGGACGGCGGAGCTATCTAACTTCCCAGGCCCCAAAGCGCTGCCAGCCCGAGGAAACTGAAGAACCCCATCGTGTCCGTCATGGTCGTTACAAACACGGAGCTCGATACCGCAGGGTCGATGTCCAGCCGGTGCAGCACAACCGGAACCACCACACCCGACAGCCCGGCCACCATATTGTTGATCACCATCGCAAGCGCGATGACGATCGATAAGTCCGGATTGCGGAAGATGATGAGGGTGCCGATGCCGATGAGGATGCCCAGCGCCGTTCCGTTGGCAAGCGCAATGCGGAACTCCCGGCCCACCATGCGCAGCGTGTTGGATTGGGTCAGCTGATTGGTGGCGAGCGCACGCACCACCACGGCCAACGTCTGTGTGCCGGCATTGCCGCCCATGCCCGAGACGATCGGCATTAAAACGGCTAGCAGCGCGAACGCTGCGATCACGCCCTGAAACGCACCGACAACCGAGGATGCGATAATCGCCGTGCCGAGGTTCACCACAAGCCAGACCAAGCGCGAGCGGACGGTGAGCCGGATCGGTTCGTTGATGTCGCCTTCGCCCGCACCGGACAGCAGGAAGATATCCTCACCGGCCTCCTGGCTGACGATGTGGACGATATCGTCGGCCGTGATCACGCCGATCAGTCGCCCGCCTTCGTCCACCACCGCGGCGGAGATTAGTGCATATTTCTGAAAGCGCTGGGCGACCTCTTCCTGGTCCATCTGCGCAGGAATCAGCGTCTGATCCCGTTTCATCACATCGCCCAGCGGGATGTCGCGGGGTGCGCGCAGGATCCAGCTGAGATGGCAGGTGCCGATCGGCCGATGCTGCGGATCGACGACGAAGATTTCCCAGAATTCGGTCGTCAGATCGGCCCCGCCGTCGCGCAGATAATCGATCAGCTGGCCGACATTCATATGTTCGGGCACCGCGACCAGATCGCGCTGCATGATGCGGCCTGCGGATTCTTCCGGAAAGGACAGCGCGCTTTCGATGGCGGCGCGGTCTTCGGGGTCGAGCTCATCGAGCACGGCCTGCTGGTCGTCCGCGTCCAGCTCCTCGATGATCGCGACGGCGTCATCGGTTTCCAGCTGGCCGGCAAGACCCGCAACGCGCGAGGGCGGCAGCGCCTCGATAATGTCGTCGCGGACATAGTCGTTGACCTCGGCCAGCACCTCGGCGCTGACAAGATCGCCGATGGCGAGCGCCAGCGCGGCGCGTTCGTCATTCGGCACGATCTCGAACAGATCGGCGATGTCGGCATTATGGAGCTGCTCGACGAGCGCATAGGTCGTCTCGCGCTCACCATCATCCAGCGATTCGAGCACACTGGAGACGAAGCTGGGGGTCAGCCGATTGTCCTCGTCATGCGTCTCAACATTTTCTTCGGCTTCGCGTTCATCGGGAAGCATATCAGCGGTATCAGCCATGGCGCTCCCCTCTGTTCGCGGTATCCGGTATGGGCGTGCAGCCTAAACACGCACCGATGCTGCATTGCAATGGCGGCGAATAGCCGCGCGGCATGGGCGCGCTTGCGGGAACGGGTGGCGCTCTGGCGCGCTAGTGCCTAGATCGCACGCGAAACAAACCGAAGGAACATTGCGAAATGGCAGACGAAACCCTCACGCTTGAACTCGACGGTGGCCCGGTGGTCATCAAGCTGCGCCCCGATCTCGCGCCCAAGCATGTCGAGCGTATCACCGATCTGGCCAAGGAAGGCTTTTACGACGGCGTGGTTTTCCACCGCGTGATCCCGGGTTTCATGGCGCAGGGCGGCGATCCTACCGGCACCGGCACCAGCGGTTCGGACAAGCCGAACCTGCCCGCCGAGTTCAGCAAGGAACCGCATGTGCGCGGCACCTGCTCGATGGCCCGCACGATGGATCCGAACAGCGCGAACAGCCAGTTCTTCATCTGCTTCGACGATGCCCGCTTCCTGGACGGTCAGTACACCGTTTGGGGCGAAGTGGAGAGCGGCATGGAACATGTTGACGCGCTCCCTAAGGGTGAGCCGCCGGCCAATCCGGGTGCGATCAAGAGCGCAAAGGTGGGCTGAGAAAACTTCTCAGAAATAGAAAAGGGCCGGGGCGAAAGCTTCCGGCCTTTTTTATATCTCCGCTCTCACCAGCCAATCGTGGAAGACGCGCACGGCGCGGCGTTCCAGGGCACGGGGGCGGCAGACGAACCAGTAGCTGTAGGGGCTCTTCACCTCGATATCGAACAGGCGGGTGAGGCGTTCGTCGCGCGCGTCGGAAAAATGGCTGCCGTGCATGATGGCAACGCCCAGGCCCTGCGCGGCCGCTTCCAGCATCAGCGGGCCGGAATCCATATGATCGACCGATGCGGGCTTCAGGTTCGGCAAGCCGACCTCGCGGCGCCAGGCGTCGAATGTGCCGGGCATCTCGCTATGAACGAACACCGTTTGTCCGGTGAGGTCGTTAGGCTCCTGAAGGTTTTCGCGCTCGGCGAATTCGCGGCTGGTGATGGCGTACACGCTGTTGGTGTCCAGCCGGCGGCTGTAGAGCTTCTCGTCCACCTGCGAGGCGATGATGATTGCCGCGTCCACCGAATCGCCCAGAAGGTTCTCCGCATGGGTGGAGGTGATGACGTCGAGATGCAGTTTCGGATAAAGCCGGCGCAATTCACCCAGATTGGGAATAAGGCGCTGCGATCCGAACAGCGGCAGCACGCCCAGCCGCAGACGGAAATCGGCGTCGCGGTCGCTGACGGCCTCCACGGCGTCGGCGATCATGTCGAGCGCGGGCGAAACCGCTTCGATCAGGCGGTGCGCGTCATCATTAGGTGTCATCGCCTGCGCTTTGCGATCGAACAGCGGCTTGCCGATGAAATCTTCCAGTGCCTTGATCCGGCGGCTCAGGGCCGGCGCAGAGATGGCCAGTTCGCTCGCCGCAGCCTTGGCACTGCCAAGCTTTACCGTCCGGACGAAGGCCTCAAGGGCGCGAAGGGGTGGGAGACGTCGCATGTTACTCCAAGACGCAAGTTTCTGTTGCGGCGCAGCAATAAGATATCATGCGCAAACCCGCAGAACTCTGCGCTTCGCTAAACCTCAGTTGCGCATTTTGCAAGCTAGATAATTCCTTTCGCACTTGCACAATAAACCGGATGGGTGCACTTAGGACGGGCCTTTCAGGCATCCTCTCCTAAGACTTTTCCAGGGCCGGTGTTCGCACCGGCCTTTTTTTTCGCCTGTTTTCCAGGACGGGCAAAGGACTGCATGCGGTTCGCCAGGACGTGGAAATCATTTCGCTGCCGTCCCCTCGAAACTTCCGACCGCGCGCCCCATTATACTCTCCGACAACTTTGTATGAGAGGGAGCCGCATGGCTGACGAAGAGCCGCAGGATCCGCGCGTTGCGGGCCGCAAATTGCAGGTCGCCAATGCCAAGAAGGAAGACAGCGGACGCGGCCTTGCGCGGATGTCCCGTCAGGTGATGGCCTCGCTCGGCCTGGTCCAGGGCGATGTGGTGGAGATCGAAGGCAAACGCTCCACGCCCGCGCGCGCGATCGAACCCTATCCCGAGGATGAAGGGCTGGAGATCATCCGGATCGATGGTCTTCTGCGTGTCAACGCAGGCGTCGGTGCCGGCGAGCATGTCACGGTGAAGAAGGCCGAATCGCAAGCTGCCGCCCGCGTCGTTTTGGCTCCTGCGCAGCGCGATCTGCGGCTGCAGGGCAGTTCTCAGGCGCTCAAGCGCACTTTCATAGGCCGACCGATGATTGCGGGCGATGTCGTCGCCACCGCTGGCCAGCGCCGCGTGGAGCCAAGCGAGATGCCGCCGCAGCTGCGCCAGATGATGAATGCGCCGGCTTTCTCGCTCACCGAGATCCGCCTCAAGGTCGTCTCCACCACGCCAAAAGGTCTCGTCCATATTGACGAGAATACCGAGATCGAACTGCGCAGCGAATATACCGAGCCCAAGGAAGGGCGCCGCGCCGACGTAACCTATGACGATCTGGGCGGCATGACCGATACGATCGATCAGCTGCGTGAGATGGTGGAGCTGCCGCTGCGCTATCCCGAGCTGTTCACCCGGCTCGGCGTCGATCCGCCGCGCGGCGTGTTGCTGCACGGCCCGCCGGGGACCGGCAAGACGCGCCTGGCGCGCGCCGTTGCCAACGAATCGGACGCGAATTTCTTTCTGATCAACGGGCCCGAAATCATGGGTTCGGCCTATGGCGAATCGGAAAAGCGGCTTCGCGAAGTGTTCGAGCAGGCCACGCAATCGGCCCCCTCGATCCTGTTCATCGATGAGATCGACTCGATTGCTCCCAAACGCGATCGCGTGCAGGGCGAGGCGGAGAAGCGGCTGGTCGCGCAGCTGCTGACCCTGATGGACGGGTTGGAGCCGCGAACCAATCTGGTGATCATTGCGGCGACTAACCGTCCGGAAGCGGTCGATGAAGCCTTGCGTCGGCCCGGACGGTTTGACCGCGAGATCGTGGTCGGCGTGCCGGACGAGGCCGGACGCCGCGAGATCATGGCGATCCACACCCGCGGCATGCCGCTCGGCAGCCGGGTCGATCTGGATGAGCTTGCCCGTACCACCTACGGTTTCGTCGGCGCGGACCTGTCCTCGCTGGCGCGCGAGGCGGCGATCGAGGCGGTGCGCCGCATCATGCCGAAGATCGATCTGGAAGAAGGCACGATCCCGCCGGACGTGCTTTCCTCGCTGGAAGTCACCCGCGAGGATTTCGTGGAGGCGCTCAAGCGCATCCAACCATCCGCGATGCGCGAGGTGATGGTGCAGGTCCCGCAAGTGCGCTGGGAAGATGTCGGTGGTCTTGATGAAGCGCAGCGGCAGCTACGCGAAGGCATCGAACTGCCATTGCGCAATCCGGACGCGTTTCTGCGGCTCGGCATCCGGCCGGCCAAGGGCTTCCTGCTCTATGGACCGCCCGGTACGGGCAAAACCTTGCTGGCCAAGGCCGCGGCGCGCGAGAGCCAGGCCAATTTCATCGCCACCAAAAGTTCGGACCTTCTGTCGAAATGGTATGGCGAGAGCGAGCAGCAGATCGCGAAGCTCTTCGCCCGTGCAAGGCAGGTGGCACCGACGGTGATCTTCATCGACGAAATCGATTCCCTGGTTCCTGCGCGCGGCAGCGGATCGGGCGGCGAACCGCAGGTGACCGAGCGCGTGGTGAACACCATCTTGTCCGAGATGGACGGGCTGGAGGAATTGCAGTCCGTGGTCGTCATCGGCGCGACCAATCGCCCGACACTGGTCGATCCTGCCTTGCTGCGCCCGGGCCGGTTCGACGAACTCGTCTATGTGTCCGTTCCGAACAAGGACGGTCGGCGGCGCATTCTTGCGATCCACACCGCGAAGATGCCGCTGGCGTCCGATGTCGATCTGGATGAGGTTGCATCGCGTACCGAGCGGTTCACCGGGGCGGATCTGGAAGATCTGGTCAGGCGTGCGGGCCTGTTCGCGCTGCGCGAGGGCGGGAACGATGTGAGCGAAGTGGACATGAGCCATTTCAGCCAGGCCATGAACGCCAGCCGTGCTTCGGTGACACAGGAGATGGAGGAGGAATATCGCTCCATCGAAGCGAAGCTGAAACAGAACGCCATGCGAGCGCAGTCGATCGGGTTCATCACGCCCGGAATGCTGGAAAGCCACGGCGACAAATAGAGAGCGTGTCCGTTGCGACGGACGCGCTCACCTCGTTCGCACCGAGCCTGTCGAAGGACCGTTTTTCTCCCCGGCGCTGCCGAGAAGAAGGACGGTGCTTCGACAAGTTCAGCCCGAACGGCAATCGACCGCTATGCGATGTGGCGCATCATCCCGCCGTCTCTCGCTTCAGCTTGAAGATCGTCCAGACGAACACCGCCGCCGCCAGCGCCGCAGCCAGGCCGAACAGCGCCCAGGCGTTCTGGTTGTAGATGTAAACGCCGACGCTGGGGCCCAGGACGAACGCGGCGCCGTTGATGGAGGCGACCATTCCCGCCACCGCGCCCTGGTCCTCCGGCTCCACGGCGAGCGAGGCACCCGCGGTAAAGCCGGGCCGAAACAGCGCAAAGCCGAGTGAGGCAACGCCGAACCCTGCGGCTATCGTGCAGAGGCTTTCGCTCGCCCCCAACATCAGCGAACCCGCTGCGATGAACGCCATACCGAACAGGATGCAATTGCGTGCGCCGATGTGGAGGATGGGGATAAGGCCCCATTGCGCGATCAAGGTAGCAGCCGCACCCACCGTCAGCACCAACGCGGTTGGCTCATAGGCAAGTTCGGGCGTTGTACGCAGACCCAGCCGGTCCAGTACCAGAAAACCTGCGACGAAGCTCAGCACCGCCTGCGCATGGCCGCCTGCCAGGCCGATACCGAGCCAGCCGCGAATCCGCGGATCGAGCCAGCGCAGGGTTTCGCGTTCCACCGTCCCGTCCGGATCGGCGATGGCGGCGCTGGGCTGCGCGCTGGCATAGGGCTCGCTGCTGGCGAAGCTGCGCGCGGCAAAGCGGGGGTCGTCTGCCGGAAAGCGAAAGCGAAGGGCCAGCAGTACCAGAACGCCGATCAGCGCGAAGATCAGCATCGGCCCGGCATCATCGACGAACGGCAGAATGAAGAAGGGCGCCAGGAACGGGCCGACGATGGTGCCGAGGCCGAAGCTGCTGGCGACGAGCGAGAGCGCCTTCACGCGCTGTTCCTTTTCCGTGCGCGCGGCGACATAGGCCTGCACGGCTGGCGGCGCGGCCGAACCGAAGCCGCCATAGATACTGCGGAACAGCGCGAAGATGATCAGTGTCAGCCCTCCACTGACCAATCCATGCAGGCCCACGAAGAGAACGATCCCGCACAGCGTCATGGATATCGAAAAGGCGGCAACGCCCAGCATCATCAACCTTTTGCGACCGCGCCGATCCGACTGGCGGGCCCAGCGGGGCGCGGTGATGACCCAAAGCAGCGCAGACCAGGTGAACGCTGCGGAAATCCAGTAATCTGCAACGCCAAGCTGCGTGCCGATGGCCGGCAGGACGCTTTGCATGGCGGTATTGCCGGCGGCGCTGATCAGCATCACCATGAACAGGATCGCCATGCGTCCAGTCGGTATGGCCGCCGGTATCGCCGCCGGATTTCCGGACGGGCTGGGCGCGGGCTGCGCGGGGCCGTTTTCTATCGCCATCAGTCCTCGGTCCGGCCGATCGTGCCGCTTACCGTCTTATCCACGGTGCTGACGACGAAATAGGCGAACACCCAATATAACCGGGTGAAAAGACCGGTGCGCTTATCGTTCACATCAGGCGTGATTTCCAGCGACCGGGCCTGCATCCGGTCCATCCGCTCACGGATATGCTGCGCGGCCTCCGCGCTTTCGATGCGGACCATGATTTCCAGATTCACGTAGAGGCTGCGCGCATCCATGTTGGAGCTGCCGGCATAAACGACATCGTCGATCACGATGCACTTCATGTGCAGGCGGCAGCGTTCATATTCGTACACATGGGCGCGGCGTTTCAGCAGATAGCTGTGCGTCAGCCGGTGCGCGGCAAGGGTGATCTTGTGATCGGTGCGGCCAGCCAGGATCAGGCGGGCCTGCCCGCGCCGCGCAAGATGGCCGATACGCCTCAAGATGCTGCGCCCAGGTGAAAAATAGGCTTCCACCATGTCCAGCCGCTCGCCGCTCTCCAGGTCGTTCTTGAGCGAGCGGACCCACGGGCTGAGCCGCCCCGGTCCGCCGATCGTCCAGGCAAGCGGGCCCCTGTCGCCATGCCAGTTGCTCACCAGGCGGCGGATGTCGCGAAGCCGCACCTTCTTTTGCTTCGCGATTTCGATCAGCTTGTCGTAATAATCGGCGAGTTGCCCGGCGTCCGGGCCGGACACGAGCACGCCCATATCCTCCCAGCTGTTCTCCGGCGGATCGGCCTTGCCAAAATAATCGGCGGCCATGTTGAAGCCGCTGACGATTGCCTGATTGCTATCGATGACCAGAATTTTCTGGTGGTTGCGGATGAGCGATTTGGTGGACCAAGCGGCGGAGAATTTGTGCCAGGTGCCGCCTTCTTCGAGAAATTCGTTGAAGAATTTGTCGGGCGTCTCATCGCTGCCGATCGCATCGATCACCAACTGCACTTCCACGCCCCTGCGGCAGGCGCGGCAGAGTGCCTTCATGAAAGCCTCGCCGATCTCGTCCTCGCCCACCATATAGTAGAAGGCACGGATGCGCTCCTCGGCCATGTCGATGAGGCCGATGACCGCGGCAAGCCGATCCTCCGCGGCGTGAAAGAAGCGCACTTCATTGTCCTCCACCGCAAATGTGGGGACGTCGAGTTCGCGCGGATCGCCATAATGCTCGGCGATTTCGTAATCGCCGACGCAGTGAATTTCGCAATCGTCGCGGTACTCCCTATCCGCCACAATCAGGCTGCGAGTTCGGCGGCGGTCAAAGCGTAAAGTGGCTCCGCTCCGGCGGTGGCGGCGGCTTCAAGTCCGGTGGCCTCTGGCACCATCGCGGTGAGATAATAGTCCGCCGCGGCAATCTTCCCCTTCAGGAACGGATCGTCGCCGCCGGCCAGTTCATCCTGTGCGGCGGCGCGCTGCTTGGCCATCAGCCAGCCGCTCACCAGCGTGGCGTACATGGTGAGGAAGGGCACGCTGCCGCCCAGCTTGTCGTCGATGCTCGCTTCGTCCTGCATCCAGTGGAGCACGCGGCCCGTGGCGGCGGCAAGATCGGCAAGCGGACCTTCCGCCTCGGCCGCGATGCGCTCCACCAGCCCGCGCGCGACCGCGCCGCCGTCCATCGACAGCTTGCGCCCGACAAGGTCCGCCGCCTGGATGCCGTTGGTGCCTTCGTAGATCGGCGCGATGCGCGCGTCGCGATAATGCTGCGCCGCGCCGGTTTCCTCGACGAACCCCATGCCGCCATGCACCTGAATGCCGAGGCTTGCGATCTCGATGCCCAGATCGGTGGCATAGGCCTTGGACAGCGGGGTGAGCAGATCGGCAAGGCCACGCGCGTCCGCATCGCCCAGGGTCGCGCGGTCCACCTGACCGCTGGCATAATAGAGCAGCGCACGGATCGCCTGCGTGCCGGCCTTCATGCGCAGCAGCATGCGGCGCACGTCGGGATGGTCCAGAATGGCGATCGGATCGCGGCTTTCCCCGCCCGCCCGCGCGGACTGCACGCGCTCGGCGGCGAAAGCGAGGGCCTGCTGCGTCGCGCGTTCACCGATTTGCACGCCCTGCAGGCCGACATTGAGCCGTGCGTTGTTCATCATCGTGAACATCGCGCGCATGCCGCCATGCTCCGGCCCGATCAGATGGCCGATGCTGTCGCCATCCTCGCCATAAGCGAGAACGCAGGTGGGCGAAGCGTTGATGCCGAGCTTATGTTCGATCGAGACGGTGCGGACGTGGTTGTCCTCGCCCAGCGATCCATCCGCATTGACGCGGGTTTTCGGCACCAGGAACAGCGAAATGCCGCGCGTTCCTGCCGGTGCGTCGGGCGTTCGGGCCAGAACCAGGTGAACGATATTTTCGGCCATGTCGTGATCGCCGAAGGTGATGTAGATTTTCTGGCCCTTGATGTTCCAGCCGCCGTCTTCGCGCGGGGTGGCGGTGGCGGTGAGCGCGCCGACATCGGAGCCGGCCTGCGGCTCGGTGAGGTTCATCGTGCCGGTCCACTCGCCGGCGGCAAGCTTGGGCAGATATAGTTCTTTCTGCTCTTCGCTGCCATGATGCGCGATTGCCTCGACCGCGCCGACCGAGAGGATCGGGCAGAGCGTTAGCGCCATATTGGCCGCGCCAAGGCTTTCCAGCGCCACGGTGGCGAGCGAGAAGGGCAGGCCCTGGCCGCCATAATCGGCAGGCGCTGCGATGCCTGCCCAGCCGTTCTGCACATAGGCGTCCCAAGCGGCCTTGTAGCCGTCCGGCATCACCACATGCCCGTCCTTCATTTGTGCGCCCACGGTGTCGCCGATGCGGTTGAGCGGCGCGAACTCGTTCTCGGCGAAGTCGCCTACGCCTTCGACGATCGCCTGCACCATGTCCGGTGTGGCGTCGGCGAAGCGATTATGCCCGGCAAGTTCGTCGATGCCGGTGATATGGCGCAGCACGAACAGCTGCTCGCGGGTGGGGGCGGTGAACATGAAGGCTCTCCGAAAAAAGGGTTTCTATGCTTATAGGCATGTGGCCCGCGCCGCTGGAAGAGCAGGGCTTCATTTTCGCAAAAAAGAAAAACATCGCGGTGATGAAGGCGGGGCCCTATCACTCAGGTCATGCCCCGAAGGAAAGCGTTGGGCTCCAGCCTTGCGGGAGCGATGAGATGATCGACCAAGCCGATGATGCCGGTATCGAACGCGCCGCTGCTTTGCTCGGGTCCGGGCAGGCTGTCGCGCTCCCGACCGAAACGGTTTACGGGCTTGCCGCCGATGCCGCGCGCGACGACGCCGTAGCGGAAATCTATCGCATCAAAGGGCGGCCGAGCTTCAATCCGCTGATCGTGCATGTACGCGATCGGGCGCATGCGGAAACCCTGGCGCTGTTCGATGAGCGCGCGCTCGACCTGGCCGAACGGTTCTGGCCGGGGCCGCTTACCTTGGTTCTGCCGCGTCGCGACGGCGCTCCATTGGCCGAAGCAGCGACCGCTGGGCTTCCCACCGTGGCGCTGCGCTGCCCGGCCCATGCGGTGTTTCAAGCGGTGCTGGCGACCAGTGGCCTCGCATTGGCCGCGCCGTCCGCGAATCGCAGCGGCGCGATCAGTCCGTCCGAAACCGCCCATGTCGCCGCGTCGTTGGGAGAGCGGGTGCCGCTGATCCTGGACGGCGGGCCGACGCGGCAGGGCCTCGAATCGACCATCGTGAAGCTGGAGCCGGAGGGCTGGCGTCTGCTACGTCCCGGTCCGCTGCCGCTGGAGGAGCTGATCGAAGCTCTCGGCAGCCCGCCCACAGCGGAAGCGGGGCAGGGGATCGAAGCACCGGGACAGATGGCGAGCCATTACGCCCCGTCGAAGCCGCTGCGGCTCGACGCCAAGAGCGGTGAAAAAGGCGAGTGGCTGATCGGTTTCGGTGAAGTGACGGGTGACGATACTCTATCGGTCGACGGAGACCTCGCCGAAGCCGCGGCCCACCTGTACGCCGCACTGCACCGCGCGGATGCCAGCGACCGCGCGGCGATCGCGGTGGCACCGGTGCCTGATGGGGGGATCGGCGTAGCGATCAACGATCGGTTGAAGCGCGCCGCCGTGCGGTAGGTTGGCACAATGCGAGGCGGTTTCAGACCGGCTCGTTCATTAGATACTCCATCTCGCGCTCGACCTTGTACAGGTCCGCGCAGGCATCATTGCCCGGATCGCGATCGCATTTGCGTTGCAGCTTGTCCCGTTCGCGCGAAAGCTTTCCCAGCCGTTCCTCTCGTCGGCGCAGATCGCGGCCACGCTTCTCGTCCCGCTCAGACTGGCTGACGGTGACTGCGTCGATACCCGAACCCACCGCATTCACGCCGGTTTTGGCAATCTTGACGGGCAGTGTCACCACATCGGCCACAGTGCTGAGACATCCACCGAGCATCGGGACGGCAAGCAGCAGGGGCAGGGCACGGAGCAAGGACATGAGGCTCACCCTAAGCTGCGCCGAGTAACGATATGGTGAACGATCAGTTCAAAAGATCCACCGCGAAGGCGCGGACCTCCTTCGCCAGTTCGGGCCGTTCGAGCGCCAGAGCGAGATTGGCCTTGAGATAGCCGACCTTTGAGCCGCAATCGAACCGTTCGCCATCGAAGATATGGGCATGGAAGGGTTGCTGGCCGATCATCTTGGCCATCGCGTCGGTAAGCTGGATCTCGCCCCCGGCGCCCGCTTCCTGCGTTTCCAGCACGCGCATCACTTCGGGCTGTAGGATGTAACGGCCGGATACGATGAGGTTGGAGGGCGCATCCTCCACCGCTGGCTTTTCGACAAGACCCTTCACTTCGGTCAGGTTGCCGTCACTTGTCCCCGGATCGACCACGCCGTAGCTCGACACCGCCTCGCGCGGGATTTCTAGCACGCTGATCATGTTGCCGCCGACCTTTTCATAGGCGTCCACCATCTGCTTCATGCAGCCGGGCGAACCGTGCATCATCTCGTCGGGAAGGAAGATGGCGAAGGGCTCATCGCCCACGATGTCGCGCGCACACCAGATGGCGTGGCCCAGACCCAGCGGCTCTTGCTGACGAACATATACGCACGCGCCGGGGCCAAGGCGCGTGCCGTCCAGCAAATCCATGTCCTTGCCGCGTTCACCCATGGTCGTTTGCAGCTCATAGGCGATGTCGAAATGATCCTCGATCGCGCTTTTGCCGCGCCCGGTGACGAAAATCATCTGCTCGATCCCCGCCTCGCGCGCCTCGTCCACCGCATATTGGATCAGCGGCTTGTCGACCACCGGGAGCATTTCCTTCGGCACCGCCTTGGTGGCGGGCAGGAAGCGGGTGCCAAGGCCCGCAACGGGAAAAACGGCCTTGCGGATCGGTTTCATGAATCTGCCCCTGTCAATGCACAACGAGCCCCTGCCTTTGCAGGAGCCCGCTTTGTTTTCAACTGATCTGGGTTGTCAACTGATCTGGATTGGTCAGGCCGTTTCACGCAGCCTGTCGGCGAAGCCCTTCTTCAGCTTCTGAAGCTTGGGCGGGATCACCGCCATGCAGTAGGGATTGCCTTGCCCTTCGCCGTCCCAATAATCCTGATGATAATCCTCGGCAGGATACCAGGTGGTCGCTTCCTCGATAGTGGTGACGATTTCGCCCGAATGGTCCTTGGCTGCCCGGTCGATCGCGGCTTCGGCTTCCGCTTGCTGGTCATCGTCCAGCGGGAACATGGCGCTGCGATATTGGGTGCCGACATCATTGCCCTGGCGGTTGAGCTGCGTTGGGTCGTGCGTCGCGAAGAAGATATCTGCCAGATCGCCATAGGAGATGACAGCGGGATCATAGGTGACGCGGATTGCCTCGGCATGGCCGGTCGTGCCGGAGCAGACTTCGCGATACGTCGGATTGTCGACATGGCCGCCGATATAGCCGCTTTCGACTGCGCTAACGCCGCCAAGCTGCTTGAACACCGCTTCGGTGCACCAGAAGCAGCCGCCGGCAAATATGGCCTGTTCGCTCATGGGAGAGTTCCTTCCTGAAAATCACTTGTCCAGAAGATGGTGGCGGCAAGGGCCGTGGGCAAGGCCGCGGGTTTTGACGCGTCATGCCTAATGTCTGGAGAGACTATTTCAGGGAGGGGAGCGGCTGCGTCAGGATCGGTGGAACCTTCGCTCCATCGCGCGTGGCGGCGGTGGGCAGGCGCGCGATCTCCTCGTCAATCGCTTTGGCGCGTTCCTTCCAGCGTGCATGCGTGCCATCGCTGATCAGCCCCTCGCCATGTTCGCGGCCAAAACGCTCCCAGAAGCGGATCGCGCTGGCGGGATCGTAACCGGCATTGGCGAGCAGCCAGACCGACAGCCGGTCCGCCTCCTCCTCGGTCTGCCGGATGCGGCGTGGGTTCTTGCCGAACATTCGCCCGATGCCACGCTTGATGTCAACGGCGTTCAGCCGCTCGCGATGGCGCAGGACATTGTGGGCAAATTCGTGCGCGACGACGGCCGCGAGCTGCCCTTCGCCATCGGGAGCACCCAGCGCATATTGCATAAGCGGCAGGTTCACGCTGACCATCCGCCCATCCGCGCCCGCATCATAACCTTTCTCGATCAACAGCTGAAAGCGCGTGGCACAGGCGGGGGCTGGGGTCAGCGTGATCGAAAGGGGACGGCCGTGACGCAGAAGATCGAGCGTAACGGGGTGGCCTGCCGAAGTGGCGGCGGCAAAAGCGTCCGCGATGCGCTGGATGCGCGTATAGGGATCGTCCGTCAGCCCCTCGGTCATCGCGTCGATGCGCTGCGTCTGCGTATCGTGGTGGAGGGCAACCAACGCGTCGCCGGGCACAATAGCAGCGGCCGCTCCAGGGCTGCCTGGCACCACCGCTTCGACTTCGACCGGACTTTCAAACGCGAACACGCCAGCAATCGCCTCGCGATCCCCATATTGCGCGATGTCGTGCAATTGCAGGCCGGTTGCGCCGTCCAGCCGCTCGCACAGCGGCGCGTTTGCGGTGGCGAGGCGGTATCCGATGGTGGCGAGCTGTCCGTCCATCGCCTGCAATTCGTGATAGGGCGAGGCATATTGCGACGCGGCAGCAGGCGTCGGTCCGAGCGTCGAAATCGCGATAAGCAGAGGGACGAGGGCACGCATGAGCCGCCTTCTAGCGCGGCATCGCTGAATGTGCAGCAACCTCCGCAAAGCAGTCCTTGGGCGCCCATCGATGCGCGCCGTCGCCGCGTGCAGCAGAAGGCGAGCCATAAGAAGATAATAGGGATCAGCCGGGCGCTATAGCAGCGGACCTTTCTTTAAACGGAACCTGTCGTTACTACTGCGCGCTGCTGTCAGGCCAGACCGCGCCACCGTCCAGTAGAAAGGCTTCAGCAATGACACCGGAACGCAAGGCGCTAATCGCTAGCGTCAGTATTTTTCTGTTCGGCGGGCTCGGCTATTGGGCCAATGGCCTCATCTATTCCAGCGCCAAAGCGCTCGATATGATCGAAACGCTGCGCGGTTCAGCCCTCTATCTGGGCAGTGCCATGGCCACCAGCTCGGGCACCACCCTGGCTTTGATGCTCACGCTCGTCGGTTTCATGATGCGTCTCGATACCGAGTTCGACCGTTCGGTGTACAAGCGGATCAAGAATATTGCGCTGTTCAGCACGCTGTCGCTGGCGGGATCGGTGATCCTGCTCCTGGTGCTGACGCTGCCGATCGGCCAGTTCGAGAAGGTGCCTGCGCAATGGTATCCGATCCTTTACACCGTGATCTACACGCTGGTGATCTTCCTCGCGGGTCTGCTGGTGGGTACCGTGACGCTGGTGTTCGGCACCGTGCTTTTGTTGATTCAAAACGTGACGCCGGGCGACGAAGCCTAGTCGCCTGATCGCCCCGGGCACGTTTCCGGCGGCTGCGCGTTCGCAGCGCCATGAAACCTCAACATCACCGGTATCCCTATAGTGCAATCGTCGATCGCCCTTCGTTCGATTGGCCCGATGGACGCCGTGTCGCGCTCTACATCGGCGTAAACCACGAAGTCTTCCACTTCGGCGACGGGCTGGGTGCGACGCTGGCGCCCTCTCAGACCGAGCCTGATGTGATGAACTACGCCTGGCGCGATTACGGAAATCGGGTGGGCGCGTGGCGCATGTTCGATCTCTTCGACGAGCTGGACCTGAAGGCCACCGCGCTCGTGAACGCCGAACTGGTCGAGCGTTGCCCGCGGCTGGTGGAAGCGTGTCGCGACCGGGGGGACGAGATCGCCGCGCACGGCATGACCAATGCCGAAGCGCAGGGGGCGATGAACGAAGCGGCAGAACGCGCGATGATCGAGCGGACGACGCAAGCGCTCGCCTCGATGGGCGCAAGACCGCGCGGTTGGCTCGGCCCATGGATATCGCAAAGCGAGCATACGCCCGATCTGCTCGCGGAGGCGGGCTACGACTATCTGCTGGACTGGGCGCATGACGATCAGCCGGTCTGGTTCGAGACGCGGTCCCGGCCCATCCTGTCGGTGCCCTATTCGCAGGAGATCAACGACATTCCGGCGATCGTCGCGCGCCAGCAGGAGGCGGAAGGCTTTGCCACAATGATCGAGCGCGCGGTCGAGCAGCTATTGGTCGACGGCCGGAAACATCCGGTGGCGCTGGGCATAGCGCTGCATCCCTATGTGATGGGCCAGGCACACCGCCTTCCGGCCCTTCGCGATGTGTTGACAAGGCTGCGCGAACGTACGGACGACGGCATCTGGTGGACCACCGCGGGGGAAATTGCCGACCATTATCGGCGGATCGAGAGCGCGAACGACACAAGCCGATAGCTTCAAGGCTCAGCCAACCAATGAAAAAGCCCGCCGGAGCGTCTCCGGCGGGCTTTTTCTTTTTCGAACCGAAAAGCTTGGGAAGCTTATTCCGGAGCCGGGCCTTCGCCAGCGCTGTCGGTGACGACTTCACCGAGCGGATCGCTAGTCGCCACAGCGGCGTCCGCGTCCTGCTTCAGTTCGGCCTCATGCTCTTCGGCGGCAGTCTGCGCGGCGATGAGCTCTTCCTGGATCTTGCGCTGCTGGGCACGTAGCGCCGTATCGCGGCTGTTGGCCGCAATGCGCACGCGGTTCATCGCCGCGCCGGTACCGGCGGGGATGAGGCGGCCCACGATCACATTCTCCTTGAGGCCCGTCAGCACGTCCTTCTTTCCTTCGACCGCGGCCTGCGTGAGCACGCGCGTGGTTTCCTGGAACGAAGCGGCCGAGATGAACGAGCGCGTCTGCAGCGAGGCCTTGGTGATGCCGAGCAGCACCGGCTTGCCTTCCGCAGGCGTCTTGTTCTTGCCCAGCTTGGCGTTGATCGCGTCCATCTCCTCACGGTCGACCTGCTCTCCGGGAAGGAGAGTGGTGTCGCCGCCGACGGTGATCTCAACCTTCTGCAGCATCTGACGAACGATCGTCTCGATGTGCTTGTCGTTGATCTTCACGCCCTGCAGTCGATAGACTTCCTGGATCTCGCTAACCAGGAACTCGGCCAGCGCCTCGACGCCCATGACTTCCAGGATGTCGTGCGGGTTCGGAGAACCGCCGATCAGGTTATCGCCCTTGCGGACGAAATCGCCTTCCTGAACGTCCAGCACCTTGGTCTTGGGGATCAGATACTCGACCGGATCGCCCTCTTCCGGAACGATCGCGATCTTGCGCTTGGCCTTGTAGTCGCGAACGAACTCGACCTTGCCGGAGATCTTGGCGATGATCGACACATCCTTCGGGATGCGCGCCTCGAACAGCTCGGCAACACGCGGCAGACCGCCGGTGATGTCGCGCGTCTTGGCAGCTTCGCGGCTGACACGCGCCAGCACGTCGCCCGCTTCCACCTGCTGACCGTCTTCGACCGACAGCATGGTGCCGGGGCCGAGGAGGTACTTCGCAGCTTCGCCCGAATCCTCGTCCAGCAGCGTCAGGCGAGGACGCAGGTCCTCCTTCTTGCCACGGCCGGTTTCGCGATATTCGGTGACGACGCGCTGGGCGATACCCGTCGCTTCGTCGGTCTGCTCGGTCAGCGTCTTGTTGTCGACCAGATCCTGGAACTTCACCATGCCCGGCTTTTCCGTGATCACCGGCTGGGTGAACGGATCCCACTGGGCGAGCTTGTCGCCAGGCTTCACGCTGTCGCCATTGTCGACATCCAGCACCGTACCATAAGCGATGCGGTGGACGGCCAGCTCGCGGCCTTCCTTGTCCGTGATGACCAGCTCGCCGGAGCGGCTCATCGCCAGACGGCGGCCACGCTTGTCGACGATCGTCGGCAGGTCGCGCAGTTCGATCACGCCTTCATGGCTGGCTTCGAGGTTGGACTGCTCGTTGAGCTGCGCTGCGCCGCCGATGTGGAACGTCCGCATCGTCAGCTGGGTGCCGGGCTCACCGATTGACTGGGCGGCAATCACGCCGACCGCCTCGCCGATGTTCACCGGCGTACCGCGGGCGAGATCGCGCCCGTAGCACTTGCCGCACACGCCGACCTTGGATTCGCAGACCAGCGGGCTGCGGATCTTCAGCGACTGCAGGCCCATCTCCTCCAGCTTGGCGACGGCATACTCGTCCAGCATGGTGCCGGTCTTGTAGATGACCTCACCGTCCTCGACGATGTCTTCGCCGATGGTACGACCCAGCACGCGCTCGCCGAGCGAGGCGATGGTGGAGCCGCCCTGGATGATCGCGCGCATTTCGAGCAGACGCTCGGTGCCGCAATCTTCCTCGACGATGGTGCAATCCTGGCTGACGTCGACCAGACGGCGGGTCAGGTAACCGGAGTTCGCCGTCTTCAGAGCCGTGTCGGCCAGACCCTTACGGGCGCCGTGGGTGGAGTTGAAGTACTCAAGGACGGTCAGGCCTTCCTTGAAGTTCGAGATGATCGGCGTCTCGATGATCTCGCCGCTCGGCTTGGCCATCAGGCCGCGCATACCGGCAAGCTGCTTCATCTGGGCCGGGCTACCACGGGCACCGGAGTGGCTCATCATGTAGATGGCGTTCACTTCGGCTTCGCGGCCATTCTCGTCCTTCGGCGTGGCCTTCAGCTTCTCCATCATGGCGTTCGCCACCTGGTCGCCGCAACGGCTCCAGCAGTCGATAACCTTGTTGTACTTTTCCTGCTGCGTGATCAGACCGTCCTGATACTGCTGCTCATAGTCCGCCACGGTGGCCCGCGCGTCCTCGACCAGCTGAATCTTCTCTTCCGGAATGATCATGTCGTCCTTGCCGAAGGAGATGCCGGCCTTGAACGCGTTGCGGAAGCCCAGCGTCATGATGGCGTCGGCGAACAGCACCGTGTCCTTCTGGCCGGTGTGACGATAGACCTGATCGATCACATCGCCGATTTCCTTCTTGGTGAGCAGGCGGTTGACCAGCTCGAAGGGCACCTTGTGGCTCTGCGGCAGACATTCGGCCAGCAGCATACGGCCCGGCGTCGTTTCGACGCGCTTCATATACTGCTTGCCGTTCTCATCGGCCTGCGGAACGCGGCTGACGATCTTGGAGTGCAGCGACACGGCGCCCACTTCCAGTGCCTGATGCACCTCCGCCATGTCGGACAGCATCATACCTTCGCCGGGCTCACCCTCACGGTCCATCGAGAGGTAGTAGAGACCCAGGATCATGTCCTGTGAAGGAACGATGATCGGCTTGCCGTTGGCGGGCGACAGGATGTTGTTGGTGCTCATCATCAGCACGCGCGCTTCCAGCTGCGCCTCGAGGCTCAGCGGAACGTGCACGGCCATCTGGTCACCGTCGAAGTCGGCGTTGAAGGCCGAGCAGACGAGCGGGTGCAGCTGGATCGCCTTGCCCTCGATCAGCACGGGCTCGAACGCCTGGATGCCAAGACGGTGGAGCGTCGGCGCGCGGTTCAGCATCACGGGATGCTCGCGGATCACCTCGTCCAGGATGTCCCAGACTTCCTTGCGCTCCTTCTCGACCCACTTCTTCGCCTGCTTCAGCGTCATGGAGAGACCCTTGGCATCGAGACGGGCGTAGATGAACGGCTTGAACAGCTCGAGCGCCATCTTCTTGGGCAGGCCGCACTGGTGCAGCTTGAGTTCCGGCCCGGTCACGATGACCGAACGGCCCGAATAGTCGACGCGCTTACCGAGAAGGTTCTGACGGAAGCGGCCCTGCTTGCCCTTCAGCATGTCGCTGAGCGACTTCAGGGGACGCTTGTTGGCACCCGTGATCGTGCGCCCGCGACGGCCATTATCGAACAATGCGTCGACCGATTCCTGCAGCATGCGCTTTTCGTTGCGCACGATGATGTCCGGTGCGCGCAGCTCGATGAGGCGCTTTAGGCGGTTGTTGCGGTTGATCACGCGGCGATAGAGATCGTTCAGATCCGACGTCGCGAAGCGGCCACCGTCCAGCGGCACCAGCGGGCGAAGTTCCGGCGGAATGACCGGCACGACTTCCAGGATCATCCATTCCGGGCGGTTGCCGGAATCGATGAAGCTCTCGACGACCTTCAGGCGCTTGATGATCTTCTTGGGCTTGAGCGTGGACTTGGTCGTCTCCAGCTCTTCCATCAGATCGTCGCGCTCACGTTCCAGATCGAGATCCATGAGCATGATCTTGACCGCTTCCGCGCCGATGCCGGCGGAAAAGGCGTCTTCGCCATATTCGTCCTGCGCTTCGAGCAGCTCGTCTTCGGTGAGCAGCTGGAACTTCTCCAGTGCGGTGAGGCCCGGCTCGATCACGACATAGTTTTCGAAGTATAGGATGCGCTCGAGCTGCTTCAGCTGCATGTCGAGCAGCAGGCCGATGCGGCTCGGCAGGCTCTTCAGGAACCAGATATGCGCAACCGGCGCGGCCAGCTCGATATGGCCCATACGCTCGCGGCGGACCTTGGTGACGGTCACCTCGACGCCGCACTTTTCGCAGACGATGCCCTTGTACTTCATGCGCTTGTACTTGCCGCACAGGCACTCATAATCCTTCACCGGACCGAAGATCCGGGCGCAGAACAGGCCGTCACGCTCGGGCTTGAACGTACGATAGTTGATCGTCTCCGGCTTCTTGATCTCGCCGAAGGACCAGCTGCGGATGCGCTCGGGGCTCGCGAGACCGATCTGGATCTCGTCGAACGTTTCGGGTTTGGCGACCGGATTGTTGAATTTGCTCAGTTCGTTCATTTTTGTTCCTCTTTGGACCGATAGGCCCATTCAGATACTGTCAGGGTCGGTTGGGGAGGGCGGCCGCGTGGCCGCCCCGACCCTTATTCGGCCGCCTGCGGAAGCGCGTCCGGACCGTCCTCGCCGTCTTCGCTGTCGTAGCTGCGCAGATCGACGTTGAGGCCGAGCGAGCGCATTTCCTTCACGAGCACGTTGAAGCTTTCCGGAATGCCCGCCTCGAAGGTGTCGTCGCCCTTGACGATCGCCTCGTAGACCTTGGTGCGGCCGATCACGTCGTCCGACTTCACCGTCAGCATTTCCTGCAGCGTGTAGGCGGCGCCGTAGGCCTGGAGCGCCCAGACCTCCATCTCACCGAAGCGCTGGCCGCCGAACTGCGCCTTACCGCCCAGCGGCTGCTGGGTAACGAGGCTGTACGGCCCGATGGAACGGGCGTGGATCTTGTCGTCCACCAGGTGGTGCAGCTTCAGCATGTAGATGTAGCCGACGGTCACCTTGCGGTGGAAACGATCGCCTGTGCGTCCGTCGTAGAGCGTGACCTGGCCCGAGGTATCGAGCCCGGCGCGCTCCAGCATTTCGGACACGTCCGCCTCGCGCGCACCGTCGAACACCGGGGTGCCCATGGGAACGCCGAAGGTGGTGTGCTCGGCCAGATCGATGATCTCGGCATCCGAACGCGCCTTGATCTCCTCGTGGTAATCCTCGCCATAAGCGGTGAGCAGACGCTCACGGATCGCCTCGGGCGGGGAGCCCGCTTCCGGATTGGGGTTGGCATGGCGCCAGGCGTCCAGATCCTGCTGGATCTGCTGCCCCAGACCGCGTGCGGCCCAGCCCAGATGCGTCTCGAAGATCTGTCCGACGTTCATGCGCGAAGGCACGCCCAGCGGATTCAGCACGATATCGGCATGCGTCCCGTCTTCGAGGAACGGCATGTCCTCGATCGGCAGGATGCGGCTGATGACGCCCTTGTTGCCGTGACGGCCGGCCATCTTGTCGCCCGGCTGCAGCTTGCGCTTCACCGCCACGAAGACCTTGACCATCTTGAGCACGCCGGGAGCCAGCTCGTCGCCGCGCTCCAGCTTCTCGCGCCGGTCCTCGAACTTCTCGACGATCAGCTTCACCGCTTCGTCATACTGCGCCTTCACCGCTTCGAGGTCCGACTGGACCTTGTCGTCGGCAACGGCGAACTTCCACCATTCGTGCTTCTCGGTCTCTTCCAGAAGCTCTTCGGTCAGCTCGCTGCCCTTCTTCACGCCCTTGGGCGCTGCGGTGGCGGTCTGGCCGACCAGCATCTCGCGAAGCCGGTTGTAGGTGGCGCGGTTCAGAATGGCGCGTTCGTCCTCGCGGTCCTTCGCAAGGCGTTCGATTTCCTCACGCTCGATCGCCAGGGCGCGTTCGTCCTTGTCGATGCCGTGACGGTTGAACACGCGAACCTCGACCACCGTGCCGGCAACGCCGGGCGGCAGACGCAGCGAGGTGTCACGCACGTCGGACGCCTTCTCACCGAAGATGGCGCGCAGAAGCTTTTCTTCCGGCGTCATCGGGCTTTCGCCCTTCGGCGTGATCTTGCCACACAGGATATCGCCCGGATGCACTTCGGCGCCGATATAGACGATGCCCGCTTCGTCGAGGTTGCGCAGCGCTTCCTCGCCCACATTGGGGATGTCGCGGGTGATGTCTTCCGGCCCAAGCTTCGTATCGCGGGCCATGATCTCGAATTCCTCGATATGGATCGAGGTGAACACATCGTCCTTCACGATACGCTCGGAGATCAGGATCGAGTCCTCGTAGTTGTAGCCGTTCCAGGGCATGAACGCGACGAGGCTGTTCTTGCCGAGCGCCAGCTCACCCAGCTCGGTCGAGGGACCGTCGGCGATGATGTCACCGGCGGCCACATGCTCGCCCACCTTCACCAGCGGGCGCTGGTTGATGCAGGTGTTCTGGTTCGAACGCTGGAACTTCTGCAGACGGTAGATGTCCACGCCGGACTTGCCGGCTTCGACCTCGCCCGTCACGCGGATCACGATACGGGTGGCATCCACCTGATCGACGATACCGGCGCGCTTCGCGCCGATCGCCGCGCCCGAATCCCGGGCCACGGTGGCTTCCATGCCGGTGCCGACCAGCGGCGCCTCGGCGCGCACCAGCGGCACGGCCTGACGCTGCATGTTGGCGCCCATCAGCGCGCGGTTGGCGTCATCGTTTTCCAGGAACGGAATCAGCGACGCACCGACCGACACCAGCTGCTTGGGGCTGACGTCCATCAACGTGATGATGTCGCGCGGCGCCATCAGGAATTCGCCCGCCTGACGGCTGGAGACGATATCCTCGACGAACGCACCGTCTTCGGTCAGCTCGGCATTGGCCTGCGCCACCGTGTGCTTCTGCTCTTCCATCGCGGAGAGATAGACCACTTCGCTGGTGACCTTGCCGTCCTTCACGAGGCGGTAAGGCGTCTCGATGAAGCCGTATTTGTTGACGCGGCTGAACGAGGCGAGCGAGTTGATCAGGCCGATGTTCGGGCCTTCCGGCGTCTCGATCGGGCAGATGCGGCCATAATGCGTCGGGTGAACGTCGCGGACTTCGAAGCCCGCGCGCTCACGCGTCAGACCGCCCGGCCCAAGGGCCGAAACGCGGCGCTTATGGGTGACTTCCGACAGCGGGTTGGTCTGGTCCATGAACTGCGAGAGCTGCGAGGAACCGAAGAACTCACGCACGGCAGCCACAGCGGGCTTGGCGTTGATGAGGTCGTTCGGCATCACGGTCGACACGTCGACCGAGCTCATGCGCTCCTTCACGGCGCGCTCCATGCGCAGCAGGCCAACGCGGTATTGGTTTTCCAGCAGCTCGCCCACCGAACGCACGCGGCGATTGCCGAGATTGTCGATATCGTCAATCTCGCCCTTGCCGTCCTTCAGGTCGACCAGTTCCTTCACCACGGCGAGGATGTCCTCGGTACGCAGCGTCGTGACCGTATCCTCGGCATCGAGGTCGAGGCGCATGTTCAGCTTCACGCGGCCCACGGCCGACAGGTCGTAACGCTCGGGATCGAAGAACAGGCCTTCGAACAGCGCATCGGCGGTCTCGCGGGTCGGCGGCTCGCCGGGGCGCATGACGCGGTAGATCGCGTCGAGACCCATGTCGCGGTTCTCGGCCTTGTCGGCCTTCAGCGTGTTGCGGATCCAGGCGCCGGTGCTGAAATGATCGATGTCGAGCAGTTCGAGCGTCTTGATCTTGGCGTCGTCGAGCTTTTCCAGATTCTCCGCGGTGACTTCGTCGCCCGCTTCGATGTAGATTTCACCCGTCTTCTCGTTGATCAGATCGAACGCGCTGTAGCGGCCGAAGATTTCCTCGGTCGGGATCAGCAGCTCTTCCATGCCGTCATTCTGCGCCTTCTTGGCGGCGCGCGGCGTGATCTTCTGACCGGCGGCGAACACGACTTCGCCGGATTTCGCGTCGACGATGTCGAACGCCGGCTTCTGGCCGCGCCATGCTTCGGCAACGAACGGGATCTTCCAGCCGTCCTTGGCACGCTCGAACGTCACGCGGTCGTAGAAATGACCCAGAATCTGCTCGTCGTCCATGCCGAGGGCATAGAGCAGCGTCGTCACCGGCAGCTTGCGCTTACGGTCGATACGGACGTTGACGATGTCCTTGGCGTCGAATTCGAAATCGAGCCACGAACCGCGATAGGGGATCACGCGTGCGGCAAACAGGAACTTGCCGGACGAGTGGGTCTTGCCGCGGTCATGATCGAACAGGACGCCCGGCGAACGGTGCATCTGCGAAACGATGACGCGCTCGGTACCGTTGATGAAGAAGGTGCCGTTCGACGTCATGAGCGGCATGTCGCCCATGTAAACGTCCTGCTCCTTGATATCGAGCACGGAGCGGGCTTCGGTGTCGGGATCGACCTCGAACACGATGAGGCGCAGCGTCACCTTCATCGGCGCGGCATAGGTGATGCCACGCTGGCGGCATTCCTCGACGTCGAACTTGGGGTCTTCCAGCTCGTAATGCACGAAATCGAGCTCGGACGTTCCGGCGAAATCGCGGATCGGGAAGACGCTGCGCAGCGTCTTTTCCAGGCCCGACACATAATCGATGGACGGATCGGAGCGCAGGAACTGCTCATAGCTCTCGCGCTGAACCTCGATCAGGTTCGGCATCTGGATGACTTCGTGAATATCGCCGAAGATCTTCCGGATGCGCTTCTTGCGCGTGGGAACATCGACCATCGTGTCGGAAAGCTTGGTTGCCATGTCGGTTTGTGCCTCGTTGAGCCGCAATAAATGTCTCGAAGCGCTGGGGCCGAATACGCGAAAAGGCCGCACGGCTTACTCCCCGGAAGGAGGCCTGCAGCTGTTTCTAACGCATCGGTAGAACCGACCGATCAATTCTTGAGGTGCGCTGCGCGACGGCGACCTGTCCCGATCGGGGCGGTTGAGCTTGGATATAGGGCAGTGGAGCCATTTGGTCAAGCTGGCCGGGAACCGAATGGCGCTCATAGGGTTGGGAAGAACAAACGGAAAACGAAAGGCCAAGAAATGACCGATCATATCGAAAATCCGAAATTGGAGGATCATCCAGCAGACAATGCCGAGAAAGATCCGGAAAACTGGGTGACCGGTGATGAGCCTATGACGGGCGCGCAGAAAAGCTACCTGACCACGCTGTGCGAGGAGGCTGGCGTTGAGCTGCCCGAAAAGGGCATGACCAAGGCCGAAGCTTCCGAGCGGATCGACGAGCTGAAAACCAAACTCGGAAAATAACGCTTCGCAATGCCGAAAAAAACCGCCGCCTCGGCACGAGCTGGGGCGGCGGTTTTTCTGTGGGCAGGAAGCGCGTTGCCGCGTCAGATCACCGCAAGCTGCCGGTTGGTCAGCTTGCCGCCATATTGTTTCTGCAGGCGCACCTTACGGGCCAGATCTTCGATGATGACCTTTGAAAAGTCCACGTCGGTCAGGTCTTCGATATAGCTGAGGCCGCCCGGCGTATCGACGTTTACTTCCATCATCTTGTCGCCCGCGATATCGAGCCCGGCGAGGTACATGCCGTCGTCGATCAGCTTGGGGCCGACGATCTCGGCAACTTTCAGCATGTCGTCGGTCGGCTCGATCATCTCCACGCCGCCGCCGGCCGAAATGTTGGAGCGCATGTCCTCACTCTGCGAAAAGCGGCGCATGATCGCGTAGCAATTGTCCACCTTCAGAGGACGTCCGTTCAAGGTGATCATGCGAACATCGCCTTCGGCCGCTGCGGGGAGATATTCCTGAATGATGGCAAGGCCGTCGCGTGTCACAGCCTCGATGATCTGGTTGAGGTTCTTCTTATTGCCCTCATCGATGATGAAGACGCCCTGGCCGCCCGATCCCTGCAAAGGTTTGATGACGCCTTTTCCGTCATGCTTTTCCAGGAAGGATTTGATCTCGTTCGCCTCGCGCGTGATGCAGGTGGCGGCGCGCACCTCTTCGGGGAAATTCTGGAAATAGGTCTTGTTCACCGCATCGGTGAGATTTTCCGGATCGTTCAGCACGATCACCCCGTGGCTGGCCGCAACCTGCGCGAATAGCAGGCCCGCGGGCGGCGCCCAGTCGCGCTCGCCAAGCTCCTCGGCAGGGTCGGAGCGCAGCATGAGGACATCATAATCTTCCACGCAAATGCGCTGCTTTGCGTTTTCCGGATCGTGAAGATGCTTCAGATAATTGGTGTCGTTCTTGAACTTCTTCTGCTGGCCAACGGTCGCCATCGCACAGATCGAACCCTCGGCATCGTAGATAAAGTCGCCCAAGCCGATCAGTGCGACCTCATGGCCTTGCGCACTGGCCTTTCGCGCCAGGCGGATCGTCGTGTAATTGTCCTGCTCGGTCGCCACGTCGTTGACGGCAAATGCTATTTTCATGACTCGGAACTCTCTTGATATAGCTGCGTGATATCGAGCGTGCGGACACGGTCGAGGCGTTTCATGGCGTCGAGATCATCGAGGTAGCGCGGGAGCAGATCCGGCTTCAGCAACAGTCCTTCGTCGATCAGCCGCTCCAGCGTGTGAAGCTGCTTCAGCGCGAACTTGCCGACAAACAGGATCTCGAAATCACCGCCATTGGCGAGATAATCCATGATCTCCATGATCCCGCGCAGGTAGACCGCGTCCTTGGTCAGCCCGCCGCCGCGCTTGGCGCGCAAAGCGGTGTGAAAGGCGCTATGCTCATCGAGTTTATAGTCCTCGTACAGCGTCGCGAAGATTTCCGGCATCTCGCAATCGAGCACCGCCATATGCGCTGCTTCCACGCGCGCCGCGAGCACGCGCAGGCGGGAGGCGGGCAGGTAGCCGCACAGATATTCGGCGAGGACGGCAAGTCCTTCCTGCATCCGGTCATAATCGGCGAGGCCGCATTCCAGCACGCGGAGCGGTTGCAGGCGGCCATTGTGACGGGTGACGCTGTGCGTGCCGATCTCATGCGCCAGGAGTGGGATGATGCGCGCGCGCTCGATCTCGTAATCGCAGGCGACATGCAGATTGCCCTGTATGGTGACGAGCTGCGTGCCGCGATTGGGGTTTTTCACCACCTTCTGCCGAAAGTCGGAGCTCCGCTCACGATAGGCGGCCATTTCTTCCTCGCCGCATGCGATCACCGCGTCGGCGTCCGCATCGCGCGGACCGGCATCGATCACCGGCACCTCATCGCGAATGGTGCGCGCTGCGGCGAGCAGGCTTTCGGACACATTGCCGAACAGGTCCAGACTGGTCAGGACGAAGCCGGGCCTGTCGCGAAAACGCACGAGCTCGATCTGCCGATCCAGTTCGCGCTGTTTCTCGATCAACAACGCCTCGAACATCGGGCTATCGAAATCATGGAAGTGCAGCGACAGAAGCTCGCGCCGCATATCGGTGAGATCATCCGGCAGCGCCTCATACTCGAAGGCCGGTGCCTTCTTGAAGCCGCTGTCCTTGAAGCCCGTCCAAATCGCATCGATATTGGTCGGCGTCAGACGGCCGAGCCAGTCGATCTCGTCTTCCAGTTTCTCGAGATGCTCATCGATCCGCAGCGTCTGCGGGTGCAGTTCGATCGCGTCCTGTGCCTCGCTCATCGGCCCGCCTCCGCCATGTTCCTGAGTGTGGCACGAGCACCCTCCACCGCGAGCAGCAATCCCTGGCGAAGATGCTGGAGCGCGAAGATGTCCGCCTCTTCGCTCCATTCGTCCATAAAAATCTTTTTATATTCCAGCGTCATGACACAGGCATCCGGCCCGTAGATGCTGTGCAGCCATTCGGGAAAATTGCCGCCATCTTCCCAGCGGACGTTGATGCCAACCGATGGCGCGCTGCCATTCACCGGCACGCTGCCCAGCGTCTCGGCAAATTGATCCAGCAGATCGCCGTAGACATCCTTGTTCAGTGTGGTCGCGCCGATATCGATATCCGGGTTCTTTTCGGCCGGGGCAGGCGCGCCATCCGGCCCTTCGCGTTTGAAATTATAGCTGTGAATGTCGAGGAGCAGGATGCGGCCATGCTCCTTGATCCGATCATCGCACAACCGCCGCATCGCGCGGTAAAAGCGATCGTGAATTTCGCGGCTCTTCTCCATAAGCTCATCGGGCAGCGCGTCGTCCCAGATGCGCAAGTCCCAGGTCTTGGCCGGATCGCGTGTGATGCAGATATCGCGCGGGCGATTGAGATCGCATTCGAAGCGCGAGACATTGGCGCGCACGCTGGTATCGGCCACGGTCAGGAAGTAATCGGTGAGAGGGTCTTCCTCGCGCAGGCGGCCCTTGTCCTCGATCACAAGGTAAGGCTTCAGCTCTTCACGGATGCGATGTCCGGAATGGATGGCGGTGGCGATGATAGGGCCTTCGCCGGTCTGGACCTGCCAGTCGGCCCCGTCGGGCGTGGTTGTATCGGGAGAGTAACGGTTCATATGCCCACCAATGGGCGGGCGCGCGATTGGTTCACCGGGCCGCGCCGCCGGGCGTTCCTTAATCCGGCAAGGGCGGCACTTATTCGCTAAGTGCTTGGCTTATTCCCCCGCAAACGCGATCAGGTGCCGTTCGTCGATGCCCGCTTCGCGCAACCGGGCTGCGCCGCCCAGATCGGGCAAATCGATCACGAACAGCGCCGTCTCCACCACCGCGCCTGCGCCGCGCAGCAGCTCTACCGCTGCAAGCGCCGTGCCGCCAGTCGCGATCAGGTCATCCACCAGCAGCACGCGCTGGCCGGGCCGCACGGCATCGGCATGCATTTCAATCCGATCGGTGCCATATTCCAGCATATAGTCGATGCCCACGCGCTGGCCCGGCAACTTGCCCGGTTTGCGCAGCATGATTTTGCCAAGGCCCAGTACGTAGGACAGGGCCGAGGCAATGATGAAGCCGCGCGCCTCGAGCCCTGCGATCAGATCATAGTCTTCCCCTTCGACCAGCGCGGCGAGCCGATCGATCGTCTGCCGGAACCCATCGCCATCAAGAAGCAGTGTGGAGATATCGCGAAACAGGATGCCGGGCTTGGGATGATCGGGAATGGTCCGCACTAGCGCGGCGAGATCGGCGTTATCGGTCGCGGAGGCATCGGTCATCGGCATCTATTCCGGCGTCGGGAGAGGAGCTTTCGTGAAGCCGCACGCCCCGCGCCTGTCAAGCGAAGCGATGGAGCCACGTCCTGCACGATATCGTAATTCGATAAATCCGCTTGCCAGCCTGTGAGATAAGATATATCGAAAATCAATAAGTGATTTATCGGAGGACAATATGAACGAACCCATGAACGACGGTGTTCTAAAGGCTGCCGCCATCATCATCCTGATCTTTCGCACGCTGATGTGGATTGCGTTCGGTGCGCTCCTGATCCTTCTTCCGGTCCTGTGGATCTATGGCGGCAATTTCGACAGCGAGATCCTGAAGGCCGGTGCAGACTCGTCCGATCCGATGATAAAGATGATGATAAGCGTCGTGATGGCAGGGGCGGCTGCGGTGATCTTCCTTTTCATTCGTTTCCTCACCGAACTGCAGGGCATCGTTGCATCGGTGGGGCAGGGCGATCCGTTCGCACGGGAAAATGCGCGGCGGTTACGGCGCATGGCTTGGCTCGCACTGGCGATGGAAGTGGGTGCCGTCGTGCTGGGGCTGATGGGCCTGTGGGCGGCCGCTTATTCAGACAAGATCGATATCGATTTCGACATTTCGGTTACAGGCATCCTACTCATCTTACTTTTGTTCGTGCTGGCCCGGGTGTTCGAGCGCGGCGCGGACATGCGCGAGGAAATCGAGGCCACGGTCTAATGGCAATTCAAGTGCGCCTCGATGATCTTCTGCACGAGCGGCGGATGACGCTGACCGAATTGGCTGACCGCGTTGGAATCACGCTTGCTAATCTGTCGATCCTGAAGACGGGCAAGGCCAAAGCTGTGCGTTTTTCAACGCTGGAGGCAATTTGCGATGCGTTGGATTGTCAGCCGGGTGATCTTTTGATATATTCGCGCTAAGGGAGAATAGCATGCCGAAACTTGGTGTTTTGTTGCTCGCGGGGGCTCTGCTCGGCCTTGCTGGTTGTGCGGAACAGAGCGAGAGCGGACAGAAGGAGAAGCCGACCTACTCCATCCCCGTGCCACTGGCCTGAGCGACTTCGCTTTCGCAAGCTATTAAGGCGGCCCCGCGGGAGCCGCCTTTTTTGTGCCCGAAGCCGGGCGCGCCTTGCGGGTCGCGGGCCCAATAAAAAAGGCGGTCTCCACCGGGGAGACCGCCCTTTTTCGTAATCATGTTCCGGCCCGGGAGGCCGGAGCTAATTACTTCAGCTCGACGGTGCCGCCAGCTGCTTCGATCTTGCTCTTGATCTCTTCGGCTTCGGCCTTGTTCACGCCTTCCTTGATCGGCTTGGGCGCGCCTTCGACGAGAGCCTTGGCATCGGTGAGGCCCAGGCCGGTGATGGCGCGGACTTCCTTGATGACCTGGATCTTCTTGCCACCGTCGCCGGTGAGAACCACGTCGAACTCGTCCTTTTCTTCAGCAGCGGCTTCACCGCCACCGGCTGCCGGGGCCGCAACGGCCACGGCTGCGGACGCGGACACGCCCCACTTCTCTTCGAGGGCCTTGGAAAGCTCGGCGGCTTCCAGGACGGTGAGTTCGCTCAGCTGTTCTACGAGCTTTTCGATGTCTGCCATGTTCAATACGCTCCGTTTTTCTAATCTATCTACGCCGCTGCCAGAAGGGCAGCCGGCTTTGGTTCAATGGTAGTTTTATGCGGCTTCCTTGGCGCCATAGGCACCGAAGACGCGGGCCAGCTGGCCGGCCGGCTCGGCGACGACGCGGGCGATCTTGGTTGCCGGAGCCTGGATGAGGCCGACGATCGTTCCACGCAGTTCATCGAGCGAGGGCATGGACGCCAGGGCTTTGACACCGTCCGCATCGAGCAAGGTCTCACCCATCGCACCGCCGACAATTTCAAGCTTGTCGTTGGTTTTGGCGAACTCGATCGCAACCTTGGCGGCAGCGACAGGGTCCGACGATGTGGCGAGCGCCGTCGGACCGGTCAGCATGTCGCTGATCTGGCCGTAGGGCGTTCCGTCGAGAGCGATACGGGCAAGGCGGTTCTTGGCGACCTTGTAGCTGGCGCCGGCTTCACGCATCTGAGAGCGCAGTTCGGTGGACGCTGCCACCGTAAGCCCCAGATTGCGCGTGACGACGACCACGGCAGCATCGTTGAACGTGGCGTTCAGCGATTCAACCGACTCGGTCTTTTCAGCACGGTTCATGCTTTTCTCCTTGTCCATGAAGAGCCGATCGGAACCGGTTCTCCACACGCGAAAATCGAACAGGGCAGCGGGCCGCCCGGCTCGTTACGATATGTCCGTGGGGAAAAGGTGAGCCACGCGCCGCCGCGAAGAACGGGATGCGATGGCAGGGGCGGCGGTGCCGCGCCCAAATTTCAACTGTCCCCGTCTAGGCTGGAAATTAAGCCCCCCAAATCAGGGGCACCGGCTGTCTCGGACGGTGAGCGACCGGCAGAGCCGATCAGTCGGGGCGGGTAATTAGCGTTCGGCGCGGTAAAGTCAAGCGCAGCTCCGTAGGACTGCCCGCCCACCGAACCTATGTTGAATGGAAAAATGCGCGGGCGGCGCGAACTGCGCAAGGCGGCGGACGTTGCCCTTTCCGAACCCCTGAAGGAAAGGCACGCACTCATGAGCGACAAGCATCAGTTCATCGAGCCCATCGACGAAGAGCCCCGGATGCCGGGCTCCGAAGCGGACATGGATGACAAGCCGGAATGGCGTCCACGTTATGCCGGTTCCGACCGGCTGAAGGGCAAGACCGCGATCGTTACCGGCGCGGACAGCGGCATCGGCCGCGCGGTTGCCGCACTCTTCGCGCGCGAAGGCGCCGATATCGCGATCGTCTATTATGCCGAAGAGGAAAGCGAGGACGCGCGCCGAAGCAAGAAAATCGTCGAAGAAGAAGGACGCAAGGCGATCCTCCTGCGCGGTGATCTCGGCGACAGCGATTTCGCGCGCGACGTGATTCAGCAAGTGATGGATGAGTTCGGCCAGCTGGACCTGCTGATCAACATCGCGGGCGAACAGCATCCGGATTACAAGCTAGAGGATATTACGGAAGAGCAGCTGCGCCGGACCTTCCAGTCCAACATCTTTTCCATGTTCTTCCTCACCCAGGCCGCACTGCCGCACATGAAAAAGGGCGCGGCGATCGTGAACTGCACCAGCGTCACCATGTATCAGGGGCAGCCGATCCTGCTCGATTACAGTTCGACCAAGGGGGCGATCACCGCTTTCACGCGCTCGCTGAGCCAGAATGTGATGGACCGCGGCATTCGCGTGAACGCCGTGGCGCCCGGCCCGATCTGGACGCCGCTCAACCCCTATGGCGGTCAGCCGCCGGAAGAAATGGACGATTTCGGTGAAGACACCCCCATGGGGCGTTTCGGCCAACCCAATGAGGTGGCGCCGAGCTTCCTGTTCCTGGCTTGCGAGGATGCCAGCTATATGAGCGGCCAGGTGCTCCACCCGAACGGCGGCATGATCGTTCAGAGCTGACGCGGTTCCCGATAAGCCCGCGACCGCGTCGTCACCCGGCGACGCGGTCGATCACTTCGTCGATCGCTGTGTAAACCGCATCGAGCTGCTCCTCGCTTATGCAATAAGGCGGCATCACATAGACCGTGTTGCCCAGCGGACGCAGCAGCACGCCGCGTTCGCGGAACATTGCCAGCATGGTGGGCGCAAGGTTGGATAGATAGCCTTCCGCCGCGCCGACTTCGAAGGCTGCGATGGTGCCGATCTGCCGGGGATTGCGTGCCGCCGGGTGCCGCGCGAGCGTGGCCAGCCGCGTGACCTGCCGCCGGGACAGCGTGGCGATGCGCTCTCGCACCGGCTCCTCGCGCCAGATCGCGAGGTTGGCATTGGCCGCGGCGCAGGCGATCGGATTGGCGGTGTAGCTCGATGAGTGAAAGAACATGCGCCCGCGATCCTGGCTGTAATGCGCCTCGTAGATCGGCTCGCTCGCCATCGTCACCGCAAGCGGGATCGCGCCGCCGGTGAGGCCCTTGGAGAGGCAGAGGATGTCGGGCACAACCCCGGCTTGTTCGCAAGCCAGCAGCGTGCCGGTGCGGCCCCAGCCGGTCATTACCTCATCGGCGATGAATAGCGTGCCGTGCCGTGCGCAGATGCGGGCCATTTCCGCCAGGGTATCCGCACCATATGTCAGCATGCCGCCCGCGCCGAGCAGCAGCGGCTCGACGATGAAAGCGGCGGCACCTTCGCGGCAGGCGGCATCAAGCGCGTCCAGCGCCGCCTGCTCCGCGCCCGTGGCGGGAAAAGGGATGGAGGTGACGTCGAACAGCAGCGGCTGATAGGCGCGGTTGAACGCGCCGCGCGCGCCGACCGACATCGTGCCGATCGTATCGCCATGATAGCCATGGTCCATCACGACGATGCGGTGCCGGTCCTCGCCTCGATGCAGCCAGTAGCCGAGCGCCATCTTCAGCGCGACTTCGACGCTGGTAGAGCCCGAGTCGGAGAAGAACACGCGCGTCAGGCTGTCCGGCATGATGGCGCGCAAACCCGCCGCGAGGGTCTCGGCAGGCTCGTGCGTCCAGCCCGCAAAAATAATCTGATCCAGCCGCGCGGCCTGATCGGCGATGGCGGCGGCGATGCGCGGGTTGGCATGGCCGTGCGTCGTCACCCACCAGGATGAGATCGCGTCGATCATCTCTGCGCCGCCCTCCAGATGCAACACCGCACCTTTGGCGGAGGCGACCTGCGGGATCGGCTCGCCGAGACCATGCTGCGTGAACGGGTGCCAGATGGAGGAGGTCACGCGAACTGCGCCAGATCGAACGCATCCGCAAAGGCGGCGGCCAGAGTGTCAGGCGTCAGCGGATCGAGCATGGGCAGTCGACCCAGCCGCGCCACGCCGCTGATCGCGCAGATGGTATCCTCGCTGTCCGGTTCCGGTTCGCCGATGAAGGCGATGCCGAGGATGGATACTTTGCGCGAAAGCAGGGCCTCAATGGTCAGCAGGCTGTGATTGATCGTGCCGAGCGCGGTGCGCGCGACGATGATGGTGGGGGCTCCCCAACGCGCGAAGAGATCGGCGTAGAGCAGATCGCGCGTCACCGGTACCAGCGCGCCGCCCGCGCCCTCGACCACCAGCGGCCCCGCAATATCCGGCAAATCGAGCTGTGCCGGATCGATCGTCACGCCGTCGATCTCGGCCGCGCGATGCGGCGAGCAGGGCGTGGTGAGACGGTAAGCCTCGGGCAGAATCTTGTCTTTTGGCACACCCAAGGCGGCAACGCGGCCGCTGTCGCTGCCGTCGTCGAGGCCCGCCTGTACCGGCTTCCAGTAATGCGCCCCCAGCGCAGCGGCGAGGCCCGCGGCGAAGACGGTCTTGCCGATGTCGGTATCGGTACCGGTGACGATGAGAGGGCGGTTCATAGAAGCTCCTTCAAGGTATCGGCCAGCGCGTGGATCGCGGCCTCGTCGGTGTTGAGCGTGATCGACACCCGCAACCGCGCGGTACCCGGTGGGACCGAGGGCGGGCGGATGCCGCGCACGTCGAAGCCGCGGGCCTGCAATGCAGCGGCGACGGTCATGCAATGGGTGTCGTCGCCCAGGATGATGGGCTGGATATGCGTTCCGCCTGGCGTGATGCCGAGCGGTGCGAAGGCGGTCTTTGCGGTGGCGATCAATGTCCGCAGGCGTGTCCGGCGCTCATCCGCCATCGCCGTCGCTGCCAGTGCCGCGCGCACGACCGCCGCCATGAGCGGGGAGGGGGCGGTGGAGAAAATGAAGCTGCGGCCCCGGTTGATCAGGAAATCGCGCAACGGCGCGGGCGCCAGGATCAGCGCACCTTCGCACCCCAAAGCCTTGCCGCAGGTGGCCAGCAGCACCGCGTTTTCGTGACCCTGTATCTCGGCAGCCAGCCCGCGCCCCTGCGGGCCGCATGCGCCGACGGCATGCGCCTCGTCGACCAGCAGCATGGTGCTCTCGCGTTCTGCCAATGCGGCGAACTCGGCGACCGGCGCTGTATCTCCGTCCATGCTGTAGAGCGTCTCGAACGCGATCCAGACGGTGCCGCGCCCGCCCTCGCGCCGCCACTCCGCGATCGCAGCCTCGGCGGCGGCCACGTCATTATGCTCGAACGAGCGGGCCGGGGCGCGGGACAGCCGCATCCCCTCATGTGCGCTGGCGTGGATCAGCGCGTCGTAGAGAATCAGGTCATCCGGTTGCGGCAGCGTGGCGAACAGCAGGCTGTTGGCGGCAAATCCTGACCCAACATAGAGCGCCGATGGCGCGCCGAAGAAGCGCGCAGCCTCTTCTTCCAGCGCCTGATGTTCCGATCCGTGACCGCGCAGCAGCCGCGACCCGCCTGAGCCCAGCGGCACCCCGCGTTCGAGCGCAGCGATCGCCGCGCCGCGCAGAACGTCCGACCCAGCAAGGCCGAGATAGTCGTTGGACGAAAAGTCCCGGCCCGCGGGCAGGGCCAGCGTGCGGCGGCGGCCTGCCTGCTCCAGGCGCTGGATATCCTGCTGGTAGAAATCGAGAAATGTCACGGCGGCACCGTCCCTAGGCGAGGCGAGCCGGGCTGCAAAGGCTTGCCGCGCCGGACGACTGCTAAGCCAGCCGGTGGAACGGCGGGCCCACCCATGCGTCCTCCATTTGTCTCTCCCAGCACAGGAAAATCCCATGAAAGTTCTCATCGCCGGTGCCACCGGCCTTACCGGCCAGCGCGTCGTCCGCCAGTTGCTCGATGCCGGTCACCAGCCCGTCGCGCTCGTCCGCGATAGCTCCGATACCTCGGTGCTCGCCGATGGCTGTGAAACGCGCGACGGCGATCTCACCGATCTGGCGGACGATGTCTGCAAGGGCATGGACGCGGTAATTTTCGCCGCCGGATCGGGCGGCAGCACCAGCGCCGAAATGACCGACAAGGTGGACCGCGACGGTGCGATCGCCTTGATCGACTCCGCGAAGGCGGCGGACGTGAAACGCTTCGTGATGCTGAGCTCGCGCGGTGCGGAGAAACCCGATCCGGACTCCAAGCTGTACCATTATCTGCAGGCCAAGCACGCGGCGGACGAGCATCTGAAAGCATCGAGCCTGACATATTCCATCGTCCGCCCGGTGACGCTGACGAAGGAAGACGGCAGCCGGGACATCCGCATGGGCGAAGACGTCGATATCGAGGGCAAAGCGGCGCGGGGCGACGTGGCGGCGGTTCTGGTGCGCGCGCTCGACGACGAGGCACTGAAGAACAAGGCCTATCTGATGGATTCCGCAGACACCTGATATGAAGAAGGCCGGGCGTCGCCGCCCGGCCTCTTTTCGATCTCAGATCGGTTTGGCGCTTATGCGCCGGGGACGTCGGCCAGATCGACCTTCACGCCCGGGCCCATGCTGCTGCTGAGCGAGACCTTGCGGACATATTTGCCCTTGGAGCCGCTCGGCTTGGCCTTGGCGATCGCGTCGGTGAACGCGTCGAAGTTCTTGCGCAGCTCGGCATCGGGGAAGCTGGTCTTGCCCAGCGAACCGTGGATGATGCCGGCCTTTTCCACGCGGAACTGCACCTGACCGGCCTTGGCGGCCTTCACGGCGCCCTCGACATCGGGGGTGACGGTGCCAAGCTTCGGGTTCGGCATCAGGCCCTTGGGACCCAGCACCTTACCGAGGCGGCCGACGACGCCCATCATGTCCGGCGTCGCGATGACGCGGTCATAGTCGAGATTACCGGCCTGCATGTCTTCCATCAGGTCTTCGGCGCCAACCTTGTCGGCACCCGCTGCGGTGGCCGCTTCGGCCTTGTCGCCGCGCGCGAACACGGCAACCTTCATCTCCTTGCCGGTGCCGGCGGGGAGCGAGACCATGCCGCGAACCATCTGGTCTGCGTGACGCGGATCGACGCCCAGGTTCATGGCGACCTCGACCGACTCGTCGAACTTGGCGGTGGCGAGTTCCTTCACCAGCGCGATCGCTTCATCGACGCCGTAGAGCTTCTCGGCATCGACCTTGCCCTCAAGGGCCTTCTGCTTCTTCGTCTGCTTTGCCATTATCTCAGCCCTCCACCACTTCGAGGCCCATCGACGTAGCGGAGCCCTCGATGATCTTGGTTGCCGCTTCGATGTCGTTCGCGTTCAGATCCTTGAACTTCGTTTCGGCGATTTCCTGCAGCTGGCTGCGCTTGATCTTGCCGATGAAGCCCTTGCCGGTGGTGCCGGAGCCCTTCTTCAGATTGGCGGCCTTCTTGATCAGGAAGCTCGCCGGGGGCGTCTTCGTGATGAAGGTGAAGCTGCGATCCGCGTAGACCGTGATCTTGGTCGGGATCGGCATGCCCTTTTCAAGTTCCTGCGTGGCGGCGTTGAACGCCTTGCAGAATTCCATGATGTTGACGCCGCGCTGACCGAGCGCAGGGCCGATCGGCGGGGAGGGATTGGCGGCGCCCGCGGGCACCTGCAGGTTGATGAAACCCGTTACTTTCTTGGCCATGATGGCCTCCTTTCATTCTACCGGGCGCGCAGTGACGAGCCCGATCAACTAAGCGGTACTAGCGGCAGATCATCACCTGCCTCCCGCGCGGTACACCCGCCCCGTGAAGGAGAGGGAATTCTTGGAAGCGCGCGCCCTTAGCGCATGCGCCCGTCCGGCAATAGCCGGAAAGCTTATTTCGCGAGTTCGACCTGTTCGAAATCGAGTTCCACCGGCGTGGCACGGCCGAAGATCGAAACCGACACTTTCACGCGGTTCTTTTCGAAATCCAGCTCTTCCACCACGCCGTTGAAGCTGGCGAACGGACCGTCGAGAACCTTGACCTGATCGCCGATCTCGTAATCGACCGAGACCTTCTTCTTCGGTGCGTTGGCGGCTTCCTCCTTGGTGTTGAGGATGCGCGCGGCTTCGCTTTCGCTGATTGGCTGCGGCTTGGTCGCGCCCAAAAAGCCGGTTACCTTCGGCGTGTTCTTGACGACGTGATAGACATCATCCGTCATCTCCAGCTTCGCCAACACATATCCGGGGAAGAACTTGCGTTCGGACTGAACCTTCTTGCCGCGGCGAACCTCGGTCACGGTTTCGGTCGGCACTTCGACCGACTCGACCAGCTGCGACAGGCCGAGGCGCTCGGCTTCCGCGATGATCGCGTCGCGCACCTTGTTCTCGAAACCGGAATAGGCGTGGATGATGTACCAGCGTTGCATCGGGTCTAAAATCTTTCTCGTTCAGCCGGCGAGCGACAGCAGGAAGTTCACGATCGCGTTGAAGATCGCATCGACGCTGGTGAAGAACACCGCGAGAATCGCCGTCATGATCAGCACCATGATCGCCGTCTGCGTCGTCTCCTGGCGCGTCGGCCAGACGACCTTCGACACCTCGGTGCGCACCTGGCGGAAGAACTCTCCGGGATTGGTCTTGGCCATAGCCTCGTTCGCCTCAGTCATTTCGTGTCTTGCCGGTAAGCGGGATCGCTCCGGGACGCTTTGTCCGGAGCGATATAGGCCCGCATGTCGGAAGAGCCAGCCCTTTAGCGCGCGCGGGGGCCGATGGCAAGGCTTCGCGGCGGCGTACAGGATCGGGAAAGTCCGGGCGGTGGCAGGAGTGGAGGGATTCGAACCCCCGGCATTCGGTTTTGGAGACCGACGCTCTACCAGCTGAGCTACACTCCTATCGCCGGAAGGCGCACCGCTTAGCCGGGGGCGGGGGGAAGGGCAAGGGTGAAGGTTGCCGATTGCCTATCCGCTGGCTGCTCCACTGGTGCTGCGCGCGGCGGGCGCTATAAGACGGCGCGATGGCGCTCGACCTCGAACTTCTCGTCATGGCCTATGCGAACGGCGTCTTCCCGATGTCCGATGCGCGCGACGATCCGGAAACCTTCTGGATCGAGCCGGAACGGCGCGCCATCATTCCGCTCGATGGTCTGAAACTGTCGGGGTCGCTCAGGAAAGTGATCCGGCAGGACCGGTTCACGGTAACTACGGACAGGGCCTTCCCGCAGGTGATTGCGATGTGCGCTGAAAGCGCCGCCGACCGCCGCGAGACATGGATCAATGCGGAGATCGAGAGCGCCTTCACCGCCATGCACGCTCAGGGGCTGGCCCATAGCGTCGAATGCTGGCGGAACGGCGAGCTAGTTGGTGGGCTTTACGGCCTCGCACTCGGCCGGGCCTTTTTCGGTGAGAGCATGTTCAGTAGGGCAACGGATGCGTCCAAGGTGGCGCTCGCCTGGCTGGTTGCGCGGCTTCGCGTCGGCGGCTTCCGGCTGCTCGACTGCCAGTTCATGACCGATCACCTGAAAAGCCTCGGCGCGGTGGAGATCAGCCAGCAGGCCTATCTATCGCTTCTGGCCAAAGCGGTGCCGCGCGATCCGCGGGCGGCCATCGGCGCGGCTGGCGGAGCCGCTCAGGCGGCGGTGTCGGCGCCGCCCGTGCCCGGCATCTCGGCATCATCCGGCGCTTCCTCGACCGTGGGCGACTGGTCTTCGCTTGACCGGCTATTGGCACCGGATGGGCTTTCGGTGGTGACGCCGTCCAGTTCGGCATCCTCGCCCGGAAAACTCATTCTGCAATCCTTGACCCAAACGTCGTAGAGGCCGCTTTCGACCAAATTGGCCGCCGGATGGTTCTTGAAAAGCCAGCCGGAAAAAACGCGCTTGAACTGATCCGGTCCGTTCTGGCCGCTGCGTTTGGCATTCACGAAAAGCTGCACGAAGCCCCCGGCATCCGCATAGGTTTCCCACGGCGCGGTCTTCTCGCAGGCGCGCAGGCGAATGATCACCTGATTGCCGATGCGCACCGATTCGCCCGGCTTCAGTTCGTAATCCTGGGATTTGCCGTTACGCTTGTTCAGGAAGCCGATCACCGCGACGCGCTCGGCCATCGGGGTGCCGATCCCCTCGGTCACCGGTTCCACGCCGAGATTGCCTTTGGCAGCCTCGACCGTGGCGGAAGCGCGCGGCTGCGGAAGCTGGTCCTCATTATTGCCGCAGCCGGAAAGCAGGGCGGCCGCGCCGAGGACCAAGGCCGGGGCGCCGAAGGCGGCTGCGCGCCTCATGCGTCGCCGGGCGTCCATGCCTCATAATCGCCGGTGGCACGCGCACGCTTGCCGCCACGTTCCAGCGCGCCGGCCGGACGATAGGCGCGGTCCGTGCCGGTCAGGTTGCCGGTCGGCTCCTTTTCCCAGATGCGCGCAGGCGGCAGAAAGCTTTCCGGCTCTTCATCATAGGTGCCGTGCAGCCAGCCATGCCATTCGGGCGGCACGCGGCTGGCGTCGTTCGCGCCATTGTAGATGACCCAGCGCCGTTCGGGCTGGCCCTCTTTTGCTTCCTTGCGAAAATAGACATTGCCCAGATGGTCCTCACCGACGCGAGAACCGTGGCGGGCATTGTAGATCGCCGTGCCGATGGTGGCACCGTTCCACCAGGTGAAGATTTTGCCGAGAAAGGACATGGGTTAGCCGATTAAGCGGAGCGGGCCGCTGGCGCAATGGGGAATGGTCCGTGCAGGGGTGTACAAGGTTTCGCGGGCGGCGGTGCCGATCAGTCCTCGTTCGCGGCCCAGCGCACCGTATCGCCCGGCGCGATGCCGAGAGCGGCCGCCCGTCCGCCCGCCAGTTCGAGCACTGCGATCACCGGCTCGCCCGATGCGTGCGGGCTTTCATCATAAGGCACGGCATTGGCGGCAATGCTCTCGATCGTCCCGTCGCGCCGGATGAAAAGGAGGTCGAGCGGGATGACCGTGTTCTTCATCCAGAAGCTGGCCACACGTTCGCGCGGGAAGGGGAAGAGCATGCCCCGGTCGCTCGCCAGATCGGTGCGGAACATCAGCCCGCGGGCCTGTTGTTCGGGCGTTTCGGCCACTTCCACGGTGAAGGGAAGTGCCTTGCCGCCGCTCTGGATACACAGCTGGACCTGCCGGAGACCCGCCTCGGAAGCGTCTGCAGACGTACCAGGCGCGCAGGTTGCATCGCCACCGTTTTGTGCAGCGTCTTGCTGATCGCCCGGTGCGCCCTGCGTGCAGGCGGCCAGGAGCGCCAGCGCGCCGGCGAGAGCGATCGGCCCGCGCATCGGAGCGATCAGACCCGGTGATCCTGCCGCACGGTCACGGCGAGTGGACCTTTCTTGCCCTCGCCAATCTGCACCATCAGCCGGTCGTCCGGGCTGGCCGGGCCCATGCCCGCCTCGCGCAGGGTCTCCATGTGAAGGAAAATGTCATCCGCCACGTCGGGCGATTCGAGGAAGCCATAGCCGCGCACCCGGCTGAACCATTTTACCGTAGCCGAGATAAAGCTGTCGTCGCTGTCGATGGCGTGCAGGCGGTGTTCGTGATGACGGTGGGCGCGGTCGCTCTCTTCGGCGCATTCCGGATCGAAGGAAATGAGTTCGACAACATGGCGGCCCTTGGGGCCGTCGCGAAATGTGCATTCAACGTCGCAGCCTTCGGGAAGATCGCGGCGCCCATGCGGCTCGATCGTCGAGCAATGGATCAGGATGTCGTCGCTGCCGTCGTCGGGAATGATAAAGCCGAAGCCGCGCCGGCGGTCGAACCATTTGATCTGCCCGCTTGCGCGAAGCATCTGGGTGGTTCCACCCGGCTGGTTGTCATTGGCATCCGCAGGATGATCCATATCGGCCGGTCTGCTTTCCAGCGGCATCACGCACGCTCCTCTGGTCATTCCCCATTACCCGGTGCCTGACCGCCTGCGCGGTAAGGACCACAAAGTCAGCCGGCGACTGACATTTGTTTAGTTTTATGCGCCTACCATGAAATCCTCAGATCAGCGAGAAATTTAAGGATTAGCGTCCGAAAGCAACGGTTTCCGTAACGCAATCCCGGTGCTTATTCATACGGATCCGGTTCGGATCCCGGTGGCGACTCGACGAACAATCGTGCCAGTCGCAGCTCATGTCCGGCGCGCAGAAAGGCGGCGATCTGCTTCTGTCGCCGGTCCGGATCGGCCGCTTCGGCGGCGAACGGACCTATGCGGCGCTTGCGCGCGAAGCGGCGGGCGCTGTCGAAGGCGGCGGCGCGCGCTTCTTCCTCCGCCGCGGCCCGGTCCTGCTCTTCTATTCCCGCGGCATATAGCGCTTCGCCCACCCGCCGTACGCCATAGCCGCGCGCGGTGAGGGAGCGCGCCTTCATGCCGGCATAGATCTCGTCGTCGACGAAGCCGAGTTCGTCCATTTTTGAAACGAGCGCATCGATATCGGGTGTGCCTTCATCCTCCCACCCGCGTTCGCGCAATTTGCGCGCAAGATAGGAGCCGAGCTTGTGACGGGAGGTTGCGTAGCGCCCGACATAGCGTATCGCGAGCTCCCGCAGGCGCTCTTCGTCCAGCGGCCGGAGTGGCTTGCGGCGGCGCTCGGACGATTGCAGATTGTTACGCACGCCACCTTCCTGCCATAAGCGGGCCGGATTTTGAACTTGTAACCCCGCCATGTAGCGGTGCATGGAACGCTTTTATGCTCGCGACGTCCCGCCGTACGCGCGTGGAGGGGAGGCTGAACCCGTGTTCGGGGGAGGTCGATCGAAGGTTGAGATACATATGAATGAACTGGTTTCCACCCCCACGCGGGACGATCTGGAGCGACGCTTCTCCGATTTCGATACGCTGGGAGGGGCTCTGGATTACGCGGCGAGCGGTGTGCGCGGGCTGAATTTTCACGACATGCGCGGAAAGCTCGCGCGGCCTTATCCCTATCGCGATCTGCGGGAGGATGCGTTGGCGGCTGCGCGGCGCCTGATCGCTGCCGGAGTGAAGCCTAAGGACCGGGTGGCCCTGATCGCCGAGACCGGGGCCGATTTTGCCGCACTGTTTTTTGGCGCCATCTATGCCGGTGCCTGGCCGGTGCCGCTGCCCTTGCCCACCAGCTTCGGCGGGCGCGATCATTATGTGGACCAGCTTTCGGTTCAGCTGAAGAGCTGCGATCCGGCGATCCTGCTTTACCCTGCAGAGCTTGGCGAGATGGCGGGCGCTGCGGCCGATCTGTGCGGCTTCAAGAGCATGAGCTGGGAAGATTTCGCCGGTGCCGCGGAAAGCAGCGATCCGCTGCCCGAGGCCGGTCCGGACGACATTGCCTATCTGCAATATTCCAGCGGCTCGACGCGCTTTCCGCACGGCGTTGCCGTTTCGCACAAGGCCGTGCTTAGCAATCTGGCGGCGCACGGCCATGGCATGAAGCTGGAGCCTGCGGACCGCTGCGTTTCCTGGCTTCCCTGGTATCATGACATGGGTCTGGTCGGCTGCTTCCTCTCGCCGGTCGCCAATCAGGTTTCCACCGATTATCTGAAGACGGAAGATTTCGCCCGTCGCCCGCTCGCCTGGCTGGACATGATTTCCGCGGCGGACGGCACGGTGCTGAGTTATTCGCCCACCTTCGGCTATGACATCTGCGCGCGTCGCATCGGCAGCCAGTCCAAGGTATCCGAACGCTTCAATCTCGCGCGCTGGCGCGTGGCGGGCAACGGCGCGGACATGATCCGCCCGGATGTGATGCAGGCTTTCACGGATGCGTTCGCGCCCGCCGGCTTCAACTCCAAATCTTTCCTGCCGAGCTACGGCCTTGCCGAAGCGACCTTGGCGGTATCCATCATGCCGCCGGGCGAGGGCATTGTGGTGGAGCTGGTCGAGGAGACCGAGCTCAGCGGCGAAAGCGGTGAGGACGGTCGGCCCAAGCGGTTCCGTTCCATCGTCAATTGCGGCAAACCCGTGCTGGGCATGGAAGTCGAAATCCGCTCCGACAGCGGCGAAGTGCTGCCTGAGCGCTCGGTCGGTAAGGTCTGGTGCCGTGGGTCTTCCGTCATGGAAGGCTATTTCCGCGATGAGGAGGCGACCGACGCCTGCATGGTCGGCGGCTGGCTCGATACGGGCGACATGGGCTATGTGTCCGCAGGTTACGTTTATATCGTCGGCCGCGCCAAGGACATGATCATCATCAACGGCAAGAACCACTGGCCGCAGGACATCGAATGGGCGGTGGAACAGCTTGCCGGGTTCAAGGCCGGAGACATCGCGGCCTTCGCGATCACCACGCCCGGTGGCGAGGAAACGCCTGCGGTTCTGGTGCAGTGCCGCACCTCCGACGATGCCGAGCGTGCGCGCCTGCGCGATGCGATCCGCGAAAAGGTCCGTTCGGTCATCGGTATGAACTGCGTGGTGGAGCTTGTGCCTCCGCGCACGTTGCCGCGCACAAGTTCGGGCAAGCTGAGCCGGGCCAAGGCACGCAACCTTTATCTTTCGGGCGAAATACAGCCTTATTCGATTGCGGCCTGAAGCGCGCGGGTCATTTTTCGCATTTCACGGCTGATCGGGTGTTGGCTTACCTTTGAGTAACCATCGCGGGGTACACAGCTCCCCGTGACTGAACTGATCTCTCCATCGCCGCACCCCGATCGCGTGCCGTTCATGGCGCTGCTGGGCCTGAACCGGTCCGGTACGATGGACTGGGGCCATGTGCGCGCGATCCAGCTGGAAAATCTGCGCGATAAGTCGCTGATGCGTCTGATCGCCAGCCTCGGTACGATGCTCGTCATCGACCTGCTGTTCTTTGCCGACCATGATCTCCTGATCCTGGGGGGGTGGTCGCTGGCAGTGATCTTTTTGCAGTTGCACGTCTACCGCGCCAATATGCGCGGAGACTTTATCGGTCGGAAGACGGTGAGCCTGCGCGAATTGCAGTCTGTCCAGCTTCGCGCCATCGGGCCTGCCGTGCTCTGGGGGGCACTACTGATCTATTGCGGCCTAGAAGGGTCATCGCGGGACCTGATTCTCGCTTATGCAGTCTTGCTCACGCTGATGGTGGGCTCTGCCACGATGATGGCGACGGTACCGCTGTCCACCATCATCTTCGTCTCGGTCACCGGAATGAGCGCCTGCGCGGCCTTTTTTCTGGCCGAGCAGGTCGTAATCGCAGCTTCCAGTCTGGGCGTCACGGTGCTGCTGATTTTCGCAGCCCTTAATTCGGCGCGCAATCATGTCGGCGAGCATCTCGCGCGGCTGATACTTTTGGAAAAGAGCGAGACGGTAAGCCTGCTGCTGCGCGAATTCGAAGACAGCGGGGCCGACTGGCTGTGGCAGACCGATACCGCGCGCCGCGTATCGCGTGTGAGCCCGCGCTTTGCCTATGCGCTGGGGCGGGACGCCTCGGATATTGACGGCCTCCCCTTCCTTCAGCTTGTGGCCGGCGAAGCGTGGGAGAGCGGCGATTTTCCGCCCGCGCTGCATCTACTTGCCGAAAAATTGAACAAGCGCGAGGCGTTCAGCGACCTGCTGGTGCCGGTCATGATCGACGATCGGCAATTGTGGTGGGAGCTTTCGGCATCGCCGCGGCTGGGAGAGGATGGCAGTTTCCTTGGGTTTCGCGGCGTGGGTTCGGACGTTACCGCGCAGCAGGAAAGCCAGAAGAAAATCTCGCATCTAGCCCGGTTCGACACTCTGACGGGCCTGCCCAACCGCCTGCAGCTGACCGAGGCGCTGGGCGAAGCAATGCGCGATGCGGACAAATGGCGTTCGCGCTGCTGCTTCCTGATGATCGATCTGGACCGGTTCAAGGCGGTCAACGATACGCTCGGCCATCCGGTGGGTGACAGGCTGCTCGGCCGTGTTTCCAAACGCCTGCAGTCGATCATGAGCGATAACGAGCTTTGCGGCCGCCTGGGCGGGGACGAGTTCGCGGTTGTCGTCAAGGATGGCAGCGATAGCGCCTACATCACGCGCCTGGCGGATCGCATTATCGCGACCTTGTCCAAACCTTATGAGGTGGACCAGCACACGTTGTTCATCGGCGCCAGCATTGGCACCGCGATCGGCCCGCGCGACGGCAAGACGGTCGAGATGCTGATGCGCAGCGCTGATCTGGCGCTCTATCGCTCCAAGGACGCGGGCGGCGGAAGTCATACGCTGTACCAGCCGAGCCTCCACGCCGACGCCGAAGAGCGCCGCGTGATGGAGATCGAACTGCGCCAGGCGCTCGAACGGGGCGAATTGCATCTGCAATATCAGCCGGTGGTGGATGCCGAGGATTATACCGTCACCGGCTTCGAAGCGCTCTTGCGCTGGAACAGTCAGAAATTCGGACCCGTTTCCCCCGCCAAATTCGTGCCGCTGGCCGAAGAGGCGCGGTTGATCGCACCGATAGGCGCATGGGTTCTGGAACAGGCCTGCCGCGATGCGGCGCAGTGGCCGGACATGGTGAAGGTGGCGGTCAATGTATCGGCGGATCAGCTGACGACCCCGGGTTTCATCGAAACGATCAGCTCCGCTCTGGAACAAAGCGGGCTGCCCAAGCGGCGCTTGGAGATCGAGGTGACGGAGAGCATCTTCGTGCGCGGCGGCATGGCCGAAAAGATGCTGAGCGAGGTCAACGATCTCGGCATCAAGCTATCGCTCGACGATTTCGGGACGGGCTATTCGTCGCTCGGCTATCTGCGCAAGACGCGCTTCGACACCATCAAGGTGGATCGCAGCTTCGTGCAGGGCGCGGCCAAGAACGTGCCTGAAAGCATCGCCATCATCCGCGCCGTGGTAGCGCTGGCGGACAGCCTCGGCATGGCGACCACCGCGGAAGGCGTGGAAAATGAGGAAGAGCTGCGCATGATCCAGCAGCTCGGCTGCTCGAAAATCCAGGGCTATTATTTCGGCCGCCCGATGGGCTTCGAGGATGCACTCGCGCTGTTCCACCAGCGCGATTCGGACGTCGCCTGATCGCGTCTTACGCCTCTGCCGTCAGAGCAGATCGCGGACCTTTTCCTGCGGCCGGCAGAGCGCAGCGCCCTTGTCCGTTTCCACGAAGGGGCGCTCGACCAGGATCGGATGCTCGGTCATCGCTTTCAGAATGGCGTCATCGCTCGCGCTTTCGTCGGTCAGACCAAGTTCCTCGGCGGGCGAGCCGCGCACGCGCAGTGCCTCTCGCGGCGTCAGCCCGGCTTTCTCGAACAGACGCTCCAGCGTAGCCCGCTCCCAGCCCTCGTCGAGATAGCGCACGACGGTCAGCTCCACGTCCGGCGTTTCCTCAAGGATCGCAAGCGTCTTGCGCGATGTGCCGCATTTGGGGTTGTGCCAGATGGTGGCCTTCATGGGATGCTCCTGAAAAGTGCGCGACGCTATTCGATAATCGCTTGCGCCGGGCTTCGACAAGATCAGCCCGAATGGAAGCGACGGAAAATATATGCGCGGTTCAGCCGCCCAGCGCGTTTTTGTGCATTTTCCCGTTCTCGACATAATGCGCCACGCCTGCGCGCATGCCCGCTTTTGCTTCGTCGGTCAGGTCACGCACCTTCTTCGCGGGCCGACCGACCCAGAGTTCGCCTTCACCGATATGCTTGCCTTCGGGCAGCAGCGCGCCCGCGCCCAGCATCGCGTCGCTCTCGATCACGCAGCCGTCCATCACGATGGCGCCCAGCCCAACGAACGCGCGCGCTTTCAGCACGCAGCCATGCACCATCGCCATATGGCCGATCAGCACGTCTTCGCCGATCAGCGTGGGGAAGCCGTCCGGATGGCCCGGCATCGGCCCGTCGCAATGCACCACGCTGCCGTCCTGCACATTGGAGCGCGCGCCGATGACGATGCGGCTGACGTCGGCGCGCAGCACGCAATTGTACCATATGCTCACCTGCGGGCCGATCTCGACATCGCCGATGATGCGGGTGCCCGGGGCGATGAAGGCGCTGTCGTGAATGCGCGGGGCCTTGCCGTTTACTTCGGCGATGGTGACGTCGTCTCTCATGCTCATCTCCACAAATGCATCAGCGGCAGGACCGAGGCGAAGTCGTCGGTCCAGCGGGTGAAATCTTCGCGCCCTTCGACGGGCGACCAGGCGGGCGTCGCGAAGCTGCGCGGATCGCCGGTTTTTAGCGGGCCGGTCAACTCGGCAAGCTTGGCCTTGCTCGGGCTGATGGCCACCCATTGCGAGGTGCGCAGGCCGTCCCCTTCCAGCTCGGGGCCGATATAATCCCAGCGCTTGGCGATGGCCCAGCCGCGCGCCGCGGCTTCCTTCTCCAGCACCGGCTCCAGATCGATATAGCGGTTGGAAATATGGATCAGCAGCATGCCGTCTTTCGACAGCGCGCGGGCATAGGCATCGAACGCCTCGCGCGTCAGCAGATGAACGGGGATCGCGTCCGAGGAAAAGGCGTCGATGGCCAGGATGTCGATGCTGCCCGGCGGCGCTTTGGCGATGGTGAGCCGCGCATCGCCCAAACGGATCGGCACGTCGGGCGCGCAGCGATCGATATAGCTGAAATATCCGCCGTTGCGGGATAGGCTGATCACCGTCGGATCGATTTCGAAGAACTGCCAATTCTGGCCGGGGCGCTTGTAGCAACTGAGCGTGCCGGTGCCGAGGCCGACCACCCCGATCGAGGCGTTCCGCCCGTAAAGCGATGGTGCCTGCGTCATGGCCTGCCCCACCCCGGAGGTCATGCCATAATAGCTGATCGGCCGGGTGGGCTGATCCGTCAGCTGCATGCCGTGCATGGTGGTGCCGTGCGATAGCCAGCGCAGGCGCCCGCCTTGCGCGGCGTTGACGCTGTAGACGCCGAAATAGCTGCGGGTGCGCAAGTCGCTCCAGCTCAGCGCCGCGTTGTAATAGCCGCCATTGGCGAACAGCAGCGCGGCCACCACCATCACATAGCCGATGCGCTGGCCGATCACGAGCGCGCCCAGCGCCAGGATGATACCGAGCAGGATGATCCGCAGCGGCCCCATTTCGAGGTCCACCTTCAGCGCGATGTAGAGCGCCACGGCCAAAGCGAGCAGGCCGATCGCGATGGCGACACGGCGCATGCCGGCCTCTCCAAAAACCTCTTCCTCGCCGATCGAGAACAGGCGTTGCTGCGGGATCAGGGCCGCAGCAGCCAGGATCAGGATCGGATGCTCCCAGGTCCAGTCGAAGACGAGCGGCGCGATCAGCGCGCAGAACAGCCCGCCAAGTGCGCCGCCGACCGACATCATCAGATAGAAGCCGGTCAGATGCTCGGGCGCGGGCCGGGTGCGGTACATCTCGCCATGCAAGGCGACGGCAACGGCGAACAGCATCACGAGGCTGGAGCCGAGCTGCACGAGCACTGCATTGCCCGGCGTCATGAAGGCGAGGGCACCGCAGATCAGCAGGATCGAGGGCGTCAGAAGCGTGATGATCCGCGTCGGCGCGCGGCGGGTGGCGAAGGCGACGGTAAAGCTGAGGAGATAGAGGCCGAGCGGGATCGCCCAGATCAGGGGCATGGCGACGAGATCGGTGGTGAGATGCGTCGTCGTCGACAGCATGAGGCCGGAGGGGATGGCGGCCAGCAGCACCCAGCGCAGCTTGTCGCGCAATGAGGGCGCCGGCGTCTCTTCCGCTTCGCTCCGCTCCCGCTCCGGGCGGTCCAGCGGCGTCGCCTGCACCAGCGCCCAGCCGCAGGCCGCCACCAGCAGCAGCAGCGCGCCATAGAGCAGCGACCAGAGGAAGCTTTGCGAATTGAGCGTGAGGAACGGCTCCACCAGCAAGGGATAGGCGAGGAGCCCGGCAAAACTGCCGAAATTGGAGGCGGCGTAGAGGGCATAAGGCTCGCCCTCCTGTCCCGACAGTGCATACCAGCGCTGCATCAGCGGGGCCTGCGCGGACACCATGAAGAACAGCGGACCGATCGAAGCGAGCAGCAGCCAGGGCACCCACAAAGCGGTCGATCCATCGCTCGGCGGTTGAAATCCGGCAAGGCCCACCGGTAGCCACAGCATCGCGAGCGCGAACAGCCCGACATGGATGGCCGCCTGCGTGCGTCGCCGCAGCGCCGCGATCCGGTGCGCATAGGCATAACCCGCCAGGAGCAGCGCCTGATAGACCAGCATCGCGCTGTTCCACACGGCGGGCGCACCGCCAAGGCGCGGCAGCGCCATGCGCGCCAGCATCGGCTGGACCAGGAACAGCAGGAAGCTGCCCGTCAGGATCGTGACGACGAACAGCCAGCGCTTGCCCGCCAGCGCCGTGGGTGCAGATGAGGAGGCGAGGGTAGCCATGTTGGTTTGCTACGTTCCGTTCGGCCTGAGATTCGACAAGCGCAGTCCGTACGGATCAATAGTGTAGGCCGCGATCACTTCGCCAGCAGCCGCGCAGCCACGGGGGCGTGATAGCTTAGCACGCCGCTGGCACCCGCCCGCACGAAGCCGGTGAGGATCTCCATCAGGATCACGTCCCGCTCGCCCGCTCCGGCAGCGGCCATGGCCTCGATCATCGCATATTCGCCCGACACCATATAGGCGTAGACCGGCAGATCGAACCGATCCGCGGCCATGCGCACGATATCGAGATAGGGCAGGCCCGGCTTCACCATCACGCTGTCCGCACCTTCGGCGATGTCGAGTGCGATCTCGCGCATGGCCTCGCCGGCATTGGCCGGGTCCATTTGATAGCTTTTCTTGTCGCCCTTCAGCAGCCCGCCTGAGCCGACGGCATCGCGGAACGGCCCGTAAAAGGCGGAGGCATATTTCGCGGCATAGGCCATGATCTGGACATTGGCGTGGCCCTCCTGCTCCAGCGCGTCGCGGATCGCGCCGATGCGCCCGTCCATCATGTCGGACGGCGCAACGATGTCGCTGCCTGCCGCGGCCTGGTTCAGCGCCTGCGATACCAGCGCATCGACGGTGGCGTCGTTCACGACGTAGCCCGCCTCGTCGAGCAGCCCGTCCTGCCCGTGGCTCGTATAGGGATCGAGCGCGACGTCGGTCAGCACGCCGATATCGTCGCCGACCGCATCCTTGATCGCACGGATGCCCGCACACATCAGATTGTCAGGGTTCGAGGCTTCCTCGCCATCGTCGCTGCGCTTTTCGGGCGGCGTGTGCGGGAAGAGAGCGAGGCAGGGAATGCCGAGGTCGATCGCCTCGCGCGCCTTGTCGGCAAGACCGGAAACCGGAATGCGCGAGACGCCGGGCAAGCTGCCCACCGGTTCTTCGTCCTCGCCGTTCGCGATGAACAGCGGCCAGATTAGATTGCTCGAGTGCAGCCGGTTCTCCCGCGCCATTTCCCGGCTCCACTTGTGGGCGCGCGATCGGCGCAGGCGCGTAGCGGGATAGGCGTAGTTCGGCATGGGAGGCTCTCCGGGCAGCCGGCGTGCGCGCGGCGTGCCTCAACATTCGGCAGGGTGAAGCGCGATGCTTAACCCGCGGGCCGCCTGGCCTCAAGCGGCGCCTTTATGCTCCAGCCGATCAATCTCGCGCACCGGCTCGGCCTGGCTGCGCGCGGTGGTGAACTGGCCCAGCGCCGCGCCGGGCTTCACCGACTTCAGTTGGCGCAGCAGCGCCTTGAAGCTTGCGAGTTCCCGGCCCGAAAGCTGCGCACGCTCGATATATTTCACAGAGAGCGGGTTCACCGTGCGGCCGCCTTTATAAAGCTCGTAATGGAGATGCGGACCGGTGGAGAGGCCGGTGGAGCCGACATAACCGATAATCTGTCCGCGCCGCACGCGCTGGCCGCTGCGCGCGGCGATGCGGCTCATATGCGCATAGCCCGTGGCGATGCCGCCGGCATGCTGCAGCTTCACATAATTGCCGTGCCCGCCATGACGGCCGGAGAAGGTCACGCGGCCATCGGCAGCGGCGTAGATCGGCTCGCCGTAGCGCGCGCGGAAATCGGTGCCCGCGTGCATGCGGGCATAGCCCAGCACGGGATGGAAGCGGCGGCCATAGCCGGAGGTGACCTTGCCGCCGACCGGGCGCAGCATTTCGCCGCTGGAACGGCCGACGCCGGAGGCTTCGTACCATTGCGTCGATCCGCCGCTGGTCCAGCGCAGCATCTGCACCTTGTCCTTGCCGTCGCGGATAATGCCGGCGTAGCGCAGATCGCCCACCTCCACCTCGCCGGTTTCGGCGCGGCGATAGTCGAGCACGAGATCGAATTCGTCAGAGGAGCGGATCGCGCCGATGCTCATCTGCTGGCCGATCACCTGCAGGAACTTCTGCACTGCATCGGCGGGCGCACCGGCGGCGCGGGCCGAGCGATAGAGCGATCCGCCCACGCTGCCGCGCACGCGCAGAGGCGTATCGTCCACCTTGATCGGCTCGCGCTTCAGTTGGAGCATGCCGTCGACGCGCTGGATTTCCAGGTTGAGATCGAAGCGCGCACGGAAAGCGAGGTTTTCGAGCGGGCGGGGCTGTGTTTTAGAGGCGCGGCGACCCAGCACCAGATCGATCCGCGTGCCCGGATCGATGTCCGACAGCGTCATTGCCTGGCTCACCATCGCCTCAACCTTGGCGGCATCGTCGCCGCCCACGCCCGCGCGCTTAAGCACGCGCTCGAAGCTGTCGCCGCGACCGAGCGTTGCGGACATGTCGATCTGCGGCCGTTCGGGGCTGGAAGCGAGCGGCACCACCGCATCGGTTGCCGCCATGCGCCGGCCGGTGTCGCCGCCATAGGCCAGCGGCGCGATCATATAGGCGCGCGATTCCTGAAAGGCGTCGCCGCTCAGCGTTTCGGGCTGGATGCCGTAGATCGGCTCGAAGGCGGGGCGCAGGGCGATGGCACCGGCGATCAGCAGCAGCAGCGTCGCGACCCCGCGCCACCAGCGCAGCGAACCGATATCCTCGCCCAGGTCGACCGAAAGCTCGAACAGCGGCAGCGCGGCCACGCGCTCGCGAAACTTATGGCCTGCGGGTGCCGTCGGGGCGAGCGCGCCGCTGAGCGACAGCGTCGCCGCGCCCGCTCCGCCGACCGGAAAGTCATCGCGTCCCTTGAACAACCCCGAAACCCTTTCGCGGACGGCACCCATGCCGCCCGGCCTCCAATGAGGCACCGGTTGTGGCGGAACAGGGTTAAAGTCAATTTAAACGGCGGCGGATCGGGACTTTTCAGCGACAAGTCGTGCGCGCCGGAAGATGAATCGCTGGAACCCGTGCTTTCTCCCGTGCCGAATTCCTGAGCCTGTCGAAGGATGGCTTTCCGATATGCGCGACGCGTCATCGATAAACGCCCTTCGACAGGCTCAGGGCTACGGGTCCGGGGAAGGGATCGCTTACCGCTCCGCTTGCTTTTCGCGGCGCTTCCTCCGATCTTGGGGCAGCGCCATGGCCAGCCTTTCCCCGATCACCGCCGTTCTCGGTCCCACCAATACTGGCAAGACCCATCTCGCGGTCGAGCGGCTGACGGCGCATTCTTCCGGCATGATCGGTTTTCCGCTGCGCCTCCTGGCACGCGAGGTGTACGACCGGGTGTGTGCGATGAAGGGCGCGAACCGCGTCGCGCTGATCACCGGCGAGGAGAAGATCGAGCCGCCGGACGCGCGCTGGTATCTGTGCACCGCGGAGTCGATGCCGCTGGACCGCGAACTCGGCTTCGTCGCGCTGGACGAGGCGCAGCTCGGCGCCGATCCGGAGCGCGGCCATGTCTTCACCGACCGGCTGCTGCGCGCGCGGGGGCGGGAGGAGACGATGATTCTGGGCTCCGAAACGCTACGGCCTTTGGTACGGCATTTGCTGCCGGAAGCCGAGATCGTCACGCGCCCGCGCTTTTCGACACTGAGCTATGCCGGGGCGAAAAAACTCTCGCGCCTTCCGCGGCGCAGCGCGATCGTCGCTTTTTCAGTGGAGGAAGTCTACGCCGTGGCCGAAATGCTACGGCGCTTCGCGGGCGGCGCGGCGGTGGTGATGGGCGCGCTCAGTCCCTCCACCCGCAACGCGCAGGTGCGCATGTTTCAGGAGGGCGAGGTCGATTATCTGGTGGCGACGGACGCCATCGGGATGGGGTTGAACCTCGACGTGCGCCACGTCGCCTTCGCTTCGCTCCACAAGTTCGACGGCCATCGGCGGCGGCGGCTCACCGTACCGGAAATGGCGCAGATTGCCGGGCGCGCCGGACGGCACCAGACCGATGGCAGCTTCGGCGTTCTGACCGGCAAGGGCGGTGAATTCACGCCTGAAGAGATCGAGGCGATCGAGGAACATCGCTTCAAGTCGCTGGAGAAGCTTTACTGGCGCGAGAGCGATCCGCGTTTCACCAATATCGATACGCTGATCGGCGATCTGGAAGCAAAGCCCGCCGATCCGGTGCTGTCCGCCGCGCCCGAGGCGGTGGACCTCGCGGTGCTGAAGCGCCTCGCCGATATCCCCGAAGTCATGGACGCCGCGCGCGGAAACAAGGGACTGAGGCGATTGTGGGCTGCGGCCTCGCTTCCCGATTTCCGGCAAGTGGGGCCGGAACATCATGCCCGTTTCGTGGCCCGCCTGTGGCGGCATCTGGCAACCGGACGGCTGCCGCGCACAAAAGTGGCGCAGGAGATCGCGCGGCTCGACGATATGCGCGGCGATGTCGAGGCGCTGGCGCAGAAGATCGCGGCGACGCGCACCTGGAGCTACATCGCGCACCGCCCGGACTGGGTGGAGGCGCGCGAGGAAATGGCCGATCGCACGCGCGAACTGGAACAGAAGCTGTCGGACGCTTTGCATGATCGGCTGCGGCAACGTTTCGTCGATCGCCGCACCTCGGTTTTGCTCAGGAAGATGGGCAAGGATGCCTCATTGCTGCCCGTTTCGCTTGACGAACGCGGCGCGGTGCTGGTTGATGGAGAAGAGATCGGCACGCTCGACGGTTTCCGGTTTCGTCCGGCGGCCGATGCGCGGGCCAGCGAAAGCCGCCTGCTGTTGGCGGCCGCGGAACGGCATCTCGGAGGATTGATGACGCAGAAAGCCGGCGAATTGGCCGCATCGGACGATAGTGAATTCACGCTCGAACCCAATGGGGACGGGCGCCCCGCGGTCATGTGGCGCGGCGGTGAACTGGGCGTGCTGGAGCCGGGCAAGACTTTGTTGCAGCCTGTGTTCAAGCCCGCCAAGGCGCTGAACGGGCTGGAGGGATCGGATCTTGCCGCGGTGACCGCGCGGGCCGAAACCTGGCTCACCGCACGGATCGACAAGCATCTGGGCGGCGTCACCGCGCTGCTCACGCTCTCGCAGAGCCCGCATGCGCCGGGTCCCGTCCGTGCGCTCGCGATCCAGCTGGCCGAGCAGGGCGGAGTGGCGGCGCGCGCCGATGTGGCCGATGCCGTCCATGCGCTCGACAAGGATCAGCGGGCCGCCGCGCGCAAGGCGGGCATCGTCTTCGGCGCGCTGGATATCTATCATCACCTGGCGTTGAAGCCGGGCGCGGCGCGTTGGCGCAGCGCGCTGGACGCCGTGATGACGGGCAAGCCGATGCCGGAGCTGCCGCCCGAAAGCGCGGTGCATCTGTCCGACTGGCGTTTTGCCAATGCGCGCGATTGCCGCAATGCGGGCTACCGCCGCTTCGGCACCGAGCATCTGCGGATCGATCTGGTCGAGCGGCTGGCGAAGAAAGCGCATGAGGCGCGAGGCCAGGCGCGCGATTTCGATATCGATCTGGCGCTGCCCACCTCGCTCGGCCTTAGCGAAAAAGGCTTCGACATGCTGATGCGCGACGCCGGTTTCCGGCGCCTGCCGCCTGCCGAGCCCAAGGAAGAGGCGGCGGAGGGCACCGCCCAGGGTGACGAGGCCACTGCCGAGGCTCCCGCCAATCCGCAGCCGGTCGCCGCGCCGGACACGGTCGAAGCACCCGATGTTGAAACTCAGCCCGCCGAACGCGATCCTGCGGAACCACCGCTGGCAGAGCCGGATGCCGCGGGCGCCGTTCCGACTGCCGAAGCGCCCGAAAGCGCTGCGGTGCAGAACGCCGACAGCGTGCCCGAACCCTCCGAAGCTGCGGCGTCTGAAGCTGCGCCGTCCGACGCCGCGCCTACCGATGCGGCAGGCGAGACGGCCAAGCCTGCGCCCGCGCCGAGCTATCCTGTGCTGCGCTATCGCTGGGTCGGCCTTGCCAAGGCGGGGCGCGATCAGGACCGCAAGGGGCCGCGCCGGCACGGCAAGCCCGGCGACAAGTCCAAAGGCAAAGGGCCGAAGGGTGACGGGCCCCGCGGCGGGCCGAGGGGCAAGCGTCATGACGGCCCTCCGCGCGACAAGCAGCCGCAGGGCGCGCTCGCCGAACAGCTGGCGGCGCTCACGGGCCGCCGCTGAGTGGAGGCGGAGCTGCGGATCGACCGCTTGCTCTGGTTCCTCCGCCTGTCCAAAAGCCGCGCCAAGGCTCAGGCGATCGTCGCTGCGGGCCATGTCCGCCTGAATGGCCGTCATGTCGAACGCGCCAGCGCTTGCGTGAAAGCGGGCGATGTCATCGCGCTGCCGCTGAACGATGCGGTGCGGATTGTGCGCGTGCTCGCTCTGCCTGCGCGGCGCGGCCCGCCCGCAGAGGCGCGTGCCTGCTATGAGGAACTTTAGCTTTGGGGGCGGCGCAGGAAAATCAGTCGCTTTGCCGCAGCGGCAAGGATTGACTTGCAGGGCCGCCGCGCCATAGCAGGACGAAACGAAGCCTAAAGCCTATCCGGAGCCTGTTGCGCCATGACTTACGTCGTCACCGAAGACTGCATCAAATGCAAATATATGGACTGCGTGGAGGTCTGCCCGGTCGATTGCTTCTATGAGGGCGAGAACATGCTGGTGATCAATCCCAGCGAGTGCATCGATTGTGGCGTGTGCGAGCCGGAATGCCCGGCTGAGGCCATTTTGCCCGACACCGAGGACGGCCTCGAAAAGATGCTGGAGATCAACACCAAGTTCTCCGCCGAATGGCCGAACATCACGGTCAGCCGCGAAGCCCCCGCCGATGCGGACGAGCATAAGGGCGAAGAGGGCAAGTTCGAGAAATATTTCTCGCCGGAGCCGGGCGAGGGCGATTGAGCTTCCGGCGTAATCGCCTGCCACCAATGAAATTCTTCCCGGCACCTGTACCAATCGAACAGGTGCTGGAAATAATCTAACGAATCTGTTACAGTGATATGTGTAACGGATGGCGTAATCGTGCGTCCAACCGTGATGGGTCCCCGTAAGGGTTATAAAATCATTCCAGACCAGCGTTCGGCGACGCCGCCCGGCCCGGGGCGCGCCTCTCCCGTTCCCTCCCGAAAGGCTAGTTTATGGCTTCCAATGCGGTTCTCTTCGATGTTGGCGACTATGTCGTCTACCCAAAGCACGGTGTGGGCCGTGTGATCGAATTGCAGAATGACGAAATCGCAGGGATGCAGCTCGAGCTCTATGTGCTGCGCTTCGAGAAGGAAAAGATGACGCTGCGCGTTCCGACCAACAAGGCGGAGAGCGTGGGCATGCGCAAGCTCTCCAGCGACAAGACGTTGAAGCAGGCGATGGAAACGCTGAAGGGCAAGCCCAAGGTCAAGCGAACCATGTGGAGCCGCCGCGCGCAGGAATATGAAGCGAAGATCAATTCGGGCGACCTCGTGTCGATCGCCGAAGTGACGCGCGACTTGTTCCGTCCGGACGATCAGCCCGAACAGAGCTATTCCGAGCGCCAGATTTTCGAAGCCGCCTCCAGCCGCCTCGCGCGCGAACTGGCCGCGATGGAAAAAACGGATGAGCCCGCCGCGTTGCAGAAGATTCTCGACATCCTGAACGAGGCTGCGCCGCAATATTACGATCAGCCCGAAGAGGCCTGATCCGGCGGCTTGCCGAACTGAAACGAAGAAGGGGCGTCTGCGGGCGCCCTTTTTTCTGTCTGCGAGCGACATTCAGCGATCGACGAACCATCCTTGCAGGGAGCTGCCCTGCATTGTATTGCTGCACTAACACAGCAAAGGATGGTTCGATGAACAAACTGCTCCTCGCCCCGATCATGGCTTCCTGCCTGGCGGTTTCCGCCTGCGGCTATTCGGTATTCGACGCGGTGGACGATGTCCGAAGCGCGACCAAGAGCGAGCTGGACGATGCCAATCCCATCACGGCGCAGGCCGCGATGGTTGCGGCGTTCGATGAGCTGGGCGCGCTGGGGCCGGACCGCGTGGTGTTCACCACCGGCGACAGCTTCTCGATCCGGGCAGACGCCCCCGCCGATCTGCTCTCCCATTTGCGCTATCAGCTGAAAGACGGTCATCTTCTGGTCGGTCGCGACAGTTATCGTTGGGATGGCAAGGACAAGGCCACGATTTACGTCACGGGCGCGTCGTTGAAGGCGCTGAACGGCATGGGATCCGGCATGATCGAGGTCGACGCGATGCGCGTGCCAGGCGTGGAGATCAACAATGCCGGATCGGGCACCATCCGCGTTGCGGACGTGCAGACGAGCCAGCTCGAGGTCAGCATGGCCGGCTCCGGCAACATCACGCTGGCGGGCAAGGCCGCCAGCTCGGACATTTCGATCGCCGGATCGGGCAATGTCGATGCGAGCAAGCTGATGAGCGACACTAACGACGTCTCGATCGCGGGCTCGGGCGATGTGACCCTGCGTTCGGACGGCCGGGTAGAAGCCAGCATCATGGGTTCGGGCGATGTCACCGTGCTGGGCACCGCCGAATGTGATCTGTCCTCGATGGGATCGGGCAAGCTGAACTGCGGCGGCTAATCCTTTGCTCTCCTGATCGAACTGGGCCATGATCCCGGCAACGCCGCGTTCCGGGACCAAGACCATGCCGATCCGCCTTCTGCTGACGCTCTGTGCCGTCGCCCTTGCCGCTGCGCCTGCTGCTGCCAAGGAGCGCAGCTTCGTCATGGGTGGGTTCGAGCGGCTGGTGGTGGAAGGCGATATCGCAGTCGATGTGAAGACCGAAGCCTCGCCCGGCGCCAGCGCGGAGGGCGCGCAGGAGCAGCTTGATCGGGTCCAGTTCAGCCGCGCGGGCACCACGCTCACCGTCCGCCTTCTTTCACCCGTGCGGACGGGCCGCGGAGAGGTGAAGGACGGGGGGCCGCTTCAGGTGAGCTTGTCGACCCGCAAGCTTTCGCAGCTGATCCTGCGCGGCAATGGCCGTGTGAACGCCGATGCGTTGGATGATCGCAGCGTACGCGTGATGCTGACGGGCAATGGCACCATCGACATAGGACAAGTCACCGCCGATCAGCTTTACGTAAGCGCGGTGGGTACCGGAACGGTGGCGATGGACACGGGCATGGTGCGCGAAGGCAATGTGCAACTGAACGGCGCGGCCAGCTGGCTGGCGCCCGGCCTGGTGCTGGAGCGGCTGGACCTGACCCATAGCGGACCGGCCAACAGCGCAGCCGAGGTGGAGGAGTTTGCCAAAATCATGAACAATGGCTTGGGCAGCATCGCGATCACCGGCCCCGCCTCCTGCGATATCCGCACCACCGGTTCCGCCCGCATCGCCTGCGGCAATGGAAAGGATCTGCGCCAGACGATCCGCTGACGCGCATCCGCCAAACCGCTTAGTCGCCGTAGACGCGGTCTGCCTGAGCAACGACGTCGGAGGCGCGCACCGCCGATATGATGCGCATGAGATGGTGCAGGTCATGCACCTCCAGATCGATCTCGAACGTCTGGAACGGACCGTCGCGACCGGTGAGGCGCAGGTTCAGGATATTGGCCTTGTGCAGCCCGAAGATCCCCGCGACCTCGGCGAGCGCGCCGGGCCGATGCTGCAGCGTGATGCGCAGGCGCGCCGCGGCCCCTTCGCTGCCCTCGCCCCAGCGCAGATCGATCCAGTCCGCATCCACACCGTCGGCAAGCCGGGCACAGTTGATCGCGTGGACCTCCACCGGCGTGCCTTCGCGGCGCAGGCCCACGATGCGGTCTCCGGGCACCGGCAGACAGCAATCGGCCAGTTCATAGGCGACGCCCGGCGTCAGTCCGCGGATGGAGATAGCGCGGTCCTGCCCCGGAAAATCGCGCTCTGCCCAGTCCTCGCTATGGCCCGGGATCAGCGCCTCGATCAGATCGCGGTCGGACAGTTTGCGCATGCCGATGGCGTGCATCAGATCGTCCTCGCTATCGTAATCCAGGCGCTCCAGGGCGGCGGAAAGCGCTTTCTTGCCGATCTTGGCGGGCAGACGGTCGACGATTTCCTCATACATCATCCGGCCCAGCTGAATCAGCTCGGCCCGTTCCTGATGGCGGACATAGCGGCGGATGGCGGCACGTGCTTTGCCGGTGGTGACATAGCTGAGCCAGCTGGGCTGCGGCTCCTGCTTGTCGGACTTCAGGATTTCCACCATGTCGCCATTGTCTATCGGCGTGCGCAGCGGCACGTGGCGGCCGTTGATCTTCGCGCCCACGGTCCGGTCGCCCAGATCGGTGTGAACGGCATAGGCGAAGTCGATCGGCGTCGCGCCCTTGGGCAACTGGTGGAGCGCACCCTTGGGAGTGAAGGCGAAGATCCTGTCCTGATACATCGCCATGCGGGTATGCTCGAGCAGCTCCTCGGCATCCTGGCTGGTCTCCAGAATTTCCACGAGATCGCGGATCCATCCGGCTTGGCCGTCGGGCTGTTCCTGCTGTTTATAGCCCCAATGCGCGGCCAGGCCGAACTCGCTATCGCGGTGCATGTCCTCGCTGCGGATCTGCACTTCGACGCGGCGGTTGCGGTCGAACATCAGCGTGGTGTGGATCGACTGATAGCCGTTGCGCTTGGGCGTGGAGATATAGTCCTTGAAGCGCCCAGGCACCATCTTCCAGCGGCTGTGAAGCAAGCCCAGCGCCTGATAGCAGTCGGCGACGTTCTTGGTGATGATGCGGAAGGCATAGATGTCGGTCAGCTGTTCGAAGCTGACATGGCGCTCCTGCATCTTCTTCCAGATGGAGTAGGGGTGTTTCTCGCGGCCCTCCACATCGGCCTCGATGCCCTTTTCTTCGAGCGCGAAGGCGATGGAATTGGCGACGGCGGTCAGCTGGTCGCCGCCTTCCTTGCGGATCTGTTCGAGCCGGCCGGTGATGGTGCGATAGGCATCGGGCTCCAGCTGCTCAAAGGCGAGGAGCTGCATCTCGCGCATATATTCGTACATGCCCACGCGCTCGGCAAGCGGCGCGTAGATATCCATGGTTTCGCGCGCGATGCGGCGGCGCTTGTCTTCCTTACCGATGTAATGAAGCGTGCGCATATTGTGCAGCCGGTCGGCCAGCTTCACCAGCAGCACGCGCAAATCGTCCGAAATGGCGAGCAGGAACTTGCGCAGGTTCTCCGCGGCACGCTCGTCTTCGGTCTGCGCTTCGATCTTGGACAGCTTGGTGACGCCGTCGACTAACCTTGCAACGTCTCCGCCGAACTTCGCGCCGATCTCGTCGACCGTGGTCAGTGTGTCCTCCACCGTGTCGTGGAGCAGAGCGGTGATGATGGTGTCTTCGTCCAGCTTCAGGTCGGTCATCAGACCGGCCACTTCGATCGGGTGGCTGAAATAGGGATCGCCGCTTGCACGCTTCTGGCTGCCATGCTTGGCGACCGAAAAGACGTAGGCGCGGTTGAGCCGGTCCTCGTCGACGGAAGGATGATAAGCGCGCACGCGCTCGACCAGTTCATATTGGCGCAGCATTGCTTCTCAAGATGAGGCGCCCACGCCGCGATGCAACAAAAAAGCGCGCCGGAGCGATGTCCGGCGCGCTGATTTCATCGTCGGTGGCGGGCACCGATCGTCGGGGGCGAATTACTTCGCGCGGCTGTTGCACTTTTCCAGCGCCTTGGCGTCCAGCGCCTCGCCCTCGGCCGAGAAGCTGGCGACGGCACCGAATTCGCGCACAAACGAGGCGCAAACGATGTTGGCGCGGCTGTTGGCCTTGGTGCCGGTGCATTCGGTGCCGCTGCACATGAACATGGCATCGCGCACGACCGAGCGGCGGGCCTCGACCGGCTGCACCAGCTCTGCGCGGTAGAAGGCGCCGTCCGATTGCGCGGCGTAAGCCTGCGGCGCGGCAGTGAAAAGGGTGGCGGAAACGGCGAGCGCACCGGCAAGCATGCCGAGGCGAGGAGCGATCTGGGAGAGGGTGTTTCGCATGGGGATGATCCTTCGCTTGCGAGCTTTGGGAGGCACCTTGTTAGGTTGCGAATCACTACCTATATAAATGGGTATTACTTTGCAACCTATTTTCGGAAATTCGTTTGCATAATGCGCCGCAGAGCCGTTTACTGTGGCCCCGAGTATTGGAGAGATCATGGCCAAATTGCGCGAACCGCTACGCGAAATCGCCGAGTGCGGGCTCCCCGCCGCGCTGGAAGCGGTGGGCGAGCGTTGGTCGTTCATGATCCTGCGTGCGTCCTTTAACGGCGTCCATCATTTCGAGGAATTTCTGAGCGAACTCAGCATCGCGCGAAACATTCTGTCGGGCCGTCTGTCCAAACTGGTCGAGGTGGGCATCCTGAAGCGCACGCCGTCACCGGACGATCGGCGCAAGATCATTTACCAGCTTACCGACAAGGGGCTGGACCTGCTGCCCGCCATGATTGCGCTGCGCCAGTGGGGCGAGCGGTGGGAGACCGGCGTGCCGTCCAACCCCGTGCTGTGCGACGAGCGGGACCGGCGCCCGATCAAGCCCGTCAGCATCCGCGCGCATGATGACCGGGAGATCGACCATCAGGGCCTCTGTTGGATCGACGAGAGCGAATTGCGGGAGCGCGGCCGGGATGGCGAGAACCAGGCGGTGAAAAAGCTCGCTGCCATCTGAAGGCGGTGTCGGGAAACTTTTAAAAAGGCATTTTCAGCCGCAGCATCATCCGTTTGCTGACGATGCCGGGCGCGATCGTTTCGGCCTCCACTTCCGCAGCGGCGCGCGTCCCGTTGCCGAGATCGATTTCGGCCTTGTCGTTCGTTTCGAACCGCAGATCGAGACCGCCCACCCGATATCGATCCGGATCGGCCCGCACCACGATGACATTGTCCGTCACTTCGGACGGTAGCTCGGGAAGCTGCGAGAGATCGAAGGCGTTGAGTTCGTCCGCGGCGTGATCGCTGGCGGGGCGATCGGGTGGGGCAGGTGCGTCCGGCGGCGCGCCCGCCTGCAAAAGCAACAGCCACAAGAGCCCGTTCGCGCTCACTGTTGCGTACCGTTCAATGCAGATACCATCGCGCTCCCCCGCGTCCGTCCGTGCCGTTTCTAGCATGAGCGGTCGATGCGGGAACGCTAAATCGGTTGGGGCTCTCGGCACTTGCCGTTATGGGAAGGGGGGATGGCGATCGTCGATCTTCCTTTCGAACCGTTCTTTTCCAACAAGAACCGGGCCTTCTGGAACCTGCATTCGGCTGGCTGGGCGGGCATTCTCGTGTTTCGCGCAGCGACGGGCCTCGCGAACGGGCAGCCGCTGAGCTTTCTGGTACCCGTCATCGTATCGACCATTACCGGCTATTCGATTTCGCTCATTCTCTCCAGCATCTACCGCGTCGTGTTCGATCGGCAATCGGCGGTGCTGTGGGGCACCTCGGTCGTCAGTCTTTCCGCGGCGATCGGGGCCTATGCTTTTATAGATGCCTGGGTGTTTCAGACCGTCAATCCGGTCTCTGACACCAATTTTGCCCGCCTGCTGGTGGGGCAGCTGTTCATCGATGGGATCCTGCTGTCGGCCTGGTCCGCGCTCTACTTCGCGATCAACTATTATGTGCGCGCCGAGGAGCAGGCCGATCAGCTCTTCCGGCTGGAGGCGCAGGCCACCAGCGCGCAGCTCACCATGCTGCGATACCAGCTCAACCCGCATTTCCTGTTCAACACGCTGAACAGCATTTCCACGCTGGTGCTTCTGAAGCAGACGGAGCCGGCCAATGCCATGCTGTCCCGCCTGTCCTCCTTCCTGCGATTTACGCTCGTCAACGAAGCGTCGGCGCGCGTGACGCTGGAGAAGGAAGTGGAAACGCTGAAGCTCTATCTCGATATCGAAAAGATGCGGTTCGAGGATCGCCTGCGCCCCTCCTTTGAGATCGACGAGGAAGCCTGTGACGCGCTGATTCCGTCGCTATTGCTGCAACCGCTGGTCGAAAACGCCATCAAATATGCCGTGACGCCGAAGGAAGAAGGCGCCGATATCCGCGTGCGCGCGCAGTTGCTGGGATCGCGCGTTCGCATATCGGTGGCCGATACCGGCCCCGGCATGGCAGGGGCCAAGCCGAGCAAGGCGACATCGTCCACCGGCGTGGGCATGGCCAATACACGCGAACGACTCACCCAGGCCTATGGCCCGGACCACCGTTTCGACATATCGTCCCCTCCCGGCGGGGGGTTTGAGGTGATCGTCGAGATACCATATGAACACAAGGTCGAGCCGGGGAGCGAGACCAGCGATGCATCAGGGGGCACGCCTGAGCGCAGAGGAATGATAAACGCATGACCATCCGCACCATCGTCGTCGATGACGAGAAATTGGCCATTCAGGGCCTGGAGCTGCGCCTTGCCAAGATCGACGATGTCGAGGTCGTCGCTACCTGCAACAACGGGCGTGAGGCGATCCGCAAGATCAAGACGCTGAAGCCCGATCTGGTGTTTCTCGACATCCAGATGCCCGGCTTCGACGGATTCTCCGTGGTCCAGGGCGTCATGGACATCGATCCGCCGATGTTCGTCTTCGTTACCGCCTATTCGGACCATGCCGTGCGCGCGTTCGAGGCGCAGGCGATCGACTATCTGATGAAGCCGGTGGAGGAAGAGCGGCTGGCCGATACGATGGTGCGCATTCGCGAACGGATGGGCCATCGCAAGCAGACCGAAGAGGTCGAGCGGCTGCGCGAGGTGATCAACGAAGTCGCGCCCGAGGCGGTGGAAAACATCGCCAATGACGATGAAATGCACGGCCGGTACGAGCAACTGATCAACGTGAAGGACCGCGGCCAGATCTTCCGCGTGGATGTGGACACGATCGAACGGATCGACGCCGCCGGCGACTATATGTGCATCTACACCGCGGACAATTCGCTGATCTTGCGCGAGACCATGAAGGACCTGGAAAAGCGCCTCGATCCGCGCGTTTTCCAGCGCGTCCACCGTTCCACGATCGTCAATCTCAATCAGGTGCGCCAGGTGAAGCCGCATACCAATGGCGAGTGCTTCCTGGTGCTGGGCTCTGGCGCGCAGGTGAAGGTCAGCCGTAGCTACCGCGAGGTGGTCGCCCGCTTCGTACATTGAGGGGGCGGTAGAGCGCGAAGCGCGAAAGGACCGCATCACGACGAACCGTAAGCCCTGAGCTTGTCGAAGGGCGTATCTCGCACGAGAACCCCGTTCGTATCGGATAAGCGCCCTTCGACGAGCTCAGGGCTGCGAACTTGTTTGACGAATGCGGGGCGGGGTGCGCGCCTAACGCCGTGCCTCGAAAAACTTCCTTAGCAGCGCTGCGGCTTCCTCCTCGCCGATCCCGCCATAGACCTCGGGACGGTGATGGATCGTCGGTTGCTCGAACAATCGCGGCCCATGCGTCGCCGCGCCACCTTTGGGATCGGGCGCGCCGTAATAGAGCCGCCGGATGCGCGCATGGGCAATCGCGCCCGCGCACATCGCACAGGGCTCCAGCGTTACGTAAAGATCGCAGCCGTTCAGCCGATCCGTGCCGAGCGTTCGCGCGGCATGGCGGATTGCGGCGATTTCGGCATGGGCGGTAGGATCGTGATCGCTGATCGGACGGTTGCCGCCGCGCCCGATAATTTCGCCTCCATGCACGACAACGGCACCGACGGGAACTTCGCCCGCATCGGCCGCTGAGCGTGCAAGATCGAGCGCCGCGCCCATGAAGAGCGCGGCGCGCTGAAGCGGCACGGAGTTATTCCGTCAGTACGACATAAACCGCGTAAACCTGCCCTGGCAGGTACAGCAAAATGGTCAGAACCAGGTCGATCCAGAAGGGTCTGGAAACACCCTTATGGATCAGCACCGCGACTGGCGGCAGTAGGATCGCCAGGATGATGAGGAGGATTTTTTCCATGACGATTACTGCTGGTCTGCTGGCTCGACATTGATGTCGGGCACGGTGACCTTTTCCTTATCGGTGGTCACATCCACCTCGGGCACGGTCACTTCAGTGGTTTCGGTGCCCACGTTCACGTCGGCGGTATCGACGTCATATTCGGGCAGCTGACCGGCATCGGCTTCGACATCCAGTTCGGGCGCTTCGCCTTCTTCGGTTTTGTCGACACTGCAGGCTGCGAGACTGAGGCCCAATGCGGCAACGGAAATCAGCGGTAGGGATTTGGTCATCAATAATTCCAATTGTTTCGGTTTCGATTCATTCGGTCAACGGCCCCCTGCGATGGGAGTTCCGTTCATTCCCGCAGCCGGTTTCCGCTGGCCCCCCTGTGCCCCGCTCATTTCGGAAGGAACGACGACGCGTACTGCCCCTCCAAAAAAGGCGAGCGAAAGATTGCAGTTTTTTGAAACCTACGTGGAGCAAATATGATCGTCTGTTGCTCTTGCCGCGCGGGGGCGGGATAAGGGCACATGGCGCAAGGCGAAAAAAAGAATGATCGACCGATCGAGCGAATCCAGCAGAATGTGCTGGCTCGCAGCGAACGGCGACTGCTGAATTGGCTCTGCGCGCGGCTCCCCGCTTGGGTGACCCCCGATCGGCTGACCACATTCGGGATGGTCGGATCGCTCGCCATCTTTCTCGGTTATGCGCTGAGCGGAGAAGGGCGCGACTGGCTGTGGCTCGCGGTTGCCGGTTATTTCGTTCAATGGTTCGGCGATTCGCTGGACGGCAGCATCGCGCGCTGGCGGAAAATCGAGCGTCCGCGTTTCGGCTATTTCATCGATCACAGCTGTGACGGCATCACGACGCTGCTGATCCTCGCGGGGCTGGGCCTGAGCCCCTATCTTCGCCTCGACATCGCGCTGCTGACGCTATCGGGCTATCTGCTTCTGTCGATCCACGCCTATCTTTCGGTCCATGTGATGGGCGAGATGAAGCTGTCATACCTCTCCGCCGGCCCCACGGAATTGCGATTCGTGCTGCTGGGACTGACGGCGATGATGTATGCGATGGGTCCGACAGCCAATTGGGTGGCGGGACTGTCGCTGTTCGATTGCCTTATCGGCGCGGTCGGTGTGCTGTTCATCGTACTGTTCGTGATTCAGACGATGACCGTGGCGCAGCGACTCGCTGCGGGCGGTGAGCAACGCTAACGGGGTTTTACCGGCCGTTTGTGCGCACTTCGGCATCGGGCGTGTTGACGCGCACCGAGCCGGGGTCGGCGCGCACGCCGGAAGCATCAATGGTGGCCGACGGGCTGTCGATCGCGATTTCCGGGGCGCGTGCGTCCACGCTGGCGTTCACATCCGCCGATTCGTCCGGCAGCACCACCTCATCTGCGTTCGTGGCGGCGGCGGGATCAACCTCGGTGCCGCCCGTCATGTCGCCCTGCGCGGTTTCCGCGGTCGCTTCGGCCGCAGGCGTGTCGCTGGTCGACCCGCACGCGGCGAGCGACGCGGTGAGGGCAAGGCTGGACAGGGCGAGAAGAACGGGGCGCATGGGATTGGCTCCTTGCTGTATTGATCGTCGGTTCATGGTCATAACGGATGCGCAGCGAACGTGGTTCCGGGGCGGGAAACCGTGCTGCAAGATGCCAGGGGGCGTTGACGCGTCCTGTGATCCCGGCTAAAGGCCCCGCTTTCCATTCCTCAGAGACGACCGGGAACGAACGATGTCGCGCATCTGCGAACTGACGGGCAAGGGCCGCATGATCGGCAACAATGTGAGCCACGCCAACAACAAGACCAAGCGGGTTTTCCTGCCGAACCTGCAGGACGTGACGCTGCTGTCCGACGCGCTGGACCGGGGCTTCAAGTTCCGCGTCTCGACCGCCGGCTTGCGCTCTGTCGAGCATAATGGCGGCCTCGACAACTGGCTGATGAAGACCTCCGACACCAAGCTGAGCGATCGCGCCCGCAAGGTGAAGAAGGAAGTCAGCAAGAAGCTTGCCGCCGCCTGAGGGCGGATACGCTTCACCGACTTTTCGGAAATTCACAAAAACCCCGCTGTCCGACGTGGGACGGCGGGGTTTTTGCGTGTGCTGCGAACCCGGTTGCAGCGTTGCAACGCGCTATTTGGATTACGTCAGGAGCGCGTGATCAGAGCGGTCTCGCTAAGCTCGATGACCGGCACCTCCCAAGGGTGTGCGGCCAGGATCGCTTCGATGGCACGGTCCACGGCCTCCTGCGGCGCATCCGACGGGATGTAGACCGTCAGGATCGCCGTCGGAGACAGGGCCGCCGTATCGGCGTCTCCCAGCGTGGGCCGGGCGTCCGGGCCGGGCGTGAAGCTTTCCAGGCCGGTCGTGAGCTCGATCACGGACCGGTAGATACCGAAATCACCGAGCGGATTGTCGGCGCGGATCAGGTCGATTATGGCTGTGAACGCGCCCGCCTGCGCCGCCGTCGGCAGCTCCCCGCGCATCAGCGGCGCAAGCGCTTCCCGATCGATCGGGCAATAGACCTTCAGGGCCCTTACGGCCCGGACGCCATGCCCGGACGTCACGGCGCAATTCTTCCCAGCCGCCAGCGCAGCAACCGGACGAACGCTTCCGGATCGTCCAAGCGGAAGGCGATTTTGCTATAGGCGCGAGAGCCCTTGACGAGCGAGGGCCGCTGAACCGGCGGGTCGAGCACCAGCAGGATATTGGGCCATGCCAGCAGCGCGGCGTTGAAGCCTCCCGGTTCGCGGACCTGCGCTCCGCTAAACCCGGTTTCGATGCGTGCGATCGATTCGAACGGGATCAGCTGATCGATCAAGAAGCCGGTGCGAACGCGCACCCCCTCCGGCGTCAGCAGAACCGGCCGGAAGCGGAAGGATTTGATGAAGCCGACCAGATAGACGAACCCGGCATCGCTGATGACGAACAGGATCATGGCTGCCGTGCGGCTCCAATGGCCCAGCAGCAGATGATAGACGGTCATTTCGATCGCGCTCAGCACCAGCATGACGGCGCACATCGGCGCCAGATGGCGGTGATAGGAAAAGGCGCGGCAGTCTGCTGGAACATCGGCCGGCCCGCCCCAGCGGAACAATGCCATGTGAAGGATCGCCAGTTCCGCCGCGGCCAGACGAACCAGTGCGGGCGGCAGGACTTCGGAGGCTGCGGCGATCCATCCGGCTTTGCGGTCCTGATGGGCGCGCAGCGATTTGCCCGCCCGGATCAACCCCCATGCGATATGACCGACCAGAAACGTCCCCATGACGGCGAGAATGGCCGGAGTCGCCAAGGCCATGTCCCGCAAGGCAAGCGGTGCGCCGGCCAGAACGGTAAAGCTAGCCATGGCCAGCACGCCGAGCACCGCTTTTGCGCCGGGCTTGCCGGATGAGCGGGCGAGGAGCGACAGCATCATCGTGTCGGACGCGATCCACCAGAAGAGCAGCAAGGCGATGAGCGGATAGGCCGCCGCGAGCGAGGTGCGTGCGGCGAGGCCCGCGAGGACGAGGATGATGAAAGGGGCCGCCTTCATGGCCAGCGTCCGCTGCCACGGCCTGCCGAATTGATCCGCCGTCATGCCAACCCCCCGTCTTGCTGCCAGGTACAGGATGCCTTTGCGGCCTTTCTTCTACGCTTTTTGCAGACGACCGGCGAGGCGAATCGCGCTTGCGGACGAAGATTCAGTTCAGACTGTCGAAGCCCGGGCCGGTCGTGGCGGAAGGCTCCTTGGGCAGAGCGAACTTCATCAGCAGGGTTCGCTGGAAGGCGTTGAAATTGTCGTCGCTGGCGATCCAGACGATGTTTTGTCCGCCCTCCTGCGTGACGGCCAACGCTTCCATGTTATCGACCGCGAGGGGCGATTCGAGCTGGGCCAGCAGCGTGCCGCGCACCCGGGCGCCGGGACGGATCGCGGTGGCGTCGATCACCGTCAGCGCCGCCGAGAGGCCGGTGGGAAAGGCGAGGCGGCGGTTCAGCACCAGCAGCCGCCCGTCCGGCAGCACCTTGGCATCGGTGGCGCGGAAACCCTCGGGCGGAAGATAGGCGAAGCGTTGCGGCTCCTGCTTCACACTGGGCTGACCTGGCCAGATGAGCCCTTCATAGCCGCCGCCTTGCGCCTTCCCTTTTTCGCTGATGACGATGAAGCGGCCATCGGCAAGGCGGGCCAGCGCCTCGCCTCCGCCATTGCTGGGCCAGCGCTTCATCGCCTTGGGGCGGATCGTCTCCAGTTCCCGGCTGAGGTCCGGCGAATAGCGGCGTAGCGAAGAGCGGTTTTCAAAGCTGATCCAATATTCCCCGGTCTCCGGCACCCGCACGATCGATTCCGAATCGCGCTCCTCATATTCCGGTTCTTCCTTCTGATTGCCGCGCCAGGGCAGCGGACGGATGAACGGATCGACGATCGCGCCGCCCGGGGCGATGCGGAAGTCAATCAGCGTCGCGCCGTCGCCCAGCGCCACGAAACGGCCATCCGGCAGCGCTTCGAGCGAGGAGATACCGCCGAACCGGTCGTTCTCGCTTTCCAGCACCCAGGCGCCCAGAAAGCGCAGTTTTCCCAGCTCGGTGCGCGAAGGATTGCGCGGATCAAGCGGAATGGAATTGCTGGAAATCACCTGATCATTATTAGGTCGGTGCTGCCGATCGCCGCTCAGCGCCATCCAGGATAGCGCGATGAGCAGGGCGATAACCAGCAGGGTGCGCCGCCGCTTAAATGTCAATCTGTTAATCTTAATGACGCTTTTCCTGAACGGAGGATAAAAGAGACATTCAGCGGCCACTCAACGCCAACTGTCCATAACAACATGGTCGATGGGGCAAAGCCTTCGCGTTTCGGAAGGCGGGTTTTGCTTCATCGCTACCCTTTTTCGCCCGGTGGTTCCCGCGTTTCGGGGCCGGGTGACAGGGGAACCCTCGCGTTGCGTAACCGGGGGTGGGGGTCGGCACGTCGAGACGCCGGCCCCCAATTTTTTTGGGTCGCGCGCGGCGCCCGGTCGTCTCGCATCTCTTCGCGCCCGAAGTCTTGAAAAGCTGTGGAATGCACCCCCGGGCTTTTCCGCTTTCCTTGCCATACCCCCGGTGAACATGCGATTGGGAGCCTTTCCGGAGAACTTCTGTTCCCCTTACTCCCCCAATCTATTCCACTGGACTTACATGATCAGAAGCGACGACCTACGCGGCGAATTGCGCGACCTGCACCGCAAGGCAGAGCCCGACGTGCTCGCCCCCCTCGTACTCCAGGCGAAGGTGGGCGCGGAGGAACGCGCGCTGATTCTCGGTAAGGCCCGCAATCTGCTGGTCGACCTGCGCGAGGGGCAGTCCAAGGGGTGGATCAACCAGTTTTTGCAGGAATATCGCTTGGGCACCGAAGAGGGCACTGCGCTCCTTTCGCTGGCCGAGGCGTTCCTGCGCGTGCCCGATGCCTATACGTCGGACCGGCTGATTTCGGACAAGATGGGCGGCGCGGACTGGGGCGCGCATGCCGGTGCGTCCGCCAACCGAATGGTCAACAGCGCCACCTGGGGCCTCGTCCTGGGCAAAGCGGTGGTCGGCGGATCGCCGCGAGCCAATATCCTGCGCCGCCTGATCGCCCGCAGCGGAGAGCCGTTTGTGCGCAAGGCCGTGCATCAGGCGATGAAGGTGATGGGCGAAGTGTTCGTCATGGGTCGCAATATCGAAGAAGCGATCGCCCGCATGAACAAGAAGGAGAACCGCGATTTCGTGGCCTCTTTCGACATGCTGGGCGAAGCGGCGCGCACGATGGACGACGCTTATCGCTATTTCGAATCCTATCGCCATGCCGCCGATGTCGCGGGCGCGGCGGGCAATGGGCATAGCATCTCGGTGAAGCTGTCCGCTCTCCACCCGCGCTATGAGCCGGCACGGGCGGGTATCTGCATTCCGATCATTTCCGAAATGGTGCTCGATCTGGCGCTGCGCTGCCGCGAATCGGGTGTCGCGCTGACCGTCGATGCCGAGGAATCCGAGCGGCTGATGATCAGCCTGGATATCATCCGCGATGTCGCCCGCCATCCCTCGCTGGAGGGCTGGGACGGGTTCGGCATGGCGATCCAGGCCTATTCCAAGCGCGGCTCCGCCGTCGTCAAATGGGCCGATGCGCTGGGCGAGGAAACCGGCAACAAGATCAACACGCGCCTCGTCAAGGGCGCCTATTGGGATACCGAGATTAAACATACGCAGGAAATGGGCCTGTCCGATTTCCCGCTGTTCACGCGCAAGATCGCGACTGATGTCAGCTATCTGGCCTGCGCGAAGGAAATGATCCGGTCCAAGAACCTGGTCCCCGCCTTTGCCACGCACAACGCGCTCACCATCGCGACGCTGCTGCACTGGACGTCGGAAGCGGGTCTTTCGAAGGACGCGTTCGAATTCCAGCGCCTGCACGGCATGGGCGAGGGATTGTACGAGCGGATGGCCCGCGAACAGGGTTACCGCGTGCGCACATACGCCCCCGTCGGCGGCCATGCGGACTTGCTCGCCTATCTCGTCCGGCGGCTACTGGAAAACGGCGCCAACACCAGCTTCGTGCACCAGTTCACCTCCAGCGATGTGGATGAGGATGAGCTTCTCGCCGATCCGGTGGAGAAGGTGGAGGCCGTGGGCGGCACGCGCCATCCCGGCATCGCGCTGCCCGAAGACCTGTTCATGCCGGAGCGCAAGAACAGCAAGGGTCTGGACCTGGAGGACCGCGAGCTTCTCGAAGGGTTGGCAGAACGGCTGCGCAAGCCCGTTCCTGTGCAACTGCGCGGGGAGAAGGACGTCGATGAATGTATCGACAATTGCCACAAGGCGTTTCCGGCCTGGTCCAAGACCACCATCGAACATCGCGCCGCATGCCTCGAAAAGTTCGCCGACCTCATGGAGGAGCGGCATGAGGACCTGATGGCCGTGATGGTCGATGAGGGCAGCAAGAACATCCCCGATGCGCTGGGCGATGTGCGCGAGGCGGTGGATTTCTGCCGCTATTACGCAGCGCAGGCGCGCAAGAACCTGAAGCCGATCGACCTGCCCGGGCCGACGGGCGAACAGAACGTCCTGCGCATGGAAGGTCGCGGCGTCTGGGCTTGTATCGCGCCGTGGAACTTCCCGCTGGCGATCTTCGTCGGCCAGGTCGTCGCCGCCCTCGTCACCGGCAATACTGTGGTGGCGAAGCCCGCCCCGCAGACGCCGAAGATCGCCGCGCTCGCCGTGCGTCTGATGCGCGAGGCGGGCGTGCCGCGTAACGCGGTGCAACTCGCCGTCGGCGGGGCCGAGACCGGCGCCGCGTTGACCTATGACCGGCGCATCGCGGGCATCGCCTTCACCGGCTCCAACGCCACGTCGAAGGTGATCGCGCGCAGCCTGGTGGCTGAAGACGACCGCCCGCTGATCCCGCTGATCGCGGAAACCGGCGGCATCAACGCGATGATCGTCGATTCAACCGCGCTGACCGAACAGGTGGTGCGCGATGTGCTGATCTCCGGCTTCCAGTCGGCCGGGCAGCGCTGTTCGGCCATGCGCCTGCTCCTGATACAGGAAGAGGTGTACGATCGTACGATCACGATGCTGAAGGGGGCGATGGACGCTCTCGTCATCGGCGATCCGCATGAGCCCGATACCGATATCGGCCCGGTGATCGATGAGCCGAGCTATTACAAGCTGAATGCCTATCGCGAGGCATGGCACAAGAATGTGATCCACGCCTGCGAGGTGCCGGGCAAGGACAAGGGCCTGTTCGTCCCGCCCACGCTGATCAAGCTCGACAGCATGGATGAGCTGGACAAGGAATGGTTCGGCCCGATCGTCCATGTCGCCACCTGGAAGGGCGGCGAGCTGGAGAAGACGGTCGAGCGCGTGAATGCCAAGGGCTACGGCCTCACCATGGGCATCCACAGCCGCATCCTGCGTGCCGCCGATCAGGTGGAAAAGACCGCGGAGGTGGGCAATCTCTACATCAACCGCTCGATGATCGGTGCGATCGTAGGCTCTCAGCCCTTCGGCGGCGAAGGGCTTTCGGGCACCGGCCCGAAGGCGGGCGGCCCGCATTATCTCTACCGCTTCTGCGCCGAGCGCACGACCAGCACCGATCTCACCAGCGCCGGCGGCAACGCCACGCTGCTCAGCATGGGTGACGGAATTTAATCCCAATCGGCGTCATTGCGAGGAGCGAAGCGACGCGGCAATCCAGGGTGGGGTAGCGCTCCTTACGCCCTGGATTGCGTCGCCTGCAGCTCGCAATGACGAAATTTCTTAGAAGCCTGCGTTCAATAACCCAGCTTAAGATCCACGACATTCTTCATGTCGCCTCCCGACCGATAGCGCTCCAGATTTTCCAGAAACAGCTCGGCGGCGCGCTGGAACATTACCATCGTCGATTTGCCGGACAGGTGCATGCTGAACAGCGCATTCGGCGCGTCCCATAGTGCATGGTCCGACGGCAGGGGCTCGGGATCGGTCACGTCGAGATAGGCGCCTGCGATCCGCTCCTCGTTCAGCGCGGCGATCAGCGCGTCCTGATCGATCACGTCGCCGCGGGCGATGTTCGCGATCAACGCGGTCTTCTTCAGCTTCGCGATCTCGCCCGCGCCAATGATATGTTCGGTATCGCCGGTGGAGGGCAAAGCGATGATCAGCCAGTCGATATCGCCCAGCCGATCGTGCCAGTCATCCTGCCCGATCACGCCTTCGTCGGGCCGCGCGGTGCGGGCGACGGCGGTCACGTCGACGCCGAAGGGTTTCAGCCGGTCGCCGATGGCCTTGCCAATGGCGCCATATCCCAAAATCATCGCCTTGGAGGCGAATAGCTCGCGCCGCCCGGGTGGGTTTTCGAGCCATTCGTGCCGGTCCGCCGCGCGCACCACCTCGTCATAGCGCTTGGCGAGCGCGAGCATGCCGAGCAGGCAATATTCGGCAACGGGGATGGTGTTGATGCCGGTGCCGTTGGTGACGGTGACATCGAGCGCGGCAAGCCGCTCCATCGGCAGATGGTCGAGCCCGGCATAGATGGTGAACAGCCATTGCAGTTGGTCCGCGCCGTCCACGGCTTCGCGGATCGCTGCCTTGTTGTACATGTCGATCCACGCGATCTCGGCATCGCCCGCCGCCGCGATCGCCTCTTTGCCGCTGGTGAACCAGTGCGGCTCGATATCGGCGGGCAACCGGGCTTCGATCAAAGGTTTCGCCATGGCGGGGAGAACGGCTTTGATCATGAGCAGGTGTCCTTTAGAATTAGCGTGTAATGCGGAGAAACGCTTCGCTGCGCGATCCGATGCAGTGGGCGGGCAGGCAGGCCGCTTAGAGCGACAGGCGCCACTCCCAACCTAGCGGATCGCCGTCCATCAGTTCGATGCCCTTGGCGTTCAACTCGTCGCGCAGCGCGTCGGAGCGTTCGAAATCCTTTTCCTCCCGCGCGGCTTTGCGCTGGTCCAGCAGTTCCGAGACTTCCGCGCGCGTGAGCTGAGCGTCGTCCGGCCGGATGCGCAGGCTCTCGCGCCGCAGATGCAGAAGGTCCAGCCCCAGCACCTCGTCCATATGCACGATCAGGCGGTACCGATCGCCCTCGGACACCTTCTTCATGGCGATCACTTGTTCCACCACGGTCAGCGCCTTGGGGGTGTTGAGATCATCCGCGATCGCCTCATCGAACGCGGTCTTGGCGGCCAGGATCAGCGGATGCGAAAGCTCCCGCTCGTCCTCATGCTCCTTCAGCTTTTGCGCGCCCATCACGAGGCGTTTCAGACGGGTGAGGGCGGCTTCCAGATTGTCCCAGCTGAACTCCAGCTCGCTGCGATAATGCGCCTGCAGGCACATCAGGCGATAGGCGAGCGGGTGCACGCCCTTGAACACCAGCAGCGGCAGGCGCAGGAACTCGCCCGACGACTTGGACATCTTGCCGGTGCGGTCGATCAGGAAATTGTTGTGCATCCAGATGCGCGCGCCGCTGCCGCAGGCATGGCCCTCTGCCTCGCAAAAGGCCTGGTTCTGCGCGATCTCATTGGGATGGTGGATTTCCCGATGATCGATCCCGCCGGTATGGATATCGAACGGCAGGCCGAGCAGCTTTTCGCCTATCACCGAGCATTCCAGATGCCAACCGGGCGCGCCGCGGCCCCAGGGGCTGTCCCATTCCATCTGGCGCTTTTCGCCCTTGGGCGTCTTGCGCCAGATCGCGAAATCGGCCGGGTGGCGCTTGCCCTCCACCGCATCGATCCGGCCTTCGCCATCGTCATCCGGCTTTTGCCGGGCGAGCGTGCCATAATCGGCGATGGTGGAGACGTCGAAATACAGGCCGCTGTCGAGCTCGTAGCAATGCTTGTCGGCAATCTTTTCGGCGAATTCGATCATCGCGGGGACGAAGTCCGTCGCGATCGACCAATGCGCAGGCTCGCGGATGTTGAGCGCCTTTACATCGGCCCAATAGGCTTTGGTGTAATGCTGCGCGATGTCCCAGATGGTGCGCGCCTCTTCGCCCGACCCGGCTTCCGCCGCAGCGGCCTTTTCCAGCTTGTCCTCGCCCGCATCGGCATCGTCGGTCAGATGGCCGACATCGGTGATGTTGATGACGTGGATCAGCCGCAACCCGCGATAGCTCAGCGCGCGGCCCAGCGTGTCGGCGAAAACATAGGCGCGCATATTGCCGATATGCGGATAGTTATAGACCGTCGGCCCGCAACTATAGACCCGCGCCTGGCCCTTGTGGACGGGGTGGAACACCTCGGTCTTGCGGGTGAGGCTGTTGTAAAGCTTGAGGGGGATGTTGTGGGGCATATCGGGTCATCTACTCTTGGATGCGAACCCTATGCCCCATCAAAAGGCGTCGTGCCAGCGCGGCCTTCGGTTACTCCTCGTCGAACAGCTGGGCGAGCTGTTCGATCATCGTGCCGCCGAGCTGTTCGGCGTCCATGATGGTGACGGCGCGGCGATAATAGCGGGTGACGTCGTGGCCGATACCGATGGCGACCAGCTGGACGGGCGAGCGGGTTTCGATCCACTCGATCACCTTGCGCAAATGCTGCTCCAGATAGGCACCGTGATTGACCGACAGCGTGCTGTCGTCCACCGGCGCGCCGTCCGATATCACCATCATGATGCGCCGCTCCTCGGGCCGCGCGATGATGCGGTTGTGCGCCCATAGCAGCGCCTCGCCGTCGATATTTTCCTTCAAGAGTCCTTCGCGCATCATCAGGCCCAGATTGCGCTTGGCGCGGCGCCAGGGTTCATCGGCGCGCTTGTAGATGATGTGGCGCAAATCGTTGAGACGGCCGGGCTGGGCTGGGCGATCGGCGGCAAGCCAATCCTCGCGCGATTGGCCGCCCTTCCAGGCGCGGGTGGTGAAGCCCAGAATTTCGGTCTTCACGCCGCAGCGTTCCAGCGTACGCGCCAAAATCTCCGCGCTCACCGCCGCGATGCCGATCGGCCGTCCACGCATCGAGCCCGAATTGTCAATCAGCAGCGTCACCACGGTATCGCGAAACTCGGTATCGCGTTCGCTCTTGTAGCTCAGCGAATGGCCGGGGCTGACGACGACGCGAGCCAGCCGCGCGGCATCCAGCAAGCCTTCCTCCTGGTCGAAATCCCAGCTGCGGTTCTGCTGCGCCATCAGGCGGCGCTGCAGACGGTGGGCGAGCTTCGTCACCGTGCCCTGCAGATTGGCGAGCTGCTGATCCAGGAACTGGCGCAAGCGAGTCAGTTCCTCTTCATCGGCCAGTTCGGACGCCTCGACAATTTCGTCGAACTTCTCGGTCCAGATGTCATAGCCAAGATCGGGCGAGGTATCCCAGTTCGGGCGGTTGGGGCCCACGGGCTGCATCCCCTCATCGCCCATATCGCCTTCCATCAACTCGCTGTCGTCGGACATCTCGCCGTCGGCCTGCTCGTCGCTTTCGTCCTGGCCGCTGTCGTCGCTCTCGGCGCGCATTTCGGTCTGGCTGCTGTCGGACTGCTGGTCGTCCTGCGTCTCGTCCTGTTCCTCCTCGGACAGGTCGTCCTCGTCGTCCCCGGCATCGTCGCCCTCGTCGGGTTCGACTTCGCCCTCGGTCAGGTCGAGATGTTCGAGAAGGCTCTGCGTCAGCGCGGCAAAGGCGTTCTGATCGTCCAGCGCCATGCCCAGCGCATCGAGATCGGACCCGGCGCGCTCCTCGATCCAGTCGCGCACCAGGTTCACGCCCGCCTGCGTTGCCGCGGGCGGTTTCTCGCCGGTCAAGCGCTCGCGCACCATCAACTGCAGTGCGGTGGACAGCGGCACCTCGTCGCGGGCCTTGGCGCGCGTGATCGGGTCGGAGCGCATGCGCTGTTCCAGCGCGGCGGTGAGATTACGGCCCACCCCGTCCATGCCGCGCGATCCCAGCGCATCGATCCGCGCATGCTCGATCGCGTCGAAGGCAGCAGAGGCGATCGCTTCGGGCGGGCGCGCGGCGGCGTGGCGCGCGGCATCGTGATGGCGCATGCGCAGCGCGAACTGATCGGCATAGCCGCGCGCCTCGGCAATCTGTTCGGGCGGCAGATCGCGCTGCGGCATCGGCAGCTTCATGTGCCCGCGCGAGGAGGAGGGCGCATCGGCGGTCCAGGCCAGATCGAGCTCCGGCTCGCGCGCCATTGCCCGCGCGCATCCGGCCAGCGCGGATTTCAGGTCGTCGAGGCGGGTACGATCCGTAATGAGCTTCAGCCCCCGACCACGCTTTCGGGCAAATCCTCGCCAAAAACGCGCTGATAATATTCGGCCACCAGCTGGCGTTCCGCCTCATCGCATTTGTTGAGGAAGCTGAGGCGGAAGGCGAAGCCGACATTGTCGAAAATCGCCGTGTTCTGCGCCCAGCTGATCACAGTACGCGGGCTCATCACCGTGCTGATATCGCCGTTGATGAAGCCCTGACGCGACAGATCGGCCACCTTGATCATCTTCTGCACGGTGTCTTCGGCGGTGTCGGACACCTTGCTCAGCACCACCTTGGACTCGGTGGCGGCGGGCAGATAATTGAGCGTGATCACGATGTTCCAGCGGTCCATCTGGCCCTGGTTGATCTGCTGCGTGCCGTGATAGAGGCCGCTCGTATCGCCCAGGCCCACGGTGTTGGCGGTGGCGAACAAGCGGAAATATTTGTTCGGGCGGATCACCCGGTTCTGATCGAGCAGGGTCAGCTTGCCCTCGGTCTCCAGCACGCGCTGGATCACGAACATCACGTCCGGGCGCCCGGCGTCATATTCGTCGAACACCAGAGCGGTCGGCGTCTGCAATGCCCAGGGCAGCAGGCCTTCGCGAAATTCGGTAACCTGCTGGCCGTCTTTGAGCACAATGGCATCGCGGCCAACCAGATCGATGCGGCTGATATGCGCGTCCAGATTGATGCGGATGCACGGCCAGTTGAGGCGCGCGGCCACCTGCTCGATATGCGTGGATTTGCCCGTGCCGTGATAGCCCTGCACCATCACGCGCCGGTTGTGCGCAAAGCCCGCGACGATCGCGGCGGTGGTGTCCGGATCGAACACATAGCTGGGGTCCAGATCGGGCACACGCTCGTCCGCCTCGCTGAACGCAGGCACCTGCATGTCGATGGGGATGCCGAACAGCTCTTTCGCGCTCACCATTTTGTCGGGCGCGTCCATCACCGTGTCGGCGCGGCTATCGGGCTGGGCGTTGGAAATATCGGTCATCGCTGGTCCTGCAGGCGGGAGAGTCGGCCACCGAGTTAGGGGCTGGGGCCAAGGCTTGCAACGCGTGAGGACCGATGATTGGTTGCAGCTTTACGCGAACGGCGTTTCGTCCGCATCCGGAAGCGGGGCCTTTTCGGGCACATCGAAGCAATCGGCAAAGCCCATCGCGAAGGCCAGATCGCCTTCCACGGCCAGCTTGTCGGCGGCGGCCAGTGTCTCATCATCGCCGCTGCCGAACAGCCATCCGGCCAGGATCGCGGGTTCGCCGGTGATCGTGACGCGCACCTTTTCGGGCCGCCCCCGGCCCACTTCGATATCGCCCTGCTCCAGCGTGGCGTAATAATCCTCGCCGCTCAATTTCATCCGGATAATGCCGGTGAGCGGCGCGGCGGCCTCCCGGTCCAGCATCACCTTCATCGATAGCAGCAGAGAGGCGGCGCTGAGCGGGCGCGCGGGATCGTGCAGCGGCGATTGCATGGCCCAGCCGCTCAGCATCCACAGGATCGGTTCGGCGGCATAGCCCCAGTCGGTCAGCTCGTAGATCTCGTCGGACAAGGGTGGGGGCAGCGCCTGGCGTGTCAGGACGCCCGCGGCCTCCAGCGAGGCAAGGCGCTGCGCCAGAGCGGCTTCGCTGATGCCGAACACATTGTTCTCGATTTCCGAGAAGCGCCGCGGGCCCAGCATCAGCTCGCGCAGCACCGGGATGGCCCAGCGCTGGCCGACAATATCCATCGCATGCGCCGCCCGGCAGGCATCGCGATAGAGCGGCCTGTCCTCGGGCGGGCGCCCGGCGGGGAGCATGGAGGGGTCCATGCCGCCATGCGTTACGCGCCGGGTGCGGGCGAAACAAGCGTGGGGCTGGATGGGGGCCGCCTTATCTTTACGAAAAAAAGCATGGGCAAACAGGCGCGAATGGGGAAGGTTGCGGCAAACCCCGATCACGGGGAAGGCAAGGAGAGACCCGCCATGATGCAGCTGTACGGCCACCCCTTTTCCTCTTTCACCTGGAAGGTGCTGATCGCGCTGTACGAGCGCGCGCTGCCGTTCGATTTCCGCATGGTCGATCCCGGCCATCCCGATAACAGCGCGTTCGTCCGGGATGCGGGGCCGGGCGGGCAGTTTCCGGTGCTGGTCGACGGCGATCGCACGGTGATCGAAAGTTCGGCGATCATCGAATATCTGGAGGTGGTGCACGGCAGCGCCGGGCACCTCGTCCCCGCCGATCCGGTCCGCGCGATCGAGGCGCGGCAGATGGATGCGCTGCTGGACGATTATATCGCCGCGCCGGTGCAGGCGATCGTGGACGATGCGCTGCGAGCGGATGGCGAGCGCGATGCCTCAGGCGCGGCGCGGGCGAGGGAGAGGCTCGAAAAGGCCTACGCCTGGTTCGATCGCTGGATGGAGGACCGGGACTGGGCCGCCTGCGGGCGCTTCACCATCGCCGATTGCGCCGCCGCGCCCGCGCTGTTCTACGCCGACTGGGTGCACGAAATTCCCGAAGGCCACGCGAACCTGCGCGCCTATCGCGAACGCCTGCTCGCCCGCCCCACCATCGCCCGGGTGATCGATGAGGCGCGCCCCTACCGCCACCTCTTCCCGCTAGGCGCCCCGGGCAGAGATTGAGGCCAGCAATCGACCGACCGTAAATTCAACTATTGTTTAATACGAAACTTTAGTTTAAATGTTTCGTTGTTGGCATCGGTAGGAAGGAACGGTCATGGATCCGCAGGCAATCGGCAGGAAAATCAAGCATTTTCGGGAGCTCGCTGGGCTGAGCAAATCCGAGTTGGCGCGTCGTGTGGAGGTATCGCCCACGGCGGTGAATAACTGGGAAGAGAATGGAGTCGTGCCGCGCATCGAAGTCGCTCACAAGCTTTCCGAGGTGCTGGAAGTGAGCTTCGTACAGTTGATGAGTTCTAACCGGAAATGGGAGCCTGACCAGACGTCGGCTCGCCCCAAGTCCGAAGGTCCGGAATTAAGTAGAGGCGAGCGACTGGACCAGCACCGGCGGCAGATCGCCGCGCTGTTCGATGTCCCTGCCGAACGGGTGGATATCGTTATCCGAACCTGACGGCTGAAGGAGAGGGGCTTCACCCGAACGCCGGACTTTTCTTCAGGCGCTCGTAAGCCTTGATCGCGCGTTGCAGCTTGTCTTCATGGCTGCGGTCGCCGCCATTGCGGTCGGGGTGGTAGCGTCGGACCAGTTCGGAGTAGCGGCGGCGGATCGTGCGGCGGTCGGCATCGCGTTCCAGGCCCAGAGTCTTCAGCGCCTTGGCATCGGCATCGCTTAAGGGTGTGCCGTCGGGCCGGGCGCGCGGCATCGTCCTGCGGAAGCGCGCGCCGATGGCGTCCAGCGGATCGTCGAAATCCTGCCAGCGCGGCGGCGGGCTGGCGCCTGCGCCCCAGCGGTTCGTGCTCTGGTAGAAGCCGCCCAGCGGGGACTGCGCCTCGTAAATCTCGTCCGCGCCCATGCCGTCGAAGAAATCATAGCCCGCGTTGAATTCGCGCACATGATCCAGGCACAGCCAGCGCCACTGGCCGGGTCCGTCGCCGCTATGCCCGCCGGGCGGCGGCGCGCGGAATTCGCCCGCTTCGGCGCAGGCGGGATGGTCGCAGGTCCGCTGACCGTCGCCCACGCGTCCGTGGAATCGGTCATGGCGGCGGCGGTCGGATTGGGAAGACATGAAGGGAAAGCGGCTCGGCCTTTGGGGTTTCGTGGGAGCCAAGCTATATAGGCGCGCATGACAACGGATTCAAAAGGGCCGGTACAGGCCGAGATCGAAACGCGGCTGACCGAGGCGCTCGCGCCCACCAGCCTTGTGGTGAGCAACGACAGCGCGCAGCATCGCGGCCATGCCGGCGACGACGGATCGGGCGAAAGCCACTTTTCGGTGACAGTGGAAAGCGCCGCGTTCGCAGGCAAATCGCGCGTCGATCGGCAGCGCATGGTCAACCGCGCGCTGGGCGATCTGATGCAAGAGCGCGTCCACGCGATGCAGATCAAGGCCAGCGCACCGGGGGAATAGGGCGGGGCGCGGATGTGATCCGCGCGACAAAAATAATCCGTAAGTCCTGAGCCGGTGGCGCCATGCGCCGTCTGCGACTCCGAAGGACGTCTATCGATCAAGCGCGGTGCACGGAGGAGAAGCGCCCTTCGACAAGCTCAGGGCTACGGTAAGTGGGCGAGTCACATTCAAGATCCGAAGTCCTGAGCTTGTCGAGGGACGTCTCTCGGTCGAGCGCCGCGCGTGCAGGGGAGGCGCCCTTCGACAGGCTCAGGGCTACGGTTTGAGCGGCGATCGGGAACGTGCAGTCCCTCCCGCCCATTCTCCTTGCCGAACCCCGCAAAGGAGAAGCCCGCATGCCCTATGATCTCTGGTACTGGCCCAGCATTCAGGGGCGGGGCGAATTTGTGCGGCTTCCCCTTGAAGCCGCAGGCATCGAATATCGGGATCGCGCGCGGGACGAAGGTGCCGAGGCGCTGATGGACGATATGGAGGCGCGCAACGGCTGGCGCGCGCCCTATGCGCCGCCCTATCTGGTCGATGGCGATTTCTGCATCGCGCAGACCGCGCATATCGTCAGCTGGCTGGGCGAAAAGCACGGCTTCGGCGGCGAGAGCGAGGCGGAAACACTGGGCCTCATCCAGCTGCAACTGGTGGTCACCGATATCGTGGCCGAGGCGCATGACACGCACCATCCGGTCGGCACCGGCGATTATTATGAAGACCAGAAGGATGAGGCGAAGCGCACCGCGAAAGGATTTCGCGAAGACCGCATCCCCAAATATTTCGATCATTTCGAAGCCGCGCTCGGCAACGCGGACGGCCCGTTCGTGCGCGGGCAGGGGTGGAGCCATGTCGATACTTCGCTGTTCCAGCTGGTCCGCGGCTTGGAATATGCGTTCCCCAAACGCATGGCGGCGCTATCGTCCGACTATCCGAAGCTCCACGCCTGCGCCGATGCGGTGGAAGCCTTAGCGGGCATCGCGGACTATCTGAAGAGCGAGCGGCGCATTTCTTTTAATGAAGACGGTATTTTCCGTCATTATCCGGAACTGGACGCGGATTAGATGACCCTGCAAACCATCACCCCCACCACGCATGATCTGGGCGATTTCAAGGTGCGGCGGACCTTGCCCTCGCGCGGCCGCACGATGGTGGGGCCGTTCGTGTTCGTCGATCAGTTCGGCCCCGCTCAGTTCGATCTGGGCGGCGGCATGGATGTGCGGCCGCACCCGCATATCAACCTGTCCACCGTCACCTATCTGTTCGACGGGGCGATCGACCATCGCGATTCGCTGGGTACCTTTGCCACCATCCGTCCGGGCGCGGTGAACCTGATGACGGCGGGTAGCGGCATCGTGCATTCCGAGCGCTCGCCGGAGGCCGAGCGGCAGCGCAGCGCCGGCGGCCATCAGGGGCGCATTTCCGGCATGCAGACCTGGCTGGCGCTGCCCGACGGCAAGGAGGAGATCGATCCCGCCTTCCAGCATATCGGCGCAGACGATCTGCCGATCCTGGAAGACAGTGGCCTGAAGGCGCGCATCATCATGGGCGAATTATGGGGCAAGACCGCGCCGACTACGCAGCATGCCCAGACGATCTATGCCGATATTTTGCTGGATGCCGGAACGAGCGTACCGATCGAGGCGGGGGCGGACGAACGCGCCGTGCTGGTGGCGCTGGGGGATGCCGAGCTGGATGGCGACGCGCTGGAGCGGCACACGCTCTACGTGCTGGCACCCGGCGAGGCGATGACGCTGCGCGCCACATCGGACGCGCGCGTGATGCTGCTGGGCGGTGAGGCGTTCGCCACGCAGCGCCATGTCTGGTGGAATTTCGTCAGCAGCTCGAGAGAGCGCATCGCCGAAGCGCGCGAGGCCTGGAAGGCGAAGGCTTTTCCGGACGTGCCGGGCGACAGCGAGGAACGGATACCGATCCCCGAGGGTCAGCCGAAGACAGTGAGCTACCCATAACGGGAGGCAAGAAAAAGCTGTCCTACAGGAAACCAGATCGGTTATCGAAATGGGGTTATGCGAACCGCATCGAACTCCGCTCCTAATCATCTTTTTTCCTTGGCGGATCGGGCCCTGAACTTTCCCGCTCTGGACAGTGTGAAGTGTGTGAAGCAAGCTGGCCCAAATCGCTTCAGGAGAGCCCCATGCCCGATCCGACTCCCAACCTCGTTCCCGACTACGACCTCGTCCGCCACACGCTCGCCACCGGCGTGGAGATCGACGCCGTCGACGTGGGGCCGCGGGACGCGCCGGTCCTCCTCTTCCTCCACGGCTTCCCCGAAAGCCACCGCACCTGGCGCCACCAGATCGAGCATTTCAAGGACCGCTTCCGCTGCATCGCGCCCGATCAGCGCGGCTATCGCGGATCGTCCAAGCCGCAGGAGGTGGAGGCCTATACGCCCGACAAGCTGGTGGCCGATGTGTTCGCGCTCGCCGATGCCTGCGGTGTGGACCGGTTCACCGTCGTCGGCCATGACTGGGGCGGGGCGATCGCCTGGGCCGTGGCGTTGGCAGGGCAGCAAAACGGGCGCGTAGAGCGGCTGGTGATCGCCAACGCGCCGCATCCCTGGCTCTATCAGCGCGCGCTGATCCAGCGGCCCCAGCAGCGCGAGAGTGCGCAGTACATCCGCGCCTTCCGGGACCGGGACAATGACGCGCTGGTGCGCGAGCATGGGCTGGTCGGCATCCTCGCCAAGGCGGTGAAGTGGGAGCGCAGCAGCGCCATGCCGGACGAGGAGCGGGACCGTCTGCTTGCCGACTGGAAGGACCGCGATGCGGCCTTCGGCATGCTGAACTGGTACCGCGCCAGCTCCGTCCACGTCCCCGCGATGGACGAGGACGCCGAACTGCCCGAGTTCGCCAAGCGCGACTTCCCGAAGGTGACGATCCCCACGCTGGTGGTCTGGGCGCTCGACGACCTCGCGCTGCCGCCGGTCAACACCGAGGGGACGGACCAGCAGGTGGAGGACCTGACGCTGGTCGAGGTGCCGGGCAGCGGCCATTTCGTGCCCTGGGAAGCGCCCGACAAGGTGATCGACGCGATGGAGGCGTTCCTGCGTTAGCCGCGCCGCGCGCGATTAGGCGCGCGAGCTTCATTGCCCTTTAACGGAGCCGCAGCTACATCGCCGCCATCATGAACCGCCCCATCACCTTCGCCATCCCCAAGGGACGCATCCTCGACGAGGCCCTGCCCGTCATGCGCGAGGCGGGGATCGAGCCGGAGCCCGGCTTCTTCGACAAGGCGAACCGCGCGCTCGAATTCGGCACCAATCGCGACGATGTACGCATCATCCGCGTGCGCGCGTTCGATGTCGCCACCTTCGTGGCGCATGGCGCGGCGCAGATCGGCATCGTCGGTTCGGATGTGGTGGAGGAGTTCGGCTATTCGGAGCTCTACGCGCCGGTCGATCTCGGCATCGGCAAATGCCGCCTGTCCGTGGCCGAGCCGAAGGATGCGGAGCCGGGGCAGGCGCTGTCCACGCTCAGCCATGTGCGCGTCGCCACCAAATATCCCGAGCTTACCCGCCGCTGGTTCGCCGCCAAGGGCCTGCAGGCGGAGATCGTGAAGCTGAACGGCGCGATGGAGCTGGCGCCCGCGCTGGGCCTCACCCGCCGCATCGTCGATCTGGTGTCGACCGGGCAGACACTGAAGGAAAACGGCCTCGTCGAGACCGAGACCATCATGGACATCTCGGCCCGGCTGATCGTCAACCGCGCGGCCTTCAAGATGATGTCTGGCACGCTTCCCGCGCTCGTCGAGCGGTTTCGCGCCATCGCCGGAGGCGTGCGTGAAGCGGCTTGATGCGGCCTATCCCGGCTTTGCCGAAGCGTTCAAGCGCATCGTTACCGCGCGCCGCGAAAGCGATCCGGATGTCGCGCTTGACGTGTCCGCCATCCTCGCCCGCGTCCGCACCGATGGCGACGAAGCGCTGGCAGAGCTGACCAAGCGGTTCGACGGCCATGATCTGGACGAAAGCGGCTGGCGCATCGAACGCGAGGTTTGCGAGGCGGCGCTCGACGCGCTCGAGCCGGACCTGCGCGAGGCGCTGGAACTGGCCGCGACCCGAATCCGCACCTATCATGAAGCACAGCGGCCCGAAGACAGCGAGCGGACCGACGATGCCGGAGTGCGCCTGGGCGCGCGCTGGCTGCCCGTGGATGCCGCGGGCGTCTACGTACCCGGCGGACGTGCGGCCTATCCCAGCTCGGTGCTGATGAACGCGCTGCCTGCCAAGGTGGCCGGCGTGGAGCGGCTCGTCATGGTGACGCCGACGCCGGGCGGCGAGGCGAACCCGCTGGTGCTGGCCGCTGCCGCTTTGGCCGGGGTGGACGAAGTCTGGCGCATCGGCGGCGCGCAGGCGATCGCCGCGCTCGCTTACGGCACGGACAGGATCGCGCCGGTGGATGTCGTGACCGGCCCCGGCAATGCCTGGGTGGCCGAGGCAAAGCGCCAGCTCTACGGCGTGGTCGGCATCGACATGGTCGCCGGCCCCAGCGAAATCCTAGTGATTGCGGACGGCGAGAACGATCCCGCGATCGTGGCCGCGGACCTGCTCAGCCAGGCCGAGCATGACCCGACCAGCCAGTCCATCCTCATCACCGACAGCGCCGATCTGGCCCGCAATGTCGAGGATGCGGTGAAGGTACAAGCTGCTGCGCTCACCACGCGCAAGGCGGCGGAGGCAAGCTGGAACGATCACGGTGTGATCATCACCGTGGCGGACCTCGCCGATGCGGTGCCGCTGGCGAACCGGCTGGCGGCGGAACATCTTCAGCTCTCGATCGCCGAGCCCGAGGCGCTGTTTGCGCGCATCCGCCATGCCGGATCGGTCTTCCTGGGGCGGCATACGCCCGAGGCGGTGGGCGACTATGTCGCGGGGCCGAACCATGTGCTGCCGACCGGGCGGCGTGCGCGCTTCTCCTCCGGCCTTTCGGTGCTGGACTTCATGAAGCGCACCAGCTTCATTCAACTGGACCAAGCGTCGCTCGCCAAGGTCGGCCCGGCAGCGGTGCGGCTGGCCGAGGAAGAGGGGCTTCCCGCCCATGCCGAAAGCGTTCGGCGGCGGCTGGACGCCTGAGAGTTCACAGAGGAACAGGTAAAAGATGATGAGCCATTCCCGATCCCAACCCCGCTCCGCTGCCCGGCTCGCCGCCGTGCAGGCGCTGTACCAGATGGACATGGAAGACATCGGGCTGGCCCGCCTGCTGCGCGAGTTCCACGAACACCGTCTGGGTTCGGCGATCGAGGAAGAGCCGATCGCGGAAGGCGAGCCGGACTTTTTCGACGATGTGGTAACCGGGGTCGACTCGCGCCGCGCCGAGATCGACGCGCTGATCGAAGGCCGCTTGGCCGAAGGTTGGAAGATCGACCGGCTCGACAAGGCGATGTTGCAGCTGCTGCGCTGCGGCACCTACGAACTGCTCGCGCGGCCCGACGTGCCGACCGGCGCGGTGGTGAACGAATATGTCGATATCGCCCATGCCTTCTTCGACGACAAGGACGCCAAGTTCGTGAACGGACTGCTCGACGGCATTTCGAAAGAAGTGCGCGGCGAGTGAGTCCCGCCCTCGGATGACGGCTCTGGAGGGGCGGTGAGCGCCGAATTCGCCTTCATCGATCGCCTCCGCGCCCTCGCAACGCATCCGGCGGCCCGCGCCCTCGACGATGATGCCGCGGTGCTGAAGCTGGGCGGCGAGACGCTCATCCTGACGCATGACAGCATCGCCGAGGGGGTGCATGTCCGCATCGACACGGATGCTGTCGATGTCGCCTGGAAGCTGATCGCCACGAACCTCTCCGATCTGGCCGCCAAGGGCGCGGAGCCCTTGGGGGTGCTCACCAGTCACGCGTTGGGCGATGATGCCTGGGATGCCGCCTTTGCCGAAGGGCTGCGGGCCGTGCTCGATCGATACGATGTGCCGCTACTGGGCGGGGACACGATCCGCTTGCCCGAGGGCGCGACCCGTGTGTTTGGTTGTACGGCTATCGGCCGCGCTACCAGCGATCCGGTGCCGGCGCGGTCCGGCGCGCGAGACGGCGATGCGCTATGGGTGGCCGGCAGCATCGGGGATGCGCTTGCCGGCTTCACGCTGCTGGAAGCGGGCGGTGCGGATGACGGGCCGCTCACCGCCGCTTATTTGCGACCTCGCCCGCTGCTGGCGGAGGGACAGGCGCTCGCCCCGCTCGCCAGTGCGATGATGGACGTGAGCGACGGGTTGCTGATCGACGCCGCCCGGCTCGCGAAAGCCAGCGGCCTCGCTGCCGCCATCGACACGGCAACGATCCCCGTTTCGGACGCGGCGCGTGCCGTCCTGCGGGGCAGAGAAGACGAACTGCTGCGCTGGGGCGATGATTATGCGCTGCTATTCGCGGCCCCGGTCGAGTGCGAACCGCCGGTGCCCGCCGCGCGCATCGGCACGATGGTGGATGGGCAGCCCGGCACCGTCAGGCTCGACGACGCTGTGCTCAATCCCGATGCGATCGGCGGCTATCGCCACTAAACCCCCTCATCCGTTTGCCGCTTGTCAATTGACGGCATCCGGTTAGTCTCCCTTCCCAAGTCGCCCGAAAACGAGGCGGCACCTATTGGAGCAGGAGGGGAAGTCTGAACGCCATGTCTGTCATTGTCATTGCTATCATCTGCGGCCTCATCGCCGTACTTTACGGGTTCATTACCAGTCGTCAGGTTCTTGGGGCCGATGCCGGTAATTCAACTATGCAGGAGATTGCTGGCGCGATCCAAACGGGTGCCAAGGCCTATCTTGGCCGGCAGTATCGTACGATCGCCATTGTCGGTGTCGTCGTCGCGATACTGGTGTTCGTCTTCCTCGGCATTACGTCCGCGGTAGGCTTCGTCATCGGAGCCATTCTATCGGGCGTTGCGGGCTATATCGGGATGAACATCTCGGTCCGTTCCAATGTGCGGACCGCGCAGGCCGCCTCGACCAGCCTGCAGAGCGGCCTTACCGTTGCTTTCCGCGCGGGGGCCGTTACCGGGATGCTGGTGGCCGGCTTGGCGCTGCTCGCGATCTCGGTGTTCTTCTGGTATCTGACGGGCCCAGCCGGTTATCGCCCGGACAATCGAACGGTGGTCGACGCTCTGGTTGCACTGGCCTTCGGTGCCTCGCTCATCTCCATCTTTGCGCGTCTGGGCGGTGGCATCTTCACCAAGGCGGCGGACGTCGGTGCCGATCTGGTCGGCAAGGTGGAAGCAGGCATTCCGGAAGACGATCCGCGTAATCCGGCGACCATCGCCGACAATGTGGGCGATAATGTCGGCGACTGTGCGGGCATGGCTGCCGATCTTTTCGAGACCTATGTCGTCACCGTGGGCGCCACGATGGTGCTGTCCGCGCTGCTGGTCGATGTCGGCAATGCGGCGCTCCTCAATCTCATGAGCCTGCCGCTGCTGGTCGGCGGCGCATGTATCATCACCTCGATCATCGGCACCTATTTCGTGCGCCTGGGCGGCGGCACCAACATCATGGGCGCGCTGTACAAGGGCTTTCTGGTCACTGCGATCTTGTCAATTCCGGCCATCTATCTCGCGACGCAGTACATCTTCGGGGATATGAGCGCACCGATCGGCGGCGATCTCGCAACGGACGGGTTCACCGCCGAGACCGGGGCCAGCACCGTTGCCAGCTTCACCGGCTGGGACCTTTTCTTCTCCATGATGGTCGGGCTCGCCGTGACCGGGCTGATCATCTGGATTACCGAATATTACACCGGCACCAATTACCGCCCGGTCCGCTCGATCGCCCGATCCTCGGAAACCGGCCATGGCACCAACGTCATCCAGGGGCTAGCAATCAGCCTGGAGGCGACCGCCTTGCCAACGCTGGTGATCTGCGTCGGCATCGTCATCGCCTATCAGCTGGCGGGTCTTATCGGCATCGCCTTTGCGGCCACGGCTATGCTGGCGCTTGCCGGCATGGTGGTCGCGCTCGATGCCTATGGCCCGGTGACCGATAACGCAGGCGGTATCGCCGAAATGGCGGGGCTGGATGACAGTGTGCGAGAGAAAACCGACGCACTCGACGCGGTGGGTAACACCACCAAGGCGGTGACAAAGGGCTATGCCATAGGTTCGGCGGGCCTCGCCGCGCTGGTGCTGTTCGGCGCTTATACGACCGACCTCGATGAGTTCTTTCCGGACCTCAACGTCGATTTCTCGCTCAGCAATCCATACGTCATCGTGGGGCTGCTCCTCGGCGCGCTGCTGCCCTATCTGTTCGGCGCGATGGGCATGACCGCCGTTGGCCGCGCCGCGGGTGCTGTGGTCGAGGAAGTGCGCGGGCAGTTCCGTGATAATCCCGGCATCATGCAGGGCACCGCCAAGCCGGATTACGGGCGTACCGTGGATCTTGTCACCAAGGCGGCGATCAAGGAGATGATCGTCCCCTCGCTCTTGCCGGTGCTGGCCCCGATTGTGGTCTATTTCGTCATCACTTTGGTGGCGGGGCAGGCTAATGGCTTCGCGGCTCTGGGCGCACTGCTTCTGGGCGTGATCGTGTCCGGCCTGTTCGTAGCGCTGTCGATGACGGCGGGCGGCGGCGCGTGGGACAACGCAAAAAAATATATCGAAGACGGCCATCATGGTGGCAAGGGATCCGAGGCGCACAAGGCCGCGGTGACCGGCGACACGGTGGGCGATCCTTACAAGGACACCGCCGGCCCCGCGGTCAATCCGATGATCAAGATCACCAATATCGTGGCACTATTGCTGCTCGCCGCGCTGGCAGCAGTTTAGTTCATTATTACGATCGGGATAGCGGGCTGCCGGCAGTTCCGGCGGCCCTTTCTCTTGGCCGCGACTTTAGCCGAATCTTTGCGAATAGCTTCTAGAACAAGCCGCTTAGGGAGCGTGCGGCTTGAACCAGACTATATTTCCGGAGGCCTTCGAAGGCGCAGTGCCAGCGCCGGTGCCGATTGCGGCACCAGGTTCGGTGCAGGCCGAGCTGGTGGCGGCAAGCGCGATTGATGCTGCGCTCTTATGGGCATGGCAGGAGCTGGACCGGCAAACCACCGGCACCAATGTGTTTTCCGAAAGCAAGATTCTGCCTGCGGCTTTGGCCCATTGTGACCCGGACGGCCGCGCGCAGCTGTTCCTGCTCTGGCAAGGTATTCCGCGGCTAAGCCAGTTGATCGGGCTGATGCCGCTTTCGCTCGAGCCGCTTTATGGAAACCGGCCCGTTCCTAACTGGCAGAACTGGCTGCATCCCAATGCCTTTCTGGGCAACCCGCTGATCGCGCACGGGCATGAGCAGGCCTTTTGGGAGGCACTGCTTGCTTATTGCGATGCGCATGCGGGGCGCGGCCTCTTCTTCCATCTCGATTGCTTTGCACTGGACAATCCAGCGTCTCGGACGCTCTTCAACCTATGCGAGGACCAGCGCCGCCGCTGCGATATCGTGCGGCGGCACGAGCGGGCCTTCCTCCAGTCTCCGCTCGGTTCGGATGCCTATTACGAACAGGCCGTCCGGTCCAAGAAGCGCAAGGAACTAAGGCGTCAGAAGCGGCGGCTCGAAGATATGGGCGCGCTGACATTCGACCGGAGCGAGGGCGGCGAAGGACTGGAGCGCTGGGTCGATGAATTCCTCGCGCTGGAGGCGGCCGGCTGGAAAGGGCAGGAAGAAAGCGCGCTGGGCAGCCAGGCGGACACCCGCGCGCTGTTCTGTGAAATGTTGGGGGCGCTGGCCGAGGCGGGCCGGCTGGAGTTGCTGGCGCTGCGTTTCGAAGGCGCGCCGATCGCGATGCTGGTCAATTTACGATCGGGCGAGGGCGTGTTCTCGTTCAAGACGACGTTCGACGAAGCCTTTGCGCGCTTTTCCCCGGGCGTGCTCTTGCAGATCGAGAATTACGCGCTGCTGGATCGGCCCGATGTCGCCTGGGCGGACAGCTGCGCGGCCCCCGATCACCCGATGATCGACAGTCTCTGGACCGAGCGGCGCGCGATCGGGCGCGTATCGATTGCCATTGGCGGCAAGGCCCGTCGGCTCGCCTTCGATGCGCTGCGAAAGGCGGAAGACTGGATGGCGGCGCGGCATGGAGACACGGCATGACCAGAATATTCGACGATGAAACCACCACGCGCTTTGCGAAGCATTATCCCGAAACGCCGCACAGGTTGAACCATCATCTTCGCGTGCACGACCTGCTCACGCTGGAGGCCATCGCCGACCTGAGCGAGGCGCTTCCGGCAGGCAGCGTCGAATATCATCCCGGCGATTTGCCGGTCGGCATCGATGCCGCCGACGTGCCTGATAACGGCCTGTCGATCGGTGAGACGATACGCACTATCGATGCCTGCCGCAGCTGGGCGGTGCTCAAGAATATCGAGCAGAGGCCCGATTATGCCGCGTTGCTGATGCAGCTTCTGAACGAGCTGAGGCCCGCGATCGAAGCCAAGACGGGACGCATGCTGCGGCCCCAGGGCTTCATCTTCGTATCATCCCCGAATTCGATGACGCCTTATCACTTCGATCCTGAGCACAACATCCTTCTCCAGTTGCGCGGAAGCAAAGTGATGACGCAGTTTCCTGCGGGCGACGCCCGCTTCGCCCCGCCAAGCGCGCATGAGGCTTATCATTCCGGCCATCAGCGCAATCTCGTCTGGCGCGACGATTTCCAGGCCAGCGGCACCGCGATCGATCTGGCGCCGGGGCAGGCGGTGTTCGTGCCGGTGATGGCACCGCATTTCGTGCGCAACGGTCCGGAGCCCTCGATCAGCCTCTCCATCACTTGGCGCAGCGACTGGAGCTTTGCCGAGGCGGACGCGCATGGGTTTAACCGGTTGCTGCGCAGCGCTGGGTTTGAACCCAAAGCGCCCGGCCGCTTTCCGGCGAGCAACAAGCCGAAGGCTTATGCCTATCGCGCGCTGCGCAAGGCAGGCCTTACCGGTTAAGCCTTCATTCCGCTGCGACCACCTCCGGCTCCCCCTCGCTCAGCGGATGGTCCAGCCGGCCGAGCATTTCCTTTGGGCAGACCTGCCAGAAGGCTCCGCGCGCGCTGTCCCAGTCCTCCAGAATGGAGGCGGCCCAGCGGCTGTCGGTTGCCGCGACATGGGCTTCGATCAGCGATTTCAGTTGCTCTTCCCAATGGGCGCTTTCCAGCCGCTGCCAGACGATGCTGCCGGGGTTGGCGCGCATCGGGAACACGGCCTCCGGATCGTAAACGAAGGCCATGCCGCCGGTCATTCCTGCGCCGAAATTGCCGCCCGTCTGCCCCAGGATCACGGCTGTGCCGCCGGTCATATATTCGCAGCCATTGGCGCCGCAGCCTTCGACGACGACTTCAGCCCCCGAATTGCGGACCGCAAAGCGCTCGCCCGCCTGGCCTGCCGCGAACAACTGCCCTGCGGTCGCGCCGTAGAGCACGGTGTTGCCGATGATCGAGTTTTCCTGACTTTTCAGCGGTGAGCTGACCGTCGGGCGCACGATGATGTGCCCTCCGGACAGGCCCTTGCCGACATAATCGTTCGCATCACCGAACACTTCCAGTCGGATGCCCTTGCAAAGGAACGCGCCGAGCGATTGCCCCGCGCTGCCGCGCAGCCGGACCTGGATGTAATCATCGTCCAGCGCTTTCATGCCGAAGACTCGCGTTACCTCGCTGCTGAGGCGCGTGCCCACCGCGCGGTGCGTGTTGCGCACGGTGTAGGTGAGCTGCATCTTTTCGCGCTTCTCGAACACCGGCCCTGCGTCTTTCAGCATCAGTGCGTCCAGGCTGTCGGGCACCTCGTTGCGGAAGGTGTTGATCTTGAACCGGCGATGCGTGTCCGGGGCGTCAACCTTGGCGAGTATGGGGTTGAGATCAAGATCGTCGAGATGCTCCGCGCCGCGGCTGACCTGACGAAGGAGTTCGGTGCGCCCGATCACCTCGTCCAGGCTGGAAACGCCCAGGCGCGCGAGGATTTCGCGCACCTCTTCGGCGATGAAGGTCATGAGGTTGATGACCTTTTCCGGCGTGCCGGTGAACTTTTCGCGCAGCCGCTCATCCTGCACGCAGACGCCCACGGGGCAGGTGTTGGAATGGCACTGGCGCACCATGATGCAGCCCATGGCCACGAGGCTCAGCGTGCCGATGCCGAACTCCTCCGCGCCTAGAATCGCGGCGATCACGATGTCGCGCCCGGTCTTGAGCCCGCCGTCGGTGCGCAGCTTCACACGGTGGCGCAGTCCGTTGAGGGTGAGCACCTGATTGACCTCGGACAGGCCCATTTCCCACGGCGTGCCGGCATATTTGATGCTCGTCTGCGGAGAGGCCCCGGTGCCGCCATTGTGGCCGGCAATCAGGATCACGTCGGCGTGCGCTTTGGCAACGCCCGCAGCAACTGTGCCGATGCCTGCTGCGGACACCAGCTTCACACAGACCCGCGCGCGCGGATTGATCTGCTTCAGATCGTAGATCAGCTGGGCCAGATCCTCGATCGAATAGATGTCGTGATGGGGCGGGGGGCTAATCAGCGTGACGCCGGGTGTGGAGTGGCGCAGCTTGGCGATGAACTTGGTCACCTTGAAGCCGGGCAACTGCCCGCCTTCGCCGGGCTTGGCGCCCTGCGCGACCTTGATTTCCACTTCCTCGCAGGCACCGAGATATTCGGCGGTGACCCCGAAGCGCCCGGATGCGATCTGCTTGATCGCGCTGTTGGCGTTATCGCCATTGGGGCGCGGCTTGAAACGTTCCGGGCTCTCGCCGCCTTCGCCCGACACTGCCTTTGCGCCGATGCGGTTCATCGCGATCGCCAGCGTCTCATGCGCTTCCGGAGACAGCGCCCCCAGGCTCATCCCCGGGGTGAGGAAACGGCGGCGGATTTCCGTCACCGCCTCGACTTCGTCCACCGGAAGCGGTTCGCGTGCGTAATTGAACTCCATCAAATCGCGCAGATAGACGGGGTCCAGCGCGCGAACGCCCGCGGAGAACTGCAGATAACTGGAATAGCTGTCCTTCGCGACCGCGGTCTGGAGAAGGTGCATCAGCTGCGCGGACCAGGCATGCTCCTCGCCGCCTGCGCGCTGCTTGTAGAAGCCGCCGATCGGCAGCTTTGCCACCATGCTGTCGAACGCCAGCTTGTGCCGGTCGGTCGCGTTCAAATGAAGCGACATATAGCCTTCGCCCGAAATCTTGTTGGGCATGCCGGGGAAGAGATCGTTCACCAGCGCACGGCTGAGGCCGACGGCTTCGAAATTGTAACCACCGCGATAGCTCGAGATCACGGCGATCCCCAGCTTTCCGATGATCTTCAGCAAGCCGTCGTCGATCGCCGTTCGGAAGTTGGCGAGGCATTCTTCCAGCGAAAGATCGCCGAAGAGGCCACGGCCATGGCGCTCTGCGATGGCGGCCTCGGTCAGATAGGCGTTCACGGTGGTCGCGCCGACGCCGATCAAGACCGCGAAATAATGCGTGTCGAGGCATTCGGCGGTGCGCACGTTGATCGAGGAAAAGGCGCGCAATCCCTTGCGCACCAGATGCGTGTGGACCGCCGCTGCGGCCAGCACCATCGGGATGGCGCAGCGATCCTCGGAAATGGCCTCGTCGGTCAAAAACAGCTCGGTCTTGCCGCCCCGCACGGCCTCCTCGGCCTCGCGCCGGATGCGGGTGATGGCCGTGCGCAGCTCTTCATGGCCGGCATGCGGATCAAAGGTGCAGTCGATTTCACCGGCCAGCTTGCCGAACGCCGATTTCAGCCGCGCCCAGTCTGCCGACAGCAGCACCGGGCTTTCCAGCACCAGGACGTGATCGTTCTGGTCCTGCTCATCGAGGATGTTGGCGAGGTTGGAGAAACGCGTGCGCAGGCTCATCACATGCCGCTCGCGCAAGGAATCGATCGGCGGGTTGGTGACCTGGCTGAAATTTTGCCGGAAGAACTGACTGATCAGCCGCGGCTTGTGGCTGATGACGGCCAGCGGCGTATCGTCGCCCATCGATCCCACGGCTTCCTTTGCCTGCTCGGCCATGGGCGCGAGGATCATCTCCATATCCTCGATCGTCTGTCCTGCGGCCACCTGACGGCGGGATAGCTCGGCTCGGTCATAGCGCGGCACGTCCGGCGCCTCGCATTCCGGTAGATCGCCAAGCGTGCGGAAGCCCTTCACCAGCTCCGCATAAGGCTGTTCGGCGGCCACGCGGTCCTTCAATTGGCGGTCGCGGTAGAGCGCGCCTTCTTGTAGATCGACGGCGATCATTTCGCCGGGGCCGAGGCGGCCTTTCTCCACCACATCGGGCTCGGGCAAGATTACCATGCCGCTTTCGGAGCCGATGACGAGGAGGCCGTCAGACGTGCGGCTGTAGCGCAGGGGCCGCAGCGCATTGCGGTCCACGCCCGCCACGGCCCAGCGTCCGTCGGTCATGCACAGCGCGGCGGGGCCGTCCCATGGCTCCATGACGCTGGCCATATATTCGTACATCGCCTTGTGCTCGGCCGGCAGATCGACCGACGCCTGCCAGGCTTCGGGGATCATCGTAAGCTTTGCCGTCGGCGCTTCCTTGCCGGATCGGATCAGTGTTTCGAACACGGCGTCGAGCGAGGCGGTGTCGGATGCGCCTGCCGGGATCACCGGCTTGATCTCGTCCGAGGCGTCCCCGAAGGCGATGCTCGCCATGCGGATTTCGTGGCTCTTCATCCAGTTGCGGTTGCCGCGGATGGTGTTGATCTCGCCATTATGGGCAAGCGCGCGGAACGGCTGGGCCAGCCACCATTGCGGGAAGGTGTTGGTGGAATAGCGCTGGTGGAAGATCGCGACGCGGCTTTCGAAACGCTCGTCCTGCAAATCCGGATAGAAGACGGACAGGCTCTCGGCCAGGAACAGACCCTTGTAGACGATCGAGCGGCAGGAGAGGCTGCAGACGTAGAAATCCGCGATCTGCGCCTCGATCACCTTACGCTCGATCCGGCGGCGCACAAGGTAGAGGTCTTTCTCGAACTCCTCGAGCGTCTCTTCCTCCGGCATGGGGCCGGCGATCATCACCTGCTCGATCTCCGGGCGCGTGATCTGCGCCTTGCGACCGATCACGGACGGATCGACCGGTACCTGACGCCAGCCGTAAATGGTGTAGCCGCTGGCGATCAGCTCACTCTCCACGATCATGCGGCACTGGTCCTGCCCGTTCAGATCGGTGCGCGGCAGGAAGATCATGCCGACGGCGAGGCGATTGGGCAGCACACGGTGGCCGCCGTCCGCAATCGCATCGTCGAAGAAGCGTTCGGGCAGATCGACCATGATGCCGGCCCCATCGCCGGTCTTGCCATCCGCATCCACTGCGCCGCGATGCCAAACAGCCCGCAGCGCCTCGATCGCCGAGGTCACGACGCGGCGCGAAGGCTTGCCGGATACTTCGGCGATCAGTCCGGTACCGCAGGCATCGCCCTCCATATCGGGATGGTACATGCCCTCTTCGGCGATGCGGCGGCGTTCGGCTTGGTTGTCCATGGTCATTTTCATTCGTTCAGAGCGGGAATCGTCGGCTTTTTGGAGCGGCCGTCACCCGCTAGATTGCGTCACTTTCTTCAGACATCATCTCGTCCGTAGGCGGATCGGAAAGGTCGTCGACATCGACATCGAGCAGGTCCGCCAGCTTGGCTTTTTCCTCGGCGCTCAGATCATCGATCTGCCGCGGCGGGGGAAGCGCGTCCTTCTCTACCGCTGCCATTAATTCGGGCAGTCGTGCCATCATCTTGGGCATCATTTCGGCCGTTGCGACCATCATCTCGGGGTCCGTGTAAATGCGGTAGCTCTCGGCAGCGAAGGCGCTGCCGGCGGGCGTGTCCATGAACGCGCCGATGGCGGCAAGCTGATCGCTCGTGAACCGCTTCGCATAGGCCCGTCCGAGGGCGGTGCGCATAAGCGGCTCCATCTCGGCCGCAATGCCGCCCATCACCACCGTCATCCGATCGAACATCTGCAACGATCGCTGCTTATAATAGGGATCGACGATGGCCATGACTTCGCCCACCGTCGCGTCATCCAGCGAAGTCGCCTCATCCATGGACAGTCCGCCGACAGCGGCGATGGTCGAGAGCGGCAACCCTTCGGCCATGGTTTCCATCATCTTCGAAACCATGTCGAAGCTCTTCGACATCATGTCTCGCATCACGCCATCGGGCAGTACCTTCGATGCAATTGGTCCGGCCAGCGCCAGCCGCTCCGGATCGACCGGCTCGAGATCGGCACGCAAATCTTGCGCCATGCCGTCGAACATTTTCGAAAGCGCAGCCTGCGCTTCCGCTTGTTCGGCATCGCTCAGACCGTCCGAGGCGCGCTCATCATCTGCTGTGACGGCGACCGCGTCCGGGGCCTCGTTATTCTCCTGTGCGTAGCCGGGGCTGGCCAGCGCAAGACCGGCGGCAAGCAAAAGGGCGTTCGATTTCATGCTGCTTCCTTCTCTTCCAGCTTCTTGGCGCGCAAATAACGGTGCATCGCCTCGCTCACTTCGCGTCCGTCGCGGATGGCCCATACGACGAGGCTGGCGCCGCGCACGATGTCTCCGGCAGCGAACACGCCGTCCAGGCTCGTCATCATCGTCTCATGGTCGATGCGCAGCGTGCCCCAGCGGGTGACCGAGAGGTCTTCAGCACCGAACAGTATCGGCAGATCTTCCGCTTCGAAGCCGAGCGCCTTGATGACGAGATCGGCCTCCAGCGTAAAATCGCCTTCCGGATCGGGTTCGGGCGCGCGGCGGCCGCTGGCATCGGGCTGGCCCAACTTCATGCGCGTGCCGCGAAGGGTGGTGACGCCGCCGTTCTCATCGGCTTCGAACGCGGTGGGGCCGCTCAACCAGACGAACTCGACGCCTTCCTCTTCCGCGTTGACAACCTCGCGCTGCGATCCGGGCATATTATCCCGGTCCCGGCGGTAGAGGCACTTCACCGATTTCGCGCCCTGGCGGATCGCGGTGCGAACGCAGTCCATCGCGGTGTCGCCGCCGCCAACCACCACCACATGACGGTTTGCCGCATTCAGAGAGCCGTCGTCATATTCCGGCACGCTGTCGCCGAAGCCCTTGCGGTTGCTGGCGATCAGGAAATCCAGCGCAGGCACAATGCCGTCATGGCCGCTGCCCGGCGCCTTCAGGTCGCGCGCCTTGTACACGCCGGTCGCGATCAGGATCGCGTCATGCTTTTCGCGCAGCTCGTCCAGCGTGGCGTCTTTGCCCACCGCAAAACCTTCGTGGAAGTGGATGCCGCCGTCCTTCAGGCGATCGACACGGCGCATCACCACTTCCTTCTCCAGCTTGAAGCCGGGAATGCCGTAAGTGAGCAGGCCGCCGCTGCGGTCATGCCGGTCGTAAACATGCACCTCATAACCGCCGACGCGCAGATATTCCGCTGCGGAAAGGCCCGCCGGTCCAGCGCCGATCACGGCGACGGACTGGCCGCGGTCCGGCCCCGGCTGCAGCGGCTCCACCCAGCCTTCGGCCCAGGCGGTGTCAGTGATATATTTCTCGACCGAGCCGATCGTCACCGCGCCATGGCCGGAAAATTCGATCACGCAATTGCCTTCGCACAATCGGTCCTGCGGGCAAATGCGTCCGCAGATTTCCGGCATGGTCGAGGTCATGTTCGACATCTCATAGGCCTCGCGCAGCCGTCCCTCCGCGGTCAGGCGCAGCCAGTCCGGAATATGATTGTGCAGCGGGCAATGGACCGAACAATAGGGCACGCCGCATTGCGAGCAGCGCGCCGACTGGTCCTCGGCTGCCTCGCGCGCATAGCGATCCGCGATCTCGCGGAAGTCCTGCGCGCGGGCATCGGCGGGGCGTTTGTCGGGATAGCTCTGCTGGCGATCCACGAATTGAAGCATCCTGTCACTCATGCGCGCGGGACTAAGCTGGATGAGGGCGCTTGTCAGCCACTTTCCGCGCAATGGGAAAGTACTTATTACCTAAATTGAACATTTCGAAGGGCCGGAGATAATTTTATTGCGAAGCTGCATTGAAAGAACGTCCGCACCGGACCTAACATCCCGGCTGACTTTGCCCGGCGCAAAGCCTAAAGCCGCGCGCGAACGCTTCTCCATCAAGCCGGAAATCGCGCATGTCCTTCATTCAAATGCTCCTGATCGCGCTCGTTCAAGGGGTCACCGAGTTTTTGCCGATCAGCTCTTCGGGCCACCTCATCATCCTGCCTTATCTGACAGGTTTCGAAGATCAGGGTCCGATGATCGATATCGCCGTGCATGTCGGTTCGCTGCTGGCGATCGTCACCTATTTCTTTCGCGATGTGGCGGGTCTTGCACGCGGCGGCTTTGCGAGCATCGGCATCGGCAATGCACCGCAGGAGAAGCGGCTGTTCTGGTGGATCATCATCGGCACCATTCCCGCCGTCGTCGTGGGTCTGGCGATCAAGACGGGAATGCTGAACGGCGTTTTCCAGACGATGTTCAACCTGCAGATCAAGAATGATGACCTGCTCGAATCGCTGCGTCTGACGCATCTCATCGCCGTGAACCTGATCGTCTACGGCATCCTGCTCGGCGTTGCCGACAAGTTCGGCCGCACCAACCGCAGCTTTGAAAATGTTCGTTTTCTCGACGGCCTGCTGGTCGGCCTCGCCCAGTCGCTTGCGCTTATTCCGGGCACCAGCCGTTCGGGTGTCACCATGACGATGGCGCGGACGCTGGGCTTTGCCCGCGTTGAGGCAGCCCGCTTTTCGTTCTTGCTGTCGATCCCGGCAATTGCCGGGGCAGGGGTGCTGATCGTGCCGGATCTGCTGAACGCGGACAGCGCGCTGTTGGTCGAGGCGCTGATTACCGGTGGCCTCACCTTCCTCGCGGCCTTGGCGACCATGGTGTTCTTGATGCGCTTCCTGAAAAACGCGTCGATGATGGTGTTCGTGGTTTACCGTGTGCTGATGGGCGTGGCGCTGCTTTATTTCTTCTGAGCGAGCGCCGCCCCCTGCGGCCGCATCAGGCGGTGCGCGCCTTGCTGCTGAAGCGGCCGTGGCGACGGTACTTGATCAGATAGTCGGGCGCGATGCTCGCAAGCGGCTTCGGTTCGATGCCCAAATCCTGCAAGGTTTTGGCATCCTCTGCCACTACGTTGTCCTTCTTCAGCATGATTAGCTGATCGTCGGTGATCGGCGGCTTGGGAAGCCAGCGCGTAAAGAGCGCAAGGCCGAATGCGGCGGTGAACGGTACTTCGATGAAAAGGCGCTCGGCGCGGATTTCATGTGCGATCCAGCGGTTCAGTTCCATCATCGTCATGCGCTCCGGCCCGCCCAGCTCGAAGGTCTGGCCTCCGAACGTGAACGGCTCCGCTACCGCACGGGCGATGGCCGCCGCGACATCCGCCGCGAATACAGGCTGGAACTTCGTGCTGGCGGCGATCACCGGCACCACCGGGCTCATGCGGATGATGTTGGCGAAACGATTGAGGAAATCGTCGTCCGGGCCGAAAATCACCGAAGGGCGCATGATGGTGGCGTTGGCAAACGCCTTGCGAACCCGCTGTTCGCCTTCGCCCTTGGTCTCCCCGTAGACGCTGTTGCTCTCCGGATCTGCGCCGATGGCAGAAACATGGACAAACGCCTTCACGCCGATCTGCGCTGCGGCCTTGGCGATATGGTCCGCGCCGTCACGGTTCACATCCTCGCCGCGATCGGCAAAAGCGCCGCACAGGTTGACGATCGCATCGCTTCCGCGCGCGGCCCGCAGCGGGCCATCCTTCTTGGTGATGTCGCAGGATACGAACTGCGTCTGGCCTAGGCCGCCCATCGGCTTGATACCAACCGCGTTCGACGGATCGCGCTCGGCGATCCGGATGCGCCAGCCCGCCTTCAGCAATTCCTCGCAAACATAGCGGCCCAGGAAACCGCCGCCGCCGAAAACCGTCACCAACTGGTTCTGCATGATCGTCCTGTCTTCGTTTCTGGATGGAAGCGCTTCGGCTCCGTTCAATCTGTTCCTATACCAATCGGCAAGCGGCGCGAAAGCTCCCGCTGCCTGCAAACGCATCTTTCGTCACGCAGCATCAGTTTCTTCCATTGACAATGCCGCGCCAGACGGTAGGACGCGCCTTCCCGTGATCAGCCCAGATGGCGGAATTGGTAGACGCGCCAGCTTCAGGTGCTGGTGACCGTATGGTCGTGGAGGTTCGAGTCCTCTTCTGGGCACCATTTGTTCTTCTCACGTTCTCCCAAATAATCTATAAAACCCGCAGAAATCCTAGGGATTTGGCCCTTGGATCGTTCCGGATCGTCCCGCCTGTTCTCGGGGCTTCCAGACACTTTTGTGGGCCTTTTGAGGCCGTTTCGCAAAGGCCCAGATGAAAAGGCCCCCACATGCCGCTGACAGATACTCGCCTCCGCGCACTCAAGCCCAAGGATAAGCCGTACAAGGTCACCGATGAGCGCGGCCTATATGTTGAGGTCACGCCGACCGGCGGCAAGCTTTGGCGATTCCGATACCGGACCGGCGGTGCGCAAAAGAAGCTCTGCATCGGCAGCTATCCCGAAATCAGCCTCAAGCAAGCGCGAGACGCAGCCTACGAGGCACGACTAGCTGTTGCCTCTGGCGGCGACCCGGCCTTTGAGAAGCGGAAGCGGAAAATCCGCGCCGAGTTCCTTTCTGCACAGACGTTCGAGGCAGTTGCACGTGAGTATATTGAACAGATGATGGTCCAGAATGGCCGTGCCGATGGCACGATCGTCAAGGCCAATTATTTCCTCGACAAGCTTGCGCCTGCCATCGGGAACCGACCCATCAACGAGATCGAGCCGTTCGAAGTCCTGGCTCCTCTTAAACGACTAGAAGCCACGGGTAAGCACGAGACTGCGAAGAAATGCCGCTCGTTCGCAGGCCGCGTGTTTCGCTATGGTGTCGCAACGACCCGTTGCAAATCCGATCCGACCAGTATGCTGAAGGGTGCACTCGTAACGCCGCGAGCCAAGCATTATGCAGCAATTCTCGAGCCCACCGAGCTAGGCGGGTTGCTCCGCGCCATCGACGACTTCACTGGCTACATGGTGACGAAGTTGGCTTTGCAGATCGCGCCGCACGTGTTTGTGCGCCCCGGCGAACTCCGGCACGCCGAATGGCATGAGATCGACCTCGTCGATGGGGTCTGGAAGATCCCTGCCGGTAAAATGAAAGCGCGCCGAGCGCATGCCGTCCCGCTTTCCAAGCAGGTTAGAGGCTATCTCACTGATCTGGCCGAGATGCTCGGCCGCGAAGGATATGTTTTCCCGTCTGCGCGCAGCTCCAAGCGTCCCATGAGTGAAAACACGCTCAATGCCGCATTCCGTCGCATGGGATACTCGAAGGAAGAAGTCACCGCTCATGGACTCCGGGCGACAGCATCGACATTCCTGAACGAGTCGGGCCTTTGGAATCCTGATGCGATCGAGCGTGCCTTGGCACATGGCGACAGCAATGTTGTGCGTGGCATCTACCATCGCGGCAAGCATTGGGACGAGCGCGTGCGGATGGCTCAATGGTGGAGCGACTACCTCGATGAGCTCCGGACTGGAGGAAAGGTCATCATAGGGAAGTTTGCGAAGGGTTGATCGGAGATCGAATTTCTTCTCAGCCAGTGCAGGATTGAAGGCTCAGGACCAGCCCTATCAGGGACACTGACGCGAGCAAGGCGAACTCAATTCTGATGCCCCAGACCTTAAGCCACCCCCGCATCGTGCCGAGCCTCAGTTCGTAGAGCTTTGGCAGCTAAGCTGATCGAACCGTTCAGCAACAGTCTTCCACGTTGCTATGCCAGCCTCGTCCCCTTCGTTGGATAGCCGCTGGATTTGCTGCGCGATATACGCGATTCCCTCTTCGCCATGGTTCTTTTCGACCCAGAGCGCGACGGCCCACAATTCCTGATCGCGGTTCAGCACCATGGTTCACGTCTCCCGGTCCAGGTTCGCGCCAGGCCTTCGCTGACCAGCTGATCGCCAAGCGAGCGGCCGCCGCGCGTTACAACCCGCAATTTGCGACCGTACTGATCCTCGTCTCTGCTACCGATGGTCCTCAGTTCAAAGGGCCCGCCATTCAGCAATTCGACAAGGCGGTGCGTCGCGCGCATGCCGAGCTGGTATTCATAGTCGCAACGAGGCTCGCTGATCTCGGGAGTGTCGATGTCGGCAATCCGGATCTTCACGCCATCAAGCCAGAAAGTATCTCCATCCACGACACATGTGCGCCGGATCGATCCGCAGATGTCGAATTGTGGGGAGCTTGCTTGCTGGAATAAAGCCTGAGGCTGCTGATCGTCGTTAGCAAGGCTGGCATCATGGACTGGCCAGTTGAGTGCCAGCATCCCTCCAGCAAATACGATCGCGAATGCTCCCAAACCCAACGCGATCTCCTTTCTCAGCTTCCGGCGTTTCTGTGCCTTCAACGCCTTGCGAAAGTCGAACGGCTCACCGGGGGTCTCATTCACTGGCGTTGTCCGTCTTCATTCCGGCACATGATTTCACACAATAGCCGGAAATCAGGTAGTTTCGTCAATTGTACGTACCAATTGCTTGCCAACGTCCCAACACAGTCCGGACATATTGCGGCGTTTCACCATTGTTGGGAATGCCGCGTGATCGGGAGACGGCACCTGGGCCAGCATTGTAAGCAGCCAAGGCCAGGTGGACCGCGTCGAACCGGTCCAACATATCGCGAAGATACCGGGCGCCACCGTCGATCGATGCAAGAGGGTCATGACGATTACGGACGCCCAGTTCTCGCGCCGTGGCCGGCATAAGCTGAGCCAGCCCGGCAGCACCGGCTGGACTAACAGCCATCGGATTGAAGCGGGACTCAGCCCAGATGAGAGCACGAAGCAGATTGGTCGGAAGCCCGTAACGGCGCTCGGCCTCGGCTATTGCCGCCATATACAGGCCTTCCCGGTAGGATACGTCTGCTGGCCCTGTCTGGTAGATTGCAGGTAGATATTGCCTTGCCGGCTGCTGGTCCGTCTTCGGTGGAACGATCGCGTGCTCGAACAAAGTGAAATCTTGGGCGCGGACCTGCTGTGAGGAGGTCGCGATCATCTCCAGACATGCGACCGCTATCGCAGTCAGACGATTGAGGGAGGTCATCTCGAGTGGTGCTCCATTGATTCGAATCACAAGAGAACATAGATAGAACATATGCCTGTAGGAAAGCGGCGAACGCCTGCCTTTGGGAGAGGAGAGGAGCGCTGATGAGGGGGCCACTTTGCATGCTGAGGAGCTCGCATGTCCCTGTCTGTCCAAACTCATCCCAACCGGTCGCTTGCCGAGACCGCCCGTCGCATTTGCGAATCGCGTGGGGGCAAATGGTCCGGCACAAAGGGCATGGCCTGTTGCCCCGCGCATGATGACCGCACGCCGTCACTCGGTGTGTCGCTCGGCCGACAGGCCATCCTCTTCCACTGTTTCGCGGGATGCGATCAGCAGAGCGTGCTGGCTGCTCTGGCGCGTGAAGGTTTCGAGGCACCGGCGCTTTTTTCAGGTTCTGCGACCACCAACGAACCCGAATCGACCAGCACCCGCAAACCCTCGGCGGTAGCGCTGAGGATCTGGCGCGATGCACAGCCACTGCGTGCCAGTCCGGCAAAGGCATATCTTGAAAGCCGCGGCATCCTCGCCGCATCTCCGGCGCTCCGCTTCCATCCACGAACGCCGCTTGGCCCGAAAGGACGGGCCCGCTTTCTGCCCGCCATGATCGCGGCAGTCAGCCTCGACGAGGGCCCGATCGCCATCCACCGCACGTTCCTGTCTACCGAGGCTTCAGGCAAGGCCGCTTTCGAAAAGCCGAAACGCGCGCTCGGCGCGCTCGGTGAAGCTGCTGTTCGTCTCTTCGCTCCAGTTTCCGGCAAGCTTGGCCTTGCCGAGGGGGTCGAGAGCGCGATGTCGGCCTATGCTCTTACCGGCATCCCCGCCTGGGCGACATTGGGCAATGAGCGCTTTGGCCTCGTCAGCGTGCCCGAGAGCGTCACCGAACTTCACCTCTTCGTCGATCACGATGCTGGCGGCGAGCTGGCCGCGTCGCGTGGCCTGGCCGCTTATGCCCGCGATGGGCGGACGATCCACGTTGGCAAACCATCCTCACGCGACACCGACTGGAACGATGAACTTACAGCATGGCTGCGCCGCAAAGCGGCGCGGTAGAGGAGAGAGAGCTTCTCGAATTCCTGATCCGGCAGAGGGCGTGTCCCGATGCCCCCATCAGGAGGACGAATTGCCATGTTTCAATCTGACCTGTTTCCCGCCGGCGAGCAGTTGCCGTCCATGCCCATGGCCTATGCCATTGGCACCCGAGTTGCCGCGCTTCTTGCTTCGGGACGTCATCTTACCCGTACCGACATTTCCGGGCTGTTCGCCGAAGAGACCGGTGTTCTGGACTGGGGAGGTGCCTGGACGATCGACGACTACAACAGCGCGGTCGAGATCGCCGCACTACTCTGGCTTCGAGAGTCCTCACGGATCGATCTGGCGACGAATGTACACGAAGCCGAAGCGCGGTTCGACTTGCTCGAAGCAGCCTTGCCGCCGCGGCACGTTCGCAGCGAAGCACAGGTCGAGCTCCAGCAGTTCTCGACCCCGCCAATGCTGGCCTGGCTGATGGCGAAGGCCGCAGCTGTCTGCGCGCAAGACACGCTCCTCGAACCGTCCGCAGGCAATGGTGCCCTTGCTCTCTGGGGTTGCCTCCAGAACGCTTCGCTGCTTCTCAACGAGATCGATCCGGCAAGACGAGACGGTCTGGCCCACGTCTTCCCCACGGCCACCATCACTGCGCATGACGGGGAACTGATCGCCGACTTGCTTCGCGGCCATGTTCCGTCTGCCGTGCTGACGAACCCGCCGTTCGCTCACAGCCTGGAACGCGGCAAGGACGGTGAGACCGCTATGCGTCACCTACGCGGTGCAATCCGGGCCGCTGCCAGTGGCGCGAGGATTGTCGCCATCATGCCTGACGGCTTCAATGCTTCCACTTTCGCCAAGGCACAGGACGAAGCGTCGCTGCTCCTCGATGTCCGGCTGCAGCAGATGTTTCGCCGGACGGGCACGGGAATTGCCGTTCGCTTGGTCGTGATCGACAAGACGCCGACCGCGTCCTCGCCCCCGATCACCGGAGCTACTGCTGACCTGATCGAGCTCCACGAGCTCATCACTGCGCTCCCGCCACGAACGCAGACCTCCGCCAGCCTCCATCGTCTGCCAGTCGGCAAGCCAGTGCGTCTCCTTGGCAAGACTTCGACCCAACGAACGCCGATCCGGCCGGTGGCGCCTTTTGAAGCGACACAAAGAGCCACAACGAATGTGATCGACCTGACCTATTCGGTCCTAACCGAACCTGCGCCGGTGCCTGAACAGACAGGCATCTACCTGCCTTACCGGCCCAGCCGCATCGCGTTCGAAGACGCGCCGGTTCATCCCACCCCGCTCGTGGAATCGGTCGCCATGGGTTCGGTCGCGGCACCGAAGCCTGAAGTCACCCCGCGTCTCCCCGCAGGTTGGCAGGCCGGTGGCCTGCTCTCCGAAGCGCAATGCGAGACACTGGTCTACGCTGCCCAGGCGTTCGCGCGCGATCTTCCGGGTCAGTTCAGTGTCAGCCAGGAGGGCACCTCGCTGGAACTGTCCGAAGATGGGCACGCCTACCGACAGGGCTTCTTCCTTGGCGACGGGACCGGAGCGGGTAAGGGACGGCAGATCGCAGCGGTTATCATGGATCGGTGGCTCACAGGCGAGCGCCGCCATGTCTGGATCACCAAGAACGAGGCGTTGCTTGAAGATGCGCGCCGCGACTGGGAGGCGCTTGGCGGCCTGCCGCTCGATATCCAGCCGCTCTCGCGTTGGAAGCTCGGTCACCCCGTAACGATGTCCGAAGGCATTCTCTTCGTCACCTATCCGACGCTGCGCTCGGGCCGCGCCGAGGACACGCGGCTAGACCAGCTCCTTGCCTGGGCGGGTGAGAGTTTCGACGGCGTGATTGCCTTCGACGAGGCTCACGCCATGGCCAATGCACTCGGTGGCTCTTCAAACCGCGGCAAGGTCAGGGGCTCCGAACAGGGCATGGCGGGCCTCAGGCTGCAGAACCATCTGCCGCGCGCCCGGGTGCTCTACGCGTCTGCCACTGGCGCTTCGGATATCGCCAACCTTGGCTACACATCCCGGCTTGGTCTCTGGGGACCCGAGACTGCTTTCCCGACCCACGAGGCGTTCATGACCGAGATCCGCGCTGGCGGCGTCGCGGCGATGGAACTCGTCGCCCGCGACCTCAAGGCGCAGGGCCTCTATCTCGCCCGTGCGCTGTCCTTCGCCGGGGTCGAGTACGAAATCCTCGAACATAACCTGAGCGAAGCACAGGTGCGGATCTACGATGCCTATGCCGAGGCCTGGGCGATCATTCACCGCAATCTCGAGGCGGCGCTCGAAGCGACCCGCGTGGTCGACGAGGACAGCGGCGATACGCTCAACCGCAACGCCAAGGCTGCGGCGCTGTCGATCTTCGAAGGCACCAAGCAGCGCTTCTTTGCCCAACTCCTGCTCTCCATGAAACTGCCGAGCCTGATCCCCGCGATGGAAGCGGCGCTTGGCGAAGACCATTCGGTTGTCGTGCAGCTGGTCTCGACCGCCGAGGCTATGCTCGACCGGCGCCTCGCCGACCTCTCCGACGAGGAACGCGAAGCGCTCGATATCGATCTCTCGCCGCGTGAATACGTCATCGACTATCTTGCGAAGAGCTTCCCGGTGCGCCTGATGCAGGTCTTCGCCGACGAGGATGGCAATCTTCGCTCCGAGGCGATGAGCGACGGGGAGGGCAATCCCGTTTTCTGCCCGCGCGCCGTGGCAGCACGCGATGCACTGATCGAGCAACTCTGCGCGCTGCCGCCGATCGCCACAGCGCTCGATGCGATCATTGAGCACTTTGGAACCGAAGCCGTAGCCGAGGTCACAGGCCGAACCCGCAGGCTTGTCCTGGGGCGCGATGGCCAGCAGCGCCTCGAACGGCGAAGCCCAAGCGCCAACGTGGCAGAAGCGCAAGGCTTCATGGAAGGAACCAAGCGCATCCTGGTCTTTTCGGATGCGGGCGGGACTGGGCGTTCCTACCATGCTGATTTGGGCGCCAGGAACCAGCAGCGCCGGGTTCATTTCCTGCTCGAGCCGGGCTGGCGCGCTGACAACGCCATCCAGGGGCTCGGCCGCACCAACCGCACCAACCAGGCCTCGGCCCCGCTGTTCCGCCCGGTCACCACCGATGTGAAGGGCGAGCGCCGCTTCATCTCGACCATTGCCCGCAGGCTCGATGCATTGGGCGCGCTCACGCGAGGTCAGCGCCAGACCGGCGGACAGAACCTGTTCGATCCGGCAGACAATCTCGAAAGCGACTATGCACGCGACGCGCTCAGCCGCTGGTTCCAGCTGCTCTATGACGGCAAGCTCGAGGCCACGAGCTTCGGCAACTTCGTGGAGCGCACCGGCCTCCGGCTTGAAAATCCCGATGGCGGGCTGACCGACAATCTCCCCACGATCCAGCGCTGGCTCAACCGCATCCTCGCGCTGCCGATCGCGCTGCAGAACGCCATATTCGACGAGTATCTCGGGCTGGTGGAAGCGCGGATCGAAGCCGCGCGCGAGGCCGGAACGCTCGACCAGGGACTGGAAACCATCAGGGTCGATCGCTTCACGGTCCTCGCCGATGAGCTCCTGCGCACCGACCCCGTGACCGGAGCGGAGACCCGCCTCGTCTCGCTCGAGGTGGTAAGGTACCTTCGGCCTCTGCGGTTGCAGCGCCTGGTGCGGATGCACGAGATCGGCAGCGCGCACGCGATCCCCTTGCGCAATGCGCGCTCGGGCAAGGTCGCGCTGTCTGTTCCAGCCCGGCGCCTCATCGCCGACGACGGGGCCGTGGTCGAACGCCGACGCCTTCTGCGTCCGCTCAATTCCGCGAACTGGACGCTTGAAGCACTTGGTGAGAGCCACTGGGAGGAAATTGGCGTCACCGCGTTCACCAGCACCTGGCGGGCCGAGGAAGAGGAGGCCGCCGCTTCACCGGTGACCGAGCGCGTCCATCTCGCCACCGGACTTCTGCTTCCGGTCTGGAAGCGCCTGCCCGGCGATCATGTCCGCGTTACCCGGCTCGTTGCCGAGGACGGTCAGTCGATCATCGGCCGCGAAGTGCTCAATGTCGATCTCGCCGCAATTGCCGAGACCTTTGGCCTTTCCGGGGTTGTCGGACCGGCACCCGATCAGATCGGCGACCTCGTCCTCGCCAGCGGCAAACCGTTGGGCCTCGCAAGCCACGATCCACTCACAGTGAAGCGTGCGCTGGTTGGCGGCGAACAGCGCCTTGAACTGACCGGATTTTCGCCCGATCGGCTCGACTGGTACAAGGGCAAGGGCTGCTTCACCGAGATCATCCGCTACCGCACGCGGCTGTTCGTGCCGGTGTCGAGAGCCTCGTCCGTCCTCCCTGCGCTAGCCGCCTGATCCCTCGGGAGACCCCAATCTCGGAATGAGAGTGGAGGGAGCCCTTTGGGCTTGTGGGCCAAGTGATCCTCACTGGCGCCTTCATTCCATCAGGAGAACACCCATGATCCAGTCGATTCCCTTGAAGAAGCTCGTCCCGAGCCCGCGTAACGTTCGCAAGTCGAGCGACGTGCTGGCCGACCTCCAGCTGCGGGCAGACATTGCCGCGCGCGGCCTGCTGCAGAACCTCGTCGTGCGCAAAGGAAAGCGCGGCAAGTTCGAGGTCGAGGCTGGCGGTCGCCGGCTCGCCGCGCTGCAGGCGCTGGCCGAAGAGGGCACCTTGCCTGACACGCACGAAGTCACCTGCCTCGTCATCGAAGGCGAGGAAAGCGAAGTGCGCGAAGCCAGCCTTGCCGAGAACTTCCAGCGACTCGCAATGAACCCGGCCGACGAGGCGCAGGCCTTCGCCTCCATCATCGAAGCAGGAGCTACCACCGAAGACGTGGCGCGACGCTTCGGCCTCACCGTCCGGTTCGTCGAAGGGCGCCTGCGTTTGGCAAGTCTGGCACCCTGCGTCTTCGAAGCGCTCGCCGAAGGCACGATCACGCTCGACATGGCCAAGGCCTACGGCGCGATCTCCGACGTCGAGCGCCAGGCGCATGTCTATGCCGAGCTGCAGGATGCCTGGTACCAGATCACGCCCGATACAATCCGCCGCATGGTGCTCGATGCCACGGTGCGCGGTTCTGATCCGCGAGCTGTTTTGGTCGGACGCGATGCGTACATCGGTGCGGGTGGCCGGATCGAACGCGAACTCTTCGACGATGACGCCAGCGAGAGCTGGATCGATGTCGCGCTGCTCGAGGACCTCGCGCACAAGGCCATGGAAGAGGCGGCAAAAAAGGCTGCGCTCGAATATGGCCTTGCCTGGGTTCGGCCGACGCTGGGCACCTATGTCAGTCACGACCTTGTCGAAGGTCTGAGCCGTCTGCCTTGCGAGCCTGCGCCGATGACGGAACAGGAAGCGAAGGAACTTGGCGAGCTCGAGGCCGACTACGACCGCGTCGCCGCCGTGCTCGAAGACGAGGACAGCCACGAGGACGAGGTCGCCAAGGCCGAACAGGAACTCGTCGTCATCGACCGCGCCATGCGCGCGCTCAATGACCGGCCGCCCGTGCTCGCCGACGAGCTGAAACCCGAGGCCGGTGCCTTCCTTATCCTCTCGCGCAATGGCGAGCCGACCTTGGTCCCGCAGTTCTACACCGAGACCGAAGTCATCGCTGACGAAGGTGTGGTGGAGGCAGTCGAAGAAAGCGGAGCGGTTAAACCCAAGGGCAGCTCGCTTTCGCAGCGCCTGCTCGACGAACTCGCAATGCAGCGCCGCGATATCCTGGCGGTCCATCTCGCTAACGATCCGGCACTGGCGCTCGACTTCATGGTCTTCACGCTCGCGGATGCCGATGGGCACGACTGGCGCGCCAGAAAGGCATCGACGCTTGTCGGCTCCATCGCGTCTGGACCGGTTGCCGGGTTTGAGGCCAAGGATGCACCGGCGAGCGCTGCTCTGGCCGAGTTCGCTGGTTCGCTCGACGAAAGCTGGCGCTCGGGCGAGACCGACGTCGAGCGGTTTGCCAGGTTCCGGTCGCTTTCCGATGAGGCGCGTTCGGCCTGGCTTGGTCATGTCGTCTCGCGCACGCTCGTCGCCAGCCTAGCCTGCGAAGGCGATCGTTCGGTGCCCATGCACGAAGCGCTCGGGGCACTTCTGGAAATCGAAACCGCGCATTGGTGGCGTCCCACCGCGGCAAACTATTTCGACCGCGTGGCCAAGGCTCGCACGCTCGAAGCGCTCGATGCTGCGGGTGGTCCGGAGCTGGTCAGCCGATACGCTGCTTCGAAGAAGGCTGGGCTTGCGAGCGCAGCCGAGCGCATCTTCTCAGGCAACTTCATCGGCGAGGCCGAGGTCAAGGAGCGGGCGCAAGCCTGGGTTCCTGCGATCATGCTGTTCACTGCTGCTCAGGAGGTCGCGCCGATTGGTGTCGAAGTCGACGAGGCAGTCAGCGACGATGCGACAGACGAAATTGCCGAGCAGGCTGCCTGACCCTCCTGACAGGTCGAGGTCGCTCGGTGGGCGGTCCGTCCCAATTGGGATGGACCGCCTTTTTCATGTCAGAATTTGGGCCGCTAGCCGTCGGTCCGTTTTGTTTGGCTTACATGTGAAAGCGGCCGACCGCGTTGTAGTGCAAATCTGCGTCATCCCTGTCGGTCACGGTTTTTGACCAAACTACACCCCTGTGAACCACAATGGCTGTAGCTTCGAGGCTAGGATTTTCGACTATCGAGGTCTTTCTGTCGCCAACCTTCAATTACGCTATGGTCTTTCATCAATTCGTGAATCGCGTGTGCAGAGTAAGTCGAGATGCTTACGGTGTTGGCCCTCCTGAAGCTCACGACCCCGGATGTCTTGAGGCGACCATCCTTGGTCCACCGCAATCTTTCCTGCTTCGTAATGTTGAGCGCCTGGCAGATCTCTTTCGGTGTCATGGCCTTCGTTGCAATCGCGTCTAGAGCGCCAGCGATATCGCCTGTGATCGAGTTCAGTGCCTGTTCGTCGATCTGACTTCCGATTGGAAAACGAACGGTATCGACTTCCCATTTGGCGCCCTGAAGCCCGCTCAGGTATTTCCGCAGCGCCGCACGTGCTTCCCTACGCCGCAGCCAGAGAATAGGAGAGAGGTGCAGAAACGCCTTCCAGTCAAGCGTGGCAACATGATGGCTCTCATCTCGCGTGATGCAGGAGAGAAGGTTTTCGTAGCTGACAAGTCGCTTCATCATTCGCTTACCGCAAAGGTCCGTGCACTTTGCCAGCCCCGCCAGCACGAGTTAGAGCCATTCTCATGTCTGCAACGACCATTGATGACCCGCAATCGCCATGCCAGAAGATATGTCGATTGTCGGCAAATGGAAATGTCTGCACGGGCTGTGGCCGAACGCTCGATGAGATTGCAGAGTGGTCCGAAATGTCGCCTGACCAAAGGCGAGCCGTAATCCAGGCTGCTGAGAAGCGAAGAGTCGAGGGCTTCACTCTATGAGCTTGGTTCATTTGATCCTCGGCGGTGCTCGATCGGGCAAGAGCCGCCACGCTCTTTCGATATGCGGCCGCATGCGGGGGCCGCACAAGTTCATCGCCACCGCGCAGGCGTATGACGATGAAATGACCGAGCGAATCCGTCAGCACCGTGAAGAACGTGCTGATTTCTGGCACACAATCGAGGCACCGATCGAACTCGCTCGTGCGATTACATCGGTCAACGCAGGCACGGTGCTCGTCGATTGCTGCACCTTGTGGCTCTCGAATGTGATGCTGGCCGAACTCGACATCGGAAGGGAAGCCGACGCGCTGGTGGAGAGTATTGCGCGGGCTAATGCAAATGTCGTGCTGGTCAGTAACGAGGTCGGCTCGGGCATTGTCCCGGAAAATCGACTAGGCCGCGATTTCCGCGACGAACAGGGACGGCTGAACCAGCGGCTGGCCGAGATTTCCGACACGGTCGAACTCGTGGTCGCTGGGCTCCCCCTTCGTCTCATGGGTTGAGCGCTCGTGCAAGCCGTGAAAACGCGATTTTGTCGGCGGGCAAGCCGATGCGGAGGTGATGCGCTTCCCCGACGAACCGGCGCACGGCGATGCCTTGCTCAGCAAGTCGCCGCCAGAGCGCATTTGCGTCAGATCCACGGACGAACCGGAAAAGATCGGTTCCGCCACGGTCTTCCAACGCCGAGGTCGCGAAAAGGGCGTGCATCTCCTGCATTCGCACGGCAAGGTGTCCGCGCGTAGCGGCCTGCCAGTCATGATCAGCATAGGCTGCCGCACCGATATCCAGCGCGGGGCCCGACACATCCCATCCGCCGAGGCGATCTTCGATGCTGCTCAAGATCTCCTGCGTAGCGAGCACGGCACCCAACCGCACACCCGCAAGCCCGAAAAACTTGCCGAAGGATCGCAAGAGGATGAGCCCCTTGCGTCCCGCAAACGGAGCCGCACTTAGCGAGGGATTGAGGTCGGCATAGGCCTCGTCGACGATCAGCCAGCCACCGCGATGGGCGAGTGTAGCGCGCGCTGTCTCGATGGCTTCGATAGACCAACGATGCCCATCAGGGTTGTTGGGGTTCACGATTACTACGACATCAGCCTCCCCGGCCAATGCCAAGGGATCGGAATGCGTGACCACCTTCGCCCCCGCCAGTCGCCAGCTTTCCGCATGATCGGCATAGCTTCGAGCGCGCACGGCGACTCTTTGAGCACGCAGGATCGACGGCAGCTGGCGGATGACGACTTCCGTCCCGGCGACCGCGCGGCAAAAAGACGGATCGCATCGGAACGACTCCGCCATGGTGCTTTCGCAGAATGCGCGGGCCACCTCGCCCGGTAAGCGCTCCCATGCATCGGGTGCGATCGGGGGCAACGGATAAGGATACGGATTGATGCCGGTCGACAGGTCGATCCATGGCAGTGGCGCGCCGGGAAACGCGCGTGCCATCGCGTCGATCCGTCCGCCATGGCCTGACACGAGGTCGAGATCGGTCATGACACGTTGATCCAGCCCAGGAGCGCCAGGATGATCGCCATGGCGATGACTACCCACCGATAAAGAGCCAAGGCGCGGCGGATATCGGCTCCTGATGGGTCTCTTGCTCCCGAATTGAGCCAAGGGTCGTTGCTCGTCGTTTCGCCATAAGTCCGCGGCCCCGACAGTCTGATGCCGAGCGCGCCCGCCATCGCGGACTCCGGCCACCCTGCATTGGGAGAACGGTGCCTGCCGGCGTCCCGAAACATGACTAGTATAGCCCGGCCCGAACCGGCACATAGCGCGAAAAGAATACCCGTCAGGCGTGCAGGGATCAGGTTGGCGAGATCGTCGAGCCGGGCGGCAATCTTACCGAAAGCTTCGTAGCGCGCATTGCGATGGCCGATCATCGAATCGAGCGTGTTGATTGCCTTGTAGGCAAACAGACCCGGCAGGCCGAAAAGCGCACCCCAGAACAAGGGTGCAGTGACGCCATCCGAAGTGTTCTCTGCCAAGCTCTCGATGGCGGCACGGGCGATGGCGGGCTCATCCAGCTCAGCGGTCGCACGTCCAACGATGCGGCTGAGCGAATGCCGCGCAGCCTCGATCCCTGTAGTGTCGAACGCCTCGGCGACCGCCGCAACGTGTTCGCGCAGTGAGCGCGCAGCGATCAGGCTGGAGGCGACGAGGGCAATCAGGGCAAGGCCTAGCCATCCGGCTGGCAGAAGCAGCTGGATGGCCAGACCGATCAAGCCCGCAAGCGCCACTAGAAACAGAGTAACAAGACCGCCCGTCGCGATCCGCGCCGATCTGCTCCGTGATTGGCGATTGCCCAGACGCTCTGTCCGCTCGACCAGCCAGCCGAACCAGCGGACAGGATGCCCGATCCGCTTGTCCACCGCTTCGGGCCAGCCGACCACGGCTTCGATCGCGAGCCCTGCCACCATGATCCATGCCGCGGTCACCGCGCAAGCGCCAGCAAAGCGTCAACGTCGAGGGCCTCCTCGAGCCCTTCGGCTAGTTCGTCCAGCGCTGTGTCGACACCATCTTCGTAATTGAGCGTGCTGCTCCGGCCGCTACGCAATTTCTCAAGCCAGCGCGAACGGAATGCGTCGCTTGCAAACACACCGTGAAGATAGGTGCCGATCAGACGTCCGCCCGCTGCGACCGCGCCATCAAGGACGCCGTCTTCCAAGCGAGAGAAGGGCTTCTCCAGCGCAGGCCCCTGCGAAAGACCGGTATGAATCTCGTAACCTGTCACCGCGTCATCATCGGCAATTGTAGTCCCGCTGATGGGGCGGACCACTTTCTTGCGGGTCATCACCGTCGTCATGTCGAACAGGCCCAGACCATCCGCAGTCCCTGCCAATCCATCCGCGGCGTCGGCATCCTCGATCCGATTGCCCAGCATCTGGAAGCCACCGCACAGGCCGACGATGTGCGCGCCTGTGCGCCAGGCGGCGATGATGTCGTAGTCCCACCCCTCGTTCCGCAGCATTGCCAAGTCGGCCAAGGTCGATTTGGTGCCTGCGAGGATGACTGCACCGGCCTCGCGCGGAATGGGCTGGCCGGTAGGAATGAAGCGGACCTCTACATCCGGCTCGGCACGAAGCGGATCGAGATCGTCGAAATTGCTGATCCGCGAAAGCATTGGCACGGCAATCAAAATGGCCCCGTCTTTCGGTTTCGCCTGTCCCAGCACCACAGCGTCTTCAGCGGGCAGCCGCGCAGCACAGGCCAGCCACGGCACGATGCCGAAATTACGCCAGCCGGTGCGGTCTTCGATGAAACGCACGCCATCTTCGAACAGGGCCTGGTCGCCTCGGAAGCGGTTGATGGCGAAGCCTGCGATCATCTCGGCATCCTCGGTGTCGATTACGGCTCGGGTGCCGACGAGCGATGCGATAATCCCGCCGCGATCGATGTCACCAACGAGCACTACGGGAACATCGGTCGCGCGCGCAAAGCCCATATTGGCGATGTCGCCCTTGCGCAGGTTTACCTCCGCCGGGCTGCCCGCGCCCTCGACGATAACGAGATCGTGCGCCGATCTCAGCCGATCGAATGCCTCGATCACGATGGGAAGCAGACTTCCCCGATTTGCCATATACGCTGCTGCTTCTTCACTGCGCAGCGCCTTGCCGTTCAGGACGACCTGCGCGCGCCGGTCGCCTTCGGGCTTGAGGAGCAAGGGGTTCATGTCGGTCGACGGCTGCAGCCCCGCAGCGCGAGCCTGGAGCGCCTGCGCTCGACCGATTTCGCCTCCACCCGGACAGGCGGCAGCATTGTTCGACATATTCTGCGGCTTGAAGGGTGCCGCGTCGATCCCGCGTCGCTGAGCGATCCGGCAAAGCCCCGCAACCAGCAGCGATTTGCCAACGTCCGAGCCGGTGCCCTGCAGCATGATCGCGCGACCGGTCATCCTGCGTTACACGGGGCCCAAGATGTCGAGCCGGATCCGTGCGCCATTCCGGATAATCTCTGCCTCGATCCCGAACACTCGCCTCAGACGCTCATTGGTATAGGTCTCTTCTGGCGTCCCATCCGCTACAATCCGCCCCTCATCCAACCACAGCACGCGGGTGGCGTAACGCAGCGCGAGATCGAGATCATGGACGACCGTAAGCACTCCGTGCCCGCCCTGCGCCATCGAGGCAAACAACCGCATGGTCTGGTGCTGGTAACGCGGATCGAGCGCGGCGACCGGCTCGTCGGCAATGACCAGCGGAGTCTCGGCAGCGAGCGCACGCGCGAGATGCACACGGGCCAATTCACCGCCCGATAGGGTATCGGCTGCCCGCTCTTCGAAACCGTCCAGCTGGCAGGCCCCGATCGCCTGAGAAACCGCCGCCTCATCGCCCGCTGACAGCCGCCCCAAAGCTGCGCCATAGGCGAACCGCCCGAGCGAAACGACGTCGCGAACCGGTTGCGGCCAGACCAGCGGTCGGGCCTGCGGCAGGTAGGCGATCTTGCGCGCCCGCTCGACCGGCGAAAGCCGAGCGACCGGCTCGCCATCGATCGACGCCGAACCGGCTTCTGCTTGGAGAAGGCCGAGCGCGAGGCGCAGCAGAGTCGTCTTGCCTGACCCGTTGGGGCCGATCAGCGCGGTGAGTTCCCCTGGTTCCAGCGAAAAGCCAGCATCGACGACCAGCGGCTTGCCGTCCACCGCGTAGCTCAGACCGCTCGCTTGCAGAATGCTCATGCCAGCCTCCGTCGCGCAGCGATCCAGATGAATACCGGTGCACCGAGCAGTGACGCGACCACGCCCAGCTTGAGCTCGCTATCGGTCGGCAGAACCCGCACGCCGATGTCCGCCAGCATAAGGATCAGAGCGCCGAGCATAGCCGATGGCACCAGCAGCCGTGCCGGATCGTAACGCAGGAAAGGCCGCACCAGATGCGGCGCGACGATCCCGACAAAGCCGATCGCACCAGCAAGCGCCACAGCGGCACCTGTCGCCAGGCCGGCGCCGATGATGACCGCCAGCCGTTGCCGCCTGAGGTCCAGTCCCATTCCTTCGGCCGCCTCGTCTCCCAAGGCGAGCGCGGACAGGCCTCGGCGCGATGCAAGAAGCACCACCACCCCGATCGCCATGAAGGGCAGCGCGAAGATCAGGTCGTCGAAGCTCCGATTGTCCACCGTGCCGAGCATCCAGTTGACCATGTCGGCAAGGCTGAACGGGTTGGGCGCGAGATTCATCAGCAGCGCCATGATCGCCGCCGAGAAACTCGAAAGGCCGACGCCAATCAGGATCAGCGTGACCACGGAGCGGGTGCGGATCGCGGCCAGCGCCACCAGCAGGGTGGCGATCAGCGCCCCCGCGACCGCAGCCAATGGCAAGACGAGTGGACCGGCAGTCGCGAGACCGAAATAAAGCACGAAAGTCGCGAAGAGCGCGGCGGTAGCCGAAACGCCGAGGATGCCAGGCTCTGCCAGCGGATTGCGCAGCAGGCCCTGAAGAGCCGCCCCGCTTATCCCCAGCGCCGCGCCGACGAACGCGGCAGCGAGCGCACGAGGCAGGCGGATTTGCCAGACCACCAGCTCGTCACCCTGACTCGATTGAAATGCGAGAGCAGCCAGCACGCGGTCGAGCGGCAAGGGCACCGAACCCAGCGCGACGGAAAGAACCAACGCACCCGCCAGACCTGCCAGCAGGATGAACACCACCCGATTCATCGCGTGTTCTCCCCCGATGTCGCCAGCGCTTCGACTGCGTCTAGCAGGAACCACCCACCGCAAGCCGTCCATGCTCCTTCTAACGGGACGACCGGCAGTTCGCGCAGCTGCGCCTGCGCCACCGGATGGCGCGCCGCGCTCCAGTTGTCGACGTGGTTGGTCGCGCTCTCGAAAAACGCCGCCGCGATCAGGTCGGGGCGCTCGTAGGCGAGGCGTTCGAGCGGAAGGGGATTCCAGCCGGGGCGATCCAGGAAATTCTCGAGGCCGGCCGCCACGAACAGTTCGTGCACCAGTGTCCCCTCGCCAGCGGTCACACCGGCGGGGGTCATGTAGAGAACTTCGCGACGAGGCCGGGGCCTTTCGGCGAGCGCCCAGAGGCGCCGATCCATCTCGGCGACGAGTTCCGCCGCCTCCTCGGGCTTGCCGAGTTCGGTCCCCACGCGCAGCACTTCGCCCCGCACTTCGTCAATCGATTGGGGGAAGCCGATCTGCACGACCGGCACGCCCGGCTCTTTCATGAAGTCCGCAATGTCGTGCCCGCCGCCATATGTCCGCACCACCAGATCGGGCTGTAGCGCGAGGACATCCGCCGTGCGCGGACGCACCGTGGGGATACCGTCGGCCGCCGCGCGCATGTAGGAAAAGCGTTTCCCCGCATCGGGCGACAGCGCGAGGATATCTTCGCGATCGGCGAATTTCAGCACATATTGGTCGGCGCAATAATCGAGGCTGACGATCCGTCGCGGCGCATCGGTGCCCCGCTCGGGCACCTGCGAACAGGCACAGAGCGAGAGGCACACCAGCGCCGAGAGGATCCCCCGCACCATCGACTACATCCGGAAGCGCACGCCGCCGAATACCGCGCGACCGGGCTGGCCGTAACGATAAACGGTCTCGTATTCCTCATCGAACAGGTTCTCGACCCGTCCGAAGATCTCCAGCTGCTCGGTGACACCGTAGCTGGCCCGAAGGTCGGCCACCACATAGCCGTCCAGTTGCCGTGTGTTGCTTGCATTGTCGAAGCTGTCCCCGACAACGAGAACGGTGGCTCCGATGCCGATGCCGTTATTCATCCGGTAATCGACCACCAAGTCGGCCTTGTCTTCGGCACGCCGGGCAAGTTTGTTGCCGGTGGTCTCGTCGATCGCATCGATATTGGTGTAGTTCAGCGCGACATCGAAGCCGTCGACCGGACGGACCGCGAGTCCGAACTCCCAGCCTTTCGCCGATGCGAGTTCGGTGTTGTCGTAGAAGCCGAAAGGCGGTGTCGCGGTCGAGACGAAGCCGATCAGATTGGTCGAATCCCTCTCGAAATAGGTGACACCGATCTGCGCACGCCGATCGAGGAAGCTGTGCGTTATGCCGACATCCCAGCTTTCCGATTCCTCCGGCAGAAGGGCCGGATTCCCGTAGGTGCTATAGATCTGATAGAGCGATGGGGCCTTGAAGCCTTCGCCATAGCTGGCCCGCACCACGGTATCGCCGCTATTGGGAGTGTAGGCGCCGCTGGCCGCGAAAGTCGTTGCATCGCCGAAGGTCTCGTGATCGTCGTAGCGCACGCCCCCGGTCAACGAGAGACCTGTCACGGGGCTCAGGTTGACCTGTCCGTAGACGCTGTTGATCCAGACGTCGGCTTCATCGGTGCCGCTGCGAAAATCGGATTCCTCGCGCTCGGCCCCGAAGACCAGTTCGACAAACTCGGCGGCGTCGAACACGCCCTGATACTCGTAGCGACGATTCTCGCCATTGGCGTCGAACGTCTCGGTATCGGTATCGAAGTTGAAGTTGCGGCGATCGATATTGGTGTAGGCGAAGCCCAGCCGATTGCGGAAACGACCGTCGAGGAAGTCGGCATTCAGCCCCGCATAACCAACGAAATCGTTGCGATAGGAAACTTCATCGACATCCGCGAAGACGTAGTCGGGAGCCGGGAAGCCATCGATGCCCACTTCGCCGTCGGCGTAGAAGCCGCGCAGATCGATGGAGAGGTTTTCGCTCAGGGCTATGTCGATCTTGCCATTGACGCCAAGGCTTTCGAAACCGTCCCTCTCGGCCCCGCCCCGCGCTTCGCTGAAGGCAGAGATGCCGTCGGTATGCAGATAGCTTGCCCCGATGCTGGCCGCGACCGGGCCGAACCGACCCGAAACATTGCCGGTCAGTTCCGTCGTATCGCGAGCGCCATATTCGGCACGGGCAAACATGCCGAGTTCCTCGGTCGGTTCGCGCGTGATTAGGTTCACGACACCGCCGATCGCCTGGCTGCCGTAGAGCACGCTCTGCGAACCGCGCACCACTTCCACCCGGGCGATATTGCCCAGCAGCAGCGGTCCGAAATTGAACCCGCCGCCGGGCGACGCCGGATCGTTCAGCTTCACGCCGTCGATCAGCACAACGGTCTGGTCGCTTTCGGCCCCGCGGATGGAGACGCCAGCATTAGTGCCGATGCCGCCATTACGGTTGAAGGTGACGCCGGGGACGGTGCGCAGCACATCGAGCACATCGCTCGGCTGACGGTTCACTATTTCCTTTTCCTCGACGACGGTGACCGATTCACCTACCTGGCTGATCGCCCGTTCGGTGCGATTGGCGGTGACGACGATCGTTTCGGAGCCCAGTTCCTCGTCTTCGGGGCGATCGACCGACTGGGCGAATGCTCCGGTCGAACACAGCGCCACGGCCGATGCCGCGACGGACAGATAGAGTGCGGTTTTCATTGCAAAATCCAAAGCCAGCCCACGCGGAGGCTCCGGTGCCCGCATGGTCAACTCGACAGATGGCCCGCTGCCGCTCGCCGAGAGCCGCAGCGCCGGTAACCGGCCTGGCTGTCGTTACTTCGGAAAAGAACTTTCCTGTCCCACTGGGCTGGACCCGGCCCCGGACGAACGACGCGACGGCAGGTCTCCTGGCTTGCCGATCAACGCCTTCGAACCGTCTTCCCGGCGGCACCCGCTACGGGGTTTGGCCAGTGACATGTTGGTTCGGGGCTCCCGGCTCACAGTTGCGGGCACAGCGCCGGTATCGCACCGGCTTCCCTCTTAGCTCCAGGCGATTTCGCACCTGCAGCACCGTCTGACGCGGCCAATGCTCGCCTCGTCCGTTGCTGTCAATCCTTGCCTGCTAGAAGTCGATGCCCTGCTGCGCGCGGATACCGGCGTGGTAGGCGTGCTTGATTTCGGCCATCTCGGTGACGGTGTCGGCATAATCGATCAGTTCGGGCTTAGCGTCCCGCCCGGTAAGGATGATCCGGGTATCACCCCTGCGTTCCAGCGCCTCGATCACTGCCGCGGGCGTCAGGTATTCGTAGCGCAACGCGATATTGATTTCGTCGAGCACGACCAAGGCGTAGTCGCCGCTCGCGATCAACTCACCGGCCTTGGCCAATGCCGTTTCCGCGGCTTCGATATCGCGATCCCTGTCCTGCGTATCCCATGTGAAACCGTCGCCCATGACGTGCCAGTCCACCAAATCCGGGAAGCGCGAGAAAAACTTCTTCTCGCCCGTCTTCCACTTGCCCTTGATGAATTGCACCACGGCAACCTTCTGTCCCCAGCCCAGCCCAGCGCGCGGGCGATGACCCCGAAGGCCGAGCTCGACTTGCCCTTCCCAACGCCGGTGTGGACCAGCACGAGGCCGCGTTCTGGATCCTTGAGCTCCCGGCGCCGCTTCGCTTGCGCGGCCTGCAGTTCCTTCATCTTCTCCTTGTGTGTATCGCTGTCGGTCTCGCTCATACGCCCCCTCTTGGTTCAACGGTGAGGAACTGGCCGAAGCCGAGTTCGAGTTCAAATGGGTTAGGTCGGCCGAGAGCCGCGGCGACGCAACGGACGACGCCGAGATGCGTGATGGCAAGGATATGTCCCTCGATCCTCGCGGAATCGAGCAGATATGTGCGAACCCGCTCAGCCATTTGCGCGACACTCTCCCCTCCGTGCGGGCGAGCGCCTTCGATATCTTCTGCCCACTCATCGATCTCGTGACGAGGAATATCGTCCCACGCCTGCATTTCCCAGTTCCCGAAATCGATCTCCATCAGTCTCGGGTCGGCGTGGACGGGAAGGTCGAAATGCGCGGACAACTGCTCCGCCACCGCAGTGCATCGGATCAGTGGGCTGCTGTCGATCCGTGCAAAGCGGCTGGGCAATGCGGCCACCAGTGCATGAAGGTCTTTCTGGTCAACGGCTTTGGCGGGCACGTCCGACTGACCGTAGCAAACGCCCGCTTCGATCTGCGGCTTGCCATGGCGGAGCAGGATCAGAGCCATGCCAGCACGGCAAGATAGAAGCCGACTTCGCTGATCTGCTGCACCGCGCCGAGGCAATCGCCGGTATATCCGCCCAGCTTGCGGTCGAAGAGCAGCCGTGTCGCAGCATGGCCGATGGCTAGGCCGGCCACGCCGCACAGCGCTGCGCCAAGCCCAAGGATGATCGCGCCGACAGCAACCGCAGCAATTCCCGTGAGCGTTGCCACCACCAGCGGCGCTGCTCCGATCCCCTTCGCAACCGGCTTGGCGATCCCCTCGGCACGTGCGTAACGACTTGTCGCGATCACGATGACTGCCGACAGGCGCGAGGCTCCGTGCGCCACGGGCAGGGCGGTGAGTGCGACCATGAAAGGGAGTTGCGCCAGTGCCGCGATCTTGAGCAGCAGAACTATGAACAGCGCTGCGGCTCCGAATGTGCCGAGCCGGCTGTCGCGCATGATCTCCATCATCCGCTCAGACGTTGTCGCGCCTTGCCCATCAAACAGGTCCGCCAGGCCATCCTCGTGAAATGCACCGGTTGCCAGCAAGGTAGCCGCAGTGCCGAAGATCGCTGCGATGAAGGCCCCGCCGATCGCCCAGCCGAGCGCGAAAGCGGCAGCGCCGATTACGCCGATCAACACGCCGACCAGCGGATAGAAGCCGGGCGCGGCCTCGAAATCGCTCTCGTTGAGCTGCACCGCGGGCAAAGGAAGTCGGGTTAGGAACACCCACGCGGCCAAAGCGGCGGCGAATGGACGCTTCATGAAATCGGGGGAGCGCCGGACACCCCTGCCTGAGAAAAGCTTGCCATGCCGAAAAGCGAGAGCGCGGCGTGAATAATCGGCACGGCCAACAACGCGCCGGTCCCTTCGCCCAGCCGCATGTCGAGGTCGAGCAGTGGTTCGGCTTCTAGCCAGTCGAGCAGCGTCCGATGGCCGTGTTCTGCCGAGCGATGCGCATAGACAAAGGCCCGTTCACAGTCTGGCTCGATCGCCCGCGCAAGCGCGGCGGCAGCGGTCGCGATAAAGCCATCGACCACCACAAGTTTATTCGATGTCCCGGCGCCAACCATTGCACCCGCCATCGTGCCGATCTCGAAGCCGCCGAGGTCGGCCAGCGCTTCAATCGGCGCAAGCGCTCCAGTCCGCGCAGCTGCGCGTTCGAGAACATCTTGCTTGTGGGAGAGAGCGGTATCGTCGAGGCCCGTCCCTCGCCCGACGAGTTCGGCCACGGAAATGCCGCTCAGTTTGTGCGCAAGCAGGGCTGCAGCGGAAGTGTTCGCGATGCCCATCTCGCCGAAACAGACGATCTTGCTTTCAATACCGCATGCGAAATGTCGCCCTTGCGCAATCGCCTTCCTAGCCGTCTCAGGCGACATCGCAGGCCCTGTCGAACTGTCGGCCGTTCCCCCTCCCAACGACAGATCGATAAGCCCATCACGTCGGCGCGGCGGATGCGCGATCCCGCAGTCAACGACGGTCACCGGTATGTCGAATTGCGCTGCGATGACATTCGCAGCGGCTCCGCCTGCAAGGAAGTTGGCGACCATTTGGCCGGTAACCTCCTGCGGGAACGCGGACACACGCTGTGCGGCAATCCCATGATCAGCTGCGAAAATGGTCAACGATGCCGAAGCATTCGACGGAGTCATGGCGCCAAGGATCGCAGCAGCCTGAACTGCAAGGCTCTCGAGCCTTCCCAATGACCCTATCGGCTTAGTCTTGTCATCGATCAGGCGCTGTAAGTCGGCTCGGGTCATACGATGCGCGTTTAGCGAATACAGAACGACTTTGGAACGGCATGACAAAGCCATACGCATCGAGCGCTTGTCGAGGTCCATTGGCAAGGGCAGGGCCATTTTGCGAGCCCGAGCAGTGTCGCCACAGTCGCGTGTTGAGCAAACGGCAGCTTTCAAGTCGCGAGGCGAACCATGCTAATGACCGAAATTAGGGCGCAAAGCCGTCATCATTAGACGAGAGGGGAGGGAGCTTTTGCTTTTCCTGAACCGGGACATGTCCGTCCCGGCGATCAGGAGAACTCCCATGACCAGATCCCGCCGCACTGCTTCAGTTTCGCCAGCCCAGCGCATCACCGCCGCCATCATCGAAAAGCTCGAGCAAGGCACCAAGCCATGGGTCAAGCCGTGGCGCGGTGTGCCCGTCTCGCGGCCCTTGCGCTCCTGCGGGACGCCCTATCGCGGCATGAACACCTTCTGGTTGTGGATGGTGGCCGACGGCTGTGGCTACGCCTCGCCCTACTGGATGACCTATCGCCAGTGCCAGAAGCTCGGCGGACAGGTCCGCAAGGGCGAAAAATCGACCATCGCGATCTTCTACAAGAGCTACACGAAGGAGGTCGAGACCGCCGAAGGCGAAGCCGACACCGAGAACCGGCGCGTGCTCAAGGCCTATGCTGTCTTCAATGCCGACCAGTGCGATGGCCTCCCTGCATTCTACCATCCCAAACCGCTGGTTGCCGCGCTCGAGCCCAAAGGACGCGAAGACCGGCTCGATGCCTTCTTTGCCCATATTGGCGCAGACCTGCGCCATTATGGTGCGCAGGCCTATTACGAGCCGCTGCGTGACCGTGTCACCATGCCGCCAGCCGAACTGTTCGAAGCCTATGACCACTACTATGCAACGCTCGCACACGAGCTGTCGCACTGGACGGGGCATTCCTCGCGGCTCGATCGCGATCTCAAGAATCGCTTCGGCAGCGAGGCCTATGCCGCCGAAGAACTGATCGCCGAACTTTCGTCGGCAATCCTTGGAGCCGAACTGGGTCTTCCGGTCACCCACCTCGACCATCACGCCAGCTACATCGCGTCCTGGCTCAAGATCCTCAAATCGGATGAGCGCGCGATCCTGACGGCTGCGGCAAAAGCCGAGGAAGCGGCTACCCTGCTCCTCGAACTGGGTGGTCACCAATCCCTGGAAGGCGAGGCCGATGTCGATCTCGCCGATGCGGCCTAAGGAGCAGTGAGATGGGACGTTCCGTCAGCTATCCGACCGGCTCCGTGGTTGCCTTTCGCATTCTCGATGACGGCGAAGACGACGACGCCGACTGGGTCTACGAGTGCCTCGTCGACGAGGTCATCGATGCCGCGAAAGCGGCCTTCCCTTCTTTCGAGCGCTTCGAGGGATGGCGCGGCCGCGAGGACCGTATCCTCCTGCGAAATGCCTTCGCCGATTGCGGCATATCGACCTATTGCGGGCTCGCCGCAATCTGGCTCGCCGAGCGCGACGATGCCTGGTACTGGGAGGCCGATTTCTACAACCCACGAACGGCGAGAGCACAGCACTGGCTTGGCCAGGTCTCGGGACGGTTCATCGACCTGTTTGGTGAGTTGCGCCTGGTCGGGCGGTTCTCGAATGGCGAAGCGATCTTCAAGCGCTCCCGATCCGCTTGCGCCACCGGGTCCTGATCCTGCCTCATCCCTGTCCGCCGGCAGAGGCCCTTGGGCCGGTCGGGGTGCGCCGCAACCTGCGGCCCGTCGGCCCGTGTTACCCGCGCCAGCCTAGGGCCGCAGGTTTCCCGCTGCGCGGTGCGTCGCGCCCCTTGTCCCGGCCCTGATCGGGCTCCGGCGGACAGGACCGAGGCAATGGTGCCTCCTTTTCTTGTCCGCGCGATCTGATCAGGAGACACCCCATGTACGACAGCTTCATCGACCAGTTGAGCGGCCTTGACCTTTCGGGCCTCAGCATCAAGCCGGCTCCCTTCAACGCGACCGACTTTCCCTGCGAGGACGCGATCGATCAGACGCTCGGCGCCGTATGGTCCGACCTTTTCGCGATGTTCTCCGATACTGCCCTGGAAGTCGATGCCGAGGATATCGCCTGGGGCGTGGTCAATCTATTTCACCGCGCAGCCAGCCGGAAGTCTGCTCAGCTTGACCGGGCCAGCGACGAGATCCGGGTCCTGCTCGCATCAGCCGATGGCTCCGAAGTGCATTCGAGCAATCTCGAAGAGCAGGTCGAGCGCGCGCAGGCGGCCGAAGCCAGCATGCTGGCGTTTGAGCAGATGCGGGAGGCTGCGGCAGCACTTTACCGCGACGAGACCGGTTCCTCGTGGAAGCCCGTTTCCGGGTCGCGCGCGAGCCATTCGCGCAATCTCACTTCGGCCGTAATCGATGCCCGCGATTTCCTTCGCGCACGCGCCGAGAACCGGCGTCATGCCCTGATCCCGGAAGGTACCCCGGTCCTCTTCGCAGGTGGGCGCCAGAGCTTCGAGAGCGCTGAGGATGCGCGCGTTTATGCCGACAATATCTGGGCGACGCTGGACAAGGTTCGCGATGTGGTTCCCGATCTCTTCCTGGTCCATGGCGGCGACGGCAAGGGTGCCGATCGCCTTGCCGCGAGTTGGGCTGAACGCCGCGAAGTCCAGCAACTAACTTATTCGCTCGATCGTCGGCTTGGTGCCCGCGCCGGGTTCAAGCGCAACGAGCAGATGCTTTCCCTCAATCCGCGTTATGTCGTCGCCTTTCCGGGCAATGGCGTGACCGAACGGCTGGTGATCGATGCCAAGACGCGCCGGATCACCGTGGTCGATCGTCGCGGCCCCTTGGGCGCCTCTCCCGGGTCCTGAGGGGGCCTTGATCATCTATATCTGCAATGCCTGGATGTGCATTCGGCGCCGACCCGACTATGGACTGGTCATGCAACTTGACGATCTGCTGCAGCGCTACTTTGCCACCACCGACCTCTCCGGGGTTGCTCCCGACACCTTTGCAGCCGGCATCGAACACTGCCGGGTCGATCTCGGGCTCGAGGAGGACCGGGGCAAGCGCTTTGCACTGTGGTCGTTCCTGCACATGTTCGGGTCTGCCCCCGATCTCGATGTGGCGTTCGAGAACGAGGAAGACCGGGAAGCAGCCCGCAACTTCATGGATCTGCTGGCGGCATCGGAAGGCGATGGAGCAGCCTGATTAAGGCAGGGTCACGTGAGCCTGCAGACCCGCACCCGATACCCATCCGGCTTTTTTCGCGAACAGTCCTGAATCAGGTCAGCTGAGGACGGCAACCCGTTCCTTTCCGGCCGTGTTGTCGCGCTTCGCGCGCCTGCCCGCACCACCCGTCATGAACAGGTTTCCCTTCGGCCTTTCAGGCCTGCGGTGCAGTCCTCCCATGCCCTGCTTCTTCTGGATGTTCGCAAACCGGAGATGGTCTCCGGTTTGAGGAACTGAAGGAACTTACATCATGACCAATATCGCAATCCTCACCGGCCGCATCGCCCGCGATCCCGATACCCGCGAGACCAAGGGCGGCACCAATGTCACCGGGATTACCGTCGTCACCGATCGCCCCGCACGCGACAAGGATGGCAAAACCTACAAGGACGAGAACGGCTACACCGCCAAGGAAAGCGAGTTCCACCGGGTGACCTGCTTCAACGGCCTCGCCAAGACCGTCGGCCAATACTGTTCCAAAGGCCAGCTGGTCAGCGTCCAGGGCCGCATCCACTACACCCAGTGGGAGGACAAGGACGGGGTCACGCGCTACGGCACCGAGATCCTCGCCGACAAGGTCGATTTCCTCTCCCGCGGCAGTGGTTCGGGCGACGACAACGACAACACCGACGCTCCCGATATCGACTGACATCGATGCCGGTCGTCCCTTTTACGAAGAGGCTCTGCCGCAAGCGGCAGGGCCTCTTCTTCTGTGGCTACTGGGTTTGCGGCGCTGCATTCGAAGCACGGGTTGCACCGCGCCCAGTCAGCTTCTCGATCGCGGCATTCTCACCGAGTTTCCCGAGTTCTTCGGCAACCTTCCTCAGACCCTTCTTCGAGAAGCTTTCGAGGCCGCTTCCCAGGATGATTTCACCGAGTTCTCTGGCCGCTTGCACTTCAAGTTCGCGTTGCTTGGCGTCGAGCGCCTCGCGGTCTGCTTCGAGCTTTTGCAGGGCTGCAATCGCGCTCCTGTTTCGGGGCATGTTACTTGTCCTTTTGTCCCCCTCGGATCTGCTCCCCGGTTGTTTCCATGCCCGCGTCATCGGGGTGTAGGAAAGGCAATTCGCACCCAGCAGGCGTTCGATATTGGGACGGAGGTGGTGGGTTCTTGCTCACGGTTCTCCCAGCATGATGGCCTTGCGCCTCCCGCCTCAAGGACGGCGGGGCCCCACCATTTTGCCCGCCACCGGATTGCATCCGGCAGCGAACAAAATCGTTACCCCCACCGCCGCTATCGCGGTCGCCCATCTGGGCGATCCCTGACCCGGGACCCACAAGACCATCGCGCGCACCTCCTGTCGTCTCACGACAGAAATCAGGAGGATTATCATGACTTATTCGATGCATTGCGCCCTTCCGTCACGGAGCTATTTCGAGGCTCTGGAAACAGCCGAGAAGAGAGCGTTGCACAGCTTCTTCGATCAGCACGTTATCGAGGATGACGAGCTCGGGTACTTTGCCCTCGACGAGGGTGACTACAACATGTTGCCAGCACATCTCGCAGCGCGGGTGGTCCACACGGTCCACGGCGGCATGCTCGACGAATTCTGAGACTACCGACAGGGCGGGAACCGGGAACGGTTCCTGCCTTTTTTCTTGTTCGCCGAGTAGTCCAATCAAGCACAAGAAACCGGTTCGGTCGGTTGCTCTGACGGTCGCCCACCGCGATGCGACGGCGCCCGATAAGTGGAGCGGGGCTGTGGACGCGCTCTGTCCCGCGCATCTGGCGATGCGCTCCTGAGGGCGCGGCCTGATTTGCTCCTGGGCCCCGCGTGCACTTGCGAAGCGGCACCGGGTCGGGCGGCGGGAAGCTGAGCAAGCGACATGCCCCGCTTGCCTTGCTTCCCACGCGCCCTTGGCCGCTGCCTCTTTCGCAGGTGCTGTCCTTGGCTGGAGGCGTTGAACTGCTTTCTATCTGCATGCGATCAGGTGCCAGGCCTAGTTGCTCGCGCTCCAACATGGAGATCGGGAAAGGTCGTCCTTGATCAATCCCCCTCATTGCCTGGACCACCTCGCGCTCTTGGGAACAAAGGAGCACACCCTACCCCGCGATTTCGGGATTTATCTCTCTGTTATTGCTGAAGAATATAGTTTGGGCGGAATCAACCCGTCTGCGAGTAGAGCGGCGTTGCGCTGATCCGCTGACAACTCACATCTCTCTATCGCACTGAAATAATGTCTGAATCTTTCGATTGACTGCGAGTTGTTCACGATTTATTCTCATCGGCACCTTCCGCAAGGTGAGCCAGGTTCCGTCGGCCCGACAAGGAACCTGCTTCATGACCCGACAAGATCGGCTTCAGACATTCGTATCTCTCTCCGTTGGTAACTGGGTTCGCCAGTGTGCCGCGGACCATGGCGTCAGTGTCAGCGTCTTTATTCGTGACCTCATCGTCGCAGCGTGGCAGCGCGATAACGAGGCGAAGGACCGGCCCGCTGGGCTCGATCCCGCGCGCCAGGCCATCTTCATTTCGGTAGCGCTCGATGCGCTTTTAGCCAGCCATTCTGACGCGAGTTTGCGCGACCGTACCCACGAAGCGTACCGGCGACGCCTCGAGCGTCTTGGCCTCCCCGTCAACGCAAACATGGGAGGCCATTCCCATGAAGCATAATCTCCTGAACTTCACCCGCGGGAGCCAGCTGCTCGGCCACTTCGGTTTCATGTTTGCAGCCGGCCTGAAGGGCCCTTTAATTGTCACCGGCCTGGTTGCCGTCGGCACCTGCTATTGGGAAGTGCGGTCGGCTCTAAGCGATCACCAGATCTACCTGGTCTGGATGCATATCTACGCCAGTCTCTATGCCTTCATGGAGTTCGATCCGGCCAAGCTGGTCAACCTTGAATTGCTTGACGGCGAAAGGGTCGGCCTCCCGTTTGGCATCGTTCGCGAGTTCCCGCCGATGCGCGAGGCCGTCGAGGCATTTCGTTCGGCAGTGAAGCAGGGTTTGCTGGTCTCGGCGGTACTGTTGATCCCGGCCTTCGTGTTCTTCTGGTGGTTCGCCGAGCGCTTTGGCGGGCGGTCGAAGGCGCGCAAGCACGAGCGCGGCGCAATGCTTGTTTCGCTCAACGAACTCGAAGAAGAAATCGAGCGTCACAACAAGGCATTCCGGGCCGAGGAACTGGGACGCAAGTTCGGCTGGAAGTGGCGGCTTGCGAGCTCGTCGGCGCTCGCCGAAGCGGGCCACTACCAGCCCGCACATCTCGCCGGCGTGAGCTGGCCGTGGCGGCTCGAGCAGAGCCACGCCATGCTCATTGGCACGACCGGAACCGGCAAGACCGTGGCGCTCACCGAACTCGTTGCCGAAGCACGTGAACGCGGCCAGCGCGCGGTCATTTTCGACCTTACAGGGGCTTTCATTGAGGCCTTCTACGATCCCGCGCGCGACATCATTCTCAATCCTATCGATGTTCGGTGTCCGCTGTGGAGCGTGTTCAACGACTGCACGACAGAAGCCGAGTTTAATGCTGCCGCTGAAGCGCTCGTGCCCCATGACGGGGGTGGTTCAGAACAGTTCTGGGTGCTCGCGGCACGCATGCTGTTCGTCGAGATGTGTCTTCACCTTGCCCGTAACGGCACGGCAACCAACGAGGCTTTGGCGCGGCGGCTGATGACCGCTGACCTGTCCGAAGTGCATAAGCTGATGCGCGGCACCATGGCCGATCCGCTGACCGCCCCGGAAGCGGCCCGCATGGCGGAATCGATCCGCGCGGTTTTCAATGCGAATGCAAAAGTGCTCAAGCTTTTGCCCTCGTCCGGACCACGCTTTTCGGTCCGCGACTGGGTCAAGGGCGACTGCCAGGCGGGCTCGATTCTGTTCCTCTCTGCCCGCTATGTCGACATGAGTATCTCCTCTCAGTTGCTGACGCTGTGGCTCGACACGGCGATGAATACGCTGATGACGCTCGAGCGCACGCAGGACCTGCGGATGTGGTTCCTGATCGACGAACTCGGCGCCCTTCACCGACTACCGGCGCTCGAAAAGGGGCTGCAAACCGCGCGCAACTTCGGCGGTGCGATCGTCACCGGGGTGCATGCGTTTGCCAAGCTCAAGGAAGTCTACGGCGAGAACATGGCCATGACACTGTCCTCGCTTGCGCGCACCAAGCTCATCCTAGCGACGGCTGATCGAGAGACAGCGACCTGGTGCTCCGATTTCATCGGTCACCGGCAGGTGCGCGACATGGAAGAGGGCTACAGCTACGGGTACAACAATGCGCGCGACGCAGTCAGCCTGACGCCCAGGCGGCAGATCGAGCCGTTGCTTCTGCCCGACCAGTTTATGAACCTTCCGCGGCTGTCGGCCTACATCAAGTTTCCCGACGGATTCCCCGCTGCGCCGGTCTCGCTCATTCCGCGCACGCGTGGTCGTATTGCCGAAGGTTTCATCGCCCGCGAGAAACCGCTCATAAAGCCTGGCCAGGGTCCTGCGGCAGCGACGCCCCAAGCGAACCCGGGTTCGAAACCGAATGACGAGCATCCCGCTTCGAATGATGACGGTGCCGGTAAGCCTGTCGATTCAAAGCAGCTCAAATTCGACCTCGAGGGGCAGCGCCGTGTCGCCGATGAACCGCAAGATCGGCAGGAGCCTGTGCCGCTTGAAAAGCTGAATGCAGGGCGCGCTGCTGGTGATCTCGGTGCCGAAACCCGTTCCGATGCTCATCCGGAGCTTGAAAAGCTGAACGCGGGGCACGCTGCTGATGATCTCGGTGCGGCAACCCGCTCCGATGCTCCCCTCGATGCGGGGCCAACGCTACCTCTCGCTGCCGTGCAAACCGGTGAGGATGCGCGAGCAGTGGGTGCCGAACAGCATCCGTGCGAACCAGGAACCGCCGGCGATGATGCAGCTGGAAAGGGCGGTTCGACGCAACGAGGCCGTGCGGCGGCCAACAGGCGTCAGTCGCTCACGCCGGTCGAAAAAGACCTGCGTGAAGGTGCGGTCGCAGATCCTCCGGAAAAGGACTTCGGCGAGTTCGAACCCGATATGTGAAAGGCAAATGGGGAAGGAATTACCTGGCCGCGAGGGGAACCCGACGAGGATTAGACTGGATGCTTTCCGTCGCCAATGTGCGTTCGCCTTCGGCTGCCGCGAGCTATTTCGCGGCAGACAATTACTACACCGGCGCCGATGCCGATCGTTCCGGAACCTGGGTCGGGAAGGGAGCAGAACGTCTTGGTCTTGAGGGCCGCGTCAATGCCGAGCAGTTCGATGCCTTGCTGCGGGGAGAACTTCCCGGAGGTATCCAGGTCGGCAACGCGGGCCAGGCCCACAGGCCTGGAACCGACCTCACATTCTCACTCCCGAAAAGCTGGTCGCTGCTCGCGCTGGTGGGCGGCGACCAGCGGATTATCGATGCTTATCGCGAGGCCGTCACCGAGACCTTGCGCTGGGCAGAAAAGAACGCGGCGCAGACCCGGATGGGCAGTCAGGCTGGCTACGGGAAAGTCGCGACAGATAACCTCACGATCGGTCTTTTCCAGCACGACACCAATCGCAACCAGGAGCCGAACCTGCATTTTCACGCGGTCGTGGCGAATGTCACGCAAGGCAACGACGGGAAGTGGCGCGCGCTTCGCAACGACAAGCTTTGGTCGTTCAACACGCTGCTCAACTCGATGACCATGGCGCGTTTTCGCTTGGCGGTCGAGAAAATGGGCTACGAGGCTGGGCCGGTTGGAAAGCATGGTAACTTCGAAGCAGCGGGCATTGCCCGCGAGCAGGTCATGGCCTTTTCAACGCGGCGCGAAGAAGTCCTCGACGCGGTACGCCAGCTGGGTGAGAACACCCCGAAAGCCCGCGACATCGCTGTGCTCGATACAAGAAAGAGTAAGGCGCCTGTCAGGGACCGGGACGGCCTTCTCGATGCATGGCGGCAGAAAGCCCAGGAAGTCGGAATTGACCTTGCCGGTTTGATCGATGCGTCGCAGATGCGGGCTGCAACGACGGACATTCCCAGCACGAAAGAAGGAAGCCTTCTTCAGCGTGGAATTGCGAAGCTGAGAGAGTTCGCGCAGCGGATCAAAGGCGATCCAGCTGATCCGCTAATCCCTGCTCATGTTCTCAAGCAAGATGCACCGACCATCGCGGCCGCACAGGCCGTGGCCTCTGCGGTGCGTCATCTCTCGCAACGCGAGGCAGCCTTCCCGCGCGAAGGATTGCTGAAGGCGGCGCTCGATTTTGGGCTGCCGACAACGGTAGACCACGTCGAAACCCGTGTGAATGCATTGGTCAGAAGCGGCGCACTCGAGACCGGCAAAGGCGAACACAAAGGCTGGCTGGCGAGCCGGGAGGCGCTGGACCTTGAAAGCACCATTCTCGCGAATGTCGACCAGGGACGAGGTGCGGTGTTGCCCATTCTGGATCGACCGGACGCCGCGCAGCGGGTTCAGGCTGTGGCCGCACTCAACCATGGAATTTCGCTCAACGAAGGGCAGGAGGATGCGGCGGGCCTTGTGCTCTCATCGCGTGACAGGATCGTAGCGATCCAGGGCATAGCCGGGGCGGGCAAAAGCAGCGTGATGAAGCCAGTTGCCCAGCTGCTCCGCGAGGAAGGAAAGCAAGTGCTGGGGCTCGCGGTGCAGAACACGCTCGTCCAGATGCTCGAGCGCGACACCGGCATCCGTTCGATGACCATTGCCCGCTTTCTCGTGCAATGGGGCAGGCTTCTGCACGAGCCGGGAAATGCCTCCCTGCTTGGCGAGGCTCGGAGCGCGCTCGGAGACCATGTCCTGGTGCTCGACGAGGCCTCGATGGTGTCGAACGAGGACAAGGCCAAGCTGGTACGGCTGGCAAACCTAGCCGAAGTCCATCGCCTGGTTCTCGTCGGCGACAAGCGACAGCTGGGCGCCGTCGACGCCGGTAAGCCCTTCGACCTCGTCCAGCAGGCCGGGATCGCGCGCGCCAACATGGATGTGAATTTGCGCGGCCGCGATCCCGGCCTGCGGCGAGCTCAGGCCGCCGCGCAGGAGGGACGCATCGACGATGCGCTCCGGGCACTTGCTCCTTCGACAATCGAGGCTCGCGGGGACGGTGCGATTGTTGCTGCCGAAAAGTGGCTTTCGCTCAGCCCGGCGGATCGGGATCGGACGTCGATCTACGCGTCGGGCCGGGTTTTACGGTCTGCGGTCAACGAGGCTGTCCAGCGCGGACTCAAGGCCAATGGCGAGCTCGGACCGCGATCGGGCCGGCTGACCGTTCATTCTCGGGTGAATGTGACACACGAGGAGCTCCGATACCTTCGCACATACCAACCGGGCATGGTTCTCAACTTTCGCTCGCGCGACAGCACCCAGAAACTCTCCAAAGGCGACTACACCGTCAAAACCATCGACCATGCGGCCAAGCAGCTCGTGCTTGAGGACAGGAAGGGGCGGCTTCGCAAGTTCAATCCCGCGCGCTTGCGCCCAAGCGCAGACGATAGCCGGCTGTCGCTCTTCGAACGCAAATCGCTGTCCATCATTGAGGGTGACAAGATCCGTTGGACAGACAACGACCACAAGCGCGGGCTGTTCAACGCCGGCCAGGCGAGGATCGTGGCCATCGACACAAAGGGCGTCTTGGTGGAGACATCAGCGGGCAAGGAGCTCCGCCTGAGCCGCGGCGACCCCATGCTCAAACGCATGGACCTCGCCTATGCCCTCAATGCGCATATGGCGCAGGGACTGACCTCTGATCGCGGGATCGCGGTGATGGACAGCCGCGAACGCAATCTCGCCAATCGGCAGACCTTCCTGGTCACGGTCACCCGGCTTAGGGACGGCCTTACGCTGATTGCAGACAATGCCGAGAAACTCGGCCGGGCCATCAAGTCCAACAGCGGCGAGAAAGCTTCGGCCCTTGAAGTAACGCAAAGGCTCAAGGCGGCAGCGGCCAAGGGCCTTTCACAAGACAGGGATGTTGGCAGCGCTTCGCCCGCAAGTGACAAGCCCGAACTCACCAAGGAAAGGGTAAAGCCTTTCGAAATCGGCATTTGATCACCGGCAGTCTGGACGATTTCAGCGTTACCAGGCACGATGCCTGTGCGAATGAATTGTGGAGCGTTGCCGGTGAAAGGTGTTTTCGAGATCAGCGGCAATTCACGCTACGACGACCTCATCACCGAGCGGTATCATTTCCCCTCGCAGTATCTTCCTCAGGCCCGCCAGCTCGAGAACGACTGGATACTTTATCGCGAAACCCGCGTATCGGGCGGTCGGATGGCCTACATCGCGACCGCTTTCGTTGAGCGGATCGATCCCGATGTGGCTGATCCAACCCATTACTATGCGCGCGTCAGGGACTATCCACCCTTCGATGATGCGGTGTCCTACCGCGACAAGGACGGACGCTTCGCCGAGCGCTTCCTTCGCGACATGGCCCGTCCTGGCGATGCCGGGAGGACGCTGCGCGGCAAATCGGTAAGGACGCTCGATGGCGATGATTTCGTCGCCATCGTCAATCAGGGGTTGAGCGAGGCGCTCGACCCGGACAACCGGTTCAGGCTCGAGCTCGACGAGCGACATATCGACGATGCGACCGCCGCGCTGCTGGCCGATGATTTTGGCGAACGCCGGATCGAGCAGATCCTGGTGAACAAGAAAATACGTGCCGCCAATTTCCGCAATCAGGTGCTCGACGCTTATGACAGTACCTGCGCCGTCACGGGATTGCGGATCATCAATGGTGGCGGGAAAGCGGAGGCGCAGGCGGCCCATATCTGGTCCGTCGCCGATGGCGGACCCGACGTCGTACGCAACGGCGTGGCGCTCTCGGCTACGGCCCATTGGCTATTCGACCGGCATCTCATCACCTTCGACGACAACCTTTGCCTGCTCGTATCGCACAACAAGGTGCCGTCCGACCTGTTGAAGCTCTTCCCGCCTTCAGGACAGAAGATCAGGCTTCCGGTCGATCCGAGGGATCACCCCCGTCCGGATTTTGTGGCCAAGCATCGCGCCCGTTTTGCCGGGTTCTGATCAGGTCGGATTAGACCGCGCGTCCGAACCAGATGACACGACCGACCACCTGGATCTCGGACCGGTCGACATCGTCCCAGCTGGGATAGGCCGAATTATCGCTGCTGATGGTGATCTTGCGGCCACCGGGCTTGAGCGTCACGCGCTTGACCACCAGCGCATCGTCGGCGCGCAGGACGTAAATACCGTCGCGTAGCCGCGAGCCCTGGTCCGATGCATCGACCAGCACCTCGTCGCCATCGCTGAGTGTCGGCTCCATGGAGTCGCCCAGGACGTGGATAATCGAAAGGCTGGCACTCTTTGCCCGGGTCAACCGGCCAAGCCAGCGTTCGTCGAAACCGAAGCGGGTATGGGCGGTCTCGCTTTCGGCAATCGCTCCGAAGCCCGCCGACGCATCGACATTGAGCACGGGAATCTCGATCAACCCGTCACGCATGGGCGCGGGCGGTCCGCCAAGCACTTGCTCGTCGACCCCGAAGAAGCTGGCAAGCGTGCGCCGGTCATCATCGTCAAGCTTGCGCGGCGAGCCGCGCTTGATGAACTGCTGAATATAGGACGAGTTTCGTCCGATCATCCGCGAGATCGAGGAATATCCGAGCCGTCGCTGCTGGATCAGGCGATCAAGCTCCTCTCTGACATGTTCCATCGTGTCGTTCCTTCTGACGGTCTGAGGAGAGAAGGAAATCTCCTAGACTCGATGGAACCTTCCTACTAAGAACAAAACAGGAACACAAGTGCTGAGTGAGTCGAGGAAGGCCATGAAATTGCTGGATCGCATTGAGCGTCATTTGAAGGAATCGCACATGTCGGCGACACGGTTCGGTCGTCGGGCGGTTGGCGATCCGCGCTTCGTGCTTGACCTACGAGCTGGTCGCAGGCCGCGTAGAAGGACTATCGAGAAGGTGGAGTACTACCTGAAAACAAGAAATCCGCTTCAATAGTTCTTCGAAATTCACGAAATTCTCATGGGTTTGTCGCAACCTGCCTTGGCGCGAGCTCTGCGGTCCGATACCGTCTGGCTCATTCAGGGTTTCTCCGTCCGGTTGCATTTCGCAAGCTTGGCCTGCTTCCGCACCGGTTCGCAGGAGCCCGTTACCTTTACGGGCTTCTGGGGGCTGCATGGAAATTACCGAATGGCTTGGCCATGGGCTGATCTACTTCTTCACGGAAATCCCGCTCATCGGCGATGCGATGGCGGCATTTCTGGCGATCGTACTGATCGGAACAGCATTCGCAATCGCGTACCGTTACAAGCGGCAATATCATGCCCCTCTTGCTGATGCGATCGACGCCCGCGTTCGCCTGCTCGACGAGATAACCGGCGGCAGCACCGCCGATGTCGATCAGGCGCGCCTCGAATTCGCGCGCCGCTTCAATGATATCGACGCCCAGATGATGGAGGCGAATGACGCTGAGGCGCTTCCGCTGCGCAGAACCTGGGAGGAATATCGCGAAACGATCGTCGATCCCTCGGCCGATGTTCTCCAGAACTCCGCTCGTCCTGAACACTTCTTCGTCAATCTTGGCGACCGTCATCGCGGGCTGAACTGGTTTGCGAATATTTTCATCGCCATCGGCCTGTTGATCACCTTCCTGGGGATCATCGCAGCTCTCTCGACACTCGACTTCAGCGGCGGTGTCGATGCGATGCAGGAGCGGCTCAATGATCTCATGAAGGTAGCGGGAGCGAAGTTCTGGGCCTCTGTGGGGGGCATCTTGGCTTCCATCGTGCTTCGCTCTTACGACTACCGCTTCGGCAAGCGTATCAATGATGGGCTGTCCATGCTGTGTGACAAACTCGAGCATGGAATGGCCTATCTGCCGCCGCAACGGATCGCGAGCGATCAGCTGGCACAGCTCAAAGAGCAGACTCCGGCACTCCGCACCTTTTCCGAACAGCTTGCTGCCGCCCTCGACGGAGCCTTGGAAAAGCAGATGGCGCCCATGATCACGCACCTGGGGTCGATCCAACAGGGCATCGACAAGATCAGCGGTGGCGGGGGTGAAGCCGTCCGCGACGCGATCGCTTCAAGTGCCGGTGCAGAGATGGCGGGCCTCGCAGATGCCATTGGCGCAATGACCGTCTCGATGGCCACGATGTCCGAACGTATCGAAAAACAGACCGGCGAAGCTGACCGCCAGATCGAGGAAGCTGTCAGGCGCTTTGGCCAGGCTTCAGAAGAGATGCGGTCAGCATTTGGCGAGCTCAACCGCAATTTCGGCGTCGTAGCGGACCGCATGCGCGAAGAAAACGAGCAGGCAAGCGAGCTTGCCAGACAGCGGATGGACGAGTTGCTGAGCAATCTTGGCAATACGCTCGACGATATGAAATCCGGCCTCGCCTCGGCGGCCAGCCAGATGGGTGAAGCCTCGGCACGCGCGGCGAATGACGCGGCCCGGATCGGCCAGGAGGCAATGGAAAAATCATTTTCCGAGTTCGTCGAACGGTTCAACCAGACCGGCGGCCCGCTGGTAGGCAGCATGAAAGACGCGGGCGATGCCATTTCTACGTCTGCGGACCGTCTCTCGACCGCACAAAGTGCTATTGGAGATCACGCGCGAGCGATCGAGCAAGTCGCCGCTCGCTCGAGCGATCTGGCGACGGCGTTCGGAACGGTTGCCAACGACGTTGAGGCGGCAACCGCGCCTGTACGCCAGTCGGCAGTCTCAATAGCCGAAGCAGTCAAATCGGTTGAGACCATCGTTTCCCGAAATGCGCAGTCATCCGAGAGCGCTCGTGACGAAATGCGGCAGCTTGCGGCAGCGCTAAGCGAAACCGCGAGTGCGGCCTCCTCTGCATGGTCGGAATATCGTGCTCGCTTCGAGGATGTGGACCGCGCTCTTGGTGACGCAATCGAGAAGATCTCGGATGCTGCCGGCAACCATGCGTCGAACCTCAACGAACGTGTCGGCCAGATCGATAAGGCTCTGGGCGATGGTGTGGCGCAGCTCGCCGGCGCACTCGAACCCCTCACGACCCTGCGGGATACGGTTGAGGAACTTGCCGGCATTCTTGCAAACCAGAACAGGGAAGCCGCTGAATAATGGAAGGCGTGGTTCGCCGGAAGCCGCCTGAAGAGGGCGAAAGCTATTTCATGTCCATGACGGACATGATGGTCGGCCTGCTTCTTATTTTCATCATCCTGTTGGCCTACTTTGCCCTCAATCTGCAGACCAAGACCGAAGAGCTGACCGGCGCAAACAGGACCCGCGCCGAGATCCTCAACGATCTGCAGCAGTCCTTGAAAGACCGAGGGCTCCAGGTAGAAATCGACACAAAGACCGGAGTTCTGAGGCTCCCCGACGATGTCCTGTTCGACAAAGGCCAATGGGAACTGACGGAGAGGGGGCAGGCCGCCATCAGCAAAGTTGCCAGCGCCATGGTCGAGGTCTTGCCGTGTTATACCGCCTCCGATCTTTGCGAAGGCGAACGCTCGCCGCATTTGATCGATGCTGTCTTTGTCGAGGGGCACACGGACTCCGACGTGATGTCTGGTGGCATGAACAATTATGGACTTTCGGTGCGCCGGGCAGAGACGACCTTCACCATGCTCCAGCGCAACCAACCGGCCCTGCGCGGTTTTCTCAATAGACCGGCGGGAGAGGACGGCTCGGCACCGATCCTAAGTCTGAGCGGCTACGGTCCCGACCGTCCCGTCGATCGTGGAGATTCCGAAGAAGCCAAGAATCGCAATCGTCGGATCGACTTGCGCTTCCTGATGACGACGCCAAGCGCTGGCCTCGACCGCGACATTTTGAGGCAGGAGCAATGAGTTCGCTGCGGTCTGCAATCGCGAGAATGGAGGCCCTGGCATCGGCTGGACTGGCGAAACCTCCGACGACACAGCCCGAATTACAGCGGCAATTGGCAAAGCTCGATGCATGTGTGGGGGAAGCAGAGCCCGTCGTTGAGCTTAAGCCCTTCCTGCGAGGAGCGGCCGATACCGGCGCAAACGGGTTACCGCGGTTTCAGCTCAACAGGGTCCTGCGCGGCGCATGGTGTGACCCGGAATTCGATGAGCTGGGCGTGGCGGCGCTCGAACGGGCCGATGTCGATCATCGGCGCAGTTCCGATCAGGCCGTGATAGATGGCTACCTTACCTATTTCCCGACGGGCCGCTCGATCATGCCGATGCTAGCAGAAGCTGCCTCCCGCGCTGCCGGTCGGCATGACTGGGCGTGGAACGAGCGCGGCGCACGGTGGGATCTGTTCAAGCCGCAGATAGGACCAGCGAAAGTGGCACGCGATTTTGTCACGCGCGATGCAGACGGCATTTCCTTTTTGATGCGTGAGACGGGCCTTGGTGCAAACCTTGCAGCGAGCGGGTTTGGTCAGGCAACTTTCGCCGAGACCTGCAAAGCAACCGCAGAGCTTCAGCCTGCCGAAGCAGTCGGCCCGCAGCGCAGTATCTTGCGTATGTTTGATACAGAAGCGCAGGCAGGACAGTTGGAACTGGTTGTCCGCGCCCTGCTAGAGCCCTGGATTAGGACCAAACCCGAACCCGAGCATCGCAAGGCAATTTCCGAGTTTCTGCTCGATCAGGTGGGTGATCCGCGTCTCCAGCGTACCCGGTGGGACAGGATCGTGCGATCGCTCGCCGAGTCGATCGGTGAAGAACGTGCGCACGAGGTCACTCAGGTGTTCAAGCGCTGGCTTACCGAAGTCGCCATGCGCGAGTTCTTCCGTGCCATCGCAAAGACCACGGATCGGCCTGATCAGTGGGCACAGCGCGAGAAATTCTGGATGGCCTACCTCGATGAAGGTCTCGTCAGCGATGCCTGGCCCGCTTTGGGCATCCGGGCGCGCAACAGGATCGAGGATCTCATTCGTCAAAGTGGTGAACGCCCTGAATATGGCATCATCCGGGGCGGTCCTGCCTCGTCTTCATCCATCATCATGCAGATAGGCGACCTGCGCATATCAGAGTGGAGCGATAACGGATCCTGCCGCTTCTGGAGTGACACCGATCCCGGAGCTCCGAAACTCTACGCAAAGGTCTACGACGGCGGGAAGCTGCGAACCACCAACGGACGGTCGGATTTCGAGTATGAGTCTCATGTCCCTGCGAGTCCTGGGTGGGAAGGCAAGTTCGCCGGTATCATCCATCGCCGGACATCAATCGCGCATCCCCGTTTCGGGAGAGGCCGGGGCCGCAACTGGAATGATCGATGGTAACGACCAAGTTCATTGCCACACAGAACGAGGGCGGCGGTGAGACGATTGCGCTTCTCCGCGAACAGCTAGGCGGGCTTTTCCGGCGAGCATCAAGCGAAATTGTGCCGGTCTCGGAGTGGCCTAGAGTAGCCCCCGAAGCTGGGCAGGCCGCTCTGGCGCTGGCTCGAGCTCTCGATGATGATAGTCAGATCAGCGAAGAGGCGGGGGGCATTATCCTTCCACCGCAGATCGTTGCACGGCTTGATGAGGCCGACGCCTTCGCCCTCGGCCTTCCGCCGGCCACGTCGATGACCCTTCAGCTCAACTCGGGAGGTTCGCTCGCTGAAGGAACAATCAAAGTCGATACGAAGTGGGTCCGCCGCGGTGGCCTGCCAGTTCGAGCCGACATCGCGGGCGCGCGTCTGCGAGAAGGCGGGCGTGTCGGACGAATTCCCGAGCCGATCTACTCGGCCTTCCAGGCCGCACTTGCAGTCAACGCGGCTGATGATCCTGATCAGCGCCGCGCAGCCTTTGCCGAGCTTCGTTCGACGCTCGGAGACGACATCGGCACCGGCATCGAGGCGGATGGCTTTCTCGAGCGTGTCCGGATTGCCTATGCCGCCAATTTTTCACTCAACGCAAAGACCGACCATGGACGTTTCGACTTCGACCCCGTCCTCTTCTCGAGAAACGTAAGCGAGAGCGCTGAGGGTGACCTGGTCGACGAAGAAGAAGCGTCGCTGCTTACCCCGCAGGACAATCAGCATTTTCAGCGCCGGTTCCGGGGTCAGGACGGCGGGCGGCGAAGCTATCTGCTTTCCGACGGAACGCTCCTTTTCCTCGACCCGATGCTGGGCAAAGCCCTCGACATCGTGCGCGCAAAGCAGGTGGGCACCTCCCAGGAAAAACGCGAATTTCTGCGTTCGCCGCAACGTGTCCTGCGTGAAGAGCTCAAGCTAGACGCGGCAGACGATGACGAGGCCGCTGATCGCCTCTTCATCGAGACACAGCAGTTTTCCGAGCGGGTCAGCGGGATCGAGGTCTGGCAAAAGCCGGTCCTACCCTGGATCAAACCCAAGCCGAACAGCTGGCTGCCCGAAGGGTTTGGATTGCGGATCGGGGATCCGCCCGACGCGCGTCATGTCGAGTTGGCTCCAGGTGAAGCTGAAACGATCGCAAGCGAAGTCGAGACAGCGATTGACGCAGGCAAGGAAACGATCGCCTGGCGCGACGAAAGCATCCCCGCGACGCCTGCAACCCTGCAGGCCGCGCGAGCAATTGCAGACCTTGAACGTGAGATCGCTGATGAGGTCGAGGGACGCGCCTCGGACAGAACCGAACGCGAGAGCGTCGATATCTTCTTCCTTCAGGTCGGAGAGAATTTCGAGCAGCTGGACTATGCGCGGCTGCCTCGTCCCGACGCTGAAGTGCGGGATTTCGATGTTCCCGAGCTCCCCAAGGGACTGAGATCGGAACCCAAGCCTCACCAAGTGCAGGCGTTCGCCTGGTTTGCCGAGGCCTGGGAGCGCCGAATGCCGGGCGTCTTGCTCGCCGACGATATGGGGCTCGGAAAGACCTTCCAGGCGCTCATGTTCCTGCTCTGGCTGCGCAGCAAAACGCCTCACCAGAAACCCGTTTTGATTGTCGCGCCCACAGGTCTTCTGCGGAATTGGCAAGCCGAGCTTTCGCAGCACATCGAAGCAGAGCTCATGGGGCCTGTTGTCGAGGCGTTCGGCGCAAACCTGCGCAATTTCCGTCTCGAGGCTGGGAGCGACATTCGAGGGGGAACATCGCGTCTCGACGTATCCGAATGGAATGACGCCGGAATCGTCCTGACGACCTACGAAACAATGCGCGATTATCACATGAGCTTCGCGCGCATTCCGTTCGCTGCAATCGTCTACGATGAAATCCAGAAGCTCAAGAATCCTGCCAGCCAGATGACCCGCGCCGCCAAGGCGCTGAACGGCACAATCCAGATCGCTATGACGGGCACACCGGTCGAGAACCGGCTGCAGGACCTGTGGTCGATTGCCGATACGGTCTATCCCGGTTTCCTTGGCTCGAGTCGGGAATTCGAGAGCAGTTTCCCGGCGAACGATCTCGAGCGCCTTGGCGATCTCCAGCACCGTCTGATCGAGCGCGACAAAGAACTTCCGCCTTTCATGCTGCGTCGGATGAAGGACGAAATCCTGACCGGGCTGCCGGAGAAGAAGGCCCGCAAATATCCGGTCGAGATGCCGGCCGCGCAAGCGCAGGCCTACGACCTCGTGTTGGCCAGAGCGCGAGCGCTACGGGAAAGCGGCGAACAGGGTGCGATGCTCAAAGTGCTGCATATGCTGCGCGGTACATCGCTCCACCCGTCACCGCCGCGCGGAATTTCGAACATCGACGAGTACATCGGGCAATCTGCACGGCTGAAGAAGACCTTCGAAATCCTTGAGGAGGTCAAGCAGCGTGGCGAAAAGGCTCTGCTATTCTGCGAAGATCTCGAGATGCAGGCCTTCCTCGCGATGGCAATTCAGGAGCGTTTTGCGCTCGAGCGCCGCCCGATGTGTATCAGCGGGAAGGTTGCGGGCCATAAGCGCCAGGAGATGGTGACTGCCTTTCAGAGTTCGCCGGCTTCATTCGACGTTCTCATCCTGTCTCCCAAGGCTGGCGGCGTGGGGCTCACGATCACCGCCGCAAACAATGTCATCCATCTGTCTCGCTGGTGGAATCCTGCCGTTGAAGATCAGGCGACGGATCGCGCCTACCGGATCGGTCAGACCAGGCCAGTGACCATTCACATCCCGATGGCTGTCCATCCGGACGAAGCAATCGGACCTTCAAGCTTCGACCAGCGTCTCGACGCCCTCATGGAGCGGAAGCGTTCGCTGAGCCGCGGTCTGCTCATGCCGCCGGAGAGCGATCGCGATGTAGAGGACCTGCTTTCCGATGTGCTCGACGGGCGCTCTGCAGAGAACCTTGATCGAAGTAGTGCGTATGCCGCAGCCGGGCAGACGGACGTGGATATTCAGGACACCGATTACAGCGCCAGTATTCGACAAGCAGAACCGCCTGCCCCACCAGTCGCACAGCCGGAAATCGAAGAGCCGACGGGAGACGAGGAGAGTGCTCGCTCCCCCGGACCCGCGAGCGACCACACAGCGAGTTCCGCAAACCTTGATCCGGTTACGGAGCACGCGGCAGAACCAGAATTAGAAGAAGCGGCGCGCACGCAGCCTCACTCTGATCCTGGCGAGACAGCATCGAGCAATGCCGAGAGCAAGAACCGGCGCCCCATTCTCTCCGTGCGAACTCCCGTCGAGGCGGCTGAAGCGCGCGCTCCCTTCGTTCAGCGGGTCGTGTTTGAACAATATGGACAACGCGACTGGACGATTTTCGAGCAGTACGCGCGCGACGCACGAATTGAACGGCTCGAAATCCAGGACCCCTATTGTTGCGCTGACGAGCAGGCTCGCGGGCGCCTCATCAATTTCATCGGTCGCTTTGAACAGCTCGCTTCGGAAATCGCGGCCGTGCAAATCGTGACATTCGACGCCGATTCCGTGCAGACTCGTGACCCTGAAAACACGCGTGACCAGCGCCCGGACCTTGAAGATCGGTGGAACCGTATGCTGGCCTCGGTTCCCCTCCACCTCGCACAAAAGTCACGGCGGTCGGGCGGCGACCTGCACGATCGTTTCGTGAGAGCTAAACTGGAGAATGGCGATACCGTCATCTGGGATCTTGGACGGGGTATCGACGGCGTCATGAACGCGCGTTGGTCTTGCGTCGTGAATGCTTTTTACGAGGGCTCGATTTCTACCTCTCGGGCAATGCACTGAGAAACCTGAGCTTCATCATTGATTATGAAGTAACGTTCAGAGATGTTGAGGTAAGTGAGGGTGTTGTCTGGCATCCGTGATTGCGAGAGGTGCCGGGGGTGAGTGCGGGGATGGAAGGACGCGATTTCAAATCTGAAATCGACGCGGCGCAAAACGACCCGGTTCGGCTGCGCAAGATTGCCGATGACATTCACGCTAGCGGCGGTTCGCGTATCTTGATGATCCGCGCGATCCAGCTGGCCAGGGCAGCAGATAGCGGACCGCATCCTTTGGGCAAGACTTGCGGGGATCTTGGTTTACCTCGACCGACTGGCCTCCCGCTTTACCGCTACAAGCTCGCACCAGGAATTTTTCAGCTGATTGAAGCGAAGCTTGCTGCCAATCTCGCATCGGATTTGCTGCGTCCGTCGCTAGCTCCAGCTTTCGTCATGTGGGCGGCAGACTGGTTTCGGCGCTCCTACCAGGGCGGCATGCAGCGCTGGGCCGATATCGAAGCGGTTTTGAAGCTCCAACTCCCACAATCGGAATGGCGGGCACTTGCAGACCGCGGTTTCGATGCCTGGGGCGTTGAACCTCTTATCACGGCGCACGGAAACCAGCGTCTCTCCAATCTCGCGCGGCATGGGGGCTTTCCTGCAGCAGCAATCGCAGGCGGTGCGAGCTGGCCGCGTCGCTTCCTAGAGCGGGCAGTCGGTGAGCTGCTCGGGGCAGACATTCAGGACATCGCTACCGCTGTCTCGATCTGCGAACGCAACGAATATTTGCTTCCCTCAATCTGGCGCAGCCCGGAAATGCACGCAATCTGCGCGGAACTTGCCCTCAAGATCGTCGAGCTTCGTGCATTCATCGACAAGGAAGTGCCAGCTGACGGTCGACCCTATTCCGCCCGGCTGGACCACGCTTACGAAGACTGGCGCGATGAACTGCCCATGACGCTCGACGGGGCTGCTGCGGGCCTCATCGATACGCTCCTTGAAGCCAGAAAGCTGACCGGAACAGGGAGCATCCGGGTCGGACGGTTGATGCGTTCGCAGGACGGTGAATGGCGCGAAAGTCTGGATTTCCATCTCGAAGGTCGCTGGGACGACAAGGATCGTGTGCTGTCCGCAGGTGAATATGTCCGGGTGTTTCTTCAGCCCTCGGGTGCCTTGGCGGACCGTATCTCCAGTCGGCTGGCTTACCTGGAGGTTGAATCAGGCAATTGCTGGATCGCGCGCGCTATGCGCAGCGAAGCTGCGATCGATTTCCCCTTGGACCTCTCCGTCACCGCCGAATTCCATGCGCGCGGCGAAAGACTCGCTCAAAGCTTTTTACTGCCGGGCGGCAAAGCGGTTGGGGATGGACTTCGGATATTCGAGCGGCGGACCGGAGACACGGAGCTAGGCGCGTTTTCCCTTATCGGTCAGGGGTCGGGCGGTTATCGCGCTGAACCAGTCTTTGTCGATGTTCCGCAGGATTGGATGCTTCGCGGCAAGGACAGCAATACAGAGATCGAAGCCGAGGACTTTGCCTTTGCACCTGGTCGTTCGCTCTACCGCTGTGCAGGCCAGATCATCGCCGAGAAGCCCAATGGCGACGCATTTCTGGTGCGGACGGGGCAGAGTGCAGATCGTAAGGATCGCCTGACCATAGTCGCCCAAGAGGCGACCGGTGTGCAGGCACCCGGCGGCGAACGGTTGATCAAACATCCGCTGCATGCAGAGGTCGAAGACGGGGTTTCCCGGCGCACTGCAACGCGGGGAGAGGTCGGCTGGCGGTTTGCAGGGGAAAGCGCCTGGCGCGATGATCTTGTCAACGCGGGCCCTGGACACTGCGAGTTCGCCTGGCTCGATGGAACGACCAAGCATGTTCGGGACCGGACGAGTGCACTGGTTCTGCCGGTTGAATTCGCACTCAGCCAGCGGATCAATGCGGCTCATTCGGAAATCCTTTTGGAAGGTTGGACCGGAGAAGCGGTGCTCAGCGATGAAACGCCGATTGCGGACCATCGCTGGCGGGTGCGTATTGATCCGCCCCGTCGCGCGCTGCTCGGCTTGCGCCTCACCCCCGACCATGGCTCCACCTTCGAACTCAATGTGCCATTGCGATCGAAAGAATGGCTGACCACCTGGGATGGTGAACTTCTCAGGCGCGATGCTGTCCTAGGCCTTGCCGATCTTCGTGACACCGTTGCCCGTGCACCGGGCCGTGCGATGCTGATGGGCGAAGTTGCCCATCACGCTGAAGCGTCGCTTGAGGCGAGTTGGAAGGTCGATGTCGAACTGGGGCTGTCGGCTCTGCGGAACGATATTGCCGCGTTGATGCGGCCGCTCGGCATCGATGCCCAGGTCCGGCTCGACTTCCACAACGGCAGCAATGACAACTGGTACGTCACGGAATTCGGCAATTCTCTCGAGTGGGAACCTTCGGGAGGGCTGCGTCCAAAGACGGCCATTGTCGGCGAGGATGTCCGCGTTGGCGGCCGCTTTCTTGGTGCTCCCGAGAAAGAGGTGGATTTCGGTCCGTTTGACGGATTGCTTGGCGGCCTCGGAGGGCAATTGATCCAACTGCCACGATTGCGCGGTCCATGGCTCGTCTATCTGCGCGAAGGTGCTCGCGTCCTCACGAGGCCAAAGTTTATCGACGGCGATCCGGTTCACGACGTTCCGCAACACCGGCTCGGCCGGGCAATGGCACAGCCTCTTTTACAAGCGCGCGAGGACCTCGTGAGGCTGGCGGAGGAACTCGCTGCTGAGCCCATGTCGCCTGAAGCGACCCAGACCATTCGTGCAGTCATGAATTTGGCGCTGTCGCTCAATGGCTTGCCTCCGCAGACGTTCGAAATCTTCAGCAAGTTTGAGATTGCCGGTCCGCTTGCGCCGCTTCTTCTTTATCGCTGCGAGGAGCAACACCTCTCGACGATCCTCGAGCTGTTTGATGGCCTATGCTCAAGCTGGTCTCTTTTGCCGATCAAGGCCTGGGACGCTGCCTTTCAGGCTCAAGGCAATTATCTGGTCAGCCGGCTCGATGACCCTCAGTGGGCGTTGGCAAACATCACGGAACGTCAGAACGAAATCGCGGCGCGTGCGCCGCAGCTTGCGCCCCTTATTTGCCGGGACTTCTCGCCGTTGAGCTGGGAAGAGCTTCGCAACCACTTCACGAGCCATACAAGCGAGGGCATCAATATGGATGCCGGCGGCTTCAACCCTTTTCGGCCTGCTTACAGCGAGCTACTGCCAAGAGAGAACTTCGTCGAAGCGCTGATGCGGGTCTTCGATGCTCCTTTCGCCGCTGCTCTGTCCGCCACCGGACGTGCTTCTCTCGAGAAGGAGCAAGTCCTCACCATCAAGGACGTCGAACGACGTCACCCTGACTACTTTGCCAAAGCCTTTGGCTATGCCCTTTCGGAGCTCAAGAATGGCCGCCAGTGATCCCTTCCCTACATCCCGATTGTCGCCGATGGAGGTGCACCAGCGGCTGAGGACTGGCCTCGCCGAAGCGGTCGTCTCGCGCGCAGGCATCCGGCACGAAGGGCTCAACGCTTTTCTCCGGAGCACTCTTGCCGGTACGGATCCAGCAAACGGTAGCCTCCTTTCCGAACAGCTTTTTCAGGCTGCTCCCGGCTATGTATCGTCAGGAAAAAATCCCGACCAACTTCAAGCGCTGCTGCATCAGCACACAATCGACGCGATCACCCAAACGTCGGATACTGATCTACGCTTCGATTACCCCGCTTACGCGCACCAGCTGGCGACGTGGGAACTGCTCAGCACGCAAGAGCCGCAATCGGTTCTGGTTTCGAGCGGCACAGGGTCGGGCAAGACCGAATGCTTCCTGGTTCCGATGCTCGATGATCTGGTCCGGGAGTCCACAGAGCAAGGTCCTCTGACAGGGGTTCGGGCGCTTATGCTCTACCCTCTGAACGCTCTTATCGCGAGCCAGGAGAAGCGTCTTACAGCCTGGACCAAGCCGCTGCGCGGCGATGTCCGCTTTGCCCTCTACAACGGATTGATGGGAACGGCTCGGAAGTCCAATCGCGACAAGGCCGAGCACGAGATACCGCATCAGGTGCTTTATCGCGAAACCCTGCGAGCCAACCCACCGCCGATCCTTGTTACCAACCAGACGATGCTCGAATACATGACGATCCGGCGCGAGGATCGTCCGATCCTCGACGCATCAAAAGGCAAGCTGCGCTGGATCGTTATCGACGAGGCGCACAGTTACATCGGCTCGGCAGCGGCGGAGCTCTCGCTCCTGCTTCGCCGGGTAATGAATGCGTTCGATGTGACGCCGGATCAGGTCCGGTTCGTTGCGACGTCGGCCACCATCGGCTCTGCTGACGACCAGAAAGCCCGCGAAGACCTGCAGAGATTCCTTGCCGACATTGCCGGCGTTCCGCTTGAGCGGGCGCATGTCGTTGTGGGAAAGCCTCAGCCGGTCGATCTCTCGAAAGTCCTGACAGCGTCCGATGATCCGGCAGCATCGTCGGTTGCCGAGAGGCTGGAAGGCGAGCCCCAGACACTGGCATCGCTTAAGGCGCTCTCGCCGGACGCCGAAAGGATTCTGCTCGATCTTTCCGCCCATAATGCCAGCGAAGCGAAGCCTGTCCTGCCGATGCGAGCGCACAGCTTCACGCGGGCAATTGCCGGGCTCTGGACCTGCATCAATGTCGACTGCCCGGGCGAGATGCGACCCAAGGATTGGCCATTTGGCGCTGTGCTCTTCGACCATCGGGACCAATGCCCCCATTGCCAGTCGATGGTGTTCGAAATTCAGAACTGCCTCGATTGTGGTGAGCCCTTCCTCCCGGCCGATGACATGGGTGACAGGATCGTACCGCGGCGGAGTGATCATGATGCCGATGAGTTTCGCGAAGATAGCTATCGTGATCGTGATCATGATGATGACGATGAAGAAGATGAGCATGAGGGGATCGGCCATCCACGGCTGATTGCCATCAACCCGAAATCCGAAGCGACGGCGACCGCTTTCGATGTATCCAGTGGCGAGTTCACTGGCGAGGCGGGGCATTTTCATCTGACCCAGCTCGACGAAGGACGTTGCCCGGCCTGTCTCGGAAACAAGCGGCGCGGGCGACCGGCCGTCTTTCCATTTCGCTTTGGTACACCATTCCTCACCCAGAATGCGGCACCGATCCTCCTTGAGGGTGTGTCGCCACACCAGGCGGAGCACGCCCTGCCGTTCGATGGCCGTCAGCTGATCAGCTTTTCGGACAGCAGGCAAGGAACAGCTCGCTTTGCCGCCAATATTGAAACCAACGGAGAGCGGGCCTTTGTCCGCGGCTTTATCTATCATGCCGTTCAGAAGGCTGCCCAGGGTACCGACCTGACCGAAGAGCGCAGGGAAGAGCTGCTTAAAAAGAAAGCTGCTCTAGCGAACCTCGTGGCAGACATGCCTGCGTTCAAGGATGATATCGCCAAGATTGACGCGGAGCTCGCGGGTGGCGCGGCAACCGGAATATCCTGGAAGGACCTCGTATCCGGGCTCGCTTCTGAGCCGGCGATTGGCATGATGGCCAAGGTCTGGGACCTCGATCGCAGCGAACGGTTTCACGATAACAAGGAAGCCCTGGCCCGCTTTATGCTGTTGCGCGAGCTTGCCCGCCGTCCGCGCAACGCCAATGCGATGGAGACGCTTGGCCTGGCTCGGCTCCGCTTCCCGGACATCGAGCGGATCGGTCCCGATAAATTACCCGACCTTGTTGGCCAGAAGGGCTATTCGATCGAAGATTGGCGGGGCTTCCTCTACTATATGGTCGACTATCTTCGCGGCCAGTTTGCCCTTGAAGTGGACGATGGTGATGCGCGTTGGATGCCTGGGCGCGCGCGGCCTCGCAATGTGATCGGGCCCGACCAGCCCCCTGGCGCCAAGCGTGATGTCTCCTGGCCATTGGTCAATTCCAAAGGACGTCAGCCCGACTCCATTCTTCTCTTGGCGTCAGCCCTGAACCTTGACCTTACGTCTCAGCGCGACCGCCATGAAATCAATCAGGTCATGCATGTTGCCTGGAATCAGCTCGCTCCTCTTCTGTCGGGTGTTGGTGGGACATTCAGCCTGCGGTTGGAAAAATCCGCCGAGGTCGAAGCAGTTGGCAAGACTTGGCAATGCCCCTTGACCCGGCGTGTCCTGCCCCGCCTGGTCTTTGGCAGGTCACCCAATCTGGTCAGTGCTGGAAAGATGTTCGCCAATAAGCCGGCGCGTGAAATTGAGTTTCCGCGTCTCCCAAGGACAAGGCCTCTTGCGGTGGATGGCCAAAAGGAAATCGCAGCCTGGCTCCAGACGAACGAAGAAGTCGCGGCCCTTCGCGAGGGTGGCATCTGGATGAACTGGCACGATCAGGCCGCGCTCGCCACGCCTTATCTGCGGGCCGAGGAACACAGTGCCCAGCAGCCCCCGCACCGACTGCGGGAGTTCGAGGAGCAGTTCAAGGAAGGCGATATCAACCTGCTCGCCTGCTCGACCACCATGGAAATGGGTGTCGACATCGGTTCGATCGAAGCAGTGCTGATGACCAATGTTCCACCCTCGATCGCCAACTACAATCAGCGGGCCGGTCGTGCGGGGCGCCGCGGACAGGGCTTTTCGACAAGTCTCACAATTGCCCGCAATACACCGCTCGATCTTGAGACGTTTGCCGATCCTGCGGGCTATTTGCGCCGCAAGCTCGCATCGCCGCGCGTTTCGCTTGATTCAGATCGGATCGCGCAACGTCACGCGAACGCCTATCTTCTCGCTCAATGGTTTCGCGAAGTTGAGGGGGAGTTTGCCCGGACCAAGACCGGAGATTTCTTCGGCTGTCGCGCTGACCTTCGCCCTTTCGAAGGTCTCGCTCCCGTGGATGCCTTTTGCGAATGGCTCGATCTACCAACAACGGCATCCGCAACCGAAGAGGGTCTGCTGCGGCTCCTCAGGGGAACAGGTCTCGAATACGACAGCGAAATTCGGGGGCATACGGCGGAGATGTTTGGGCAGGAAGCTGCGAACTTCCGTCGTACATGGCAGCGACTAAAGGAAGACTCGGACGCGCTCGAAGGGCTGGCAAAAAAGGCGATCGAGTTTCAGGCGCGGCGATTGTGCAAGGAGTTCCTCTTGAAGGAGCTCGCCAATCGCTCTCTTATCCCTGGCAGCGGCTTTCCGACATCAGTTGTCCCGTTCGATACCCTGTGTGCCGAGACGCAGAAGGCGCAGGAGCGCAACCGATCGGAAGAGGAAGGCGCACGTGATCGGCGCTATGAATGCCCGACCCGCAACGCCGATATCGCCATTCGTGAGTATGCTCCAGGGGCAGAGGTCGTGGTTGACGGGCTGGTTTGGAAATCGGCCGGGGTCACCCTCAACTGGCTTAGCCCGATCGACAGTGGCCAACGTGAGCCCCAGAACCTTCGTTGGGCCTGGTGGTGCGATCATTGTGGCGGGGCGGGCAGCGACCACCAGATGCCTGACCAGTGTGCCCATTGCGGCGAACGAAGCATTACCATTGAGCAGTTTCTTGAACCGGCCGGATTCCGAGTTGACTGGAATGCTCAGCCGCATGCCGACACCGATCAGGCTGTCTACATCGAACCCAAGTCCCCGAAGGTCAGTGTCGGTGATGCCCTGTGGCAACCCATGCTGCAGCCTGAAACCGGCCGGATCCGTGCTTCGCATGAAGGCTACATCTACCATCATTCGCGTGGACCCAAGGACCAGGGTTACGAGATTTGCCTGGAGTGTGGACGGGCCGGGGATGCCGGGACAGACGCTCTCAAAGACCATCGGCCGCTCACGCCGAGGGACCGAAAGGCGATAGACCGCTGTCCGGGCAATGACGAAGGTTATGCGATCACGAGCGCTCTTGCGCTGGGCCATGAAGTTCTAACCGATGTCGTAGAGCTCCAGTTGCCTGGGCTGGAAAGTGACGGCGCGGCCTGGGCGCTTGGCGCAGCCGTGCGCGAGAGTCTTGCGCGCTGGCTTGGCATCGAGCCGCGCGAGCTTGGAATTTCCGTGGCAGCTCGAGACGGCAAGCTCGGTCGCAGAGTGCCGTCCGTCTACATCTTCGATGAGGCATCTGGAGGTGCCGGATACGCGCCGAAACTTCTCGATGACATCTATCATGTCTTCGAACGAGCGGCCCGTGTCCTCGATTGCCCCAAGGAATGCGAGATGGGGTGTTCGGCCTGCGTTCTGGCTGCCGACCTATACAAGCAGCAGGGTCGTCTCGACCGGCGGTCTGCTCTCCTCGCGGTTCAGGCATTTCTTGAGACAAATGCTGAACTGCCGCAGGAAGATCGTGCGGTCCCCGATGCCAGGGCAATCAATGACGCGGCAAACACACTCCTTTTGAGAGCGCGAAGCGGAGACAGCATTTCGGTCCTGTTGCCCACCGTGTTCGATCTTGCAGAGCTGACTTCGACCAAGATGCGCTCCTTCTTTTCTGCCGCCTCGGCCCGCGGCGTTCCGGTGACGCTCGTGCTTGATCCAAGTTCCTTTGATAAGCTCGAAGAGGTCGAACGGCGCTTTTTGCGCGATGCCTCGGTGCGTTTCGAATTCTCTTTGGCCCTGGGCAAAGGAGAAGACGCACCCTTCGAGAGCAAACGCCTAGCCGAATTGATCTCGTCTGATCGTACCACAGGGTTCTTCTCACGCGATGCGAACGCGGCGCAGCCGGGGGAGCGATGGGGTCTGGGTGATACGCATGCTGTCGTTGCCGGTACTCTCAGCGGCCCCACCGCCTACAGCCCGATCAACCCGGATGATCTTGAGCGACAGGTTGCGGCTGGTGATCAGGTCGAGCTGATGCAAGGTTTCGGGCAATGCCCGGTTGGCCAATTTGGCAAACGCTTTGGCTCGAAACTGAAACAGCAGATGGAAGCGGCTGGTGTTTGGAGGCCTGGCAGTCTTGTGCGGATCACCTACGCCGACCGCTATCTGAACTCTCCGCTGACCATGCTCCTCTTCCTGCGGACGTGCGAAGCTCTATCCACTGACTTGAAGGCGGATCGCTCGGTTGAAGTCGATATCCTGGTTCAGCCACTAAAGAATGATCGTAGTCCTTATCAGATCAAACACGATTGGACTTATGAGGATGACCGAGCGGAAGTAGCCGAGCTATTGGGCGAAAAATTTGGCCTCGATGTCGATCTGCGGGTCACGGAAAACTCGGACCATGGCCGCAAGCTCGAGCTTGAATACGCCGATGGTCAGAAGGTGCTCGTGCTGCTCGACCAGGGTTTTGGATACTGGCGCATAGCCGGCAGCCCGCCGCGGCATGACTTTCGTTCGGCACCTGTGGCGCAGGCAAGTGAGCTCTTGCGCGCATCGACTGCGGTCGCCGGCGTTGGGGAAAGCTATTTTGCTGTTAAGAAGGTTTGATGCGCCGGCTCGCAGCCTTGCTGCGTTTGATATTCTTGGAGTGTGGAATTCGGATGATCGGAAATGAGTAAGGGCGGCACCAAAAAAACGAAGGCCAGTGCAAAGGGTGGCGATCTGGGTTTCGAGGCCGAGCTATTCAAAGCTGCGGACAAGATCCGCGCCAACATGGAGCCTTCCGACTACAAGCACGTCGTTCTGGGGCTCATCTTCCTGAAGCATATCTCTGATGGCTTCATGGCGAAGCGCTCTGAGCTCGAAAAGGACTATCCTGAAGGCGTCGAGGACGAAGACGAATACCGCGCCGACAATGTGTTCTGGGTACCCAAGCCGGCACGCTGGAGCCACCTGCAAGCCAACGCCAAGCAGCCGACGATAGGCAAACTCATTGATGAGGCCATGCTCGAAATCGAGAAGGTCAACCCCTCGCTCAAAGGGGTCTTGCCGAAAGATTATGCGCGTCCCGCTCTCAATCCGGTAATGCTCGGAGAGCTCATCGATCTCATCTCGGGGATTGGCTTCAAATCTGACGATGGTCAGAGCCGAGATATCCTCGGACGTGTCTACGAATACTTCCTTGGCGAATTTGCCGGCGCTGAGGGCAAGCGTGGCGGTGAGTTCTACACGCCGCGCTCGGTTGTGCGCACGATGGTCGAGATGCTGCAGCCGCACGATGGACGGGTCTACGATCCCTGTTGTGGGTCGGGTGGCATGTTCGTGCAGTCCGAAAAGTTCGTCGAGAACCACGGCGGGCGCATCGGAGACATCGCCGTTTACGGTCAGGAATCAAACCATACGACCTGGCGGCTGTGTATGATGAATTTGGCCGTACGCGGAATCGACGCCGACATTCGGTGGAACAGCGATGGCAGCTTTCACCGCGACGAACTGCCCGATCTGCGGGTCGATTATATCCTCGCCAATCCGCCATTCAATGTGTCGGATTGGGGAGGCAACCGGCTGAAGGAAGATGTTCGCTGGAAATTCGGCACACCGCCTGCTGGCAATGCGAATTATGCCTGGCTGCAGCACATCCTTCATCACCTTGCGCCGGCAGGCACGGCGGGCGTGGTGCTCGCCAACGGCTCCATGTCGTCCACGCAAAGCGGTGAAGGCGAAATTCGAAAAGCCATGATCGAAGGAGACGTGATCGACTGCATGATCGCTATGCCGGGCCAACTATTCTATTCGACGCAGATACCGGTGTGCCTGTGGTTCCTGGCCAAGGACAAGTCGAACGGGCTGATCGGCGATACCAAGTTGCGCGATCGGCGTGGAGAAATACTGTTCATCGACGCCCGCAAACTCGGGCACTTGGTCGATCGCACAAGGCGCGAGTTCTCGGACGAGGATATTGCGCGGATCACCGATACCTATCATGCGTGGCGTGAAGGTAAGGATTACGAGGACGTGCCAGGCTTTGCCTTTTCGGCAAGCCACGAAGTGGTAGCGAAGCACGGCTATGTGCTAACGCCGGGACGCTATGTCGGCGCGGAAGATGTCGAGGATGACGGGGTGCCGTTCGCTGAGAAGTTCGCGGAGTTGCAGGCGACACTCGAGGGGCAGTTTGATGAAGCGGATCGGCTGACAGACCTTATCCGAACCAAGCTAGCCTCGGTCTCACACTGATGGCGGACTGGGAAATTTTGACCCTCCGAGAGGCAGGGGTCACGCTGATAGATTGCGTTCATGCTACACCTGCTGCCGTCGAAAGTGGCTATCCCTACATCGGGATCCCCCAGATGAAGGATGGCCGGTTGGACTTTGACGATGCTCGGAAAATATCCGATGCTGATTTCGCCAAATGGACGGTCAAAGCAAAGCCGCAGATGCACGACATCGTGCTTTCTCGGCGAACAAACCCCGGTGTAATCGCGCCTGTCCGCGATAGCACTCCGTTTGCGCTGGGTCAGAACCTCGTATTATTGCGCGCGAGTGGCGAACGCGTCGTCCCCGCATTTCTTCGCTGGCTGGCATCAAGTCCGCCATGGTGGGAGCAGATAGCGAAATTTCTCAATGTTGGCGCAGTGTTCGATAGCCTGCGCTGTGCCGATGTCCCGAATTTTGGATTGCCGATCCCTCCAAGGCGCGATCAAGAGGCGATTGCTGAATTGCTCTCCGCCCTCGACGACAAGATCGAGTTGAACCGGCGAATGAACGAAACGCTGGAGGCGCAGGCTCAGGCGTTGTTCCGCGACTGGTTCGTCGATTTCGGCCCGGTTAAGGCCAAGATGACTGGCGACGCCCCCTATCTCGCGCCGGACCTCTGGTCCCTCTTCCCTAACCGCCTCGACGACGACGGCGTGCCGGAGGGGTGGACCTACTCGACAATTGGCACCGAGGTGGATGCGGTGGGCGGCTCCACGCCGAGCACGAAAAACACTGAGTTTTGGGATGGCGACATCGCTTGGACAACGCCGAAAGACCTTTCCGGCCTGAATTCGCCAATTCTGCTCGAAACTTCCCGCCGCATCACATCAACAGGTCTTGCCAAGATCAGTTCTGGCCTGCTGCCAAGAGGAACGGTGCTTTTATCGTCCCGCGCGCCTGTTGGGTATCTGGCCATCAGCGAGATCCCGCTAGCGGTCAACCAAGGCTATATTGCAATGCTATGCGGAGGACGCATTTCGAATTTCTTCGCTTTCCTATGGGCGAAGCAGAATATGGACTTGATCCTTCAAAACGCAAACGGCTCTACATTTCAGGAAATCAGTAAGAAGAACTTCCGCCCGTTGCCGGTCATCGTCGCTGATGAGCACGTGCACCGGCAATTCGACAGCATGGTAAAACCGTTCTTCGAGAAGATTGTCGCGAACGAACTGGAGAGCCGCACGCTAGCCCAAACCCGCGACGTGCTCCTGCCCAAGCTGATGTCCGGCGAAATCCGCGTCGGCGATGTGGCGAGTGAAGAGCTTTCCGCTGCATGAGCGACGATCTGGACTCGGCACTTTGGAAAGCAGCGTGGCGGTTCTCCGATGCCCGCATCCATGCTCTGGCGCGCAAAGTGATCCACGCTATGCAGCGTATGCCCGCAAGCGGCGTTTTTGGAGGCGACTACCGGTTCAAGTCCGTCTGGGACGAGTATTGCCGAGAGGTGCAGGAAGGCCCGCATCCGATGCTGGAAGCGGCATTCGACCAAACCGTCGATCCGATGATAGCGCGGCACATCGACCAACTCGATAAGTCCGAACGCCAGTTGCTGGAAATTGCGCTTGCCGACGGCGCAAATGATCCGGGCGACATAGCAACGGCCGTCCGTAAATCCTTGCCAAGTATTGCGATTGATCGCGATTTGAGCAAGTTCGCAAACTATTGACTACGTAGTGGGGGGTGCGCGTGAGTGAATTAAAGACCTGTTTCAAACGCGTCGACTACGACCTTTCCAGCCTGCTGCACTTCATCGACGTCGGCGATATCGGCTTGCCGGATATCCAGCGTCCGTTCGTCTGGAAGAACGCAAAGGTCCGCGATCTGTTCGATTCAATGTATCGCGGCTTTCCTGTGGGATATCTGCTGTTTTGGGAGAATACCGCAATCAATGGTGCCAAGCAGATCGGCATGGACGACAAGCAGCGCGAGGCGCCTGCACGTCTTATTGTTGATGGCCAGCAGCGACTTACCTCTCTCTACGCTGTTTTTCGAGGGCAGAAGGTTCTGGACGAGAATTATGCCTTCCGTCAGATCGAGATCGCATTCCGGCCCCGCGACGGAAAATTTGAGGTTGCCGACGCTGCCATTCGCCGCGATGCAGAGTGGATACCCAATATCTCCGAGTTGTGGTCGTCGGGGGCTTCAAGCCGGAAGCTGGTGAACAGTTTCATCGACAAGCTCGCCGAGAAATCCGAACTCAGCGACGAGGAAGAAGAGCATATCGCTCACAACCTCGATCGGCTGTTCGATCTGCAGAAGTATCCATTCACTGCCCTCGAAATCGCTCAGTCGGTAGATGAAGAGCAGGTCGCTGACATCTTCGTCCGGATCAACAGCGAGGGTGTGAAGCTCAACCAGGCAGATTTCATTCTTACTTTGCTTTCAGTATTCTGGGATAAAGGGCGTGCCGACCTTGAGACATTCTGCCGGCAAGCTCGCGTGCCTGCAAAAGGTTCGGACACGTCACCGTTCAATCATTTTCTCGAGCCAGACCCCGACCAACTTCTGCGTGTTGCCGTGGCTCTCGCATTCAACCGCGGTCGCTTGAAGAGCGTCTATCAGGTCCTTCGCGGCAAGGATCCGGACACCGGCGAATACGATCCCCAGCGCAGGCAGGACCAGTTCGATGTGCTTGCCGAAGCACAGGCCCACGTCTTGAACCTCAACAACTGGCACCAGTATTTCAAAGCGCTAGTGGGAGCGGGTTTCCGCAGCGGAGAGCTTGTTTCGTCGGTCAACGCGCTCCTGTTTGGCTATGCCTTCTACCTCATCGGCAAGGTGCGTTTCGGACTAGCCGAACATCAACTGCAGAAGGCTATTGGCCGGTGGTTCTTCTTTGCATCCTTGACCGGGCGCTACACTAGCTCCCCGGAGACCGTCATGGACGGTGACCTTGCGCGCATTCGTGAGATTAGCAAGGGCGACGCCTTTATGAGCTGGTTGGATGGAGAGATTACGAGTGAACTGACAAATGATTATTGGCAGATTACTCTGCCTTCCGAGTTTGACAATTCCTCGGCGCGTAACCCGCAACTGTTTGCGTTCTTCGCTGCCCAGAACAGGCTGGGTGCACCCGTGCTGTTCTCGCATAAGACCGTGGCAGACATGCTCGATCCGACGGTGAAAGCGACCAAGAAAGCGCTCGAACGCCACCATCTCTTCCCGAAAGCGTGGTTGGAGAAGCAAGGGGTCGAAGACCAACGGTCGCGAAATCAAATGGCTAATTACGCCTTGGTGGAATGGCCGGATAACATCGACATCAGCGATAAGGCGCCGTCGGACTACGTTCCGGAATTGCAGACACGGTTTAGCGATAATGATTGGCAGACGATGCACCGTCTGCATGCATTGCCCGACGAATGGCAGGCCATGCCCTATGACGAGTTCCTTGGTGAGCGGCGCAAGCGCATGGCGCAGATCGTTCGCGAAGGTTTCGAGAGGCTCGGTTGATGGGCAAGCTTGCCGAATCTCATGTCGAGGAAGCCGCGCTCGAATGGCTAGGCGAGATCGGCTGGCAAATTGCCTACGGAATCGAAGTAGCGCCTGACAGTGCCAAGCCGATCCGGCCGTCGTTTGGTGACACAATCCTGGTCGATCGGTTGCGCGAGACGATTGATCGCCTCAATCCGGCTTTGCCGTCTGATGCACGCGACGAGGCTCTACGCCGTGTCCTGGCGAGCGAAACGCCGTCACTCGTTGAGGAGAACCGGCGTCTCCATCGTTTGCTCGTCGAAGGCGTGCCTGTCGAATTCCATGATGGCGAGGGTGTCCGGGGCGACAGGGTTAGGCTCCTTTCGTTTGAAGACTTTGACGGAGAGAACGATTGGCTCGCAGTCAATCAGTTTACCGTCATCGAGGACGGTCATACCCGTCGACCTGACGTTGTGTTGTTCGTCAATGGCCTGCCACTAGGCGTGATCGAATTGAAGAATCCCGGCGATGAGAACGCAACCCTGCATGGCGCATTCAACCAACTTCAGACCTATAAGTCGCAAATCCCATCACTGTTTCGCACCAATGCGCTGCTCGTCACCTCTGACGGCATCAAGGCGCGTGTAGGATCTCTGACCGCAGACGAAGAACGGTTCATGCCGTGGCGCTCGACAGGCGGCGAAACTCTCGCTCCGACCAGTGATCCGCAGCTTGAAACCGTCCTCAAAGGTGTGTTCTGCCGCCGCGCACTTTTGCAGCTGGTTCATGATTTTACCGTTTTTGGAGAAACAGGCTCCGGGATTGTGAAAATCGTCGCAGGCTATCATCAGTATTTTGCGGCACAGAATGCGCTGGACGCTACACTTCGGGCGCTACCCTACGCCACGACGACCGGCGAACGGCACAAGCTGGCTGAGCAATCCGACTATCGCTTGGACGATGCACCCCAAGCAAGGGACGGCGATAGGCGCATCGGTGTTATTTGGCATACGCAAGGCTCAGGCAAGAGCCTGCTTATGGCATTTTACGCTGGACTATTGGTCCGAGAGCCTGCGCTTGAGAATCCGACTATCGTGGTCATTACGGACCGGAACGATCTCGACGATCAGCTCTTCTCGACATTCTCAATGTGTCGCGATCTCATTCGGCAAGCACCGATCCAGGCTGACAGCCGAGACGACTTGCGCGAGAAACTCGACCGAGCTTCGGGCGGTGTGATCTTCACGACCATTCAGAAGTTTGCGCCCGCCGAGGGTGACGAGCTTCCGGCAATCAGCGATCGGCAAAATGTGATCGTGATTGCCGATGAGGCGCATCGCTCTCAGTATGGCTTCAAGGCTCGCATTGACAAGAAATCAGGTGAGCGCAGTTACGGTCATGCAAAGTACCTTAGGGATGCTCTGCCAAACGCGTCCTTCATCGGCTTTACCGGAACGCCGATTGAGCAGAACGACGTGAACACTCCCGCTGTGTTTGGCGGCTATGTCGACATCTATGATATCAGCCAGGCGGTCGAGGATGGTGCGACGGTCCCAATCTACTACGAGAGCCGGCTTGCTCGTATCGAACTGCCCGAAGACTTAATTCCTCAGCTCGACGAGGAAATCGAGGAGCTCACCGAGGACGAGGACACCGCCAGCCAAGAGAAGCTGAAGGCACGCTGGGCTGCCGTCGAGCGCTTGGTTGGTTCGAAAGAACGCCTCAAGATGATTGCAGCTGATCTGGTCGAGCACCTTGAGAGGCGTCTCGAAGCTCTTGACGGTAAGGCGATGGCGGTTTGCATGAGCAGGCGCATCTGTGTCGCTCTCTACGATGAAATTGTTGCGCTCCGACCCGAATGGCATTCCGACGATGACAAGGAAGGGGTGGTCAAGGTCGTTATGACCGGGAGCGCATCAGATCCCCAGGAATGGCAAGTTCACATCGGCGGCAAAGCAAGGCGCGATGAGCTGGCCAAAAGAGCAAAAGCGCCCGACGATCCGCTCAAACTGGTGATCGTTCGAGATATGTGGCTGACCGGTTTTGATGCTCCGTCGATGCACACGATGTATATTGACAAGCCAATGCAGGGACATGGCCTCATGCAGGCCATTGCTAGGGTCAACCGGGTGTTCCGCGACAAGGAAGCGGGGCTCGTTGTTGACTACATCGGCATCGCTCAGAATTTGAAAGCGGCGCTCGGCGTCTACTCGCCCTCGGATCGCGAACAGACCGGTATCGACGAAAAACTCGCGGTTCGAGTGATGCTCGAGAAGTTCGATGTCGTGCAAGCGATGTTCGAAGGTTTTGACTGCAGTCCGGGTATCGCCGGCACACCAGCACAACGCTTGAAGTGTCTGGCGCAGGCCATCGAGTGGATTCTTGCCCGGCAGCACGAAGACGCTCAACGTCAAATGAGCGAAGATGCGAAAAAGGCTGCATATCGCCGCTATCAGGACGCAGTTCTGAGCTTAAGCAAAGCGTTCGCTTTGGCTTCTGCAAGCGATGAAGCAAAATCCATTCGCGACCAGGTGGCATTTTATCAGACAGTCAGAGCCGCGCTGGTCAAGAGCGCCACCAGTGGACTCTCCAAGCGCGAGCGAGAGTTCGCTGTCCAGCAGCTGATCGATCGTTCCGTGGTGTCCACGGACATTGTGGACATCCTGAAGGCTGCCGGCATGGAAACTCCGGACATCTCGATTCTGTCGGATGAGTTCCTGGCAGAAATGAAGGACAGTGAGCGCCCAAACCTTGCCCTTGAAGCCTTGAAGAAGCTCCTCGCCGACAAAATCCGTTCCCGCTCGAAAACCCATGCGGTCGAAAGCCGCAAATATTCAGAGCGTTTGAATGATGCGATTGCCCGCTATCACACGAATGCAATCAGCACTGTGGAAGTGATCCAAGCTCTCATTGAGCTCGCGAAGGACATTCGTGAGAAAATGGAGCAAGGCAACGCAGATGGCCTTAGCCAAGAAGAAATGGCCTTCTACGAGGCGTTGGCGGACAACGAAAGTGCCGTTGATGTCATGGGTAATGACAGCCTCAAAGTTATAGCCGCCGAATTGGTGCGGAGCCTTCGCTCGAATGCAACCGTGGACTGGGCGCGGCGAGAATCAGCTCGTGCTCGGATGCGCGTTCTCGTGAAGCGCATCCTGCGCAAGTATGGATATCCCCCGGACTTGCAGGATGACGCTGTGAAAACCGTCATTGAACAGGCCGAGCTGCTTGCTGCGAGCTGGAGATAGCTTCGCTACCGTTGACGGAAACAATGAGGGTGCCCGTGTCAGCGCACTTTTCTGATTGCGTCGACGAGCTCATCGAAGGTCGACCGCTGATTGGCTATTCTATCGAATGCCCAGCCAACGGGCTGCAAAGCTTCGTCGAAATCCTCCTCAGCAAATGCTTCTGCTAGCTTGTCTCTCTCAATCGAAATGAGAGCTGCAAGTTCGCCCTTCTTTGGGTCGCATAAAAAACCGCCTTCAACGAGCTGGTCAATGACTTTGGTTTCCGTACGAAGCAGCGTTTTCCAGTCACGCTGACCAAGTGCGTTGGTTTTTAGGCGGAGACGAACTCCTGCTCCAGCAAAGCCGCAGAAGGCACCAATCCAAGTCTCCGCTTCCTCCCCATCGAGACAATCTGTTTCCTCGAATTCGACGTAAAGATCGTAATTTTCCTCATCGTCATTCGCAGTTCGCCATTCGCTCGGCGCAAACCAAATTCCTTCGTTGAGGTTACGATTGACCTCGCCATCCCAATCTAGGGCTCGCCTGCGATCATCTATTAGATCGGCGACGGCGTTGCCGAGCGACTGGCTCATCGCCCCTCTTACGAAGCGGAGAGCTGATTCCAACTCCTCAATGTGCCGAACGATCAATTTACCGACAGAAGTTTCGCTCATGATCTTCAGATCCTAGAAGGCGTGCACGTGATCGCCAAAACTGACGATGAGATGCTCTGCGAATGAGCGGTGTCGCAGCCTACCTTCGACTGAGGCTCTCGCGGAGCGCGAAATCTCCCTCCAGGTTATGGAAGGTGTCTGTGAGTTCGGGCTTGCGAACGGGGCAAGGAGGAAAACGTGCGACTGTTTGCCTGTGATTGACGCCCGGCGGTCCATGGATGCCGAATATCTCTCAAGCTGCTGGTGACCGAGCGTTGCGTCGATCTTCACCTCGATCCCGACGAGATGATTCTGGGACTCGATGACAAGGTCCACTCGATCAGAGATATCTCCGATCGGGCTGAATTCGGTTTCAATCCGGTAGCCCTCAGCGAGCTCCTCGCTCCATTCTTCGCTTGGCAATGCGGCATTCAGAACATTTGCCAAGAAGCGCCTTGAAGCGGCCCCGCCAAACTCAGGAAGCCATATTCCAGCGAGAGCAGCAGCATTTCTGACTTCGTCGCGCTTGAGTCCTGCAATCGACCATGGATTGACAAGTCCACCCTCGTCTCTCGCTTGAGAAAGGCCGGTTCGGAGTTCCCCAAATGCACTCTCAAGGTTTTTGAGGTGGTAAGTCTGCTTCGGAGCACGAGGCAGCCCGCCGCGCACCAAAGGGCGCAATGCCAGAAAGGCTTCTTGCAGTCTTGCGACTTCCGGAAGATTGATCTGACGATGCTGTTTCATCGTATTCTTCTGCCTGCACAGTTGGCCGAAGTCGATTTCGTTTCAACGATTTCCATGAAATTTGGTCCTGCTATCGAATGCTTGAACGAAAGCCGCACATCGCCCTTTGCGCAATTTCATTCGGCACTCCCGCTACATCGCAGTGCCTCTCCCAGTTGCCGATGGCCTCTTTGATCTCTTCGATCATGGCTTTGATCTCGCCTGTTTTTAGGTCTGCGAATTTTCCGAAAGTCAGTAGGTCCTCGAGCTCGAAGCCATCGGTCTTCCCGGCTAGTGACATCTGGTGTTCGTTGGTCCAGTCGCCGTCAGGATTGTAGGCGTAGACGACATCGAATGCGGGCGAGAGGCTCCAGCGACCCGCGCTATCCATCAGGAAAGCGATGTTCTTGGTGTGGTCGTCCTGATTGCGAATGAAGACATTGAGCAGCGCGCGGCGCACCTGCTCCTTGATCGCTTCGCGTCCGAGGCCGAGCATGCGGATGGTCTCAATCGCCTGCTCGTAGCTGTATGCGCGAGCGAGGTTGAAATCGAAATGGCGCATCGCGCAAAGCGACTGCATGTGGAGCTTCTTACCGTCAGGCGTGCGATCGAAGCGCTGGGTCATGAAATGCGCCCGCCCACCTTCTTCGTGCAGACGAGAGCGAGCCATGTCGATGCCAGCCTCTCGGGCTAGCAGATAGCAGGCGTACTCAAGCCGGCCGAAGCCCATCGGATCGGCAAGTTCCTTGTCGGCATTGCCCGACACGCCGTCGAACTTGACCAGCCATTGCGTGTAGCCGGGCCCTGCAGTCAGCTGCCCTGAATGGAATTCTCCGGTCTCCTCATTCCAGGCGAGGACGGCCTTGGCCCGGGCGCCACCAGCAGAGGTGCCGACGCGCAAGATCTCTTGAAGTGCGCGATGATCATCTTCACCCTTGAGCACACCGGCCAGTTCTTCACGCGCGGCAATGACCCTGTTGGCGAGCTCGACAAGCGGAGCGATATCGACCGGCCGGCCCTGTTCACGGCGCTCACCGGTAGCGGGCTCGAATTCGAGCGCGCCCATGCCTCTGCGGCCGGTGTAACAAAGGCGCTCGACCGGATCGAAGCTGTCGGCTGTGCGGCCCTGCTCGGCAAGCCAACGATTGATGAGGGCGTTGCCAAACTTGTCGGGCAGGCTGTCGGCCAGCATGCCCGGAAGCCCCTTGAAGGTCTCGTAATTCAGCGCGGGAAAGTCGTAGACGCCGCTTCGTAGGGGCATTGTGAGTGGGGCGACTTCTATGCCGCTGCGACTGAATTCCGGAGTGTATTCGAAGACCCCGACATCGCGATCCTCATCCCACAGGACGGCGCCGATCTGACGACCCCAGAGATTGACTACGGCACGCGTCATGGGGCCTCGTCACCCCAGCTCCATTCCTCGCCAGCCTCACCTTCAGAAGACTTGCGCACCCTTTGCCGCGCTTTGCCGGTGTCGGACCGGGGATCGAGCGGGCTCAGCTTGGCATCCGGCATGACATCCAGCAGGCGGTCTTCAATTTCGAGCGCACGCATTATCCTGGCGAGGCTATCGATGGTCCCGCCATTACCGGCTTCCAGGCGGGCGAGCGTTGAACGCGAGATACCTGCCATTTCCGCAAGCTCGGCCTGCTTGAGGTTGCGTGATATGCGATATGCTTCGATCTGCTTCCCGAGGTCGGATCGCAGTACCGATAGAGGGCGCAGGTCTGGTGAATCATAATGTGGCATTATCGAGACATTATCTCCGATATGGAGCTTTGTGTAGCGATTTTGCGTCTTTACATGAAGGCTCTTAATGTGTCAATATCGAGACGTAAATTGGCTTATCACCGATAATGCATCAAATTTGCGACTTTATGTAGGTCGGAGTGATGGAAATGGATGACGAGAAGGAGCAAAACGACCAGACGGACTGGAAGGGCCTACGAGAGATCGACCGTGCCATCTCCGAAAATCGCCTAACGTCATACTCTTGGAGGAAGGCTTGGGCCGACCCCTGGGGCAGGATCAAGCTCATCGCAATCCTCGTGGCGCTGGCTGCTTTTGTTGCGTTCGTAATCGTCAACGATGTGATCCTTTAAGGGCGCCGCCACTCCTTTATTGCATCTGCCGCCTCCTCGCTCGCGCCTGTGGCGCCTTCTGTTTGGCCATCCAAGTAGCCTCTCACTGATCCGATCCGCCCGCGACCTTGCCGACGCACCCGCTCGACTTCATCCGTGATGCCAGACCGATCCGGAGCATCGGGCATTGAGGGACCACCCGAAGAGCTCACGGCTCCTCTTGCGCGTACCTGCCCAGCACTTCCGATTCCGGGGCGGCTGACCGGAACGAAGTCGGGCAGCGAAAGGTCGGCTTCGATGTTGTCCTGAAGCCGATCAGCATAGCTATCGACAAACCGTGATTGCAGCTGCTGACCCCGCGCGCTCATCTGGAACTCGATGTCATCGAAGCGCACCGGCCCGTAGTAGTCGCGATTGGCTTCGATCTCGGCCATGCCCCATTCGCGATAGGCCTGGCTCAAGTTCAGCGTGCCTGCGGCGCTGTTGGCCTCGTACCAGCTGGCCTGGTTCTCGAGGCGGCTGGCCATCTCTTCGGCCCGACGCGCCTCTCGCGTATAGCTCTCGGCTTCGGTCAGCGATCGGCTGAGACCCGACGAGCTGGTCGATACCTGCGAAACCGAGCTCGAGCTCGTCTCGCGCAAGAAACCTTCACGCGTGTTCGACCAGTTGCGACTGTCGGAAAGCTGGCGCAGCGTTCCCATGATCCTGCCGCGGTCTTCCGAGGCGATCCCGATATCGCTGTCCGTCCATGACTGATTGCGGCCGCCTCTTGCCTTGGCGCCCACTTGCGCCACGCCAACATTGGCTCCAGCTCCACCATTGACCTCGCCATTGAGGAACCATGAGATCGTAATGTCGTCGGACGCGCGCCGGGACAGGCCGAACTGCTGCTGAAGCGTCCTCGAGGCATTGTCGACTTCGCTGAATGCCGTGCCGATGCTGTCGTTCGTGCCGACGCCGCTGACCGTGTCGGAGCTTTGACCCTGGCTGTAGGCATTGCGGATCTCGCTGAACCGGGTGAGCGCAGAGCTCGTCGATTGCTGGGCGAGGTTGGCATAGGTCTCGCTCTGCGTCCGGCTCTGGCTTGCCATCGTTCCGAGCCGGCCGGTGAAGTCCTGCCCCAGTGTCGGCGTGAACGGATAGCTCGAGTTCGGGACAGCAGCGAACTCGCCATCGGGGAAGCTGGTGGTCTGCGTGCCGCTGTCGCTGAAACCACGCGTCTGCGTGGCGCCATAGGCGATGTTGGGTGCAAGATTGCCCTGCGCAAACTGGCGGGAAAACACCGTCGAATTGTCGATGTTGGAATTGCCAAGCGAGACATTGCCGGTGCTCGCTTCGCGCGAGGCTTCCTCGGCCGCGTTCTGACTCGGGTTGAGATAGCTCGTTGCCTGGCCCGAGATCGCCAGCGCACCACGCGCCACCCCGCCGGCAAGGAACGGGATCGAGGCAACAAGATAGCCCGCCAGGATGCCGATATCGCTGTTGACGTCGCTCATACCGCTAAAGGTCGCCAAGCTGAGGCCTGTGCTGCCGCCAGCGGCGGCGACATCGCCCGCACCCTTGAACATCAGGATCATGTGCAGGATGACGAAGAGCGGTCCCCACGCCGCAAGGTAGAAGAAGCCGGTGACGTAACCTCTCAATGCAATGGGTCCGGTCCGCGGCATCAGGAACAGCGGAAAGAGGACAGGAAACAGCGCGTAGAACACCACAGTCAGCACGACATTGAGGATCGGGACCCATTTCATCGCGTTATGCGCGATCGAGGAATAGGTCCGCTCGGTCTGAATATCGGCCCGGGTCTGCGCGAAGACGTCGATGCTGCCGGTGCCGCTCGCCCCTGCAAAGCCGTGCATGGCCTGGTTCATGGCATTGATCGTCAGCACCTGGCGGAAAATGTCGCTCGCGCTGCGCGAGATGCCGGTGAGATACTGATAGGCAATCGGGAGGTCGGCCATGAGCTTGGCCTTGGCGAGCGCTTCGGTCTGGCGCGGATAAAGCTGACGCCCCGCGACAAGCGTCATCTCGTCAATGAGGCTCGCCCATTGCCCCGACAGCGCGGAGTAGGCTTCGCGGCAGGTGATGATCGAGGCCGTCACGCTGTCGTCGGCCTGCCGGGTCAGGAATTTCTGCGCGCGCGCCGCGCTGCCCGGTGCAATCGTCGCCCAGATGTCATCGCTCTCGGACAGCTCCTTCATCGAATAGCGGCCGAGCAGCAGATCGTAGAACACGCATTGCCGGACATGCTCATCGAAGTTCGCAGCAAACTCAGGATCGGAAATGCGCAAGCTCCGCGTCGATTCGAGCAGCCGTGCGCCATAGATCATGCCGTTCTTCGAGTAGTTGAGGTCGTCCGGCAGGCCGAATACGAGTTCGGCAGAGCGGGTCAGATAGTCTCCCGCTTGGCTGGTGAAGCTCGCCATCAGGGCTAGCCCGAGCGGGACATTGGCCACCGTTGCCGGTGCAAGGCTGGGATTGACCCGGTCGGTTACGTGGACGTCCATGCGCGGCACCATCAGGCACATGTAAATGAGCGTCGCACCGAGGAACCAGTTGAGCCATGCGCGCCAGTCCTGGTTGAACGCGACCACGATGACCGCGAGCACCATGCCCATCACCAGTGCGACCTGGATGAGGCTCTTGTAGCCGCCCGCACCGGTCCAGGCGGCAACGGCGTTGAGGACATTGACGATGTACTCGCCGCCGCCGACCGTGAAAATCTCGACCATGCTGCCTGACCCTTATGGAACGATGGAACGGGATTGCATCCCGCGCGACCAGTCGAGCGCGGCGGCCATCGACGGCGACATCGAAGCCGCAAGCATGTTCTCGATCATCGCGGTTTTCTCGATGATCTGCATGATCGCCGAGACCCGCGCCTGTCCGGTCGCTTGTCGCTGGGCGAGGCTTGACCGGACCTCGGCGACCTGAGCGCGCCAGATCGCAAGCTTGGCTTCATCGGCCGCGATGAAACTCGCCATCGAGCGTCCAGCCTCTGCGGTGATGCGTTCGAGAATGGCATAGAGGAGATCGATGCTGGCGATCTCGGCCAGCGTGTCGCGGTCGTCGGTGGCCATCCCGCGTCCATAGGCCGCCTGCACGGTGAGGATCTTGTAGAGCGGTACCGATGCCACCTGGAGTAATTCCTTCTCCTCGTCGCCAATCGCGGTGTCGCTGCGGATGGCCTCGACCATGCTGCCGATGAGCCGGGCAACGCGCGGCCGGATGGCCTTCGCGCTCGTGAGGCTCATCTGCTGGAAAGTGGGGTTGAGGCACTGGTCGGGCTCGTCGCACTGGAACACCCGCACTGACTGGCCCTGCGTCCCGTCGAGCAGCGCGGTGACGAGCGTCGAAGAGGCATCGCCCGCGAAAGGCACGAATTTGCCCGGCTCGTCGTCGCGGGGCGGCACGTAGATCACCGTGCCGATGAGTGTCATCGCATATTCGGCAAGATCGCGGTCGAAGGAACCGCCGGGGTTGAAGAAGGCGCTCTGCTTGAGGACATGCCAGGTGTAATTGCGCGGCACACCGGGATTGACGTCGGCATAGTCGGCGCCGGCACCCTCGTTGGTCGAGGCGCGTTGGCCGCGCGTCCCGCAGCCATGCTTGGCGGCGGCATAGTCGGTGAAGATGCCTTCGGAATTGCCGATCGCTTCGCAGATCGCCTTGTCGGCGAGATCGCCCTTGGGCCAGACGCCGCCGACCAGCCCCTGCGCCATCTCGCAGGAGTTGATCGAGAGGTTGTTCATGAGCTGCGCCTTCTGGCTGAACTCCTGCATGATCTTCGAGCACTCGGGGCAGACCGTGTCGATCGCGAGGCTGAAGGCGAACCCCACCGCATTGTTGGCGACGGCCTTCAAGAGCGCGACCATCTCGCTTGCGTTGATGAAAGAGAAGGATCCGGCGAAGATATCGATACCGCCGCAACCAGCGCGGGCACGCGGAAGCTGGAGATTGGCGATGTTGGTCGTCTTTTGCGGGAAGCGCGTCCAGACATTGCCGAGGCTGTAATAGCCCGCCGACTGGCCTTCGAACGCGCTCGGCCCGGTGACATTGGCCGCCGCGCCCATGTCGTCCATGAAGCGGTCCATGCTATCACCGACGTTTGCGGCGACGGGGGACGCGACCATGCTGGCGGCAGCTATGGTGAGCGCCGCATTGCGGATGCTAGTAATCATGTCCGGCTTCCTTCGAGGTGAGGAGGTAGATGCGGTCCTGCAGCTCGTCGGCCGAGAGCACGCCGTATCCGATCGGGATCGGGCGCCTGGCCACGCTGTCCCACAGCACGAGTGCCGGGGTAATGCCGGGCTCGAGCCCCATGCGCGGCCGCTGGCCGCTTTCGACCTTGTAGTCGGGAAAGTGCCGGGACGGTCCGCCATCGGTCGAGATCGCCCGGACAGTGATATGCCAGCGGTCCGCCACCGAGCGCACGATCGGGCCCATCACTTCACACGCGCCGCAGGTCTGGGCGAAGAAGTAGAACAGGCCATAGCGTTCGGAAAGCCTGGCCATCACCGCGTCGCGGTCGGCAGCGCGCGCGTCCTGCCATTGCTTCTTGGCAAGCGCGCCGACCGGTCGTTCGAGCGTGTAGTCGAGCTCGGGATCCTGCCAGATCGCGCGCTGCCAGACATCGGAGAACAGCGAAGCCCGGTCGAGCTGGGCACGCTGGAAGCGGATATAAGCGGTGACGTTTTCCGGCGTCGGATAGAGAATCGCGCGCGCCTTGAGTTCGCGCAGTTCCCCCGTGACCGCGTCGAGCTCCTGCGTGGCGGTTACCTGGGCCGGTGCCTGCGCCATCCGGGGCTCGGCATTCGGCTCCGGCCTGACGCAGTAGAACCAGTAGCCGAGCCTGCGCTGCTCGCAGTAGAGGCTGTCTGCCGAGGCAGCTGGCTCTGCCTGGCGCGCTTCCTGGGCAACTGCCCGAACGGGAAGCAGTGCAGCGAGACACATCGCCAATACTGGGAGGGCCAGCATCGGCAGTGATTGGCGGCGCGTCATTGGCCACTCCTTGCGTAATAGTCTTCGATTTTCTGCTGGATGAGGATGCTGGTCTCGAGCTCGTCAGGGAGCCGTGCAGCCTCGGTGAATTCGGCATAGACCTCGCTGAATTCCATCTGGCTGAGGTCGAGCCGGGCGAACTCGTCGAGCGTGAACCCCTCGCACTGTTCTTCCTTGGGCTTGTCCCACGGCTTGGGCAGCTGGCGACGGCCCTGTTCCTGCAGGATCCGCGAAAGCTTGCTCTCAAAGCAGCAGTAGACCTTCTTCTTGGTCAGGCAGACGCCGAGGAACTTGTCCGAACAATAGGTCCCGACATAAGCGCACAGCCCTTGCGCATCGCGTTCGTGGAGCAGCACTTCCTCGCGGCTGCAGCCGAGCGCGACCAGCAAGCTGATGCCGGGGATGAGCGGGAAGCCCTTGCCCTTGCAGCAGTTGAGCACGCCGAAGACCTTGGAGGAGCAGGTATTGCGCGTGCCGCGGAACAGCGTCAGCGTCTCGGGATCAAACTGGCCGCGGGCCTCGTCCATCGCATGGAGCGCGGTGACGGCATCCTTGAACTCGTCGTTCGCACTGCGCTCGATCGTTTCGCAGCTGCCGTCGATGCAATAGACATCGCCGTCGCAGACATACTGGGTGGAGCTGTCGGTGCCGGGAAGCGGGCACTCGTAGATGCGCTCCCAGGTCTCGCAGGGGGCTTCGTCGGTAAGGCATTCCTCGCGAACAAAGCGGCAGGTGCCCTGGCTTTCGATGTCGGAGCAGTCGGTCGCCGCTTCGCGCGCAATGCAGGTGTAGCTGCGTTGCCATTCCCAGCAAGACTTGGTTACCGAGACGCCGTCGATCACGCGGGTCTGCGGATCGGCATCCGTGCAGATCTCGGCGTCGAGCGTGCAATCGCCATTGTCCGCAAGACCTGTGCACTGGCTTTCGTCCGGGGTCGACGTGACAGTTGTCGCGGTGGTTATGCGGTAGGGCGTCTGACCTGCGACCTCTTCGTCGCAGGTCAGCTCGGTAAGCGGATCACCGGGCTCGGTGCACCACTTGCGACCGCCGGACCAACCCCACTGCAGGCAAGGACCGTCCCGGTGTCCGGTCACCCGGCAAAGAGCGCCCGAAAATTCTTCGCAATCCGGCTCACCTGCCAGGTTGAAGCTGCCCAATGGGCTGCAAAGGTAATGATACTGCGGTTGCTGGCTGACCCTTGCGACGAGCGGGACCGTGCATTGGCCAACCGACTGATCGATCCGTGTGCCCGTATTGCAGGTCGCGGTATAGGTGCCCGCCGACCCCGAACCAGGCGGCAGCGGAACGCACGATCCCTGGCTGCCCGAAATTGCCATGCCGCTGGTGTAGTCGAGCGGCGTCTCGTTGATCGCGACGCTGCGGGCAATCACGTCCTCGATCTCGTTCGGCTCGAACCTTGCGCGATTGGCGATGCTGTCGCGGATGGACTGCATCGGCGTGCTGGTCGTGGCGGCGCTGCGGGCACGGGCCTCGATCTGGTCGGGATCGCGCGCAAGATCCTGCAGGTCGCGCGTCGCCTGCGGATCGAAATTGGGAACGCGCGCCGCGTCAGGATTGGTCGTTGCGGCATCGCGTGCCTCGCCCAGCAGCTCGGTGGCAAAGTCCTTGCCGTCGGCCCGGGCTTCATCGCGGGTCTGAGCGTCAATGGAAGCCGCGCTTACGAGGGCGACGAGTGCGGCAAGGAGATGGGCAAGGGTTCTGCCGGTCATGGCCGTTCCTCCCTGGTGAGCTGGCGCAGATGGAGGCGGGCAAGCTCGGCGCCCGGACCCTGGCCCGAGGCAAAGGTCTCGAGGACTTCGCCCACGCTGATGTTGCCGGCGATGCGGTCGTGCGGCGGCACCTCGCTGGTGCAATCGAACCCGTCGCAGGGACTGAACTCGGCGCTCAGCATGACGAAACTCGGCGCGGCCTCGATGTTGAAGGCGCGAAACAGCCTTGGATCGATGCCCAGTGAACCGGCCGCGTCGCGGGAGCTCCAGATAGCGGCGAGCCGCTTCTTGAACGCCTCGCTGTTTCCTTGCGGGAAGCCGCGCATCACGGTGACGCCGCCGGCCCTGGTCATGTCGTGGACCAGTGCCTTCAGCGCCTCGGGCGGCATCGACAGGCTGGCAAAGGCAATGAAGCGGGGGGCTGTCCCAAGCGATGCCTTCTCGGCGGCGGCTTGCCCCGCGATCATCGCGTCGAAGTCGAGGACGGCGTCTGTCTCGATTGCCTCGATGCTGTCCGCATAGGCTGCGCGATTGGCCTGCGCTTGCGCCTGGATAGTCTGTGCGTCCTCGGTCAGCGCCTCGGCGCGTTGGCGGACATTGGTGCTGAGCGCCAGCGCATCGTCGGTATGTTCGGCCGCACGCTCGCGGATCGCTTCGAGGTCGATGCCTTCAGGCGCGCTCTGGGCGAGAGCGAGGCCACCGAGAGTGATGGCAAGGCCGACGGGCAAAAGGAGGAGGTGCTTGTTCATAGCGCGCAGCAGTTCCGCTTGCGCCAAACGAGGTATCCCATGTCTTCGCCGATGGCGGGGATGACCTGTCCGGCCGATTGAAAGGTGGTGGAGGCGCCGATGGGCGGGCAGGCGTAACGGCCCGAGGTCGCCTGGTTGGGGTTGGTGGCCTGGAAGCGGTATTGCTGCTTGCGCATCACCGGCATCAGGTATTTGCCGCACAGGCCTCTGGACCCCATCGTCCCCCACGAGACGAGTTCGCGGTGAAGCTTGTAGGCAAAGCGCGAGAGCACCAGCCTCGATGCCTGGACGTGGCCTATGCTGGCCGAGACATTGCCGTTCATCGGGTACATCGAGCCCTGGCAGCCCGCGCACCAGAACATCTCGTCAATCGGCAGCTTCGCGGTCGAGGCGACGCAGTCAGCCGCACAGGCAGCGAGCGCCAGCGGGTTGGCGAAGAGCACGGCCTCGGGGTTGATGATCGCGGTGAGCTCGGAATCCTGCCACAGCGGATCGATCTCGGAGATGTAGAGAATGTCGATCGAGCCCGATTCCAGGCAGAGGAAATCGGCGACGATCTCCATCCAGTAGATCAGCGGATAGGCATACCAGTGGACGTGCCAGCTCGAATAATACTGGCTCGCACCGCCCACCGCAGATGGACCCGAGATAGAGCGGAATCCGATATCGAAGCCCGGATCGAGTTTGATGCCGCCGAGGTTGACGAAGCACCACGGCTTCATGCTGACATCGGCAAGCCGCACCGGTTCCCAGAAGCCCATCGCGATCCCGGGCCTCAGACCGCACAGGCACACCGGCAGATCGGGGTTGTCGGGATCGGGCCGGCTCGACGGCCAGATGTCCAGCCCGCCGATCGAGATCGGGAACAGGCACGACCAGCAGATGTCGGTGATCGGGTTGACGAAGCTGCCGGTGCAGCGTCCCGGACCGGCATCGGCCATGGCGGGCGTTGCGGTCGCTAGACCAAGAATGGCGGCCAGCATAAGCGCCAGCTTTCTTAAGTGCGTCATTGGGCTGTCCTCCTTTTCGGTGGCAGCGCGATTTCGCTGACCTCGAGCAGGCGGCCCTGCTGGCGCACGCGTGCGGGCACCGACCTGATCCCGAACCTCTCCGTGAGCTTGCCGCCCTGGTCGAAATAGAAGCGGCGCTGGCGGGCCTTCATCAGCTCGAGCGGCGCGCCCTTCACCAGGATCAGCTTGGCATCGGCGCCCTGCTTGAGCGCCCAGGCGAGCTGGTCGGGATCGTCGCCGTCGAGGAACAGGAGATCGGCGCGAAGGCCGACGCTGTCGAGCGGATTGACTTTCGTGCCAGCGGCATGGATCAGCTCGCCTTTTGCCCCGCGGATATCGGCAGCGAGCGTAATCGTCGGATCGAAGTGCCAGCGCCGCGCTTCGCTGGCCCGGACGATCCCGGCGACGGGGTCGGGCCGGTTGACCCGCGCGATCGTGCGGCGCTTCAGGTCTTCATTGAGCCGCGCGGTCTCGCCCGAACGTTCCATTTGCGTCAGGCGCGAATGAATCTGTTCGAGGAGGTCGCGCTCGATGACGGGAAACACCGTGCCGCGCTGGCCATAGTCGCGCGCCAGCACCTCGGCAGGGCAGAGCAGGACTGCAATTAGCGCTGCGGGGAGGATGAGCTTGCTCACAGGATCGCCCTCCCGCTGCCGAGGATCTGGCCGCGGCAGACGAAACCGATCTCGGCGTAGCGGCTGTCGAGGCCGCGGGGATGGCTGGTCCCGGTGTAGAAGCAGCCGTCAGGGATCGGGCCTTCGGGGCCTTTGTGTAGCGCAATGCCGAGACGGGTCTCATCGAGCCGCGCGGCGATCTTGCGACCGTTGATGAAGACCTCGTGGCCACGGTGGCTCACGACATCGCCCGGCACGCCGAGCACCCGCTTGCCGAAGAGCTGCGCGCCTTTTCCGAAATGCACTTCAACGAGCCTGCTTGCCGGCGGCTCGAAGAAGATCAGGCTGCCGCGCTCGATCCGCGCGTGCTTGTCGAGCCAGAAAGCCCAGTTGGGCAGGCTCGGGCTGGAATTGATGAGGAAGGCATGGTCTTTCGCGAAGGCGTCGACCGCGCCCCATCCGAGGGGCAGCAGCACCAGTCCGGTCAGGACCAACGGCCGTTTGATCGTGCGGACAAGACGAGAGGCAAAGTGCGTCACTGACCGCCTCCCTGCTCAAGCTGGCGGGCGATCCGTGCGCGCAGTTCATCGGTAGCATCGGGGGCATCGCCCGCGAGCACCGCTTCGCCGACCAGCACCACGCGGCCACCGGTCCCCATTTCTGCAACGGCGCGCTCGGACGCCTGGAGGAAGGCAAGCACGCGCGCCTGGCTTGCTTCGGGATCCTGTGCCCCGCGCGCTTCGGCATCGACGAAACCCGCGATGGTCTCGGCAAGCCGGACAGTGACGATCTGCTGGCGCGGTTCGGACAGTTCGCGGCTGACCCAGGCTGCCCAGAGCAGCGTGGCCACGAGCGCGAGCACGCCAAGAATTCTCAGCAACAGCGGGCGATTGAAAGATTGTAATGTGCGCGTGTCAGTCACGGTTTGCCTCCCGGGCCGGACGGTTGTAGAGATCGGCCGCAAGCCGCCTCAGGAAGCGGGGCATGCGAAACAGCGTCACAGCGCCAGCGAGGACGAGGAAGCAGCCCTTGAGGTCCTGGCTGAACAGGCTGCGGCGCAGGCCGTCGGCTTCGAGATATCGGTCCGACAGATTGGCGAGCTGGGTGAAGAGGCCGCCAAGGTCCCAGCCCGCAACGAACAGGAACAGTGCGAGCGGCAATCCCAGCACGATCAGCAGCGAGGTCGCGGCAAAGCGCACAGTTTCGATGAGGACGAAGCAGCTCCCTTGCAGGAACGGCAGCAGACTGCGGAGGTTGGCCGGAGGGGTCCGGTCGGCAAGATGCGAGACCATCATTGTCCGCCTCCCGCCACGATGCGGATGGCATCGGCGAGGCTGTGCCCGCGCCGCTCGCAGTCCTGGATCGCGGCATAGGTGTCGGGATCGGAGGAGTAGATTGTCGCCGAGAAGGGATCGAGCACGAGCCGGCCGACCGCCTCGGTCTCGGGACCCTTGATGAAGACCTCGCTGTACTCGGTCCCCGAACGCTTGAGGCTGCGGATCAGCGTCTCGGTGCGATCGTCCATGTCGAGCCGCGCGTTCGCCCTGAAATCGGCGATCGTCTCGGCCTTCTGTTGAAGCACCAGCATCCAGTCGCTGTTCTCGAGCGCAGCCCGCGCGCCATCGGACTTGTAATAGTCATTGAGGGACTGGGTAGCGGTCGCGAGCGCACCGCCGTACTTGCGGGCAGTGCGGGCATAGGTCTCGACGAACTCGCCCATCGACCCGCCCTTGAGCATGGCCCAGGCCTCGTCGATCAGCAGCAGCTTCTTGGTCGCTCGCGATGAGCGCGTCATCGCCTGGCTGGTCATGAACATGATCGCCGAAAGCACGACACTGCGCAGTTCCTCGCGGGACGCGAGATCGCTCATCTCGAAGACGGTGAAATCATCGTCGAGCGCGAAGCTCGCCTTGCCTGCAAAGAACCCGCCGTAGCTACCACCGCGGCAGAAGGGCGTGATCGCGGTGGCGAGATCGCGGCCCGCCTCGCTCTCCGAGCCATGGAGTGCATGCGCGACATCGTCGACCGATGCGCCGCTTCCGAGGGCCTCCCAGGTCGCTGTTACGGCCCGGTCGATAAGCCCGCGCTCCGTGTCGCTCGGCGCGGTGCCGGGACGGGCCATCTGGCCAACGATCGCCTTGATCATGGCAAAGCAGTCGAGGCGGTAATCCTCGTCTTCGTGCGCGCGGGCATCGTCGACCATCGAGAAGGGGTTGAGCGAGAAGCCCGAGGCGAGCGTAAACTCGACGAAGCGTCCGCCCTGCAGTTTGACCGAATGCTCGAAGCTGCGCCCGTCGTCGATCACCACGACCTTGGCGCCCGCGCCGCGCAAGGCGGCGCAAAGTTCCTGCAGCAGCACCGACTTGCCCGAACCCGACTTGCCGCAGATCGCGATATTGTGGTTGCCAGCAGTGTTTTCGAATGGCGACCACCAGAAGGGCTGGCCGCGGCGGCCAACGAGCAGAAGGTGCGGGACTACGCCGCCGAGATATTCCCCCTGCATCGGCGCGATATGCGCCGCCGTCGTCGAGAGCATGGTCTTGAGGCGCTTTAGCCGCGCCATGTCGTCGGCGAGGCCATCGGCAAGGCTCAGGGGAAAGGCAGCGACGAGGCCCTGCAGCTGGAGGAAGCGCTCGTCGGCAAGGTCCCAGCCCGCTGCCTTGTAGATCGCCTTGATGATGCGTTCGTGTGCGTCGCCCTGGCCGAGCGGCGAGATACTGGTGAGCCCGTAGAACAGCTTGACTAGCTTCTTGCCGGCCTGGAGTTCGGCCTGGACGTGGCGCCATTCGGCCGACTGTTCGGCGAGCTTGGGCAAGAAACGCGCGCTCTTGGTCTGGCTGAGGCTGGTGGTGCGCATGAACTTGAAGCCCGCGCGCGCCGAGGCAGCTTCCTGGTCGGGGTAAACGAGGCAAAGCATTGTTGCCGTCGGACAGGGGAAGCGCAGCTTGTCGGTGAACATGTCGCCGATGAGCCGCGCGCATTCCCAAGGTGCCCAGCGCTCAGGGGTAGAGCGCACGGCATAGTGCCGCACGTCGAAATGGTCGGGATAGCATTCGCCGACTTCGGGATTGCCCTCTTCGTCGCGGCCCGTCTCGCGGAAGCGCTCGGTCCTGAGGATCAGGCGATCGTCGCTGACCTCGAGCTCGATGTCGCGGCGGATGGCCTGGACATCGAGCGTATCGTGCGGGTTCCACGCATGGATGTCGTTCTCGTGCGCGGTGGTCGGCGAGGTGAGTTCGTCGATCAGCGCCAGCAGCCCGCCCGGACGCAGCTCTTGCGCGTCGAGGCCGAGCGAATGGAGCATGCCCATCAGCCCTTCGCGGCATTCGGAGAGTTCTGCATCGGTTACGCTGCCGGGCACGGGCACGCCAAGCGAGACGATCAGCCGGACGTTGCGGGCATGGAAGGGCGCATGCGCCGAGCCCGAATTCCAGACGAGATCGTAAAGGCGCTTGGTGCGCGCCCTGGCGATCGCCTCGTAGATGCCGCCCTGCTCATAGCGCGGAGCGAACCAGGGGCCGACCACACTACCGATCCGCGGAGATGCGAAGTTCAGGACCTGGAGGCAGGCGCCCTGCGGCAGGCCTTCGGAAAAGAACTGACCGAGGATCTCGCCGGTCCGTTCGTCGGCCCCGATCAGCGGGGTGACTTCGAGCACGAAGCCTTTGGAGCGGGCGTTGCGATAGAGCTTCGCCCCCTCGTCATAGACCCGGTAGGGCAGCCAGTCCGAGAGCATGTCGAGCCCGAAATGCGCTCGGGGCTTCTCGGGGCGTGCCGTGTCGGCAAATAGGCCCCGCGAGAGTGCGTCGCGCGCGGCAGCAAGGGATAGCGTCACCGGCTCTCTCCTTCGGTCATGTCAGGGTGGGGGACCGGCTCGCGGGGAGGGGAAAACGAGCCAGGTCCCCCGGGTTCCGGCGCGTCAGCGCCGGGAATCGCCGGAACGGGCTGCGAGGGGATAAACAGCTGTTCCGGCAATGTGTCTGTTGGTTGGAAATCGGGTGCGGGGTTGCCCTCGCGCGTCGCGGCAATGGTCGATGCCAGCGAGCGCAGGACTTCGCGGCGGCCCTGCGGGGCGCGCCAGCCTGCTCCTGCCTGTTCGTGCAGCGTCAGGTGAACGACGCGCGCCTCATGGTCGCGGCCTGCCGCGTCACGGTAGGAGGTCAGCACGACCTGCAGGCGGCGAACCGCTTCTCCGGTCAGGGTCACCGTCCGATGCGCGTCAGACGTGTCAAACTTTTCGATGCCGGTCGCCCCGGCATCGATCGCGGAGGTCGGCGCGCAGGTCCCTTCGGGAGCGCGGCAGGCAAAGCTGCCTTTGACGTTACCGCCAAGGCTGGCGCATCCACTGGCGAAGAGGAGCGGCGCAGCGAGCACCACGGCGCGAAGGATCGGAAGCCGGCTCATTGCGCCTCTCCCTTCCCTTCGGCGACGAAGCGGCGGATCGCCGCGGCATCGCGGTAGCCATGAAGCACCGCCCCATCGCGGGCGCGCACGATGACCGGCGTTCCGGCAAACCCATTGGCCTTTGCGAAGGCTTCGTTGGCATCGAGTGCCTTGGCGTCCTTGCAGGTCTTGCCGGTCGCCGGAGCCTGGCCGGCGTAGGCCGCATGCAGCGCCTTTGCCGGATCCTTGGCACACAGCACGGCCTCGGAAATCTTGCGGCTTGCCGCGCCGAAGATCGAGATCGGTCGCTCTTCGACATGGACCTTGGCCTTGGCGAGTTCGGCGGTCAGGCGCTGGCAATACCCGCACTGGAAATCCGAGAAGACGACTAGGCGTTCGCCTTTGGGGTTGCCCCAGTGGATTGCGCCCGCAGCCGGAAGCGAGGATAGGTCGACATGGCTGGCGGCCGCCTCGACAGGCGCTTCGTCGCGTCCCGCCGGCGCGTCGCTGGCTACGCGCGCCGCACCCGCCGCGAGCAGGTCAGGATTGAGTTCGAGCAGGCGGGCGGCGGTGACGTCGCGCCGCTCTTCCATGTCGTAGAGACGGCCCACGAAGAGATAGCGGGCGGTCTCGTCGATGTAGAACAGCGTGTCGCCCGAGACGACTTCGCACCAGGGGCCAAGCGTGTCGCAGCTGATCGCATCGATCGGGGTCTTGGGCAGCCGCAGCTTCAGTGCCTGCGCGACATCGCTGGCCATGCCGGCAGCGCTCGCAGGCATAGCGGTGACGGCAGAGACTCCGAGCGTCAGCACGGCGGCGGCGCTCGAAAGGGCAAGGGCAAGGTGGGCGGCGCGGGCCTTCAGGCCCGGCCGGTGCTCATTGTAGTTCATTTGGAAGGGCTCCTGACGTGGACGCCGTCGAGAAAGACGATCTCGACCTCGATGCCGGTCGGCATCTCGACGACGGGTTGGTATTGTTCGGCGCGTTCGATGAGGTATCGGCTGACGGTGTCTGCAGCCTCGCCGGCACCCTGGCCGAAGCCACCGGCGAGAATGTCGGTCGGCGACAGCGCTTCGCGCTGACCGTTGGCGCCGACCTGGCCGGTGAAGATGCCGTTGGCGTTGGCGGAGAATCCGCGCCCGAAGCCGCCAACGATCCCGGCCAGCAGCGCCTGGCTGACAAGGCTGCCTTCGCGGCTGACCACGCGGCCGCGCACGCCCGACTTTCCGGCAAAGGAAATGAACCCCTTGACCTCGCTGACCGCGAAGCGCCCACCGGGCTGCGCGCAGGTCATGCGCACCAGCTTGACGTAGACCTTCTCGGCCGAGAGATCGCCGCGCGCTGCGCCATTGACGAGGCAGCCGGTAATGTCGGTGGTGAGCAGCTTGTTGCCGCGCATGACCGAGCGGGCCGGTCCGGTGATCCGGAGCACCACGGGAAGCGGATCGCTCTGGCTGGCAACGCCGGTGGAGGCGTCGACACCCACGATGACCGTTGCCGGTGCGTAGCTGTTGGGCGGCAGGTAATCGCGGCTCGCTTCGAGCAGCAGCGCAGGCGCAGTCTCAGCCGCACGCGGCTTGCCGTCCTTGCCCGTCTCCGCGCTGAAACTCATCAGGCTGAGCTGACCGCCCTGCGATTCCGGTGCTCCTTGCGGTGGCTGGACAGCCCCACCCGTTCCCACGCCGGGACCATAGGCCGGTGGTGGTGGCAGCGGCGGCGCGGTTGCAGGCACCTTCGCGGCTTCTCTGAGCTGTGAACGCAGATTGGCATTCTCGGCCGAGATCGCGTCGATCGCTGCCTGGCCGTCTGAGCGCATCTGGGCGTTCTCGCTGCGCAGGGCTTCGAGTTCTTGTTCGATCTCGGGGCGTGGAAGCTGGGCCTGCTGCAGATCCTTGATCGCACGACCCTGTGCATCGAGCCGGTTACCGTAACTCGCGACGAACTCGCGCTGCGAGAGGTTGCGATTGACGAGGCCGCCGGTGTCGATCGTCGCCGCACCATTGGCATCACTGCCGCCCTCGTCGTCATCGCCGCCGAAGATGAACATCCCGCCGCCGATGAGCGCGATGGCCCCGATCCCGGCGAGCAGCATCTTCTGGCGCTGCGCGATCTGCGAATTTAGGTTGCGCCGTCCGCTCTCGCGCGCTTCCGGCGAGCCCGGCAGCGGCTTCTTTTCGGCGTCTTTCTGTGTTGCCTCGGCCATCAGTCGAGCCCTCCCTTGGCAAAGACAAGGAAGGCACTGGTCGCTTCACCGGGAGCGAGTGCATCGCGGCCATAGGCGAAGGCGAGCGCGCCTGCTGGCCCCTCGCGCTCGGAGCCAAGCGCAAGGCTTTCCTGGCTGAGGTTGCGTACGAGGAAGCGCTGTCCGGTGAGTTCATCGCCCTGGTATTCGGCGACCAGCTGGACCTCGATCCCGCCGGTGCGGCGCGGAGCAGACAGTTCAGCACGAGCGGTGAACCCGGGCAGGACTGCATCGCTCGCCATCGCCTCGATCAGGCGGATCGCAGCGTCCTCGGGTCCGGTCTCGGTTTCCCATTCGGTAGCCGCGGCTTTAGCCAGCGCCGGATTGGTAATGAAGAGCTGGGTCGCTTCCTCACCGCCGAGGCGGCAGGCGAACTTGTAGACATAGCCCGCCTTACTGGTCGCAAAGAAACTGACCCGGGCAGCGGCAAATAGCGGGGGCACGGAGATATAGATGTCTCCGCGTACCGGCTCGTTTGTCACCTGGAAGTCGTTGTAGGGAAAGCCGCTCGCGATCTTCGAGACATTGGCAAAGCCATCATCGATGAGCGCGATCCGGGTGAGTTCGCCGCGGGCGAGTTCGCAGTCGATGGTCGCGTTGTCGGCCGCTTCGACGAACTGGTCGGCATACGCCGGGACCGGCGCGAGCGCGAAGGCAAGCACGGCGAGGCCGGTCAGCTTGAGTCCGGGATCGGGGCGCCTTGTCGCGCCGATCGCGAAACAGGCAAGGCCGGTTCCGGCAAGCGCAGCAGCGAGGGGAGATGGGAGAAGGCTCATTGGCCGGGTTCCTCCTTGTCGGTGGGAAGTTGTTCGAAGCCGGCGAGCGCGACGCTGAGACCACGCTTCGACCAGCGGAAACGGAAGGAGCGGCGCTGGCTCGCGATCACCTGCGCGCCGACGAAGGTCTTGAGCGTGCCGGTGACGGTCGAGGTCAGGGCCTTGGGATCGACATGCATTTCCGCGATCACGAAGGCCTGGCTGATGTCCGAGCCGCGCTGTTCCTCGACAATTCTGACGAGCTCGGCCTTGAGGCGGCCGTGCGCGGCGGGATCGGCGAGCTTCAGAATGTTCGCCATCCAGTAGTCGAGGCTTTCGGGCGCCCGGTTGAGGAGCATCAGCGCCGTGTCGCGGGTGACGAGCTCGAGATAGGGGGCGTCGATCCCGCCGCTCGAGACGGTGATGCGCTCGGCGGTGATCGGCACCAGCACAACCTGCTCGTCGCGAGTGACCGCGGCGCCGAGGCTGACCAGCGTGGTGAGGCCCAGGACACCTGCCAGCACGGCAAAGCGGTTGCGTTGCCGGAGATAGGCCTGCGCCTGTTCGTGCGCGAATTCTGCTCGCATGGGTCGCCTCCCTCAGCCCGCCAACAGGCGGCAGTGGGAGGGCGGCGTGGCTTTCAGCCCGAGAAAGCTCCCGGGCAGGTACCAGTACGCAGCATGCACCAGTGCCGAACCGGCGCCGCGTGCCTTTGCCTTCCGCAAGGCAAGCCAGGCCCCGGCGGCCAGGCCGATACCGATAAAGATATGCTGCGAGAGGATGCCCCAGGCGAAGGGAATGAGAATCCCTGCAAACTCGTCGATGGTCCAGAAGCCGATGAGCTCCGGGTCGTCGAGCCGCCGTGGAACGAGGTACCTGTCAGCCATGATGCCGCCCTCCTGTCGTGACCGGATCCGCTGATCAGATGACCGCGGTCACGACCGAGGTGACGATCGGAACGCCGGTGCCGACACCGATCCCGACGCCGACCGGCACGGCGACCTGGCCGAGCGAGAAGCGTCCGGAGGCGAGACCGATCAGACCGCCTGCAAGGCTGAGCACGGTGATGATCTTGCCGCCCGAGCCTTCGAGGAAGTCGGTGAACTTGGTGAGCGCGGGATCAAAGGTGGTGTCGGCGCCGGCGAAGGCGGCACCGGCGCAGGCCAGCGCCACGCAGGCAGGAAGAATGTAGTCGCGGCCACGGGCCCGATTGGGCGTGCGCTGCTGGGCCGGAAGGGCAGTCTTGGTGGTCATGGATGGAAACTCCGAGGGATTGAACATCAGCCAGCGATGCGTTCGCTGTATGTTCTTTCCTCTCCCCGGAGCCGGGCTGTAGGAAATCGGGAATTGGATTTTGGGGCTACCGACCAAGCGAAATGCGACATCGGAAGGTGTGATGGACGGGATCCGCGCAGGCTGATCGCGGAGCAGCGCCGACTGTGCCGGCTTCTGCGCGAAGCGAGCCTCGATACGCGCGCCGGCGGCCGGAATTCGCGCGAATCGTCGAAGGAAGGTGATTCGTTCCTTCTTCTATGTTCTCTTAATGTTCTTTTCGTTTTCCTACAGGCTTCCTTAGCGGTTAGCCGGTGAGTCGATCACTTCTAGAGATAAGGATTCGTCGATGACCAACATGGCGCTCTTTGCCGAACAACAGGTTCGCGCGGACCTCGCCCGGCTTCTTCTGGCCGCTGTCGAAGCCAGCGGCCGTGCCCGCTGCGATATCGCGCGTGACGCGCAGATCCATAAGGATGCCCTGCGCCGCGTCCTTGCCGGCGAACGCTCGGCCAGCCTCGGCGAAACCTTGCGCATTCTCGCCGCAAGCGGCGTCGCGCCGCACGCGCACTTGCTCCTGTTTCTGGTCAGTAGCGGCGATCACGCAATCGCGTGGCTGCAATCTGACCTCGCGCAATTCTTCGAGGACTTTTCCGGTGAGCTGCCCTCGGCTCTCGAGCGTGTCCTGGGTAACCAGGTCCACGACGTGAAGCCGCGTTGGGCCAAGGGCACCGCGCATCGTGTCGCCCGCCTGCTTTCCGATCACATCGATGAGCTCGAACGCAAGGATGCGCTGCTTGGCGATGTCTTTGCCGGTGTCGAAGGAGGCCATCGTGGGTGAGGAGATCGACAAGGGAGCGACCGAAACCCGCCGGGTCACCCGTCTCATTCGTCTGCCCGAAGTACAGCACCGTGTCGGCCTCGGCCGTTCGACGATCTATCGCTGGATGAGCGAGGGTAAGTTTCCAAAGCCGGTGCAGTTGGGTGGCTATGCGGTCGCATGGGGGGGGAAGACATAATTGCTTGGGTCGAGAGCCAACTCAAGAGGTAGACAGATAGCAGTCGTTACGATCGGATGAATGCGCCATCACCACCAGCATAACTATTCGCCGCAGCTAGGCTTGGAAACCGCGCGCCCGAGATCTACCAAAGCAAACCGACGAACTCAATTTGAGTTCGATCGCCCAGCCCTATCTCGATCGACTGTGGCCGACTCAACCACCGTGGTCTGGCCTGCAGGCAAATTGGCCCATCCCAGTCCCAAGGACTTCTGGATCGCGATCCAGCCATTTGTCATGGCGGCGATCGCCCGATCGAGATTTGCTCTGGCCTGTTCGCGCTGGCGGATCGAAGTGTTGAGCTCGCCCTGCGAGATTACCCCCGCTGCGCGGCGTTGCTCGTTAAGCTCCGCAGCCGTGTCGGCCTGTCGACTGATTTGCGCCAGCGCGGCTACGTTGGCTCGTTGCTGCCCGAACCGGGCAAGCGATTGTTCGGCATCGCGCAGTGCGCCGAGGACCACTTCAACATAGCGTGCTTCGGCCTCGTCGCGCGCACTCTCGGCCTGATCGATCGATGCTGCCGTGCGGCCGAAATCAAGCAGGTTCCACTGTAGCCTCGGCAAGGCGATCGCTGACAGATTGCCGAGATCAAAGATGTCATCCGGCTGCGATCCGCCCAAACCGAGTATGCCCATGAATGAAAGCTTGGGGAAGCGAGCGGCCTCCGCCACTCCGATGCGCGCATTCGCCGCCGCGAGCGTTCGTTCCGCGGCACGAACATCCGGCCGCCGCGCTATCAGCGCGGCGGGATCACCCACCGCGACCCGTTCGGGGGGAAGCGGAATTTCGGCCTGAGCCGTCAGGAGCCCGTCGAGTGCTCCGGGCGCTTCGCCCGTAAGCACCGCGAGCGTGTCCTTGAACACATCGATGTCCGCTTGCGCTTCCGCGATCTGCGAGTTGAGCAATTCGAGCTCGGCGTTCGCGTTGCCGACCGGGAATAGCGCGAGAGCGCCCTGCGTATAGCGCTGATAGGTCAATTCGAGAGTTTGCTGCTGCAACTCACGCTCGCGCTGGACGAGCTCGAGCCGCCCCTGCGCTTCCCGCAGGCTCACATAAGCCCGCGCGACTTCAGCGGCGAGCTGAACTTTCGAATCCTCGGCGTTCGCCACCGAGGCCGCAGCCTGAGCGTTGACCATTTCGACACGCCGTGCCTGCCCCCCTGCGAAATCGATCTCCCAGTTTGCATTGAGCCCGACGTTGTAAACGCTGAGGCTGTCCTGCTCTTCGGTGTCTGCAGGAGCGCCGGGCGATCCCGCGGGCGGGCCGCTGCCGATATCCAGACCTGGAATCTTCGCCTGGATCGCAGTCGCCTGCGCAGCCACGGCGGGCAGCCGGTTGGCGCGCTCCTGGCGGACAGAAGCCCTTGCCTGTTCGATGCGAGCGCGCGCCGCGGCCACGCCCGGATTGCCGGCCAGCGCGCGTGCTTCCAGATCATTGAGGACCGGATCGCCGAGCAGCGTCCACCAGTCGCCGGCAATCGGCGCTGACGGATCGATTTCGGGGCCGGCCCGTGCGAACGCGTCGCTTGCGGCGGTCGCAAGTTGCGGGGGACCGGCATAGTCGGGACCGGACATGCAACCCGTGAGGAGCGCCATGGGAGCGAGGAGAGTTAGGGTCTTGCGCATAGAGTTCTCAGTGCATCGAAAGGGATACGTTCTTCGGGAGAGGCTTGAGGAACAGTACCAGCGGCACCGTGGCCAGGGTAATCGCGCCCATGGCGAAAAACACATCGTTGTAGGTCATTACGAACGCATCGCGCTGAATGATGCCGGAAAGCATCTCCAGCGCGGCCTGTGGGCTGCCCAGCGACGCCGTCATGCCGTCCAGGTATTCCTGTAGCCGGGGGCTGTTGGCGTTGAGGGTTTCTTCCATGCGCCGACTATGATGCCACAGGCGCTGATCCTGGAACGAGGCAAGCCCCGCGAGCGCGAACGAACCGCCGAGGTTTCGCGCAGCGTTGAAAATCCCGGAAGCATCGCCGGCATCCTCCTTGGCAACCGAAGCTACCGTCGCCTGATTGAGGAACATCATCGTGAGGATCATGCCGATGCCTCGCAGGAATTGGCTTTCGGTGAACACTCCACCTCCCGATGCCGCTGTCAGATTGATGCTGACGAAGCAGCTTAGCGCCATGATGAACATGCCCACGCCGACCGCAATCCGGATGTGAATCTTTCGTATCATGAAGGGCAGCACAGGCATCAGCAGGAAGGCCGGAACACCCATCCAGAAGATTACGAACCCAGTCTGCAAGGCATTGTAGTCGGAGATTATCGCAAGAAATTGCGGGATCACGTAGGTCGAGCCATACATGACCATGCCGAGTGCCAGCGCCATGACCACGACGCTGGCAAACTGCCTGCTGAGCATCAGGCGCAATTTGAGCACTGGCTTGCGTGCATACAGCTGTCCGTAAGTCAGAAGCGCGAAGCCGACGATCGTCATCAACGTGAGCTGCACGATCAGTGTGGATTCGAACCATTCCTCACGGTGACCTTCTTCCAGAACGACGGTCAGCCCGCCAAGGCCAAGGATCATACCCACGATGCCTGCCCAATCCGCCTCGCGCAGGTAGACCCAGTCAGGTTTTTCGTGGGGCAGCCCGATGAAGAGCAGAGCCAGGAGCAAGGCGCAGACGGGCACGTTGACGAAGAAAGCGTAGTGCCAGCTCAGGTTCTCCGTAAGCCAGCCCCCGACGAGCGGCCCCATGACCGGACCAAGGACCACCGTCATCCCGAACAGCGCCATTCCGATGGGTTGCTGCGATGGAGGCAGCCGCTTCGCCACGATGGTCATGGCGGTGGGAATCAGCGCGCCTCCCATGAATCCTTGACCGGTGCGGCCGATGATCATGGTCGTCAAATCGGTGGCAATGCCGCACAACACCGAAAAGGCCGTAAAGGCGGAAACGGCGACGATGAGCAGAGTTCGAAGGCCGAGCAGTCTTTCCAGCCATGCACTCAGAGGGATGATGATGATTTCGGCTACAAGGAAAGCTGTCGCAATCCACGTGCCCTCGGTTCCGGTCGCGCCGATTTCTCCCTGTATCGTCGGCAGCGCGGAATTGACGATCGAGATGTCGAGCGTTGCCAGCATCGCGCCGAGTGCACCGGCGGCTACGGCGATCCAGGCCGTGGCATCGGCCTTCTCGACCGGCGGAGCAACCGCAGCAGAGGCACCGGCCATCGGTCAGTCTCTGGCCGCGTTGCGGATCGAATCGAGTTCGTCTCTGGCGCCGCGGGTATCAACGCTGGCGACAACGGACATGCCCGGCACCAGCAGACGCAGGACTTCGGAAGAAGCCTGAATGGATATGCGGACCGGGACGCGCTGAACGATCTTGGTGAAATTGCCCGTCGCGTTTTGCGGAGGCAGGATCGAGAATTCCGCCCCGGTCCCGGGGGCGATGCTTTCCACTCTCCCCGATAACTCGAGATCGGGCAGCGCGTCGATTTCCAGGGTGACGGGTTGCCCGGGGCGGACGAGGCCGAGCTGCGTTTCCTTAAAATTCGCCGTCACATAAAGACGGTCGGTGGGAACCACGCTCATCAGGCGCTGGCCGGGCTGGACAAATTGTCCGGGCCGGACCGTGAGGTCACCCACCCGCCCGGAAATGCTCGCCCTGAGCGTGGTCGACGACAGGTTCAGGCGGGCCGCCTCAAGCTGCGCACGAGCTGCGTTGGCTTGCGAATTGGCTTGGTCTATCTGTTCGCCCAGCGTGCCTTGCCGCCGCTGTGCAGCCGTGAGCGCGGCGCGCGCCGCCGCGACCTGGGCTTGCGCTTCTCTGGCCTGGGCCTGCAGCTGGTCGAGCCTTTCGCGCGGCTCCGCTCCGGAAGCGGCAAGGGGGCGATAACGCGCAACCTGCTCCGCAGCCAGACCGGCCTGCGCAGATGCCGCGGCAAGTTGGGCACGGGCCTGCTCGATAGCCGCATCCTGCTCTCGCTGTTGTGCGCGAACCGTATCAGCTCCGGCGAGCGACGCCGCGATCTGGGCTTCGACCTGGCTGGTCTGGGCGCGATAATCCCGCACGTCCAGCTGCACAAGTGCATCGCCCGACGCAACCGTTTGATTCTCAGTCACCAGTACGCGCTCGACATAGCCGGCAATTTTGGGGGAGATGATGACGCTGTCGGCGGCGATATAAGCGTTGTCGGTGGACTGCTGGAATCGGCCGTACGTCTGATGATTGTAATACCAGTAGCCCCCGGCGAGCAGGACCAGAATGACGGCGATCAGCAGACCAAGCCGGACCCGCGGACTGGACAACCCCTTCGGACGTTCGCCTTGATCGCTATCGCCTGCTGTCTCGTCCGCCATGGTAATTTCGCTCCTCGCCATCGTTTGGCCCGTTGCACGAGCGATATAGCGGTCAAAATAAAATACGAAAGTCCTTTACTATTTTTTCCTGATCGATAGGACCCACTCATGACGGAAGACGAGGACACTCTCGCACTCGACAATGTCATCATCTACGATGATCGAGCGATCTTCATGATGGACGAGATCAGTCGCGCCGCGCGCAAGGCATTCGATGACCGGGCACAGCCGCTTGGCCTCAATCGTACGCAGTGGCGTGTGCTGGCGCAGCTCATCAAAGATCCTGCCCTGAACCAGACCGACATCGCCAGGCGTCTCGAACTCGAATCCGCCACCATTGGCTTGGCGGTCACCGCCTTGACCCAGAAAGGCTTTATCGAGCGCCGCCGTGACCCGGCGGACGGGCGGTCTTGGAGTCTCGGCCTGACGAGACGGGTTGAGGAAATACTCCCTGACCTCAGACGGGCCGCAGACGCGACCCACCTGCGAATATGGAGCGGAATGACGCCGCAACAGAAGAGTACTTTGCATTCGCTTTTGGAGATGGTCAGCGAAAACGTACGGCGGGATGCTCTCTGATGGCAGACATGCCGCCTTCGCGCATGAGTGACCGGAAGCGGCTTGCGCAGGTCATAGCAATTCTCGGCCGTCACGGGCTGGGCGGCATCGTGTCCGCGTTGGGATCCGGCCGATCTCAAACCAATGCACATCCGACGCGCCCGGAAGCCCTGGTCGAGGCACTGCGCGAACTGGGACCAGTCGCGACCAAGCTTGGCCAGATCCTCGCGATGCGAAGCGATCTCTTGGGGCCGGATTGGACGGCAGCGCTATCGCAGCTGCACGATCGCGTTCCGGGTGTACCGTTCGAGCGTGTCGAGGCTCCGCTCACCCATGCTCTCGGGGAAGACTCCGGCCAGTATTTTCGTGAGCTGGATCGGGAGCCGATCGCGGCGGGCTCTATAGCGCAGGTGCACGCAGGAATACGGAGCGACGGCGTACCGGTCATCGTCAAGATCCGGCGACCGGGAATCGAAAGTGTCGTGGATGCCGACATGCGTTTACTGCGGCGCATTGCCCGATTGGCACAACGCGCCAGTCCCCTTGTCGAAAGACAGAGGCCCGATGAGCTGTTGCGGTTCTTCGCCGAAAGCCTCGATCGTGAGATGGATCTGGGCGCTGAAGCACGCGCGAGTGCGGAGATCGGCAGCTATCTTGCACGGTTCGGGATCGAGACAGCCCACTTCGACAACGAGGTGAGCGGGCGCAGTCTCAATGTCCAGGAGCGGGTCGACGCGATCCCGGCGACCGACTTGGCCACACTGAGGGACGCCGGCGTGGATTTTACGTCCGTCGCGCGCGGCTATTCACGCGCGGTGCTGAGCATGATAATCTTCAACGGTCGCTTCCACGCCGATCCGCATCCGGGCAATGTGCTGATCCGCCCCGACGGGACCTTGGTGTTCATCGACTTTGGCGCGGTAGGCACTCTGCTGCCAGAGCGGCGGGACGAACTGGTGCGCCTGTCACTGGCGATCGCCGGAGAAGATATCGACGATCTGGTCGATGTTCTCCTTCAGTGGGCAGGCAATCCGGCGGTCGATCGTGAGGCGCTGAAGGCATCGCTTAATCAATTGGTCGGCAAGTTTCGCAACACGCTTCTCGACCAGATCGACCTGTCTGGCATTTTCGCCGATGTATTCGATCTTCTGCGGACTTACCAACTGGCCCTACCCGGCGACCTCGCCTTGATGCTGCGCACGCTGCTCACCGCCGAGGGGTTCGTACGCCGTCTTGACCCGCGCTTCGACATAACGTCCGAACTTGCTCCGATCGGCAAACAACTGCTGATGGAGCGCGCCAGCCTGGCAAACCTGCGCGGAAATGCCCGGCGGACAGCATCGACGCTGATACGCGCGCTTCTCGGCACCCCGGAGATCGTCGAGAACCTGGCGTCGATCGCTCGCCGCGGACAGCTGCCGATCCGGTTGGATCCTCAGGATCTTGCGCGACTGGAAAGGCCGTCAGGTGCGGCGCCCATGCGTTCCAGCGACCTGATTGCGGCAGCGCTCATCGTATCGGCAGCTATCCTGGCAGACCTATCGATAATTGCAGCCATTGGCTGTGCCTTGGCGGCGCTGACATTCTTTTTTCTTGCCCGGAGGCCGCGCTCGTGAACGAGGATCGCCTGTTGCTTCCTGGTGCCGACGGCCTGACGCTTGTCGCAAGTACATTCGGACCGGCTGACGGTTTCCCTGTGCTTCTGGCTCATGGAGGCGGACAGACACGGCGCGCCTGGAGAAAGGTCGGCACTCGCCTGGGCCGGGCCGGATACCGAGCGATTGCCCTCGATCTCAGAGGGCATGGCGAAAGTCCATGGTCCCCGACCGGCGCTTATGATGTGCACGATTTCGGCCGGGATCTCGTTGCAGTTGCGCAGAGTTTCGAGCGCAATCCGGCGCTGATCGGTGCGTCGCTGGGAGGATTGGCGGGCCTTGTGGCCGAGGGCACGATCGCGCCCGGCACGTTCGCCTCGCTAACCCTCGTAGACATTACGCCGCAAATGGAAGCGAACGGGGTCGCGCGGGTCCTCGGCTTCATGGCGCAGCACGCCCGAGAAGGGTTCGAATCGCCCGAGCACGCTTCCGCTTCAATCGCAGCATATCTGCCGCACCGCGAGAGACGGCAAAGTTCCTCGGGATTGAAGAGTTACCTTCGAAAGGCACGGGACGGGCGGTATTATTGGCACTGGGATCCGGCATTCGTCGAGAACGTTACGCGCCGACGCACCATTACCGACGACGTTTCCGCCGGGTCGACCGAGCTTGTTCAGGCTGCGTCGGCGCTGTCGCTCCCGGTCCATCTCGTGCGCGGTGGATCTAGCGACCTTGTTTCTCCCGAAGGCGCCGCTGAATTCCGGAAACTGGTTCCCCATGCAAAATTCAGCGATATCGCTGGTGCGTCGCATATGGTCGCGGGCGACGAGAACGATGCGTTCGGCGACGCAGTACAGCGTTTCCTGGTCGAAACTCACCCTGTAAAACTGTGACCCTAATGATTGCGCCACAAGGCCAACCTCGGTCAGGTACTGTGGCGGACACCCTAGGAGCACGCGGGGCGCGAACTTTCAATGTTTCGGCACCTCTGCCGGACGGAAAAATCCCTGTTTGCGTGCAAGATGGAAACTAACGCAAACTTTTCCTTAGTGGGGTGGATCGTTGGCATTCTGATGCTTGCCACCATCGCTTTTGCGGTGTGGCTTCTCGATCCCACGCCCAATCAGGAAACATATCTCGTCAGGTTTGATCGCTCCGTGGAAGGCCTTCAGCCGGGGTCGACCGTAACATTGTCGGGTGTTCCTGTGGGTCGGGTAACATCGGTCCGCCTGGCGGAAAATGGACCGGGAAACGTTCTCGTTGTGCTGACTCTCGATCCTGATGCAGCGAAAGTTGACGGCCTTGAAGCGACAATCAGTACCAACCTGATAACCGGCGAGGCCGCGCTGGTGCTCGAGGGTCGAAGGGGCCGTCAAGGCATATACGCCGACAATTCAGGAAGGAAGATCATCCCGGCCTCGGACGGAACCGGACTTTTTGGGGGGAATGCGACCGCTACCGTCGAGAGCGTGGCAAACAGTGTCCGCGCTTTGAACGAAGGACTGGAACCAGAAAAGCAGCGGGCGATCACCTCGGATCTTGCCCGGCTTCGAGTCACGACGGCCGATCTGGCATCGGACGCGGAAGGATGGGACGAAGATTTGGCCTCAACAAAAGGAAGACTGTCGGACTTGCGGCAACGGGTCGGTGGATGGGGAAATGATCTTCGAGACGCAGATCGCCGAATTTCCGACGGAAGCGCTTCCACCAGCGCGCGAAGACGTCTTCGCCAATTCCGCGAAGGGGTACAGAACGCTGAGAATAAGCTTTCCCAGGCAAAGAGCGGCATTCCGGCGATCGAAAATTCTCTGATCGAAGGGGAAGCGGTCTTTCGCGGACTCAGTCGCGACCTCGGGCCTGTCAGAGAGAAAATCGAAGATGTCGAGGTCAGGGGAATGACATCAGATCCTCCTCTCCCAGACTATCGGGCTGGGAGAAGAGACGCTGGAGCGAATTCCGAACATTAAAAGTGAGCCTAACGAACGACGGCTCTCGGAGAGAGAGCACAGCCCGTTGAATGGCGGAAAGGAGGGCGCTTAGCGGACATCAATCTTGGCTGGTTTCCCGGGCGCAAAAATGCATTCTAGAGTCCCCAAAAAGGCATCGAACCAATGCATTAGACGGCATTTGCGGGCCTTTTGCGGGCTCTTCGCACAAACCGAATTACTTAAACATCTGAAAAAAGGTAAAAAATGAGACCGAATGTGATGCCTCTTCTGGCACCATTTTATTGATCACGTAGCGCCGATCGGCGTGGCGCGGAGGCGCTGCCGTGCAAACGGAGACTCTGCCTAGGTTGGCCCCTCTCTTGGGTCAGGTTTCGCCTTGTAGCGGTGCTTGCGTAGCAGATATCGAGATCGCGTGACCGTCCGCGATGGTCGAGTTGCAGTGCGGGGAGGGAGCTCGTCCAGCTATTTTTATCCTCTCTTGGCGCCCGTGCCCCACTTTACGGGAATGCGCAGATAGGTGACGCCGTTGGCGTGCGCCTCCTCGAAATGGCCGGCGCGGATGTTGACCTGGATTGATGGTAGCAGAAGCTTGGGCACTGAAAGGCCTGCATCGCGCTCTTCGCGCAGTATAACGAATTCATCTTCGCTGGTGCCCTCGCCAACATGAATGTTGGAGCGGCGCTGTTCACCGACTGTCGTTTCCCACTGATATTCGTCGCGGCCCGGCGCTTTATAATCGTGACACAGGAACAGCCGTGTGTTTCCTGGCAGCGCCAGAAGCCGCTGGACCGAACGATAGAGGGTGCGGGCGTCGCCGCCGGGGAAATCGGCGCGCGCGGTGCCGTAATCCGGCATGAACAGCGTGTCGCCGACGAAGGCCGCATCCGCGACGAGATAAGCGACATCGGCGGGCGTGTGGCCTGGTACATGCAGCACCCGGGCGTCCAGTTCACCGATCGCGAAGCGCTCGCCATCTTCGAACAGTCGGTCGAAGTCCGATCCGTCGGTGGCCAGGTCGTCCATTGCAAAGACCGGGCGGAAGATCTTCTGCACATCGCGGATATGCGCGCCGATGCCGATCCATGCACCGGTCCGCGCCTTGATGAACGGAGCCGCCGAAAGGTGATCGGCATGGGCATGCGTTTCCAGCACCATCGCGATCTGCCAGTCATTTTCAGCGGCGAAATTTAGGATGCGCTCTGCCGAGCGGGTGTCGGCCTCACCGCTGGCAAGGTCGAAATCCAGCACCGGGTCGATCACCGCGGCGGCTCGAGTCGCCGGGTCCCCGACGAGATAGCTGATCGTGTTGGTCGGCTCGTCGAAGAAAGCCTCGATGAAGGGGTGGGTCATGGTCGTGCTCCTTTAGCGCTTGCTAATACATTAGGATATGCTAAATAAGCAATAGCTAATGGAGTGAAGTGATGCTCAGACCGATGGACCTTGAGACGTTCGAAGCCAGAGCGGGCGAAGTGGCCGGCATGTTGAAGGCGCTGGCCAATGGGCGGCGCCTGATGCTGCTGTGCAAGCTCGTCGAGCATGGGGAGGTGACGGTGAGCGATCTGGCCTCGGACGTCGGGCTGTCCCAGTCCGCCTGTTCGCAGCATCTCGCGCGGATGCGGGACGAGGGGCTCGTCACCTATCGGCGCGAGAGCCAGACGCTCTGGTATTCCATCGCCGACCATCGCGTCGAAACGCTGCTCGCCACGCTTTACCAGCTTTATTGCAAGGACTGACCTGATGACCGCTTCAACGATCTCTCCCGAAGACGCGCGCGCCGCGATCGATGCGGGCGCAAGGCTCGTGGATATTCGCGGGGCCGACGAACATGCGCGGCAGCATATTCCCGGCGCGATCAACCTTCCGCTCGATCGGATCGAGGATCTGCAGGCGGAAGGTGGACCGGTGGTGTTTCATTGCCGTTCGGGCATGCGGACCGATGCGAACGCGGCAAAGCTGCACGCCGCTGCGAAGGGTATGCCCGTCTATTTGATGGCCGGGGGGATCGAGGCCTGGCGCAAGCAGGGGCACCCGGTCGTCACCGATCGCACGCAGCCGCTGGAGATCATGCGGCAGGTGCAGATCGTGGCAGGCGGGCTGGTACTGATCGGCGTGCTGCTCAGCCTGTTCTGGACGCCGGCATTTCTGGGATTGTCCGCCTTTGTGGGCGCAGGCTTGATGTTTGCAGGCGTGACGGGGTGGTGCGGCATGGCACATCTTCTGCGTGTGCTGCCCTGGAACCGGCGCGCGGCGGTCTGAAGCGGCCATGGACGCGGCGACAATGTTGGCGGCGCTCGCGTCCGGCGCTCTGATTGGTCTTATCCTCGGCCTCGTGGGCGGGGGCGGGTCGATCCTGGCAGTGCCGCTGCTGGTCTATGTTGTCGGTGTCGGCTCGACCCATGCCGCAATCGGAACCGCGGCGGTGGCTGTCAGCGTCAATGCGCTCGCCAGCCTGACCGGCCATGCACGCGCGGGCCGTGTGAAGTGGCGCTGTGCGGGCGTGTTCGCGGCTGCCGGCGTAATCGGTGCCGGGCTGGGCGCAGAGCTCGGCAAGGCCTTCGACGGCAAGCGATTGCTCGTGCTGTTCGGGGCTCTGATGATCGGGGTTGGATTGTCGATGCTGCGCAAGCGTAAAGCCGCCTGGGCGCCCGATGTGCGGCTGACCCGCACCAGCGCCCGCACACTTCTGCCGCGTCTTTTACCCATCGGTCTCGGAACCGGTCTCGCAGCGGGCTTCTTCGGCATCGGCGGCGGCTTTCTGATCGTGCCCGGCCTGATCCTGGCGACGGCCATGCCGCTGGAGTTCGCCATTGGAACATCGCTGGTGGTCGTCAGTGCGCTCGGCCTCACCACGGCGGGGTCCTACGCGGTTTCCGGCCTGGTTGACTGGGGGATTACCGGCTTGCTGGTAGCCGGCGGTGTCGTTGGCAGCATGGCCGGCCTAAAGCTGGGCAAGCGACTGGCGGCGCGCGAAGGCGTGCTGGAGCGCGGCTTCGCGGCCGTCGTGATCGCCGTTGGCGGTTATGTCATCCTGACGTCCGTCTAGACGCCGGATAGAGGCTTCACCCGCGAAGCCGCCTGGCGATGCCCGCCAGCGTGTCGCTTAAGGCCGCGAGACGCTTTTGCGCAGGGGCATCACTGCCTTGCGGCAGGGCCTTTGCCATCGCATCCAGCTGTCCCGCGAGCGCCGTGTCGGTGCCCCCGCCGGCAAGCTGCGCGCGTGCCGCATCCAGCGCAGTACCGAGCTGCCCTGCCATACCAGCGTCCAGCGTGTCGCCACGCTTCAGCTGGTCCAGATAGGCCAGCGCGATCACCGGATCGGCGGGCCATTTTACCGGGAACTGCTGCTGCGGGTTGAACGTCTTGCCCTGATCGGCCAGCGCTGCCGCCGCGATCTCGTTGGCGGTCAGCTCCGCGCTCGGCTCCAGCTCCAGCACGTCTAGGCCGCGCGCAATTTCGGAACCGTAGATCTTGCCGTCATAATAATAGACCGACCAGTAGCCGCCCAGGATGAGGTGCTTGGGATCGATCGGGCCGCGGTCAAAATAGGCGATCTCGCGCGGGTTGGCGCTGTCGGTGAAATCAATCACCGAAATGCCGCCCTGATACCAGGCCTGCACGAAGATATCGCGGCCGGGCACGGGTATGATCGCGCCGTTATGTGCGACGCAGTTTTCCATCTCGCTTTGCGCGGCAGGCAGCTTGTAGTGGCTGCGATACACCAGCTTGTCGTCCACGATATCGTAGATCGCGTCCGCGCCATATTCGCGCGGGTCCTGCGCGCGGCAGCGCGGGCGCGCGCCCCCGCCCCATTCATCGGTGTAAAGCACCTTGGTACCGTCATTGTTGAAGGTGGCCGAGTGCCAATAGGCAAAACCCTTGTCCGTCACCGCGTCGATGCGCTTGGGCTTGCGCGGATTGGAGATGTCGAAGATCACGCCATTGCCCGAGCAGGCGCCCGCCGCGATGCCCTTGGCCGGGAAGACCGTAATGTCATGGCACTGATCGGTCCGCCGCGTGTCCTGCGTACCCTCGCCATGGTCGCCGCCCAGCCAGAGGCCGGCGATCTGTCCGCTATCCTGATCGGTGAAGACGGCGGGGCTGTCGATGATGCGCGATTGCGACGGATCGGCGAGGGGGATTTCCACCACGTCGATGCGGAAGAGCGCGGTGCGCGCATCGCCCGGTACATCGCCGACGCAGCCGTCCAACTCCTCGCCATCGCGAACGCCCGCGGTGCCGCTGTTATAAACGATGATCGACTTGTCGTCCTCGGCCACCACTGAATGGGTGTGCGATCCCCGGCAGGTCTGCACCTGGCCCACCTGCACCGGGCGGCGCGGATCGGCGATGTTGAAGATACGCAGGCCCCGGAAACGCTCAGGGCTCACATCCTCACTCACCCCCTGCAGTCCGCAATCGACGCGGCCACGCGTCTGTTCGACCGACATGATCAGGATGTCGCCGACGATGGAAACGTCGCCCTGGCCGCCGGGGCAGACGACCGAGCTCAGCAGCTTCGGCATGCCGTTCTGGCCGAGCCGATAGAGGTTCATGCCGTGATAATTGCCGAGCGCGAGGAGATCGCCCGAGAACGCCATGTCGGTATTCGCGAAGCTGAGCAGCGGAGAACGCTCCCCGAAATCGCCTTCGACAGGTTCGCCGTCGCTGGCCGGTGCTTCTTCGCCGGGTTTCGTCGGCTTCTTGGGCGGAAGACCGGCGGGATTGTTGACGTCGAAAAAGCCGCTCGGCTTCGGCAGTGTCGCCACCAGGCTCAGCCCCTCGGCCTTTTCGCCCGCGTCGCGGAAACCGGCGGCCAGTGTGGAGCGCGGATCGTCGGAAAGCTGCGTGAACAGCGCGGTCATCCGCTCGATCTCGGACTTCTGTTCGTTCGTCACATCGCTGGTGAACTCGTACAGCACCGGATCATAGGCGGAGCCCGGCTGATCGAGCAGATCCTCGACCATGGTCAGCGCGCCGTCATGATGCGCGATCATCAGTTCCAGGAACTTCTTGTCGAACGCGGGACCTTTGAGAGAAGCCAGCTCGGCCATCTGCTGCGGCGTTGCCATCCCGGCCATCATCGCATGGCCCTGCATGGCGCCCATATCGTGTCCCATCGCGGCATGCGCGGCGGGATCGGGCACGGTTTGCCCACGCTCGCGCAGCCAGTCTTGCATGAAGCGGATCTCGTCCGCCTGCGACGCGTCGATGCGCTTGGCGACATCGAGCATCTTCGGGTTGTTGGTCCGGTCCTTGACCAGCGCCGCCATCTGCACTGCCTGATAGTGATGCTGGATCATGCCCTGCATGAAGGCGACGTCGGCGGGAGAGAAACGCGTATCGGCGATCTTTACCGCCTCCTCGGAACTCAGCTCGCGGCTCTGCTGGCCGGGCGCGCCGGGCTGTACGATCGGCACCTGCTGCGCACTGGCGGCACCGGCGGTCAGCAGCATGGCCAGCGAAAGGGTCAGCGGCAGCGTGCGCATTTGGCTACGGTATTTACGGGACATCGAACTCTCCACCTGTCATCCTCGCCTATCGGCTAGCACGCGGCGCAGCCGAAGGGGAAGCGCGAAGGCTCGGCGGCCGGCGGCGGCACCTAGATCCGGGAACCGCAGCGCCATCTGGTGCGTCCTGAACTGCAACGGGTTCGTATTTTCCCCATTTCCAATCCCCCCGCGGTGCGTCCCGCCGCGTTCACCCAAAGCGCTTGCCCCGTGCCGGGCCAGCGCCGATGAAGGCGTTTGATGAACTCCGAAGACGACAAACAGGATCGGCCCAACCCCGCGCATGACTGCGTGCGGCGCGGGCAGGACGAGGCGCAAGGGCAGCAAGAGCGGCTCGAAGACCCTGATGACGAGGTCGATCTGAGCCGCGAAGAGGGGCTTCAGGTCAGGAAGCGCGCATCGGTCGATAGCTATGTGGTGCATGAGGTCATCCGGCGGCAGGGCCATGACGAGCTGCGCCGTCCGGCGCTGTCGCTGTTCTGGTCCGGCATCGCAGCAGGCATCGCCATCGCGTCCTCCGTCCTGGGCGAGGGCATGCTGGAGTCAGCGCTGCCGGACACGCCCTGGCGGCCCATCATCGCGAGCTTCGGATACACCGTCGGCTTCCTGATCGTGATCATGGGCCGCATGCAGCTGTTTACCGAGAGCACGCTATCCGCCACCATCCCCGTTGCCACCAGCCCGACGCTGTCAAACCTGCTGCGGCTCGGCCGGCTCTGGGGCATCGTGTTCATCGCCAACATGCTCGGTACGCTGTTCATCATGCTCCTCGTCGGCAATCATCTGGTCGGCTGGGAGAGCCATCTTGAGGGCATGATCGCGGTGTCGCGGTCTATCCTGACCCACACGCCGTTCGAGACCGTTCTCGGCGGCATTCCGGCAGGCTTCCTGCTCGCCGCCGTCGCCTGGTCGCTGCCGGTCGGGCGGGGTCAGGAGTTCTGGATCATCCTGTTCTTCACCTATTTCGTCGGCCTCGGCAACTTCGCCCACGTCGTCGCGGGTTCGGGCGAGGCGTGGCTGCTGGTGGTAACCGGCAACGCCAGCGTCGGCTTCGCGATCTTCGGCTTCATCCTGCCGGCGCTCCTCGGCAACATCATCGGCGGGACACTGATCTTCGCGCTGCTCGCCCATGCGCAGGTGAGTCCGGAAATCGAGAACGGGCGCGAGGACTGAGGCGCTGGCGGGCCCTAGCGCATCTGTTCCTCCAGCGAGCGGGTGCGTTCCGTCATCTCTTCGCCGGTATGCTTGGTGCTGGCAGGCTCGATCAGGAGCACCCAGCACTCCTCTTCTGCCACCGGATTGTGCCGTACACCCTTGGGCACGGTGAGGAACTGGCCCTCGCCGATTTCCGCTACGCCATCCTCGAATTCGATGCGCAGGCGACCCTTCACGATCCAGAACAGCTCGTCCTCGCCCGCATGGTCGTGCCAGACGAACTCGCCCTTCAGCTTGGCGACCTTCAACAGCTGGTCGTTAACCTGCCCGATCACCTTGGGGGACCAGTGCTCGGTCACGTCCGCAAAGGCGGCTTCGATATCGGTCGGCGCCCACATCAGCGGTTGGCCGCGATATAGGCGTCCACTTGTTCCTCGAGCACATCGAGCGGCAGCGCGCCCTGGCCCAGGATCACCTCGTGAAACGCCCGGATGTCGAACTTGTCGCCCAGCGCCTTCTCCGCACGCGCGCGCAGCTCGGCGATCTTGAGCTGGCCGATCATGTAGCTCGTCGCCTGGCCCGGGTTGTTGATGTAGCGGTTCACCTCCTTCTCGATGTCCCGCTTCGATAGCGGGGCATTGGCGGTGAAGTAGTCGATAGCCTTCTGGCGGCTCCAGCGCTTGGCGTGGAGCCCGGTGTCGGTGACGAGGCGGATCGCCCGCCACATCTGCAGGCTCAGCATGCCGAAGCGGGCGAGCGGGTCGTCATAGCCGCCCATCTCCGCCGCCAGCCGCTCGGAATAGAGCCCCCAGCCTTCGGTATAGGCGCCGTAATAGCCGAAGCGGCGGAACTTGGGCAGATCGGGCAGCTCCTGCGCCAGCGCGATCTGGAAGTGATGGCCGGGCGCGCCTTCGTGGAACGCGATGGCCTCCACCTGCGGCTTTTGCACCTGCGTCATGTCCGCCAGATTGACGTAGAAGATGCCGGGCCGCGACCCATCTGGCGCGGGACGGTTGTAGAAAGCGACCGATGCGGTCTCCTCCCGGAACGGCTCCACCGCACGCACCTCCAAGGGCGCCTTGGGCAGCCGCTCGAACCATTGCGGAGCCACCGCCATGATCCGCGCGACCGCCGCGCGGGCATCGTCCAGATAGGCCTCCCGGCCCGCCGCATCGTTGGAGTACTGGTATTTCGGATCGGTGCGCAGCGCCTGGAAGAACTGCTCAAGCGTTCCTTCGTAACCGATCTCCTGCTTCACCGCCTCCATCTCGGCGCGGATCGCGGCGACCTGGTTCAGGCCGATCTGGTGGATCTGATCGGCGGTCAGATCGGTGGTGGTGTAGAAGTTCAGTCGGGCGTCGTAATAGGCCTCTCCATTCGGCAGGCTCCACGCGCCGTCATTGCCCTTCGCCTGCGGCTCAATGGCGTCGAGCGCGCTGAGCAGGACGTCGTACCCCTCGCGATACGGCCCGGTCATCGCCGCCTTCGCTTCGGCGATCAGCCGGTCCTTCTCGGCCTGGGGTGCGTCGAGCTTGCCGACCTTCGCCTTGAAGTCGGCGAGCAGGCTGCTGTCTTCGCCGTCGGTGAAGGGCGCGCCGGTGAGCACCAGCTTGGCATCCGCCCGCGCGGGTTCGAACACCATTTCGGGCGGTACGATGCCCATCGCCGCCTGCCGCCGCATGGTCGCCGCGGTCTCCTCCATCACGCGCTTGGTATCGCGCAGCCGGGCGATGTAGTCCTTCGCGTCCTGCACCGTATCGATGCGGTGCTGGTTGATGAGGAACACCGGGATCTCGCCCGCCGGGCTGCCGTTGGTGGAGACCGGGAAGCCATAGTCGCGATAGGCGTACTGCTTTTCGTCGGTGGCCACCTTTTCCTCGAACAGGCGGTAGCTGAGCCGGGCGGTGGGGCCCAGCTTCGCCGGATCGAACCGCGCGCGCATTGCGGCCAGCTGGCGCTGTTCCAGCTCCAGCGCGCGCGCTTCGGCGGCGGGGGTGTTGTCGTCCAGCTTGTCGTAGTCCGTCTTGAGGCCGAGGCTGGTCATCGCCTGCGGGCTCATCGCCACCGCCTCGTCGAACGCGGCGTCCAGGAACGCGTTGAGCCGCGCATCCTCGCTCGCCTCACCCGCGGGCTCCGCGGCGGGCGGGGCGCTCGCGGCGGTGGTCACGGGCGGCGTGGCGGCACAGCCTGCGAGGAGGAGGGCGGTGAGCGCGGCGATGGGCTTCATGTCGGGGCTTTCGGTTCGGATGGGGGGCGGTGGACGCGGCGGCTCAGGGCAGTTCGAACAGCCCGGCCGCGCCCATGCCGCCCGCGGTGCACATGGTGACGACCACGTGGCGCACGCCGCGCCGCCGCCCTTCGAGCAGCGCCGCACCGATCAGCCGTGCGCCGGTCATGCCGAAGGGGTGGCCGATGGCGATCGCGCCGCCATTGACGTTGTAGATGTCCGGATCGATGCCCAGCTCATCGCGGCAGTAGAGGCACTGGCTGGCGAACGCCTCGTTCAGCTCCCACAGTCCGATGTCGGAGACCTTCAGGCCTGCGCGGTCCAGCAGCTTGGGCACCGCGAACACCGGGCCGATGCCCATCTCCTCCGGCTTGCAACCCGCCGACTGGAAGCCGCGGTAGATGCCCAGGATTTCATGGCCTTCCGCCTCGGCCCGCTCGCGACTCATCAGGATCTGCGCGGCGGCACCGTCGGACAGCTGGCTGGCATTGCCCGCGGTGATGTTGGTGCCTTCCTCGATCACCTCGCCGCCCTTCCAGACGGTCTTGAGGCCGGACAGCGCGTCCGCCGTGGTGCCGGGGCGCAGGCCTTCGTCCTGGGAGAGCGTCACCTCTTCACTGCCCGCCTCACTGCCGTCCTTGTTATACAGCTTCTTGGTGGTGGTGATGGGCACGATCTCCTCGCCCAGCCTACCGGCTTCGGTGGCGGCAACGGCGCGCTGCTGGCTCATCGCGCCATATTCGTCTTGGGCCTCGCGGCTGATGCCGTAGCGCTCGGCGACGATCTCCGCGGTCTCGATCATCGGCATGTAGGCGTGCGGCTGCTTTTCGATCACGCTCTGGTTCACGTAGCGCGGTGCGTCCTTGGTGACGGTGAGGCTGATCGACTCCATGCCGCCGGACAGGGCCACGTCGATGTCGCCCGCCATGATCGAGCGGGCGGCGAGCGCGGCGGCGGTGAGGCCGGAGCCGCATTTGCGATCCAGCGTGAAGCCGGGCACCTCGATCGGCAGGCCTGCCTCGAAGATCGCCATGCGCGCGGCATTGCCGCCCTGCGTGCCCCACTGGTTGCCCACGCCCCAGAACACGTCGTCGATCGTGGCGGGATCGATGCCTGCGCGCTCGACAGCGGCCTTCATCACATGGCCACCCAGAACCGGCGCTTCGGTATCGTTGAAGGCGCCGCGATAGGCCTTGCCGATGGGGGTGCGGGCGGTGGAGACGATGACGGCTTCATGCATGGGCTGTGGGCTTTCGCTATTGGGGAGCTTCACACCGCTTCACACTGTCCAGAGACGGAAAGTGCAAACCCCGCGAACACAGCCCGAAAGGCTGAATATCCACCTGAAAGGGCGATGGGGAAGGGCGGCGTGTCATGCCCCATGCCTAACCCAAAGCCCCCCTGTAGGACAGGGCGAATTTGTGCCCGCGCGCTACGAACAGCTGGCCCCGCCGAGCACGCAGAAACGCGCGCAATGCGGATGATTCAAGGATACGGTATGGTTTGCCGCCGCCAGCGTGGTCCCCAGATCGAACTCCTCGTCATAGGGCAGCAGCGTACAGGCGACGACGCCCGCGGCCTCCGATCCCTTTTTGCGCACCACCATGCGGCTGGACGAACACATCACGCTGGACGGCGATATGTCCAAGATGCCCCAGCAGGCGGTGGTGATTTCCGGCACGTCCTTGGTTTCGTCCATTTCCGGAAACAGCACGAGCCGCGACGGATCGGCAGCATCGATCGCGATGCCATGCCGCGCAAACAAAGCGGCATAGCCTGCGCGCGCCGCAGCATCGTCTTCATGCGGCAGATGGCGTCCGGCCACGGCGATGGAAAAACCTTGGCGCGACAGCCATTGCAGCCCGTCGATCGCGGGCGTCCAGCTATTGGCACCCCGTTCGCCCTCATGCGCCGCCTGCGTGTAGTGATCGAGGCTGACGCGAATGGTGAGCCGGTCGCCATGCTGCGCCTTCAGCGCCAGCAGCGCCTCCTCGCGCCGCCGCATGGGCTTCATCGCGTTGCTCAGCACCAGCACATCGTAACCGCGGCCCAGCGCGTCCTCCAGCATGTCCATGATTTCCGGGTTCATGAACGGCTCCCCGCCGGTGAAACCGATTTCGCGCGTGTCGAAGCCTGCATCCGCTTCGTTCATGAAGCGCGCGGTCTCTGCGCGCGTCAGATAGACCAGGGCGTCGTTGGTGGGGCTACTCTCCATGAAGCAGGTGGCGCAGGCCAGATTGCACAGCGAACCGGTGTTGAACCACAGGGTCTCCAGCCGTTTGAGTCCGACATGCGCGCGCGGCTCCCCCTTGGCGGTGGTGCGCGGATCGCGGAATTTCTCCAGCGCCAGCGCCAGCGCGTCCGCCTCTGCCGGGGTGAACGGTGAAGGGCCCGTCGGCATGTTGCGCGCGCGTTTGGTGGCGGTCATGGACTTTCCTTATCGAAGCGCAGCTTGCTATGCGATGAGCCGGCGCCGAAGCGACGCCGCGCGCATCCGCCGATCCGGCGCATGCGTAACAGCATTGGCCTACGCAAAACCACCCACGAAGGATGCCCATGAATCTGGAAAATTCCCGCGATTATTACGGTAAAGTGCTCGGCGGCAGCGCAGACTTGCGCACCGACGCTTGTTGCACAGCGGAGGCACCCGCCCCGCATATCCGCGCCGCGCTGGCCGCCGTGCATCCGGAGGTGAAGGCGCGCTATTATGGCTGCGGCCTCGTGGTGCCCGAAGCCATCGAAGGCGCGCATATCCTCGATCTCGGCTCGGGCAGCGGGCAGGACGCCTATATCCTGGCGCAGCTCGTCGGTGAAAAAGGCAGCGTGACCGGGGTGGACGCGACGCCGGAACAGCTCGCCGTCGCCAACGAACATCTGGAATGGCACCGGGAGCGCTTCGGCTATGCCAAGAGCAACGTCCGCTTCGTCGAGGGCGATATCGAGAAGCTCGATCAGCTGGGGCTGGAGGAAGGCAGCTTCGACGTCATCGTATCGAACTGCGTTATCAATCTGGTGGCGGACAAGGCCGCCGTCTTCGCCGCCGCGCACAAGCTGCTGAAGCCGGGCGGCGAGCTGTATTTTTCGGATGTGTATGCGGACCGCCGCGTGCCCGCGCATCTGCTGAACGATCCGGTGCTGCACGGCGAATGCCTGTCCGGGGCGCTGTATTGGGGTGATTTCGACAGGCTGGCGAAGGAGGCGGGCTTTGCCGATCCGCGCCTCGTCACCGATCGCCCGCTCGGCATCAACGACGCCGAAGCTGCGGCGAAGCTGGATGGCATCGCCTTCCACAGCGCCACCTTCCGCCTGTTCAAGCTGGACGGGCTGGAGCCGCAATGTGAGGATTACGGCCAGGCCGTGCGGTACAAGGGCACGATCGGAGGGGCTGAGCGCGCGTTCGATCTGGACGGGCACCACCATATCGAGGCGGGCCGCATGTTCGCGGTGTGCGGCAACACGTGGAAGATGCTCGCCGAAACGCGGCTGGCCGAACATTTCGAATTTTTCGGCGATTTCAGCCGCCATTTCGGTGTGTTTCCCGGCTGCGGCACGAATAGCCCGTTTGCCGGCGCCGCGGATGTCACCGTTTCGGCGGCAAGTTCCGGCTGTTGCTGAACATCCTCGTCACGGGCGCCGCCGGGCTGATCGGCGGCGAGGTTTGCGCGCGTCTGGCAAAGGCCGGGCACCGCGTCCACGCGCTCGTCCATCGCAACCCGGAGGTGCGCGGCAATGACGGCGCGGCGGTGGCTTTGGCGGCGGCGCACAAGGGAGATATCACGCAAGCCTTTTGCGGGATCGATCCGGCGGCACCGGGCGCGATCGATGTCGTCATCCACTCCGCCGCCAGCCTGCGCTTCGATCTCTCGGACGCGGATTATGCCGCGGTGAATGTGGAAGGGACCGCCCACGCGCTGGAGCTAGCGCGGGGTCTCGGCGCGGCGTTCCTCTATGTTTCCACCGCCTATGTGTGCGGGCGCACCAACGGGCCGGTGGCCGAGGAGCCGGTGCGCGCGGATGCCGATTTCGCCAATGGCTATGAGGCGAGCAAGGCCGCCGCGGAGGCGCTGGTGCGCGGCAGCGGGCTGGTTCACGCCATCGCGCGCCCCTCGATCGTGCTGGGCGAGGCGGCATCGGGCCGCATCCGCCAGTTCGACACCATCTATCAGGCGTTCAAACTGTTTGCCGAGGGGCGCATCCGGCATGTGCCCGCGCGGGAAGATGCGACGCTGGATTTCGTGGCGATCGACCATGTCGCCGCCGGGATCGCGGCGATCGCTGAGCGGATGGGGGAGGCCGATGGCGGCATCTTCCACCTCGTCTCCGGCGGCGCGCTGCCGGTGGCGGATTTCTGCGATGGCATCGGCGCATGGCCGCAATTCTCCGCGCCGGAGCGGGTCGATCCGGCGGCGTTCGATCCCGCGGCTTTACCCCCGCTGGAGCGCCGCCTCTACGGCCGCGTGGCGGCGGTGTACGCCAGCTACTTCCAGCGCTCCCCCGCGTTCGATGATACGAACTTGCGCGCACTCACCGGGCTGAATGCGCCGCCGGCGGATGCGGACTATTTCCGGCGGCAGATCGCGTACTGTATCGCGCAGGGGTTCTTGCGCGGGGAGTAAGCGAACGCCCCCTTACCGCACATCCGGATAATCCCGCGCCATCCGCGCCCGCGCGCCGACGGCCCAAAGGATGCCGACCTTGAAATAGATCCAGTTCGCCTTCCACGGCCCCCAGGCGGCGATGCGACGGTCGGAGGTGTGGATGAAGCGGGGCACCAGCCGAATGCGGCCGATGCGCGCCATGCGGATACACAGGTCCGCCTCCTCCATCACCTGATCGCCGGGCGTGAAGCCGCCTACGCTGAGGAAGTCGGCGCGGCGGAAGAACATCGCATGGTCGCCGAACAGCAGCCGCACCCCGCGCAGGAACAGATGCGGGCGGCACAGCAGCGGCGCGTACCAGGTCTTTGCCCAATTATGCGCGCTCGTCACCCAGCGGGTTTTCTCATGCGGCTGCCCGCCGATCAGCGGCGTGAATCCGGCGAGCGCGGTGCGCCGGTCCGCCAGCGTATCGCGCACCACCCCCACGAGGTCCGGCGGGGGGATGGTGTCGGCATGGAGCACCACCACGGTGTCGCCGCGCGCCTCGGCCACGCCGAAATTGATCTGCTTCGCGCGGCCTTTCTCGCAGCCGAGCACGCGCCAGCCTGCGGCCTCAGCAATAGCGATCGTGTCGTCCGTGCTGCCGCCATCGATGCAGAGGATTTCCGCAGGCTGCGGTTCCAGCCGCTCCAGCGCCGCCACAAGTCGGGGCAGCGCGGCGGCCTCGTTCAGCGCGGGGATCAGGACGGTTACGCCGCCCGGTTCTAGGCGCTTAGCCACGGCCAGCGCTCCAGATCTTCGGGCCGGTCGCAATCGGCGAGCGTTTCCAGCAAAGCGGGTTCGATGCCCGCCGCCTCCAGCCGCCGCAGCGTCTCGGGCAATACGCGGTCGGTGCCCCAGTCCATCGCCTTCCACAGCAAAGGGAGGGCACGGGCAAAGGCGATGCTCCAATAGCCGCCGTCTTCCGCCGGGCCGATCGCGACGGGCGCGCGCTCCAGCGCCGCCGCCATCGCGCGGATGTGATCGGCTGACAGGTCCGGCACGTCCGCGCCCAGCAGCACTGCGGGCGCTTCCACCCGGCCCATGCGCGCACCCAGATCGCCGTCGCCCTGTTCGATCAGCCGCACATCCGCGCCCAGCCACTCGGCAAACGCCGCTTCGTCCGCGCCGCTGTAGCGTACGGCGAAGGGCAGGCCCGCCGCGCGCATCGCCGCCACCGTCCGCTCGGTCAGCCGCCGGTGCAGCGCCGCCGCGCCGCCCGCGCCCAGCGCCGGGATCAGCCGCGTCTTCACTTTCCCCGGCGTCGGATATTTGGCGAAGAGGTGGACGGTCGTCATCGCGTCCCGCTCTAAACGCGTCGGTGCCGGATGGACAGCGCCCCTTCGCGTCCGCGCAATTGCCCTGGCCCCTATTTCCCCATAATCCTGCGCCGATGCAGGACAACAAAGAAGAACCCGCCCCGATGCCGCTGATTTTCGGGCGCGTGCTCGACGGCAAGGGTGGCGGGCGGCCGATCGACTGGGATGAGGCGCGGTGCTGGCAGCCCGCCGCGAAGGGCGAAGTGCTGTGGGTCCATTGCGACCGCGCGCATGACGAGGTGTTCGACTGGCTGCACGAAACGCTCGGTGTGCCCGAAAGTACCGTCGAGGCGCTGACGCTGGAGGAAACCCGCCCACGTGCCTTTCGCGAGGACGAATGGCTCATCACCATCCTGCGCGGCATCAACTTCAATCCAGGCGCGGAGCCGGAGGATATGATCTCCATGCAGATGCTGGCCGATCATTGCCGCGTCATCACCCTGCGCCGCCGCCCGCTCCATTCCCCGCGCGAGGTGCTGGCCGATATCGACCGGCGGCACGGCCCGCGTTCGGCGGGCGATCTGGTGGTGGAGCTGGCCGAAACGATGGTGGCCAAGATGGGCAGCTCGATCGTCGATATGAACGCGGTTATCGACGATCTGGAGGAGCATGAGGACGATTACGAGCCCGACGATATCCAGGACCAGATCACCGACATTCGCCGCAACTGCCTGTCGCTGAAGCGCCATATGTCCCCCCAGCGCGAGGCGCTGCGCGACATCGGCCGCGCCGCGGTGCCGTGGCTGAACAAGCAGAACCGCCGCGATCTGCGCGACACGATCGACCGGCTGTCGCGTTATCTGGAGGACATCGACGTATCGAAGGAAAGCGCGCTCGTGCTGCAGGACGATCTCAACGCCCGCGCCAACGCGCAGTCCAACCGGACGAACTACGTCCTGTCGCTGGTCGCCGCGATCTTCCTGCCGCTGGGTTTCGTCACCGGCCTCTTGGGCATCAATGTCGGCGGCATGCCGGGCGTGAACAGCGCTCATGCGTTCTGGGACACGGTGCTGCTGTGCCTAGGGATCTTCGGCGTGCAGATCGCGATCTTCAAATGGCTGAAGTGGTTTTGAGGGGAGCTGCGCCCCGGACTTGATCCGGGGCCCAGCTTTTCAGCTGCCCAGCCGCTCCGCCACCGCCTCAGCCGTTTCGCCCGTCCCAGCCGTTCCGCCCAGATCGGCGGTGCGTGCGCCGCTCGCCAGGTGCGCTTGTACCGCGGCCTCGATTCCGTCTGCCGCGTCGGCGGCGTCAAGCGAGTGGCGCAGCATCATCGCGGCGCTCAGGATCATGCCGAGGGGGTTGGCCTTGCCCTGGCCCGCAATGTCCGGCGCGCTGCCGTGGATGGGTTCGTAAATGCCGACGCCGTCGCCGAGCGACGCGCTGGGGGCGAGGCCGATCGAGCCTGCCAGAACCGAGGCTTCGTCCGACAGGATGTCGCCGAACATATTCTCGGTCAGGATCACGTCGAACCAGGCGGGCGCCTCGATCAGCTTCATCGCCATGGCGTCGACCAGCATGTGATCGAGCGTGACGTCCGGGAATTCCTCGGCCTGCATCCGCACGACGACGCGGCGCCACAGGCGGCTGGAGGCGAGCACATTCGCCTTGTCGACCGAGGTGAGGCGGCCCGAGCGGCCTTGCGCCGCCTTGAAGGCGATGCGCGCGACGCGCTCCACCTCTTCGGCGCTGTAGGCGCATTCGTCGGTGGCGTGCGTCTCGCCTTCCTTCCGCTTGCCGAAATAGATGCCGCCGGTCAGCTCGCGCACGATCAACAGGTCGATGCCCGCCGCGCGGTCTTCCTTCAGCGGGGAGAGATGTTCCAGCCCCTCGAACAGCGTGATGGGCCTGAGGTTCGCAAAGGTGCCGAGCGTTTTGCGCAGGGCCAGCAGGCCCTGTTCGGGGCGGACCTCGCCGCCCTCCCATTGAGGGCCGCCGACCGCGCCGAGCAGCACCGCGTCCGCGCCCTCGCAGGCCGCGCGGGTCCCCTCCGGGAAGGGGTCGCCATGTTTATCGATGGCGATGCCGCCGAAATCGTGGTTTTCGAAGGACAGGCCGAGGCCGAAGCGTTTATCCGCCGCTTCCAGCACTGTGCGCGCGCCCTCCAGCACTTCGGGGCCGATGCCGTCGCCGGGCAGGCAGACAATCTTGCGGCTCATGCGCGGGCGTCCTCATAAGCGGTGATGGCGTCCATCCGGTCGGTGAGATAGGCGAGCGGGTCGTTTCCCTCGAGCAGGCATTGCCGCGCGAACGGCTCCACCGTGAAGCGCGCCTCGATGTCGTTGCCGCTGGTCAGGAGGCCCTGTTCCAGATCGATGGTGACCTCGCGGCCCGGCCGGTCGAGCAGTTTGGCGTGCGTTTCGGCGTCGATTTCCACGGGCAGCAGGCCGTTTTTCAGCGCATTGCTCTTGAAGATATCGGCGATGTCGGAGCTGACCACGGCGCGGAAACCGAAATCGGACAGCGCCCAGGGCGCATGTTCGCGGCTCGACCCGCAGCCGAAATTGGGTCCGGCGACCAGGATGGCGTGGCCTTCATGCTCCGGCCCGTCGAGCGGGCTGTCCTCGCACGGGGCGCCGGCATCGTCGTAACGCCAGTCGTAAAAGGCGTTTTCGCCCAGCCCCTCGCGGCTCGTCGTCGTAAGGAAACGCGCGGGGATGATCTGATCGGTATCGATATTGGCCTGCCGCAGCACGACGGTGCCGCTCTTGAGGCGCTGGAACGGTTCGAACATCAGGCGATCTCCTGTTCCAGCGCGGGATATTCGCGCGGGTCCGCGATGTGGCCCGCGACGGCGCTGGCCGCGGCGGTGGCGGGGCTGGCGAGCACGGTGCGCACGCCCTTGCCCTGGCGGCCGATAAAGTTCCGGTTCGACGTGGAAACGACGAGCTCGCCCGGCGCGCCCTTGTCCCCGTTCATGGCGATGCACATCGAACAGCCGGGCTCACGCCATTCGGCCCCGGCGGCGGTGAAGACCTGGTGCAGGCCCTCCGCCTCGGCATCGCGGCGCACGGCTTCGGAGCCGGGGACGACGAGGGCGACGACGCCGTCCGCCACCTTGCGTCCGCGCATCACGTCCGCCGCAGCGCGCAGATCTTCCAGCCGCGAGTTGGTGCAGCTGCCGATGAACACGCGGTCCACGCCTTGCGCGGTGAAGGGCTGGTCCTCGGCGAAGCGCATATAGTCGTTGGCATGGCGCGCGCCCTCGCTGTCCGTGCCGGGCAGGGTGCCCGAGACGGCGGCGGCGGCATCGGGCGAGACGCCGAAGGTGATCATCGGCTGGATCGCCGCGCCGTCCAGCGACACTTCCTTGTCGAACCAAGCTTCCGCGTCGCTGGCGAGGGTGCGCCAATCGGCAACCGCGGCGTCCCAATCCTCGGGCACCCGCTCGCGCCCTTCCAGCCAGGCGAAGGTGGTGTCGTCCGGCGCGACCAGGCCGACGCGCGCGCCCGCCTCGATCGCCATGTTGCACAGGGTCATGCGCCCTTCCATCGAGAGCGCGCGCACCGCGCTGCCGGCGAATTCCACGGCATAGCCCTGGCCGCCGTCCGCGCCGACCGCGGCAATGATGGCGAGCGCCATGTCCTTTGCGCTGCTGCCGGGCGGCAGCACGCCGTCCACAGTGACGCGCATCGATTTGGGCTTGCGCTGCAAGAGGCATTGCGTCGCGAGCACATGGCCGACTTCGGTGGTGCCGATGCCAAAGGCCAGCGCGCCGAAAGCGCCGTGCGTGCTGGTGTGGCTGTCGCCGCACACGATGGTCTTGCCGGGCTGGGTGAGGCCCAGCTCCGGGCCGATCACATGCACGATGCCGCGGCGCGGATCGCCCAGGCCGAACAGCTCGATCCCGTGTTTTTGCGTGTTGGCGATGAGGCGCGCGACCTGCGCCTCGGCCTGCTCGGTGGCATAAGGCAGCTTGCCGTCCGCCCCGGCGGGCAGGGTGGGCGTGCTATGATCGAGCGTCGCCTTGGTCCGGTCCGGACGGCGTACGGGAAGCCCGCGCCGTTCCAGCTCCGAAAAGGCCTGCGGGCTCGTCACCTCATGGATCAGGTGCAGATCGATATAGAGCACCGCCGGGGCGTCCGCGCTTTCGGGCACGACGACATGGCGATCCCATAATTTGTCAAACAGGCTACGGGCGGTCATGCCGCAGCCTCCGCAGCTTCGGCCTCTTTCGCCGTCTTGCGCGCATAATTGTTGAACGCGGCGAGCAGCGCTTCGGCGGCGGCGACGATGACGTCGGTATTCTGGCTGCGGCCGAGGATCTTCTGCCCCTCCACGGTCAGGCCCACCTCGATGTCCATCTCGCGCGCCAGCTGGTGGGCATCGATGCTGTCCAGCGTGCCTTCCACCTCGGCAACGATGCAGAAGGCATCTGACAGCGCCTCGAACGGGCCGGTGCCGTGGCCGATGGCGCTAAGGCGTCCGCGCGTCCGGTGATCGACCACCAGCTTCGCGGTTGGGTTCGCCGTTGCCTTGGTGCCGGTGCGCAGTTCGGCGCGCACCAGATGCCAGACGTTCGCCACATCCTCGCCCTCGATCATGGCGACCAGATCGTTATCGGTCACCTCGCGCTTGGAATCGGCGAGGGTCTTGAAGTCCGCGAACAGCGTTTCCATCCGGTTGTCGCCGATATCATAGCCCAATGCTTCCAGGCGGGATCGCAGCGCGTGCTTGCCCGAATGTTTGCCCAGCACGAGGGTGGAGGGCATGCCGACGTCGGACGGCTCCATGATCTCATAGGTCTGGCGGTTGGCCAGCATGCCGTGCTGGTGGATGCCCGCTTCATGGGCAAAGGCGTTGCGGCCCACCACCGCCTTGTTGCGCGGCGGCGCGTTGCCGGTGCTCTCGGCCAGCAGGCCGGAGGCGGCGTAGAGCCCCTGCGTGCGGATGCCAGTATCGGCCTGGTAATGATCGGCGCGGGTCTTCAGCGCCATTACCACCTCTTCCAGCGCGCAGTTGCCCGCACGCTCGCCGATGCCGTTGATCGAACATTCGATCTGCCCCGCACCGCCGCGGATGGCGGCCAGGCTGTTGGCGACGGCCATGCCCAGATCGTCATGGCAGTGGGTGGAAAAGATCACATGATCGCGGCGCTTCACCTGGGCGCTGAGATCGCGGAACAGCTCGTACATCTCTTCCGGGCTGGTGTAGCCCACCGTGTCGGGCACGTTCAGCACGTCCGCGCCCGCGTCGGCGGCCACCTGCAGCGCCTCGATCAGGAAGTCGCGCTCGGTACGGATCGCGTCCTCGGCGGAAAATTCGATCTGGCCGAACTTGCCGCGCGCCACGCCGATGGAGCGTTCGATTTCCTTCAGCACCTGATCGCGGTCCATGCGCAGCTTCGCCTCGCGGTGCAGCGGGCTCGTCCCGATGAACAGATGCAGGCGGTTGTTGGAGGATTTCTCCAGCGCGCGGTGGGCTGCTTCGATATCGCCGTCGCGGGTGCGGGCGAGCGAGCAGATCACGGGGCCGTCGATCTCCTCGGCCACCTTGGCCACCGCCTCGGCATCGCCGGGGGAGGCGGCGGCGAAACCGGCTTCCATCACATCGACATTGAGGTCCGCCAGCGCGCGGGCAATGCCGAGCTTGCGCTCGGTGCTCATCGAAAAGCCCGGTGCCTGCTCGCCATCGCGCAGGGTGGTGTCGAAAATCGCGATGCGGCGTACGTCGCCTACATCGCTCTCCGGTTCGGAAATCTTATCCTGCTGCGGCACGGGGAATCTCCCTGATGAAACTGGTCGCGCCGTCGATATGCTGCGCGGAAATGACGCCGTAGACGCGGCTGACCTGGCGGATCAACGTCTCGATCTTGCGGGTGCCGTCGCGCGGGCCCAAGGACAGCGTCATGATGGAACGGTCCCTGTCGGAGCCCATCTGCATGGAGTGGATGGCCCAGCCGCGCGCCTCGATCACCCCTAGAAGCCGGCGAAGAGCACCTTCGGCAAACGCGAATTCGATGCGGATGTTCTGAATGCTCATCACTTGCTCTCCATCATTTCGGCATTGGATTTGCCCGGCGGCACCAGCGGCCAGACATTTTCTTCCGGATCGATCCGGACATGGGCCAGGATCGGCCCCTTGGCGGCCAACAGCCGGTCGATCGCATCGTCCACCTGGGACTTGAGATCGACCGAAAAGGCCTCGATCCCGAAGGCGTTGGCGACTTCCACGAAATCGGGATTGTCGCTGAGATCGACTTCGGAATAATTGCCCTCGAAGAAAAGCTCCTGCCACTGCCGCACCAGGCCCAGCATCGAATTGTCCAGAAGCACGATCTTCACCGGGATGTTGTAGCGGCGCAGGGTGGCCAGCTCCTGCACGTTCATCATGAAGCTGCCGTCACCCGAAACGCACACGACCGTGGCGTCCGGTTCGGCAACCTTCGCACCGATGGCGGCGGGCAGACCGTAGCCCATGGCGCCCAGGCCCCCGCTGGTGAGATGCGCCTGCGGGCGGGAGAAGCGGCAATGCTGCGCCACCCACATCTGATGCTGGCCGACATCGCAGGCGGCGACGAAATCGTCGCCCGCGCGCTCGGACAGTTTTTTCAGAAGCTCCGGCGCGAACACGCCGTTGCCGGGCGCATCGTAGCGCGGGGCGTGCTCTTCCTTCAGGCGGCGCGTCTCGGCCTGCCATTCGGAAATGTCGCCGGGCGTGAATTCGATGGTGCGCAGGCAGCGCTTCAGATCGCCGCACATGGTGGAATGGGCATGACGCAGCTTGCCGAACTCGGCGGCATCGGTGTCGATATGGACCACCGAGGCATTCGGCGCAAAGCTCGCCAGATTGCCGGTCGCACGGTCGTCGAAGCGCGCGCCGATCACGATCAGCAAGTCCGATTCCTGCACCGCCATATTGGCCGCCTTGCCGCCATGCATGCCCAGCATGCCGACGAAATTGGGATGCTCGGCGGGCAGAACGCCCAGGCCCTGCAGCGTGGCGACCGCGGGAATGCCCGTCCGCTCGGAAATCTCGCGCACCAGATCGGTCGCGTTCGATCGCCCGACGCCGCCGCCGATATAAAGGAGGGGCTTGCTCGCGCCCGCGATCAGCTGTTCGGCCTGCTCCAGGCTTTCGGGGCTGGGCGAGGGGCGCAGGTCGTCGCCCTCCATCACATCGTCCCACTGGCCGCAAACGGCCTGCTGCACGTCCTTGGGCAAATCGACCAGAACGGGGCCGGGGCGCCCGCCCTCTGCAATGGCAAAGGCCTCCGCCAGCGCCGCCGGAATGTCCTGCGGATGGCGGATGACGACACTGTGCTTCACGATCGGCAGCGTCAGGCCGAAGATGTCGATCTCCTGAAAGGCGTCGGTGCCCATCAGCGTCTGCGGCACCTGCCCGGTGATCGCGACCATGGGAACGGAGTCCATGAACGCATTGGCGATGCCGGTGATCAGATTGGTCGCGCCCGGCCCGCTGGTGGCGATGCACACGCCAGCGCGGCCCGACATGCGCCCCGCCGCATCGGCGGCGAAGGAGGCGGCCTGTTCGTGCCGGACGAGGTAATGTTTGACGTTTCCGCGGGCGAGCGCGTCGTAGACGGGCATGATCGCCCCGCCGGGATAGCCGAACACCGATTCCACGCCCAGCCGCTCCAGCGTATCGACCACCAGTTCGGCACCCGTGCGGGTGGCGATGGCGGGTTCTTGCGCGATGCCGGTATCGGCGATTTCGGCTTGAGCGGTGGACATGGGATCGGTTCCTGCTTCCGGAGGACTTAGTTCTTGGCCGTGTTGGAGCCGGTCTGCAGCCACGGCATCAGGGCGCGCAGCTGCTTGCCGGTCTCCTCGATCGGATGGGCGAGATCGTTTTCCAGCATCTTGTTGTAGCGCGTCTTCCCGGCCTGGTTCTCCAGGATCCAGTTATGCGCAAAGGTGCCGTTCTGAATGTCGGTGAGAACGTCCTTCATGCGTGCACGCGTTTCGTCGTTCACGACGCGCGGGCCGGAGACGAGATCGCCGTAGATCGCGGTCTCGCTGATGAACTCGTGCATCTTTTCCAGGCCGCCTTCATAGAGCAGATCGACGATCAGCTTCAGCTCGTGCAGGCACTCATAATAGGCGATTTCCGGCTGATAACCGGCGTTCACCAGCGTTTCGTACCCGGCCAGAACCAGCTCGGTCGCGCCGCCGCACAGAACGGCCTGCTCGCCGAACAGATCGGTTTCGGTTTCTTCCTTGAAGGTCGTTTTCAGCACGCCCGCCGTCGCACCGCCGATCAGCGCGGCATAGGCCAGCGCCTTTTCCTGCGCCTTGCCGCTGGCGTCCTGATGGACCGCGAACAGGGCAGGGACGCCGCGCTTGCGCTCATATTCGCGGCGAACGAGATCGCCGGGGCCCTTAGGCGCGACCATGATGACGTCGATGCCCTCGGCCGGCTTGATGCGGCCGTAGAGGACGGTGAAGCCATGGGCGACGAGCAGCGCGTCGCCATCCGACAGATTGGGCGCGATCTCGGCGTCGAAGATCGCTTCATGGCTCATGTCCGGCGTCAGCAGCGCGATCAGCTTGGCGGCCTTGGTGGCTTCCGCGACGGTCATGACCTTGAGGCCGTCCGCCTTCGCCTTTTCCGCCGTCTTGCTGCCTTCGCGCAGACCGACGATCACGTCGCAGCCCGAATCGTGCAGGTTCAGCGCGTGGGCGCGGCCCTGGCTGCCATAGCCGATGACGGCGACGGGGGAGTCCTTGACGGCGGCCGGATTGGCGTCGTTTTCGGAATAGACCTTCATGATGCTTCGCTTTCCTTATGAATTTTTCGGAGAGGGTGAGGGGGCGTCGGTCTCGATCGTGACCGCGCCGATCGCGGCGGAGGAAACGAGCCGCGCATATTTGTCGAAAACGCCGCCCATCTTGTTGGGTGCTTTCGGCGTATGCGCCGCGCGGCGCGCGTCGAAATCGCAATCGACGTCGATGCGGCGCGCTTCGGCGTCGATGGTGATGGTGTCGCCGTTCTCGATCAGCCCGATCGGCCCGCCGCGTGCGGCTTCGGGCGAGACATGGCCGATGACGAAACCGTGGCTGGCGCCGGAAAAGCGCCCGTCGGTGATCAGCGCGACATCGCCCGCCAGGCCCTGGCCGGCCAACGCGGCGGTGGTCGCCAGCATTTCGCGCATGCCGGGGCCGCCCTTGGGGCCTTCATGGCGGATGACGACGACGTCGCCGGCCTTGATTTCGCGGTTGGAGACGGCGGCAAAGGCCGCTTCCTCGCCGTCGAACACCTTGGCCGGGCCGGAGAAGTTCAGCGCGCCCTCGGCAGCGGTTTTCAGGACGGAGCCTTCGGGCGCCAGATCGCCATAAAGGATGCGCAGGCCGCCGAATTTTTTGACCGGGCTTTCGACACTGTGGACGACCTGCTGGCCTTCGGTTTCCTCGGCCTCGTCCAGTTCCTCGAACAGCGTGCGGCCGCTGGCGGTCGCGCCGTCGTGCAGCAGCCCGGCATCGGCCAGGCGCTTGCCGACCAGCCGGACGCCGCCCGCTTCGTACAGGTCGCGCGCCAGATAGCGCCCGCCGGGTTTCAGATCGGTGATGACCGGAACGGTGCGGGTCAGCTCGTCGAAGGTTTCGATCGAGAAGGGCACGCCCGCTTCCGCGGCGATGGCGGGCAGATGCAGAACCGCGTTGGTGGAACCGCCCGAGGCGACGACCGCGGTGGCCGCGTTGCGTAAGGACGCTTCCGTGATGAAGCTGCGCGCGCTGATCTTGTCATGCGCCATCTGCGCGGCCAGGCGGCCGCAGCGCTGCGCCTCCAGCCCCTTGTCCTTGCTGATCGCGGGCGGATCGCCCGATCCCATCGGGGAAAGCCCCAGAAACGCCATCGCCATCGCCATGGTGTTGGCGGTGAACTGGCCGCCGCACGCGCCCGCGCCGGGGCAGGCCGCGCGCTCGACCTCGTCCAGCTCCGCATCGGACATATCGCCCTTGGCATGCGCGCCGACCGCCTCGAACACGTCCTGGATCGACAGGTCCTTGCCCTTCAGATTGCCGGGCATGATGGTGCCGCCGTAGAAGATGAGGCCGGGGATATCGAGCCGCGCCAGCGCCATCGCCGCGGCGGGAATGGTCTTGTCGCAGCCCACGATGATGACGGCGGCGTCCAGGCTGTGCCCCTTCACCGCCAGCTCGATCGAATCGGCGATCACTTCGCGGCTGATCAGCGAGGCGCGCATGCCCTCGCCGCCCATGGCGATGCCGTCGGTGACGGCGATGGTGTTGAAATCCACCGGCGTGCAGCCGCCGTCGCGCAGGCCCTTGCGCAGCGGCTCGGCCAGCATCTGGAGATGCATGTTGCACGGGGAAACGCTGGTCCAGCTGTTGATTAGAGCGACCATCGGCTGGCGCATGTCGTCATCGGTGAAGCCTGCGCCGCGCAGCATCGCACGGGCGGGGGCCTTGGCCGCGCCCTTGGTGATCGCGTCGGAGCGTTTGGTACTGGTGTCGGTCATAATCGATCGGCCTGAAGCTGTTTCGGATCGTCCGGAGGGCCCAATAAAAAACCCCGCTTCCTGTTCGGGAGCGGGGCGCTGTGCGGTCCGGTGAGCCTTTGGTTCAGCTCAGGGGCGCCCCTCCTGTTCGGGAATAAGAAGTACTACGAGCGGAAGGAGGACGCCGGCAAAGCCGGGGCCCGTTTTGTCTTCGAAAATGGCGGCGGTGGCCGTCATGCGAATGCAATTCCTTCCATGCGGCATAAGCGCCGCTTGGGAGGCTTCCTATATTATCGCAGGATACAAACAAGACCAAATATTGCGCAAAGAGCGATTTTTTTGATCGTTTTCGATTAGTGCGCTGCGGCGCAACATTATTCGCCCGCCGTCTTGGCGCCCACAACCGTCGCCCGCGCGCCGCCTTTCAGCCGCTCGATCGGGTGCGCGGCCTGGCCGCTGGCGATGATGGTGGCGCAGGCATTTCCCGCGGCAAAGCGCGCCGCGGCGATCTTGGTCGCCATGCCGCCGGTGCCGAGGCCGGAGCGGCTGACGCCCGCCATCGCCTCGATCTCCGGCGTGATCGCCGGGAGCCAGGGCACGTGCTCGGCATCCGGATCGGCGGAGGGATCGGCGGCGAACAGCCCTTCCACATCGGACAGCAGGATCAGAAGGTCCGCGCCCGCCAACTGGGCGACGCTGGCCGAAAGCCGGTCATTGTCGCCGAAGCGCAATTCTTCGGTGGCGACCGAATCGTTCTCGTTGATCACCGGCACCGCGCCTTGCGCGAGCAGCGTCTCCAGCGCGGCGCGCGCATTGGCGCCGCGACGCTCGGCCTCGATATCGCCCGCGGACAGGAGCAGCTGCGCAGCGACGATGTCGTGCGGGCCGAGCGCCGCGTCCCAGGCGCCCATCAACAGCGTCTGGCCCGCCGCCGCCGCCGCCTGCCGCTCGGTCACGACGTCGGAGCGGGTAAGGCCGAGGCGCTGCCAACCGAACGCCATCGCGCCGCTGGTCACCACGACCACGCGCTTGCCCGCCTCACGTAGCGCCGCGAGATCTTCGGCCAGCGCGTGCAGCCATGCAATACGCGGCCGGGCGCGTTCGCGGTCGAACAGGAGCGAGCTGCCCACCTTCACGACGACGGTGCGGCTCTGCTCGATCAGCGCGGCGGCGGTCTGGCTCTCGTCGGTCATTGTGGGGCTCCCGGATGCGTCGGGACGCTCTGCTATCCGCTTCAGCCTGTGAGACAAAGCTTTAAAGCGGGGCGGGAGGCACCCTCAAGGCCGCTAGCTGCTCGGCATGCGGGGCGAAATTGAGCGCGCAGCGGGCGTGGAAATCGGTCGCTTTCGCGGCATCGATCCGCTCGGCGGGCGTGGGTGCGCGCAGCTTGGCGTCGTCCGGAAAGGTGCCGTAACCGGCGAAGAGGCAGTGCCAGCTCGTGCTGGCATAGAAGCCGGCAATGTCGAGCCGGGCGATCGTTTCGTTCACATCCTGCCCGGTGAACCAGGCGGTCATCATCGCCTTGAGATGGTCCGAGAGATGGTCGAGCCGGGCGGCCTCGCGCCAATAATCGCCGCTGCGGCGATTGAGCCGGTAATGCGCGACGATATAGTCGCGGATGCCCTCGTAGCGGCGTGCGATGCGCGCGTTGAATTGTGCGCGATGCTGCGCAGCAAAACCGCCCGCTTCATAGGCGCTGATGAACTCCTCCCCCGTGGCGATGACGACGTGCAGCGCGGTCGCCTCGAGCGGTTCGATGAACCCCTGGGCCAGGCCGACGGCGAGGCAATTGGCGGTCCAGCTGTCCTCCAGCCGCCCCACCTTCATCTTGAGGAAGCGTGCCCCGGCGGGATCGTCCAGCATGCCGAGATGGCAGCGCAGCTCGGTCTCCGCCGCGTCGTCAGACAGATGGCGGCTGGAATAGACATAGCCATTGCCGGTGCGCGCGGTGAGCGGGATGGACCAGGCCCAGCCTGCGCTGAGCGCCGTCGCCTGCGTCGCGATGGGCGGAGCTTCGGCGGCGGGCGTCGGCATCACGACCGCGCGGTCGTTGAACAGATTTTGCGCGAATGGCAGGTATCGCGCGCCCAAAGTCTGCTCGGCCAGCAGCGCGGCAAAGCCCGAACTGTCGATAAACAGATCGCCCTCGATCCGCCGCCCCTCCTCGCACAGCAGGGCGGCGATATCGCCATTGGCCGCGCGCTCCACATCAGCGATGCGCGCCTCGACATGGGTAACACCGCGCCCGCGCGCATGATCGCCCAGGAAGGCACCCAATTTGTGGGCGTCGAAATGATAGCCGTAGCTCGGTTCGAACGGGAAGCGCTCATCCGGATGCGGCCCTAATTTCGCATCGGCCAGCTTCGTCGGCAGGAACCAGTGATCGGGATGGGCAGGCGCTTCGATGCCGCCGCGCTTCAGGCGGCAGGCCTGCGCAAAGGCGCCCTCGGTGTGCAGATCGATCGCAGAAGGGAAGGGGTGGAAATAGCTGTCATAGCCCGCCCGCTCGGACCAGCCGGTGAAGCGGATGCCCAACTTGTAGGTGGCATCGCAGGCGGGCATCCACTCCGCCTCCGTGATGCCAAGCCGATCGAAAAATGCTTTCAGCTGCGGCGTGGACCCTTCGCCCACGCCGATGATGCCGATGGCCGGGCTCTCCACCAGCGTGATCTCGACAGGCCGCGCCGCATCATCACCCAGCCATCGCGCCGCCATCAGGCAGGCGGTCATCCAGCCCGCGCTGCCGCCGCCCAGAATGACGATGCGATGCGGAGCGGCCACGGCAGCGCTTACTTCGCCGGTGCCAGGCGTACTGCGAAACCGCCGCCGGGGGCCATCCTTAGGTCCAGCGTATCGCCGCGCTTCACCGTCTTCGTTTCGATGGCGATGCTGTGGCGCTTGTCGGTGCGGTAATCGGCGTCCGCGCCGTCGCGGTAGATGGTGGCGGTGTAGGTCTTGCCCGCGTCGAGGAAGTCGAGCGGCACGGCCACGTCGCGCGCTTCCTCATCGGTCACGCCGCCCAGATACCAGTCCGTGCCGCCGCGCTCCTTGCGCGCCATCACGGCGTAATCCGCCACCTCGCCCATCAGCGTGTGCGTTTCCTCCCAGTCGGTCGGCACCTGCTTGATGAAGGCGAATTCGCGCGGATATTTCGCGTAATTCTCCGGCAGGTCTGCAGCCATCTGGATCGGCGAATAGAGCGTGACGTAAAGGGCGAGTTGGCGCGCAATGGTGCTCGGCAGATCGCGGCCGTCGCGGCCCTTCAGGGAGAGGACGCCGGGCGTGTAATCCATCGGGCCGGACAGCATGCGGGTGAAGATCAGGCTGGGCACATGGCTCGGGATATTCCCCGGCACGCCCCAGGCCTGATATTCCATACCGCGCGCGCCCTCGCGGCTCACCCAGTTGGGGTAGGTGCGGCGAAGGCCGGTGTCCTTGATCGGCTCATGCGGGTTCACCGCGATGTGATGCTTCGCGGCGGTCTCTACCACCTTCAGATGATGACGCGCCATTTCCTGCCCGTCATGCCAGCCATAGCGGACGGGATTGCCTTCGGTCGGCAGCAGCTTCACGCCGCCCGCATCGGCGACATAGCCGGTCTTCACGCTGTCGACGCCGAGGCGCTCATACAGCGCCATCGCGTCTTCCAGCTGCGGCTCATAATTGGCGATATTGCCGCCGGTCTCGTGATGGCCGACCAGATGGACGCCCTTGCTGCGACCGTAGCGGGTCACTTCCTCGATATCGAAATCGGGATAGGCCTCGGTAAAGCTGAAGTCCGATCCGTTGCCGAACCAGTTGCCATCCCAGCCCTTGTTCCAGCCTTCGATCAGGACGCCGCGAAAGCCGTTGGCGGCGGCGAAATCGATATAATCCTTGGCGTGGCTCGTCGTCGCGCCATGGTTCGGGCCGCTGTTCCAGGTCCAGTCATTGAGGTGCATTGCCCACCAGATGCCGACATATTTATAGGGTTTCACCCAGCTGACATCGCCCAGCTTGTTGGGCTCGTTCAAATTGAGGTCGATATTGTTATCGTACAGGCCCGCCGCGTCGTCCGAAATGCGGATGGTGCGCCAGGGCGTGGTGAAGGCGCCTTCGCGAACCACCTTGGCCTGGCCGCTGCCGGGCGAAAGCTCTGCCCGGAAGCGGCGGCCGTCCATGCGGCGCAGCCACATGCCGGCATAGTCCACCAGCGCGGCCTCGTGGAAGGCGAGGTGCGTGCCGTCCTCCAGCTTGAAGGTGATCGGCGTGTGCGCGGTGCCCACGCCCTCGATCGGCGTTTCGCTGTACAGATATTCGTAGCGGTTCCAGTCGCCGCCGGGGATCCACCAGGCGGTGCCGGGCTCGGCGATGTTGAACTCGGTCAGTTCCTCCGCGATGGCGGTGGTGCCGGCATCGGGGAATTCATAGCGGAAGCCCACGCCATCGTCGAACAGGCGGAAGCGCACGGTGACGCGGCGGTCCTGATAATCGGTGTCGTGTAGCTTCAGGCTGAGCTCGTTGTGGTGATCGCGCACCATGCGGTTTTCGCCCCAGGGCTGCTCCCAGCTCGTGTCCGCGCTGTCCGTCGAGACCTCTTCCAGCTCCAGAAAGCGGGAGAGCGGCGGGGCGTTGTCCATCAGGAAACCGAGGCGCGAATAATCGACCAAGCGCACGCCGTCCCTGGCAATGGCATAGCTGAAATGGCCTTCGCCATCGCGGTCAATGCTGACGGTGATGTGGCCGTCCGGCGAGCTAGCGGACGCCACCTCTTCGGCGAGCGCGGGGCTGGCGAGGGCGATGGCGATGATCGGGGCGAGGGTGGTCAGGATGCGCATGGGGTCAGCTCTCCAACTGGGCGATGAGGGCGGCATAGGGGGCGAGGTTCGGTTCATGGGCGCCGGTTTCGGCAATGATGCGCGCGCCCTCGGGCAGCGCGAAAGCGGCCGTTTCCGCGGCGAGGTTGAAGACGCACAGCAGGTGCTGGCCGTCCTGGCGACGTTCGAAGAGCAGGACCGATCCGTCGGCGCGGCAATCGTGCAGCGTGCCTTCGCGAAGCGCCGGATTGGCCTTGCGCAAAGCGATCATGCGCTTCGTCCAGTTTAGGATAGATTCCGGATCGCCCGCCTGCCGGTCTACGGCGAGGGCGGCATGGTCCGGGCCGGTCGGGAGCCACGGCTCGCCGGTGGAGGCGAGGGCGGCATGGTCCGGGCCGGTCGGGAGCCACGGCTCGCCGGTGGAAAAGCCCAGGCCGTTATGCGTCGCCTGCCAGGGTATCGGCGTGCGCACCCCGTCGCGTGAGAGGGTGAGCGGCCAGTTGGCGATGGCCTCGGGGTCCTGCAGCTTGTCGAACGGGATATCGACCTGCGTTAGGCCCAGTTCCTCGCCCTGAAACAGGATGGAATTGCCACGCAGCGACAGCAGCAGCATCGCCTTCATCCGCAGGAACGCCTCGCGATGCTGCGGATCGGCCCAGCGGGACACGGCGCGCGGGGCATCGTGATTTTCGAACGCCCAGCTCGGCCAGCCCTCGCCGTCCCCGCCCGGCCAACCGGCCAGTGCCTTGCAGACGGTCTGCGGCGTCAGCTTGTCGGCGTAGAGGAAATCGAAGCCATAGGCGCTGTTAAGGCGCTTATCGTCGGCCGTGAACTCCTTCATCTGCGTGTCGGCGAAATCGCCGCCGACCTCGGCAAGGGTGAAGGTGGCGCCGAATTCGTCCGCCACGCCGCGCACGCGCTCAAGGAACAACGCGATGCCTTCATGGCCCTGATTATACTGCTTCAGCTGGAAGTCGTAGGGCCGGGTGCGGGGTTTGCCGTCCTCCGGCATCGGCGGATTGTTGCGTAGCTGGAGGTCGTGCATCGTATAGTTCAGCGCATCGATGCGGAAGCCGTCGACGCCGCGCGCGAACCAGAAGCGCGCCACCTCCAGAATGGCGGCCTGCACATCGGGGTTGTGCAGGTTGAGGTCCGGTTGCTCGGCCAGAAAATTGTGCAGATAATATTGCCCGCGCCGCGCGTCCCAGGTCCAGGCCGGGCCGCCGAAGACGGATTGCCAGTTGTTGGGCGGGCTGCCGTCGGGCTTGGGATCGTGCCAGACATACCAGTCGGCGCGGGCATTATCGCGGCTCTGGCGGCTTTCCTCGAACCAGGGATGCTGGTTGGACGAGTGCGACCAGACCTGATCGATCATGACCTTGAGGCCCAGCGCATGGGCGCGCTCCACCAGCGCATCGAAATCGTCGAGCGAGCCGAAGATCGGATCGACGCCGCGGAAATCGGAGATGTCATAGCCGAAATCGCGCATCGGCGAGGTGAAGAACGGCGAAACCCAGATCGCGTCGGCGCCAAGATCGGCGACATGGTCCAGATGGCGGGTGATGCCGTTGAGATCGCCGATCCCGTCCCCGTTCGAATCGGCAAAGCTGCGCGGATATATCTGGTAGATCACCGCGCCGCGCCACCAGTCGGCGCGCTCGGCTTCGGTCTGCGGCTGCTGCTTCAGGCTCGCGATGCTGCTCATTTCGTGGGCATTCCCTTGCAGATGGCATAGCCGAAGGCGGGCAGTTCGATGGCGACGCTTCCCGGCGCGGTCGGCGCGGCGGGACAGCTTCCTGCCAGCGGCATGAAGCCGGTGGTGCTCGTCTCGACGACGATGTTGCGCGTGATCGGCTGGTCGCTGGTGTTGAAGGCGATGAGATATTCCGCGCCCGTTTCCGGATCGAAGCGGGAGACGGCGAACAGCCCCGGCTCCTGCTCATAGCCGCGCACGATCTGACGGCCTTCGCTCAGCGCCGGGTTCGCCTTGCGGATCGCGGCGAGCGAGGAAATCAGCCGGTAGAGTGGATGGTCGGTATCGAAATTCGCGGCCGCGGTGGTGGCATCGGTGCCGATCAGATCATTGTCGTTATAAACATCCGTCTTGGAGGCGAACATGTCCTCGCGCGCCAGTTGGTCGTTGCCGTCGCCGACGAATCCCTGCTCGTCGCCATAATAGATCACCGGCGATCCGCGCAGCGTCATCAACATGGCATGGCCGAGCTTCACGCGGGCGAGCAGCTCGTCCTGCGAAATATCCGGCATGTCCTGCTTCAGCAGCGTGGAGAAACGGCCCATGTCATGATTGCCGAGGAAGGTGGGCAATGTGCGCGCCGTCGCCTCTCCGCCTTCGTATAGCACATCGCCGTCAAAGGTTTCGGACAGGACGTTGGTGCCTTTGCCCCGGCCAAGCAGATCGCGCACCGCGGCCTGGAAGGCGAAGTCTAGCACGGCGGGCAGATGATCGCGCCGCGTATATTGCGCGATATAGCCGTTATCGGGCGTCTCGCGGTAGACCTCCCCGAAGATGTGGAAGTTCGGGATGCCGCGCGCTTTTGCCGTCGAAAGCATGGCGGGGACGAAGGCCTGCCAGAATTCCGGGTTCACATGGCGCGCGGTGTCGATGCGGAAACCGTCGATGCCGGTGCGGTCGATCCAGTCGGCATAGATATCGATCATGCCTTCCAGCACGCGCGGATGCTCGGTGAACAGATCGTCTAGGCCGGAGAAATCTCCAAAGCGGCTGTCCTCGCCGGTGAAGGTCGAATCGCCGCGATTGTGATAATAGATCGGGTCGTTCAGCCAGGCGGGCACCTTCGCGTCGCGTTCGCCCTCAGGAACATAAGGCGTGTAGGCATAATCGGGATCGGTGAGCTTCGCGAAGTTTTCGCGCGTCATCACCTGATCGCCCGCGAACCCTTCGTTGATCCGCGCGCCGTCGGGCTTGCCCTTGGTGGAATAGGGATAGTCCGCGCGCGATCGGTAGGGATAGCCTTCCGGGCTCGTCTCGCGATATTTGATCACGTCGGCCGTGTGGTTGGTGATGATGTCCATATAGACCTTCATCCCCCGCGCATGGGCGGCGTCTACGAAGGCCTTGAACTCGTCCGGACTGCCGAAATGGCGGTCCGGCCGCGTGAAATCGGTGATCCAGTAACCGTGATAGCCCGCGCTTTCCTGACCCTTCGGCCCCTGCACCGGCTTGTTCTGGAAGATCGGCGAGAACCAGATCGCGGTGATGCCGAGGCCTTGCAGATAATCCAGCCGCTCGGTCAGGCCCTTCAGGTCGCCGCCGTGGAAGAAGCCCTTGGCGGCGGGATCGAAGCCCGTCGTCAGCCGATCGCCCTTCAGGCCGCCGCGATCGTTCGTGCGGTCGCCATTTTCGAACCGGTCGGGCAGCACGAAATAAACGATCTCGTCCTCCGGCGGCCGTTCGCGCATGGCCTCCAGCACGGAGCGGGTCGGCTCCTGCGCCGCGGCGGGTGTCGCAAGCGCCAATGCGCTCAGGAAGGGGAGGGTGTATTTCATGACGGGGTTCCCTGTCCGGCGCGGATCATGCGCGCGAGAAAATCGATATGGTGGTCCATCGGCCGGACCTGTTCGACGAGCGCCGCTTCGGTCTCGCCCAGCAGCGCGCGCAAATCCTTTTCGGGCAGCGCGTTGGCGATGGGATTGTAGCCGCGCGCCTCGACGCCTTGCCCGGCGAAGACCTGGAACCAGCCCACCTCGGTGAACAGTTCTTCATGCTCGCGGTGGATGAAGCCGGTGGCCTTCCACTGGTCGATCTTCGCGGCGAGCGTTTCGGGCAGTTCCTGCGCGCGCACCGTATCCCAGAAGGGCTCGCCGCGCCGCTCGTTCGCGACATAATGCAGCACCAGAAAATCGCGGATGCGCATCCATTCGAACGCGGCCTGATCGTTGAACCAGTCGACGATCGCCGGATCGGGCGCGCCGTTTGGCATGACCGAGAGGAAACAGCTGATAGCGCTTTGGATCAGGTGGATGCTGGTCGATTCCAGCGGCTCCATGAACCCCGCCGCCAGCCCGATGGCGAGGCAATTGTGCGACCATTGTTCGCGCCGCATGCCGGTGCGGAACCGGATCGGGCGCGGATCGCCCTGCGGCGCGCCGTCCAGGTTGGCGAGCAGCGTTTCGGCAGCCTCGTCATCGCTGAGATGGTCAGAGCTGTAGACCATGCCGTTGCCGATGCGGTGTTGCAGCGGAATGCGCCACTGCCAGCCCGCCTTGCGCGCGATCGAGCGGGTATAGGGCGTGAACTCGCCGCCATTGGCGCAGGGCACGGCCACCGCCCGGTCGCACGGCAGATGATGCTTCCAGTCCTCGAACGGGCTGCCCAGCGCCTCCCCAATCAGCAGCGCACGAAAGCCCGTGCAATCGATAAAGAAATCGCCCTCGACCCGCCGGTCGTCATCCAGCATCAGCGCGCTGATCGCGCCGCTTTCGCCGTCGCGCTCTACCGATGCAATCCGGCCTTCATGCCGCACCACGCCGCGCGTCTCGGCATAACGGCGCAGAAAGGCGGCATAGAGCCCTGCATCGAAATGATAGGCATAGGGCATTTCCGGCAGGTTGGGTGCCGGGCGACCGCGCTGCATCCGCATGGTGCGCGCCGCCAGTTCGTTGAGCGAATAACGCTGCAGCGGCTTGGCGATGCCGAGCTTTTTCGAGCGCAGCCAGTAGTGCTGGAAGGGCAGGAGGCCCACGCCCCGGCCGATATTGCCGAAGGCGTGCATGTAGCTTTCGCCTTCGCGTAGCCAGCCGTCGAATTCGATGCCGAGTTTGAAACTGCCCTTCGTCTCTCGCAGGAACTCCGCCTCGTCGATGCCGAGCGCGCCGTTGAACAGATGGATTTGCGGGATCGTCGCCTCGCCCACGCCGACGGTGCCGATCGCCTCGCTCTCGACCAGCTCGATCCGCGATCCCGGCGGCGCAAAGCGCGCGAGCGCCGCCGCCGCCATCCACCCGGCGGTGCCGCCTCCGGCGATGACCAGTTTTTCCAGGCGTTCACGCATTCTCTATCCCCTTTGATCGAGGCGCCGCCTGCTCCGGTTGGAGCGGCGGCGCCCGATGGGAGAGATTAGAAGCGATAGGTGAAGCCTGCCAGGAACCGGCGTCCGTAAAGCTGATAATCCAGCACCTGGAGCGGGTTCTCGCTTGAGGTTACGGAGCGGAACGGGGTGTCCGTCAGGTTCTGGCCCTGCAGATAGACGGAGAGGCCATCCAGCGTACCGCCATCGAAATCATAGCCGATTTGGGCATCGATGATGGTCTCGCCCAGCGCGATCCGACGTGTGGGAGAGCCGCCGAAGCCGGTGAAATCACCCAGGAATTCAGAGCGATAGCGAACACTACCGCGCGCGTTGAACCCGTATTTCTCAAAGTACAGCGTACCGTTGGCGACCCATTCCGAATAACCCGGGATCTGGGTGACAGTGCCTTGCGCGTTCTCGATCTCGGTCTTGGTGTATCCTACGCCGCCGGTGACACCGAAACCTTCGAGAGCTTCGGTGGCGATGTTGAAAGGTACTGTGGCCGAAAGCTCGGCACCGTAGAGATTGCCGCCGCCGGTGTTGGTCGGCGCATTGAGAAGGCCGATCCGTGTCGCCGGCACAGGACCTGCCGGAAGCGGAAAGCCGCTATAATCAAATGTGAAGGGAGCCGTATCGATGAAGCTCTTAACGTCCTTGTAGAACAACTGCAGCGCGATCACGCCGCTGGTGCCGAAATATTTCTCGAAATTGAGGTCCACCGCGTTCGCGCGGTAAGGCCGCAGTTCCGGGTTGCCGCCACCGCCGTTCAGGAACGGGATCTGGCCCGTCGGGCTGAGCGCGGCATTGGTGTTGTCGATGCCATAGCTGATCGCCACGCGCAAATCGTCAAGGCGCGGGCGCATGATCTCCCGCGCCGCGGCGGCACGGATTACAAAGCCGCTGTCGAAGCGGAGCGAAAGGTTTACGCTCGGCAGCACGTCCCAATAGGATGCACCGGCCGTCACGGCCACCTGCTGTCCGCCTGCAAAGGCAAGACCGCTCGACTTCTGCACGGTGTTGATGGCCTGGACGCCAAAATTACCTGTCAAAACGGCGCTGCCGAAGGTCTGATCGATATTACCCTGAAGGTACATCGTCATGAGGTTCTCGGCGATGCGATACGCCTTTGCGGGCACATCGTTCGAAGTGTTCCGCTCCAACGTATAGACGCCGCTGTCGATGAGATCGCGCGGATCATAGCTGACGATCGGGCCGAGGCCGAGATAGGTGAGGTCCGTGGGATCCCGCAGCAGGTTGGATGGCAACGGAGCGCTTTGCGCGCCGCCGAAGGTGATGAAGAACTCATCAGGCGTCAGGCTCTTATCACGATCCGTATAGTTCAAGCCGAAGGTGACAGCGCTGATGAAGCTGTCTTCGATCTCCTTGGAAACCTCAATACGGTACTGCTTCAACTCATCCTTCACGATGCGGTTGTTGTAATAGCCGCCCTGCACGCGGTTGCCGCCCCAGCCGAGCGGGTCCGTCAGCACGATCAGGTTGGGATCGGAATAATTCAGCGTCGGCGAGAACGTGGCGCCCGTCTCGTCGAGGGTGAAGCCGATCGTGTCGGCCGCGCCGCCGGTGGGGCCATAACCTGTGCCCGAATAGCTTTCGATGCTCAGCTCATTGCGATCGGTGCGGGAATAGCCGAAATCGGCAAAGAAGTTCCAGCCGTCGTCGCCCTCATAATTGACGTTGAGGCCTCCGGAATACAGATCGGCTTTGCGGTTGAAGACATCGTTGCGGATTACGCCGCGGACGTTCTGGAACGTGCCGGAGGTATAGGTGCCATCCGTGACCGCGCCGCTGTTCGGAACGAAGCTAACGCCGAAACCGCCGCCAAAGCCTAGCGGAAGCTCGATGCCGCGCTTGATCTGATCGTCGTCGAAATTGGAATAGAACGCATCGAGCGTGACCATCCACTCATCGGCGGGGCGATACTGCAAGGTGCCGGTAGTGCCGAAGCGCTTCAGGGTGGTGGAGGTAACATAGGGCTTGGCACCGCCCAGCAGCGCGTCGCCATTCTGGTCGGCATAGCCCCAGGCGTTATATTCCTGCAGCTGATAGGGCTCATCGACATAGGATGCCGAGAGAGCGAGGCCCAGGCTATCGTCCGCGAACTGATCCACATAGGTGGCGTTGACGCGGTAGCCGGTGTCCTTCGAACCGGAGTTGAGCGCGCCGATGTCGGCGTAGCTGCCGCGCGCGCCGATCGCGAAGACGCGCTCCTTGGCTTCCAGCGGCCGGATGGTGCGTACGTCGATGGTGCCGACGAGGCCCTGACCGACCAACGACGCGCTGGGCGTCTTGTAGACCACGACCTGATTTACGACTTCGGCAGGATACTGATCGAATTCGACAGCGCGCGCATCGCCGGTGGAGGTCTGTTCGCGCCCATTCAAGAGCGTTTGCGAGAAATCCGGGCCGAGGCCGCGGATGGAGATGACATTCGCGCGTCCGTTAAGGCGCTGCGAAGTGACGCCGGGAAGACGCGCAATAGACTCGCCGATGGAACTGTCCGGCAGCTTGCCAATGTCTTCCGCCGTCACCGACTCCAGAATCAGCTCGCTGTTGCGCTTTTCGGCGACGGAGGTTTCGAGTGCAGCCCGGAAGCCTTGGACAACGATGGGCGAGATGACGCCGTCATCCTGCGGGACTTCGGTAGGAACGCTTTCGGCGTTCTCGATCTCTTCCTCGGTCGTGTTGACCGGATCACCGGGCAGGGTTTGCGCAAGCAGCGGCGCCGCGCCGAAGGCCCCCGCACCAAGTGCAATCAGGCTGCAGCTGCGAACGAAAATACGACGCATCTCGGCGCCACGATTAGAGCACTTCATCAGACTTCCCCTCCAGGAATATGTCTCCGCACCGTTTCAGCCGACAGCTGGGCGTTGAGCGGAGTACTTTCACATTGTGCGGGGGCATGACGCGCCGAAGCCGGGCGCGCTAGATGGCATACGTATACGCATAAATGTCACATAGCGCGAAAAAGCGCGGCATTTGGGCATCGACGAATTGCATATTATGTGGCGGGGCGTACCAAGTTCCCTCAGGCGGCACGTGCGAGGCCGCGCGGGTGGAGGATGCCGGTGAAAAGCGGGACGCAGCGGGTCACCTCTTTCGATATCGCCGAGCGGGCTGGGGTGTCTCAGCCCACCGTTTCGCGGGCCTTACGCGGATCGAGCGCGGTCAGCGCGGAAACCCGTGAGCGGATCGAGAAGATTGCGCGCGAGCTCAATTATTCGGTCGACAAGCACGCCTCCTCGCTTCGCCTTCAGCGGGCCAACACCATCGCGCTGCTGTTCTTCGAAGACCCGACGGCGGACGACACGCTGATCAACCCGTTCTTCCTGTCGATGCTGGGATCGATCACCCGGCGCAGCGCACAGGCGGGATTCGATCTGCTAATCAGCTTCCAGCAGCTGTCGAGCGACTGGCACACCGATTATGAGGACAGCCGCAAGGCGGACGGCATCATTCTTCTCGGCTATGGCGATTATGCCGATTATCGCCCGCGGCTGCGCGCGCTGAACGAGCAGGGCACTCATTTCGTGCGCTGGGGGGCGCCGGAGGCGGATGACAGCGGCCTTACCATCGGTTGCGATAACCGGGCAGGCGGGCGCATGGCGACCGAGCATCTGTTGAAGCAGGGGCGCCGCCGCATCGCCTTCATCGGCCGGTGCGACGAGGGCTATCCCGAATTTCGCGCTCGCTATCGCGGCTATTGCGACGCGCTGGCCGAGGCGGGAATTAAATTCGACCGCGATCTGCAGGTCGACGCGCTGACATTGGAGAGCGCAGGAGCTGCGGCGGTGGAGCAGTTGCTGGAAAGCGGGGCGGCGTTCGATGCGCTGGTTTGCGCGTCCGATTTGATCGCATTGGGCGCGGTGCAGGCGCTGAAGGACCGCGGGCGCGACGTGCCGGGCGATGTGGCGGTGACCGGGTTCGACAATATTCCGGCGGCCGCGCAAACCAGCCCGCCGCTCACTACCGTGCAGCAGAATGCGCGGGCGGCGGGCGAGGCGCTGGTCGACACGCTGATCGCGCGGATCGAAAACCAGGCCGTTGCTCCCGAACTGCTCCCGGTCGAGCTGATCCTGCGCGAAAGCAGCTAAGCGGCGGCGCTGTCCGCGCGGCGATCACATACGAATACATGACGCCCGGCCCCCCCTTGCAATTGCGCGGGGGATCGAGCTCGGCCACTGTTCAGGGCATAAAAAGCCGTGGAGAGGGCATTTGGAAGAGGCAATCGAACGTGCCGGTGAAGCTGGCCAGGCGACGGTGAAGCCGCGCCAGGGCTTTGCCGGGCTGTGGAACATCAGCTTCGGATTTTTCGGCATTCAGATCGGTTTCGCGCTGCAGAACGCGAATATGAGCCGCATCTTTCAGTCGCTGGGGGAATCGCTCGACAATCTGCCCGCGCTCTGGGTGGCCGCGCCGCTGACGGGCCTGCTGGTGCAGCCGATCATCGGCCATTATTCGGACCGCACCTGGAGCCGCCTCGGCCGCCGACGTCCTTATTTCCTGGCCGGTGCGGTGCTGGCCGCGATCGCCTTGTTCGTGATGCCGAATAGCCCGGCACTCTGGTTCGCGGCGATGATGCTGTGGATCCTGGACGCCTCGCTGAACATCTCGATGGAGCCGTTCCGCGCTTTCGTCGGCGACATGCTGGGCAAGGATCAGCACACCGCGGGCTATGCGGTGCAGACGGCCTTTATCGGCGCGGGCGCGGTGGTCGGCTCCGTCTTTCCCTATGTCCTGGCGCATCTCGGCGTGGCCAATGAGGCGGCGGCGGGCGGTGTGCCGGATACGGTGCGCTTCAGCTTCTGGTTCGGCGGCGCGGCGCTGCTGATCGCGGTGCTGTGGACCATCGTCACGACGAAAGAATACAGCCCCGAAGAGATGCGCGCGTTCGAAGGCGCAGCGGCGGAGGAGGAGATGCCGTCCCCCGTGCGGGCGCTGGCGGCGCGTACCTTTACCTCGTCTTTCCTGTGGATCGGAGCGGGTGCGATCATCGCCGCCGTGGTTGCCGAGTTCGATCTGGAGAAGGAACTTTACCTCCTTGCCGGTCTGTTAGCTGCCTATGGTCTCGCCTCGATCGCGGCGATTTCCATGGCGCGCAAGGGGCGAGAGGCCAATCTGCTCGGCCATATCGTCGGCGATTTTTCCGGCATGCCGGACGTGATGAAGAAGCTCGCGCTCGCCCAGTTCTTCAGCTGGTCCGCGCTCTTCATCATGTGGATCTATACCACCCCGGTGGTGGCGCAATATGCCTATGGCGTCACCGACACCGCTTCGGCGACTTATAACGACGCGGGCAACTGGGTCGGCATTCTGTTCGCGGTCTATAACGGCGTCGCCGCCATTTTCGCGCTGTTCGTGCTGCCGCGTATGGCCGCAGCGATCGGGCGGGTGCGCACGCATATGGTCTGCCTGCTGGCAGGCGCACTGGGCTATGCCAGCTTCCTCGTTATCCGCGATCCGCAATGGCTGATCGCGTCCGAGGTGCTGGTCGGCATCGCCTGGGCATCGATCCTGGCCATGCCTTACGCGATCCTTGCCTCCAGCCTGCCGAGCCGCAAGCTCGGCATTTATATGGGCCTGTTCAATGTGTTCATCGTGGTGCCGCAGCTCATCGTCGCCACGGTGATGGGCACGGTGCTGAAGGCCTTTTTCCCCAGCGAACCGATCTGGACGATGGCCTTTGCCGCCGTCGTCATGGCCGCCGCCGCGCTTGCGATGCTGCGCGTGCCGCGTGTCGGCAAAGCCGCCCGAACCGAAGGAGTAGCCCTGTGAAGCATGTAACCCTCAGCGCAATCGCGGTCCTTGCCGCCGCCATCGCGGCCCCCGCCGCGGCGCAGGATACGCGCCCGCCGCTCGATCAGCGCACGCTCGCCGATTATGCGCCCGAGCCCTATGTCACGCTGAAGCACGCGCCGTGGACCGAGGAGGCGGTGCTCTATCAGATCAACACCCGCCAGTTCACGAAGGAAGGCACCTTCCGCGCCGCGATCAAGGAGCTGCCGCGCCTGAAGAAACTGGGCGTCGATATCCTGTGGCTGATGCCGATCCAGCCGATCGGGGAAAAGAACCGCAAGGGCACGCTCGGCAGTCCCTATTCGGTGAAGGACTATACCGCGGTGAACCCGGAATTCGGCACCGAGGCGGATCTCAAGGCCTTTGTCGATGCCGCCCATGCGCAAGGTTTTCATGTGATCCTCGATTGGGTGGCCAATCACACCGCCTGGGATCATACCTGGGTGACGCAGCATCCCGAATGGTATGAGCGGGACTGGAAGGGCGATTTCCATCCCACGCCCTGGTGGGACTGGTCCGACATCATCGATCTGAATTACGATCAGACCGGCGTGCGCAAGGCGATGACGGAGGCGATGGCCTATTGGGTGCGCGAATTCGGGATCGACGGCTATCGCGCCGATGTGGCGGGCTATGTGCCCATCGACTTCTGGGAGGGCGTGCGCGCCGATCTGGAGGCGATCCGCCCCGTCTTTATGCTCGCCGAGTGGAAGTCTTCGGAGCTTACCCGCAAGGCTTTCGACGCGGTTTACGCCTGGGAATGGCACAAGACGGCCAAGGAAGTGGCGCAAGGCAAGGCCGATGCCACCGCCTTCTATGGCTATTATAGCGAGAATGTGAGCGCCTGGCCGGACGAGGCGATGCGGCTGGTCTACATCGCCAATCATGACAGCAATGCCTGGGAAGGCACGCAGTACGAGAATTTCGGCGCCGCGCTGCCCGCCATGATCGCGCTGAGCTTTACCGGCGAGGGCATGCCCATGATCTACAACGGTCAGGAAGCCTGCAACGCCAAGCGCCTGGAATTTTTCGAGAAAGATCCGATCGACTGGAGCCAGGCCAAGGATTGCGATCTGGGCGATCTGTTCAACCGCCTCATCGCCTTCCGCGACGCTCACAAGGTGCTGCACAACGGCCAGTGGGGCGCGCGCATGATCAAGGTGGAAAATACCGCGCCGCAGCAGGTGCTCAGCTGGGTTCGCCGGAACGAGGATGAAACGGTGCTGGGTATATTCAATCTCTCCGACAAGCCCGTCGAGGTGGATTTTCCTACCGAACTGGAACATGGTCGCTATCGAAGCTTTAAGACCGGCAAGAGCGTGACCTTCGACGCCGGCACCCACATGTCCCTCGCTCCCTGGGAGTATCAGCTATTCGCAACGCCATGAACTCGGACGCGGTCCAGCGCTGCCAGAACCTTATCCTCTTCGGTGCCACGGGCGATCTTGCCAAGCGCATGCTGCTGCCCTCGCTCTACGCCCTGCACGCGGACGAGCTGATTGCACCGAACCTCAAGATTTTCGGTACCGCCCGCAGCGAACTGACCGACGACGGTTTCCGCTACATGGCGCGTGAGGCGCTGGAAGAGTTCCTGCCGAAGGACCGCAAGGACGAGGGCGCGATCTCCAGCTTCCTCGACCGCCTTTATTACCAGCCGCTCGACGCCTCGACCATCGAGGGGTTCGACGATTTGGCGAAGAAGGTAGGGGACATCAGCTGCGGCCTCGCCATCTTCCTGTCGACCGCGCCGTTCCTGTTCGAGCCGACCATCAAGGGGCTCGAATCGGCCGGCCTTGCGGGCGACAATGTCCGTATCGGCTTGGAAAAACCGCTTGGCACCGATTTTGAAAGCTCCGCGCAGATCAACGACGCCGTCGCCGCGGTCTTCCCGGAATCGCGGACGTTCCGGATCGACCATTATCTGGGCAAGGAGACGGTGCAGAACCTGATGGCGCTGCGCTTTGCCAATATGCTGTTCGAGCCGGTCTGGAATTCGAACAATATCGATCATGTGCAGATCACGGTGACAGAGACGGTGGGCCTGGAAGGGCGCGCGGACTTCTATGACGGCACCGGGGCGCTGCGCGATATGGTGCAGAACCATATGCTCCAGCTGCTCGCGCTCATCGCGATGGAGCCGCCGGTGGATTTCGACGCTACCGCGATCCGCGATGAAAAGGTGAAGGTGCTGCGCGCGCTGCGGCCCGTGCCGGAAGGCGACAGCGTGACCGGACAGTATAATGACGGCGCGGTGAAGGGCGAAGCGGTCGGCAGTTACGAAAAGGATCTGGGTGAGCCGTCGGACACCGAAACCTTCGTCGCGCTGAAGGCCCATGTCGACAATTGGCGCTGGCAGGGCGTGCCCTTCTATCTGCGCACAGGCAAGCGCATGGCCGATCGGCGCAGCGAGATCGTGGTGCAGTTCAAGCCCGTGCCGCACAACATTTTCAGCGCCCGCGACGGGCGGCTGGAGGCGAACACGCTCATCATCCGCCTGCAGCCGGAGGAATATGTCCGCCTGCTGGTGATGGCCAAGGAGCCGGGGCTGGACCGGGACAAGATCGTGCTGCGCGAAGTGCCGCTGGACCTCTCGCTCAGCCAGGCCTTTGCCGGCACGCGTCGCCGCATCGCCTATGAGCGGCTGCTGCTCGATCTGGTCGAAGGCGATCAGACGCTGTTCGTGCGCCGCGACGAGGTGGAAGCGCAGTGGAAGTGGATCGATGCGATCCGCGACAGCTGGAAGACCAGCGGCAAGACGCCCAAACCTTATAATAGCGGTGGATGGGGACCAAGCTCCGCCATTGCCTTGACGGAACGCGACGGAGTGAGCTGGCATGATTGATCGCAGGCGCTTCGGCACCATCGAGGAACTGCGCGACAAGGTCGCCGCGGACGTCACCAAGACGATCCGCGACGCGCTGCTTGAGCGGGGCCAGGCGCTAATCGCGCTGTCCGGCGGATCGAGCCCCTTTCCGATTTACGAGAAGCTGTCCCGCACCAATGTCGGCTGGAGCAAGGTGTCGATCATCCCCGCGGACGATCGCATCGTGGACGAAGACAGCGAGCTTTCGAACATCGCCGTGCTGCGCCGCACCTTTGGCGATACCGGCGCAACGATTACGCCGTTGTTCGAAACCTCCGGAAACGAGGCGCAGGCCGCGGTCGAGGCGCGCGGCATCGCCGACAAGCTGAACTTCCCGCTCGACCTTATCTGGCTCGGCATGGGCACGGACGGTCATTTCGCCAGCGTGTTCCCGGGTCCGGATTACGACACCGCGTTCGCCCCTCCGGCGCAGGCCAAGGCGGTGCGCGTGCGTCCCGATCCGCTGCCGCCCGAAGCACCGGTCGCGCGGATCAGCCTTTCGGTGCCGTGCATTTCCAACGCCAATTCGATCATCATGGTCATTTCCGGCAAGGAGAAGAGCGCCACGCTCGACCAGGCCGTGGAACAGGGCGAGGCCTCCGGCCTGCCGATCGCGCGGTTCATCGCGCAGCTGAAAAAGAACCTCATCGTCTACGAAGGACCGTAACCCCATGAGCCTTCACCCCAAAGTTGCCGAAGTCACCGAACGCGTGATCGAAAAGTCGCGCGAAGGTCGTGCCCGCTATCTCGATCTGATCGACCGCCAGCGCGAGGAGGGTACCCGCCGCTCCGTCCTGAGCTGCGGCAATCTGGCCCATGCTTTCGCTGCAAGCGGGGAAGACAAGGCGACAATTCGGCAGGAGCGTGCGCCCAATCTCGCCATCGTTACCGCCTATAACGACATGCTGTCGGCCCACGCGCCTTATTATCGCTATCCCGAACAGATGAAGGTGTTCGCGCGCGAAAAGGGCGCGACGGCGCAGGTCGCAGGCGGCGTCCCTGCGATGTGCGACGGCGTGACGCAGGGGCAGGACGGCATGGAGCTATCCCTGTTCAGCCGCGACACCATTGCGATGGCCAGCGCCGTGGGCCTCAGCCATGCCATGTACGAAGGCACGCTGATGCTCGGCATCTGCGACAAGATCGTGCCGGGCCTGCTGATCGCGGCGCTGCGCTTTGGCCATCTGCCGACGATCTTCGTGCCTGCGGGGCCAATGCCGTCGGGCCTCGCCAACAAGGAAAAGCAACGCGTCCGCCAGCTTTATGCGGAAGGCAAGGTGGGGCGCAAGGAACTGCTGGAGGCCGAAAGCGCCAGCTATCACGGCATGGGCACCTGCACTTTCTACGGCACCGCCAATTCGAACCAGATGATGATGGAAGTGATGGGCCTGCATGTGCCGGGTGCCGCCTTCCCCAATCCGGGTACCAAGATCCGGCAGGAGCTGACCCGCGCCGCCGTGCACCGCGTGACCGAAATTGGTGCGGACGGCGAGGATTATCGGCCAGTGGGCCGCGTGGTCGATGAAAAGGCGATCGTGAACGCCATCGTCGGCCTGCTCGCTACCGGCGGATCGACCAACCACACCATTCACATTCCCGCCTTTGCGCGCGCCGCCGGCATCAGTGTCGACTGGCAGGATTTCAGCGATCTGGCCGATGTCGTGCCGCTGCTCAGCCGCATCTATCCCAATGGCTCGGGCGACGTGAACCATTTCCAGGCGGCGGGCGGCATGGGCTATGTCATCCGCGAGCTGATCGGCGGTGGTTTCCTGCATCCCGACATTATGACCGTCTGGCATTCGGACCTCACCGCTTATGGCGACGAACCGTTTCTGGTCGACGAGGCGCTGGAATGGCGCCCCGCCCCGGAGGAAAGCGCCGACGATACGATGCTGCGCCCCGTCGATGCGCCGTTTCAGGCAACGGGCGGCCTTGCCCTCCTGGAAGGCAATCTGGGCCGCTGCATCATGAAGACCAGCGCGGTGGACGAAGACCGCTGGACCATCGAGGCGCCCTGCCGGATTTTCGAGGAGCAGGATCAGGTGCGCACCGCGTTCGAGGCGGGCGAGTTGAACAAGGACGTGGTCGTCGTGGTGCGCCATCAGGGCCCCAAGGCCAACGGCATGCCGGAGTTGCACAAGCTCACTCCGCCGCTCGGCGTGCTGCAGGACCGCGGTTTCCGCGTGGCCCTGCTCACCGACGGGCGCATGTCCGGTGCCAGTGGTAAAGTGCCCGCGGCGATCCATCTGTCTCCAGAAGCACTCGGCGGCGGGCCGATCGGCAAGCTGCGCGACGGCGATATCGTGCGCGTCTGCGCGCGCGAGGGCGTGGTCGAGGCGAAGGTGGACGCCGCCGAATGGGACGCGCGCGAGAACGCGCCCGCGCATCTCGGCAATCTCGGGCTTGGCCGCGAGTTGTTCGGCCTGATGCGCGCCAATGCCGACGAGGCGGAGCTTGGCGGCTCCGCCATGCTGGCCGAAGCGGGGCTGTAGGTTATGAAGATCGTCACCGCAGACATCGGCGGCACCCATGCCCGCTTCGCCATCGCTGAAGTGGAGGGCGGCAAGGTCGTCTCGCTGGGCGAGGCCACCAAGATGCGTGCGGCGGACCATGCGAGCCTGCAGATCGCTTGGGAGGCCTATGGCGAGACGCTGGACGAGCCGCTGCCGCCTTATGGTGCCATCGCGATCGCCGCGCCGATTCGCAGTGATGCGATCAAGTTCACCAACAATCCCTGGATCGTGCGGCCGGCGCTGATGAACGAGCGGCTGAAGCTGGAGCACCGGGTGCTGGTCAACGATTTCGAGGCGGTCGCCCATGCTGTTGCCGCGGTCGATGACGATCAGTTGATGCATATCACCGGGCCGGAAGGTCCACTTCCGCAAGAAGGCGTGATTTCGGTCGTGGGCCCGGGCACTGGTCTTGGCGTCGCATTGCTCTACCGCGAAAAGGGCAGGGTGCATGTGCTGCCGACCGAGGGCGGGCACAGCGATTTCGCGCCGCTGGACGAGGTCGAGGAGCACGTGCTCACGCATCTGCGCAAGAAGCACAACCGCGTGTCGGTGGAGCGGGTCGTCGCGGGCGGCGGGCTGCGCGCGATCTGGGACGTGCTGGCCGAACTGGAAGGCAGCGATGTGCCCAAGGGCGACGACAAGACGCTCTGGAGCATTGCGCTGGAAGGGCGCGACAGCATCGCCGAGGCCGCGCTCGACCGCTTTTGCCTGTGCCTGGGCGCGGTGGTCGGCGATATCGCGCTGACCCATGGGCCCGGCCCGGTCGTTCTGGCGGGCGGTCTTGGTGCGCGGCTTGCCGATTTTCTGCCGCGTTCCGGCTTTGCCGAGCGATTCGCGGCAAAGGGACGCTTCCAGTCTTTGATGGAGCGCCAGCCCGTCAAGCTCATCACCCATCCCGAGCCCGGCCTGTTCGGGGCCGCAGCCGCTTTTGCCAAGGATATTGCATGACGCCGATCGAAACCATCATGCGTACCGCGCCCGTGATCCCCGTTCTGGTGATCGACGACGTGGCCACCGCCAAGCCGATCGCCGAGGCATTGGTCGCAGGGGGACTTCGCGTGCTCGAAGTGACGCTGCGTACCGAAGCGGCACTGAACGCTATTGCCGAGATGAAGCAGGTGGACGGCGCGATCGTCGGCGCGGGTACCGTGCTGAACGCACGCGCGCTGGAGCGTTCGATCGCGGCGGGCGCGGAATTTATCGTCTCGCCCGGCCTGACCGACAATCTGGCGGACGCCGCGCATCGCGAGCAAGTTCCGCTGCTGCCGGGCATCGCGAACTCGGGCGATATCATGCGCGGCCTCGACCATGGCCTCAAGCACTTCAAATTCTTCCCGGCCGAGGCTTCGGGCGGCATCTCTGCGCTGAAGGCGCTGGCCGGTCCGTTCGGCGGTATCCAGTTCTGCCCCACCGGCGGCATCACCGAATCGAGCGCGCCGGACTGGCTGGCGCTCGATCCTGTTCTTTGTGTGGGCGGAAGCTGGCTGGTGCCCAAAGGCGAGACCGACTATGACGCGATTCGCTCCCGCGCGGAGGCCGCCAGCGGGCTGGCGCGGACGCCGGACTGAATTTCGCCCCGTCGCCGCAGCAGAAGCGGTTGACGGACGGACCGACTTCGCTTATGTGCGACGCTTGATGCGACCGCGCCGCGATGCGCGGTCTTTTTGTTTTGATGATGAGACCCCGAGGACTTCATGGCCAATACGCCGCAGGCTAAAAAACGGATCCGCCGCAACGAGAAGCGCGAGGCGGTCAACAAGAACCGCGTCAGCCGCATCCGCACCTTCATCAAGAAGGTGGAAACCGCGATCGAATCCGGCGACAAGGATCAGGCCAATCAGGCGCTGAAGGACATGCAGCCTGAGCTGGCGCGCGGCGTTTCCAAGGGTGTTTACCACCGCAATGTGGCGGCCCGGAAGATGAGCCGCCTCAACAAGCGGATCGCCGCCATCTGATTCGGCCTCACCTCCGAACGGTTTCAAAGAACCCCGCGCCGGTCCGCCGCCGCGGGGTTTTTTGTGTCTGCTGAATGACGCTGAGATGACGAACGGTGACTCCACGATTCGTGCCTGATGCTCGGCCGCCCGCTGTTAACTAATCGGCTGAAACACTAGGGTTTTAGGGCCTTTTTCGAGAAAGCCGCGCATTGCCGAGTCAATGCGGTATTTCATTTTTTTTTCACTGTGCACCACTTGTGCCCAGCCATTTTTGCTGTCTACAAACGGGGTCTGGGCAGCGAGCGTCGCGATCGCGAACTGTTCCAACAGGCATCGAAATGAGTGGGCATCGGAAGGCGTCGCTTTCCGATGGAGGGATCATTGTGCCTTTTGCCGGCGCGCAGCTGCGCCTGTGAAGAAAGGGGTGGATAAACAGTGGGTAGCAAATTGGCGATC